>JAJZFQ010000233.1:59461-140587 GCA_021805275.1 Pseudomonadota bacterium
GGGGGGCGCGGCGCCGAATCCCGTCGCTCGTGAGGCGGGCGTACGACGCCCCGTGAGCGGTGTTCCAAGAAGGCCACTGCGGACCTGCCGCATTGATTCGTGCCACAACGCGGGAGAATTCATTGCGTTGACAGCACGTCTGGCAATCAGCGCGTTTGCGCCGGGTCAGTCAACCGCCGAGCGAGTCAGCCGCTATGGGCTCGCAAAGGCTGCCACGGGTAATCGACCCGGGCGGCGGGGCAAACATACGGCCAGGGGAGGATCAGATCATGAAACATCACGTGTGGCGGGCGGTGCTCTGCGCGGTGCTCGTCGCGGGACTCAGCGCCTGCGGTGGCGGCTCTTCGGGGTTGGGCGTTAATTCAACCTCCAATTCCACTACGACGCCACAGACGACACAGCTGGCGATGATCGTGAGTGACTCCTCCGTCGAGGATTGGGCGACCATCGGCGTCAAGATCTTGAGCATTTCGTTGATTCCGCAGGGCGGCGGCGCCCCGGTGACCGTCTACACGACACCATCGGTGGCGCCGATGATCAACCTCGAGCAGCTCGATCAGCTGGGCGAGATCCTCGGCAATGCGACGTTGCCGGCCGGAACGTACACCGCGGCCACGGTGACCCTCGCTGCCAATCCGGGCGATGTGCTGCTGATCGCTTCCTCCGAGCCGCAATCCGGCTTTGCCGGCACACCCGCGGAGACTGTCCCGTCCGCGGACATCCAGGTGGTGGGCGCCCAGGGCACAAGCGGGAATCTCACGGTGCCGGTCGGCGTGACTTTCGCGACGCCCCTCGTGGTCAGTGCATCCACCTCGAACGCTCTGGACCTGGAGTTTGACCTGGCGAATCCGACGTTCATCGTGGCGCATGTTCCACCGGGGGTGAGCGCGACGCAGTGGGCAGTTAATTTCAGCGGTCCGTTGCGCCGTCGGCCCGTCCACCACATGTCGCACCTGGTGCTGCGCGAGATGTACGGTGATGTCACCGCAGTCGCCTTCGACGGCAGTTCGATGACGATCACCAAGGAGCTGCCGGCCCTGCCGGTCGTCAGTCCCGAGACGCCGGTATCGACGAGCACTTCGCTGCAGATTCTTCCCGACGCGACCAACGGGACGATCTTCTACGACGTCGACGCCGGAACCCGTACGACCGTCACGAGCTTCTCCTCCCTGGCCTCCAGTCTGGTCGGACGATTCGTGCGCCTCACCGCACGCTACCAGGACAACGGCACTCTGGTGGCCGTAAGGGTCTGGGCAAGTTCGGACTTCAATGAGTTGTGGCGCAGTCCGGAAGGCCATGTGTTGCATGTCGATGCGGCGAGCGACACGATCGTTGTGGAGACGGCCACAGGCATTGCAGTGCCGGTCACGATCGGCTCCGGAACCGAGTTCTACTTCAGAGAACCGGCCGACCCGGCGGCTGACGCAACGCCGATCGGGACGGGGCCGTCGTTCCTCGCGAGCGGCAATCTCGTCCGCGGCTTCAAGGTCGAGGTCAGCCTCGTCGATCCGCTGGCGAGCGCGCTGGTGGCGCAGTCGGTGGAAATCCAGACCGCCGATTACTCGGGCCGGATTTCCGCAGTACTGCCCGACGGCACGGGCCTTACCTATACCCACACCTTCCCGGTGCCGTCCGACGACTACAGCGTGAATCTCGACTACATCGCAAGTTCCAGTGCAAACGGCACGGATTCCGCCGGCAACGGAATCGAGGGATTCAAGTGGTGGGACTTCGCGTATCCGACGCAGCTGTACGACGGCGCGAATGCGATTGCCCAGTTCGCGAGCGCCGTCGGCTCAGGACCACAGGGCGGCTTCACCTTCGCCGGACTGAATCTGTATGCCTGGGGAGTGTCTGCGGCGGTTTGGGGTGATCCGGCCGATCCGAGCGGCTGGTCTGCGCCGTGGAGCATCCTGATGCCGACCCCGCTGCCGCGCGCGGCGGTGGATACCGGGCTCGCCAATGACTCCTTCACCGTGACTCCCGCCGGCGCGACGGCACCGGGAACCGTGCAGATCAGCACCACCTCGGGATCGGCGACGCTGGTTTACCAGATCGACGAGTCAAGCGGCACGGTCACAGAGAGTCCCGTCGATGTCACTACGAGCGCCGGTCTGAGCACGCTGGCGAACGCGCTTACGGCCGGAACGATGGTGAAGGTCTACGGCACGCCGCAATCGGATGGGACGTTCAAGGCGTACGTGCTGCTGTACTTCACGAACACGGAGCCAGCGAATTGACTGCAGTGAGGCGGAGGCTCCGGCGCATCGGCAGGGGTATCGATGTATCGGGCCACAATAGGCTCGTCGCCGGCGTGGCGCTATGCCCCGAGATCGACCGTCCAGGTGAGCGGCGCATCGGTCGCCAGGGAGGAACGGACGCTGCAGTACTTGGTGACCGAGAGTTCGACGGCCCGCGCAGCCCGCTCCACCGTGGTGCCCGGTGCCGTGATGCGAAAGTGCAGGACCGCCGAGGCGAGACGGCGCGGTGTCGAATCCACCCGGCGTGCCTCGACGCGCACGCCAAGCGCCTGAACGGGCGTGCGCTGTTTGGCCAGAATGGAGACGACGTCCACGGCAGCACACGAGGCGATCGCCGCAAGCAGCATGTCGAAGGGCCCCGGCGCGCTCTGCGCATCGCCGTCGAGGCGCACTTTGGGTCCGTGCGGTCGGCCTGCCTCGAAGATCTGTCCCTCGATCCACTGCACGTCGATCGGAGTGTGCGCAAAGGTTTCAGCGGATGGCGGCTCCATGAATCACTCCAACTCGCGATGGGGCTGTTCGGTACATGCCAGGCCCGATGCGCACGACCGGTGGCGAAGGCGGGCAATCACCCACCGATGCGGATCGCGGCTCCGGGTGCTCATCCCGATCATAACAGGATAGTCCCTGCCGGCCTGTCGGCGGCCGGCAGGGACTCGCGGTGTGGCTCAGTTCTCCGCCGCGACGCGGATATCACCGCCGGAGGAATGCAGCAGGATCGGAGCGCCACCGCCGCCGAGGGTGCCGCGCAAGCGGCTGGCGGAGGAAACCTCCGTCGAGCTCGCTGGAAGCGCGCAGCTGACGCGGCCGCCGCTTGCCGCGGCGTCGATCGTCGCGTGCGTGTCGCGCGGCAGCAGCACGACAATGTCGCCTCCGGCGCTGCTGAGGCGCATGCCGAGGTTGGACAGCATCTGGGCCCGGATGCTCCCGCCTTCGGAATGGGCCTGTATCTTGCCCTGCACGGCGCTGAGGAAAATGTTGCCGCCGCTGCTGACCAGATCGAGACTGCCCGTCGCGTCGTTCACCCGGATGTTCCCGCCCGAGGCCTGCAGGTGCGCGGGTCCCTTCAGTCCGCTCACCTCGACGGTGCCGCCGGCGGAACTCACGGTCAGCGCCCCGGTGATGTTGCGCACCCGCGCGCTGCCCCCGGCGGTCGTCACGGATGCCGCGGCATTCAGGTCCCCGAGGGTGGCGTTGCCGCCGGCGGTGCGCACCATGACCGGGTAGTCATTCGGCACCTCGACCGTCAGCAACACGCTGTGTGAGTCCGAGTCGAACCAACGGAACCACCCGTGGTCCTCGTGAACAGTGATCGCGATGCCGGTAGTGGTGTGTCGCGTGCTGATATGCACGTGCTCCAGGAAGGACTTCGAACCGTGCAGCTGCGCGTGGACCCGCACTTCGGGGATGTTCTGCCCGGTGAGCGTGACCGAGCCGACGTCGGTCTGCAGCCTCAGGTGTCCCCCGGGCGGCGCGCTGAGCTGGCGGTCGTAGGTTCCCTGTGCCCCGCACGCCGCGCAGGAGAGGAGGGTGGCGGTGAGCATCAGTAGCAATCGGGCGGTAGGTCTGGCCATGGCGGACTCCTGGGCTTCTCGGGCAAGGCGCAGGAAGGCCTCGCATCGCAGGCCGACCCCGCCGCTCGCGCCGCCGTTTCTGCGGACGGCATCGGCGCATGTCTCCCTAGAACACGGCGGGTCTGCGAAGGTTGCAGGCGAAGGCCCAGAGGTGTCGCGCCAAGCGGTCCGCTCGGTCGGCCGCCCGGATCGCCCCGTGGTGCTCAGTCATCCAGCGCCGGTCCGCTGCCCATCGCCTTCTCACGCGCCGCATCGCGCAGGTGCAGGCCGAGAAAGTCCGCCGCGGCGCGCTGCTGGCCGCTCAATAGCAGCTGGATCAGCGTCTTGTGCTCGCGGCAGCGTCGGGCGGCGGCCTGCCGGTCGACGGCCTTGCGGTATTCCATCAGGCGGCGTAGCCGGTTGATGCGCTGCAGTGCGTCCAGGATGAACAGGTTGCCGGAACAGGCGGCGAGCGTCTCGTGCAGGCGCGTGTTGGCGTCGAACAGGTCCGCGGGCGACACATGGGCCACCGCGCCGTCGATCAAAGCCTGCTGCTCGCTCAGGCACCGGCGCAGCGCCACCCCGTCGAGCCGGAAGCCGGGCTCGAGCAGGGCCGCCGGCTCGATCAGGATGCGCAGTCGATACGCCTGATCATAGGTCTCACCGCCGGTCAGGATGGGCCGGAACTGCCAGCCGTGTCCCGGCCGCCGCTCAATCCATCCCTCGTTGGCGATGCGCCGCAGGATCGCCCCGAGGCGGGTCTTGGTCAGTCCGTAGCGCCGCCGCAGCTCGCTCTCGGAGATACTCTCGGGCAGACGGCCCGAGAGCCGATCCTCCCCGATCGCGAGGTATGCCGCTTCCTCCGGCGATTGCGCTAACGGACGTGGTGCGCTGCCCGGTCGGCGGCGCACGAGAAATCCCCCGCCCGCCCGGGGTGCCACCGCGCCGCGGCGGGCCAGGAGCCGCAGCGCCTCGCGTACCGGGGAGCGCGACACCCTGAAGCGCCCCGCCAGCGTCCGCTCGACGAGCGGCGTGCCGGGCGCGAGCGGCTCGAGTGCAATGAACCGCTCGATTTGGCGCGCGAGCTGCGCGCCCAGTCCGCGCGTGCTGTGACGGCTCGGCATCCGCGGGCGGCCTCAGCCGGTGGCCACCGCCTCGAAGTGCTCCACGTGCGGCGGCTGCAGGAAGAACGGTCCGATGATCGCACGCCACTCAGCGAATGCGGGTGACTGGCGGAATCCCACCGTGTGCGCCTCGAGGGAGTCCCATTGGACGATGAGTACGAGCCGCCCCGGGGACTCTTGGCAGGCGAGCAGTTGGTGATGACGGTAGCCGGTGGAGCGGGACAGGATCGTGCGCACACCGCGGGAGATCGCTTCGACAAAAGCGTCGCGCGACTCGGGGGCGACTTTGAAATCGGCAATTTCTGTGATCATTCAATCACCTGGATTCTATTTTTCGTGTAGAAATGGAACAGTGGCCCGCAGGCGATCCGCGCCGTTGGTGCGGTGTGGCGAGATGCTCGGCCGCATCGCTATGCGCCGCGCAGGGCGGTGGCCACGGCGGTACCGAATGCCCGGGTGCCGGTGTGCCCGCCGAGGTCGGCGGTGCGCGTGGCTGGATCGGTGAGGACGGACTCCACGGCCGGCTGCATGGCCGCTGCTGCGGCGGCGAAGGCCACGTGACCGCGACGCTCCCCGATCCACTCGAGCAGCATGGCCACCGAGAGAATCATGGAGGTCGGGTTCGCCTTGTCCTGATTCTGGATGTCCGGGGCCGACCCGTGCTGAGCCTGCGCGCAGCAGAGCGCGTCGCCGGCCATCACCGAGCCGGCGAGGCCGAGGCTGCCGGACAGCTCGCTCGCGAGGTCCGAGAGAATGTCGCCGTAGAGGTTCTCGGCCAGCACGACGTCGAAGCGCTCCGGATTTCGCACCAGGTGTGCGGTGGCCGCATCGATGAGCAGATCGTCGAACTCGACCTGCGGGAACTCCCGCTGCACCCGCCGGGCGCACTCGAGGAACAGCCCATCGGTCATGTGGAAGCTGTTGACCTTGTGGATCGCCGTCACCTTTCGACGCCGTCTCAACGCCAGCTCGAAGGCGCGGCGGGCGATCCGCTCACTGCAGTGACGGGTGATCTTGCGCACCGAGAGGGCCATGTCCGGGCTCGGCATCATCTCGCCCCAGCCACGGCTCATGTTGCGGTCCGGATAGAACCCCTCGGTGGCCTCGCGCATGATGACCAGATCCATGCGCTTGCCCGGCTTCAGATTAGAGGGCAGATCGGGGTGGGTGCGCGCCGGACGCACGTTGGCGTACAGGTCCAGCTCAACGCGAAACGCCGCCGAGATGTTGCGCCCGCCCTGCTCCGGCGCCGGGTAGTCTGCGTGCGACTGCGTACCGAGGATGATGCCGTCGCACTCGCGGGCTCGCTCCAGCACTGCCGGGCGCAGCGTGGTGCCATGCTTGTGCAGGCTGACGAAGCCGACCTCCTCGTACTCGAGCTCGATCGCGAGCCCGAATCGGCGATCCGCCGCTTCCAGGACCTCGAGCGCGGCGGAGATGATCTCCGGACCGATGCCATCGCCGGGCAGCACGAGGAACCGCATGGCGCGCTCCTTGCGGCTCACGCCGGACCGCCATGTTCACCCGCCACTGGGGCGGTCACGCCGGTGGCGGTGATGGTGCGCGTGGCCTGCGGGTCGGCGTAGATCCACAGGATCATCATCGGCTCGGTGCGCGAGAGATTGCGGAAGCGGTGCGATACGCCGGCGGGAATGTAAGTGGCGTCCTGCGGTTTCAGTTCGTATTGCAGCCCGTCGATCTCCAGAACCGCGCGGCCTTCGATCAAAACGACGCTCTCCTCGCAGTTGTGGCTGTGGAACGGGATCTCGGCCCCGCCACCGATGGTGGTGTAGCCGCTGATGAAGCTGCCGCTACCGAGTGCGCGCGTCACGAGCGGGACGGTGCTGGCGTTGCCGCCGCGCTCGAAGCGCGGCAGCGTCTCGGGCTTCAGCAGCGCTGCCTGGGAGGGGGTGCGAATGATCATGACGACTCCGCGGGGGGATGGCCGGTGACGACGGGTCTGCCCGGGTGCGACTTTCGATGCGGCGAAGAGCCGGGACGCCCACCGGGGCGGCTCGGACCGCACCGATGGTATTTCAAGCCATTAATATACCAAGCGCGTGCCGCGGCGGTAAACCGCAGCGCGGCGCCGGCCAGCCGGTCCCGGCTGGGCACTGATTTTTCCCTCGCTGCACCCTCGAGGGGCCCGGCGCTCGTATTGATGTGATATGGATGGCGAACCGATGGGTCTGTCTGCGACAAGTCCGGTCGATGTGCTCGGTTCCCCGGCCGCCCGGCAGGACCATGAGGCGCTCGCGACGCTCGAGCAGCGACTGGCGCGAGCGCAGGCCGGGGAGATGGCGGCGTTCCGCGAGCTGTTGCGCGCCCACCAGAATGCGATCTACAGCCTCGCGCTGCGGCTGCTCGGGGTGCGCGAAGACGCCGAGGAACTCGCCCAGGACGTATTCGTGGCTCTGCACCGGCATCTGGCGACGATCAGCTCGCCGGCGCACCTGCGATTCTGGTTGCGCCGCGCGGTGTGCCACCGCGCCATCGACCGGCTGCGACGTCGCCGCGCGCTGCCGGATCTGCCTCTGGAGGCGGCCGCTGACCTGTGCTCAGCGGACCCGCACGGCGATCCGCTCTTGCGGCGCG
The DNA here is from genome assembly GCA_021805275.1 of Pseudomonadota bacterium. The sequence continues at coordinate 66,995 of JAJZFQ010000233.1, forward strand.
CGCTGCTGCGCCTCGTAGGGCAGATCGCGCCGCTGCCGCGGGCGGTGCTGCTGTTGCGCTATCAGGAAGACCTCGATCCGGGGGAAATTGCCCAGGTGCTTGACGTGCCGGTCAATACCGTGAAGAGCCACTTGAAGCGATCGCTGGCAAAGCTGCGCGAGCGCTGGGATGCCGGACCGCTCGGCCCCGAGGAGCGGTCATGAGTGAAGAGTTGGAGCGGGCGCTGCGCCAGGCCCTGCGCGCCGAAGACCCGGGCCGGGCTTTCACCGCGCGCGTGATGGCCCGCGTGGCGGATCAGCCGGCCGCATCTGCGTTGCCGGGATGGCGGGTCCGGACCTTCTCGGCGGTGCGGCCCGGTGCGCCGCGAGCGGCTGCGCCTTGGCTCGCCGCGAGTGCGGCCGCCGGTGCGCTGGCGGTGCTCGGGTTGGCGCACTGGCGCAGCGAGGCGCTGGCGCGTGAGCGTGGGCTGCAGGCGAGGGCGGAGCTGCTGCAGGCCCTGAGCATCACCGCCGAGACCGTGGGCACCGCGCGCCGGCTGGTGCTGCGCAATGAGCGGCCGGATTCCTGAGGCCCGCAAACGGCGGGTGTCGGTCCCGAACATTCTGGAGATCGTTATGAGACGTGTATCCCTGGTGCTGATCAGCGCGCTGTGCGCAATTCCGGTGGCGCTCGCCGCCCCGCCGGCCATGCCGGGTAGACTGGCCCTGCCCGCCTTCGCCGCGCTTGCCAAGAAGGCAACTCAGGTGGTCGATCTGTCGCTCGATCCCTCCGAGCTGCAGACCGCCGCCTCATTCCTCAACAGTGGTCACGACGCGGATGCGCACGGGGTGAACAGTGTGGTCAGCGGCATGCGTGGCCTGTACGTGCGCAGCTACCACTTCGCGCACGCCGGGGAGTACTCCAGGGCCGACGTGAGGATGGTGCTGGCCGAGCTCGCGGCGCCCGGTTGGAGGCCGATCCTCTCGGTGCGCCAGCGCAAGGCCGGAGGGGACGCCACCGATGTGAATATCTCCGTGCTGCGCGTGGGTGGGCAGACCGAGGGCATGGCGATCGTCGCGGCGAAGCCGCGCGAACTGACCATCGTCAACATCGTCGGCTCGATCGATCTGAGCAAGCTCGCACAGATTCAGGGCCAGTTCGGCGTGCCGCCGGTCGGTGTCCCGCCGCAGAACGCCGCTGCGCCGCCGAGCGCTGCCCCGTAGGCGGCCGAGGCGGGCGGCTCCTCAGACCTGAAGGCCCATCGCGCGCATCAGCTCCAGTCCGTTGCGGGTCCGCACCACGCCGGGATGCAGTGTGTAGTCGAAATGCATCTGACCGGCGCTCAGCGTCTCGCGGAAATGAACGTTGTTGACCCGTCCGGCAAGGGCAGGCATGTCGGTGAGTGCGAGATCGTGGGTGGTGATGATGCCGACCGCACCGCGCGCGAGCAGCGCATGCAATAGGCCTTCTGCGCCGACGCGACGATCGTGCGAGTTGGTGCCCTGCAGCAGCTCGTCGATCAGAAACAGCAGTGTCGCGCCGCTCTCGGCGAGAGCGACGATCTGGCGCAGCCGGCCGAGTTCGGCCGAGAAACGCGACTGGCCCTCGCGCAGCGAATCGGTGACACGGATGCTCACCCCGAGGCTCATGGGCGCCAGACGCAGGGATTGCGCGCAGACCGGCGCGCCCGCCATCGCGAGCACGACGTTCAGACCGACGGCGCGCAGCAGCGTGCTCTTGCCCGACATGTTCGAGCCGCTGACAAGCAGCAACGGGTCCCGTGCCGAGAGGCGCACGTCGTTGGGCACGCACCGCGTCGCCGGCAGCAGCGGGTGGCCAAGTCCGCGGGCCTCGAGCAGGCCCACCTCGTCCTCGAACCGCGGATAGGGGAACTCGGGGTGCTCGAAGCGGTACTGGGCGAGCGACACGAGCGCCTCGAACCGACCGGTCGCCTCGATCCACCGCGGCACGTCGGCACCATGGTTGGCGCGCCAGCGCTCGGCGGCGAGCGCGACCTGCAGTGGATAGAGCAGAGGAATGCTCAGGAACCAGCGCACGGCGAGCGATTCGCGCGCTTCGGCGAACGCGCCGATCCAGGCGAGCCGCCCCATCGCGGCCGAGCTGTGCCGATCGCCCGAGACGAGTTCACCCTGCAGCGCGCGCAGCGGATTCGAGCCGAACGGCTCGTGCTCGACGCAGTGCAACAGCTGCGCGAAGGCGCGCAGTCCGCCGGCCGCATCGGCCCCAGCGGCACCGAGGAGCGTGGGCTCGATGCGCCGGCGCAGCCAGTACAGCGCGGCTGCCTCGGCCGCGAGGATCAGCACGGCGGGCGTCCAGTCGCCGCGGACCCATCCCCACAGCGTTGCCCCGAGCAGAGCGGCGGGCAGGGCTGCGGCCAGGATGCCCAGTGCGGGTCGAGCGAGGACATTGGCCGTTCGCGCCCAGGTGGCCAGCCCCAGCGGTTGCGCAATGGTTGCGCCGTCCGCGCCGAGAACAGCGATGTGCTCGCGCAGATCGAGTCGTTCGCGCAGATCCTCGATGCTCTCCTGGCGGCGGCGCAGCTCGAGGAGATCGGCCGGGCCGAGTAGCCACGCGGCGAGAGTCTGCTCGCCCATGACCGTGCGCGCCGCACACAGCAGTTCGAACAGGCTGCCTTCGCCGAACAGGTCGAGGTCTGCCGCGTACACGTGGTGTGCGTCGTCCACGGGGCGACCCTGGCAACCGGTCCCGGCCCATCGATCCTCGAGGCGTGCGATGGCGCGCCGGTAGAACGCCGCCTGGCGCAGTGCCCGCGTGAGCTCGCGGCGCCGCTGCGAGTGAACGATGACGATCGCGAGGAACGCCGCGAGCGGCAGGGAAAGCCACTGCGCGCTGAACCAATGCGCGTGCCAGGCCATCCAGCCTATGGCAAGCGCGGCGGCGGCGAGCGACAGGCGCGCGGTGCCGAACTGGCGGGCAACGCGTTGCAAGGCGCCGATGCGCGCCTCCCGCTCCGCCAGCCTCGAGGCGTATGCTTCGCTCGGCCTCACCGCGCCAGTATATCCACACCTCGAGTGGCGGTGTCGGCGCCCCGGCCCAACCGGGCCCGCTCGAGAGCTGGTAGGATCGCCGCTGGTGAGGGTCGGGTCTTGCTTTGGGGCGCGGTGCGGGCGGAACTCGCGACTGGCCGTGCCGATGCGCGCAACACATCGTCACAGGCGGCACCAGACAATGAATAACGACAACACGCCAAGACCGGACTCAGGGGGCGAGACTCTCTGGGGACATCCCCGGCAGCTGTGGACGCTGTTGGCGGTCGCGGTCGGGTTCAACTTCTCCTTCTACGGCTTTCGCGCCTACCTCGCACCCTACATTGCGAGTCAGTTCTACGGTGGGTTGTCCGCCGCCGCCGCGCAGCGCCACGCCGACGTGCTGACGAGCGGGTTTCTGGCGTTGATGTATGCCACCCCGATCGTCGGGGGCTACGTGGCGGACAAGATTCTCGGCGAAGTGCGCTCGCTCGCGATCTCCCTCTGGCTGCTGATCGGCGCGCTTGCGCTGATGACGCTGCCGGATCTGTTCGGCTTCGAGGTCGGCATGGCGCTGCTCGCGCTGTCGGTGGGACTCGGCATCCCACTGACGGTGTTGATCGGACGCAATTACGCCGACCACGATCCGCGGCGTGAGGGCGGCTACACGCTGTACTACCTGGCGATCAATTTCGGCGCTTTCATCGCGCCGTTCGTGTGCGCCGATTTCGTCGGGCATCGCTACGGGTATCGCTGGGGATTCGTTGCCGCGGCGCTCGGGGAGCTGTGCGCGGCGCTGCTGTTCCAGCTGAAACTGCGTCGACTGGCGCCGCTGGCGCCGCACAGTGAGCAGCTCGATCGGCCGCTTGCCACGGTTTGGGTGTTGATCGGCACTGGGGTGCTGGTGGTGCCGACAGCACTGCTGCTGTCGCATCCGCAGATCCTCAGCTGGATGATGTATGCGTTCATGGTGGCGCTCGTGCTGTATTTCGTGGTGCGCTGCGTACGTCGTGGCGAGCGCAGGCAGACGCAGCGTTATCTGGCGCTGCTGGTGCTGTTCGTTGCCCTTGTGGTGTTCTGGACCTTCAGCTTCCAGGGCGTGACGTCGCTCAATTTCTTCGCGCGCGATTACGTCGACGCGCCGTTCAATTACACGCTGTTCCAGGCCGCCAATCCGCTCTACATCCTGCTGTTCGCGCCCCTGATGGCGTTGCTCTGGCCGTGGCTCGGCAAGCGCGGCCAGGATCCCTCGACGCCGCGCAAGTTCGGCATCGGTCTGCTGCTGATCGCGCTCAGCTACGGGCTCATGGCCGCGGGAATCCACTACGGCCTGCGTGTCGACGGGCGGGTGGGGTGGGGAGTGCTGGCGGCGTGCTACCTGGCGCAGACGATCGGGGAGCTCGCGCTCTCACCGATCGGCTATGGACTGGTCGGGCTGCTGGCGGCGCCGGAGGAGACCTCCCTCGCCATGGGTGGGTGGTTCTTCGGCTACGCGCTCGCCTATCAGATTGCCGGATGGATCGCGACGCTGACCACCGGGAGCGCCGGCGGCGCCGAGAGCGGCATCGCCGGTTACGCGCATGTCTACCAGGGACTGTGCGTGTTCGGCATCGCGGCCAGCCTGGTATATCTGCTCGGCGCGCCGTGGATCGGAAAACTCATGCACGGCGCGCACTGAGCCGCCGGCGCTCGAGGCGGATCAACAGCGCAGCGAGTGGCAGCGTACTGGTCAATATCGTCGCCAGGGCGAGGAGCGAAACGGTCGGTCCGAGCCGGGCGATCGCCTCGAGTCCGCTGATCGGGCCGAGACTGCCGCCGATGTCCCCGGCGACCTGGTAGATGCCGATGGCGCGCCCGTAGTGCTCGGGGCTGATCAGCTCGCCCATAATGACGATCAGCGGCACGCTGACACCACCGAGGCCGATGCCGATGACGCCGAGTGCAAGCGCCGCCGGCAACAGCGTGTGCGCGAAGGCGAGCAGCATGAAGCCACAGGCCAGCGCAGCGGCGCCCGGCAGCAGGATCGTCGCCTTGCTGCCGCGCTGATCAATGCTGCGCCCGGTGATCCATGAAACGATGGCCGACGTGCCGAGCATCACGGCCATCAGCGTCCCGGAGGAGCCCTCCGCATTCAATCCCGGCAGCATCAGGTGGCGCAGGTGCACGATCAGCACCAACGAGGCGAGGATGACGCCCTGCGCGGAGAAGAACACGACGAAATTGAACAGCCACACGATCCACAGCGGTCCCGGGCGCAGCAGCTCGCGCAGCACCGCGGTGCCGGCGGGCGGTGGCGCTGCATCGCGGCGTACGGCGCGGGGGCCGGCGCTGCGCGGCGCGATGAAATAGGCGGCGAGCATGCCACCGAAGGTGATGAAGCTCGCCGATATGAACGCGGCGCGCGTCGAGACGAGGTCGGCCACCAGACCGCCGAGGAGCAGTCCGGCCGGGACCCCGAAGCTCAGCGCCATGCGCACCAGCGCGGTGGCTCGGCCGCGCTCGGCGCTTGCGCTGACGATCAGGGCGGCAGTCAGTGAGCCGACCATCAGCAGCGAGGAGCCCACGCCCCACAGTGCCCGACCCAGCAGAAACCAGCCGGTGGCCCGCGCGCTGGCGAGTCCCGTGGTGAAACACAGCGTGGCGAGGCCTTCGACGAGCAACCCGGTGATGAGCGGCCAACGCGCGCCGAAGCGGTCTACGAGATGGCCGGTGAGCGGATTGATGCCGAGCCGCGTGATCCGGTTCAGCGAGAGAATGAGCCCGATCATGGCCGGGGCGATGCCGAGCGCCTGGCCCACCATCGGCAGGATGGGGAAGACCACTCCGCCGCCGAGTCCGCCGATGAATCCCAGTGCCGCCAGCGCCCACAGCGAGGTGTTGAGGCCCCGGTGCGGCTCGCTCACGAGCCCGCCCCGGCGCCCGTCCGCGCGGGACGCGGCGCCGAGCGACGGTCGGTTGCGCGGAGCGGAATCATCCGGAAACTCTACGGCATGCCCGCTGCGCTTCCAAGGGCGCGTACAGCGGACGGGTCGGCCGAGCGCCGAGCAGGTGCCGCGGCGTTGCGCGCCGATCGATCTGACTCTACTCTGCGCCTATGCGCGTGAGCCCCGATACGACCGAAGCATTACGGCGTGTGCTGGCCCTGCACGATCGTCTAGTCGCTGAGGCCGGCGGCGGTGAGGTGCACGGCCTGGAGCGGATGCTCGCGGCCATCGGCCGCCGCGGCTCGACGGTCCGCTCCCTCGCTGCGCGGCTCGCTTTGGGCTCGGCCGAGCTCGGCGTCCCGCTGCGGATGCTCGCCCGACAGGGACTCGCACGGCTCGATGTGCGTCGCTACCGGGGCGAGCGCGCCCGATTCGTCACGCTGACGCGGACCGGCGCCGCCCGAGTGCGTGGCGTCGAGGCCCGCGAGGCGACACGTGCGCGGCGACTTGCGGCTGCGCAGTCGCAGGCCGGGATCCGTCAGCTCGTTCGGGCGACGGTGCAGATCGAGCGGTTCCTGTGCCAATCGCGCATCGTGATTGCGCCCGAGGACCCGGCGAGCGGCGCCGCCCGCTGGTGTTTCGCGCAGTACTTCGATGAGCTCGCGGCACGCTTTCCAGAAGGCTTTGACCGCCGCGCCGATGGCCGAACGGTCCGCGATGAGTTCCTGCCGCCGCGCGGCCGGCTGCTGATCGCGCGGCTCGACGGCGATCCGGTTGGTTGCGGGGCGTTCCGCGCGTGGACTCCCGGGATCGTCGAGATCAAGCGCATGTGGGTGGCACCGGAGGCGCGCAGACTCGGCATCGGAGGTGAGCTGCTCGAGGCGCTCGAGCGTCTCGCCCGGCGACGGCGGGCCCGCGCCATCCGGCTCGACACGCACGCGACGCTGGCCGAGGCGCTGCGCCTGTATCGGCGCGCCGGCTACCGGCGGATCGCCCGTTACAACGACAATCCATACGCGCAACGCTGGTTCGAGAAGCCGTTGCGCTGAGTGCGCGGCGCCGCGGGGTTGTCCGGCGGGGCGCCGGCTTGCTAGCTTACGCGCCGGGGCAGTGGGTCAAGCAGCGGGATGGCACGAACATGAGTGGGCGGACAGAGCGTTTGCGGGCTGGCGCAGGCGGTGAGCGGCGATTGTGCCGCGCGAGACCCCGGTCGTCAGGGATGGCCGGCGGGTTCACGGATGGCGCCCGATGAGTCCCCGAACCGAGGCGACCGCCACGGGCGAGGCTGCGCCGAGCGCGGTGCTGCTGCAGGTTGATGGCTATGAGGTCTCGGACGACCCGGACCGGATTGACCTCGAGGCGGTGCATGCCTACCTGCACGGGGCGTACTGGTCGCCGAACATCCCCCTCGAGATCGTGCAGCGCGCGCTACGCGCCTCGCTGTGCATCGGGGCGTACGCGCCGGGCGGCGCGCAGGTGGGTCTGTGCCGCCTGATCACCGACTACGCGACCTTCTGCTATGTTTCCGACGTCTACGTGCTTGAGGCGCATCGCGGCCGCGGCCTGTCAAAGGCGATGATGAAGGCTGCTGTGGAGCATCCGCGGCTGCAGGGGCTGCGGCGCTGGTCGCTGGTGACGCACGACGCCCACGGGCTCTATGAGCAGTTCGGTTTCCGTGTGATCGCACATCCGCAGCGGCACATGGAGCGGCTCGATCCGCAGATCTACCTGCGGGCGGCACAGCGGGACGATCCGGCGTAGCCATCACAGGACCCGGGCCCGCTCGCGCTCCTCGCGCAGCGCGCGGGCCCGCACCTGCAGGATCTCCCGCTGGCCGACCAGGCCCACGACCTGCGCGGTGGTCCGATCGATGATGGCGGCACGGGTGCGGTGTGCGTCGATCATGCGATCGGCGAGGTCCGCGACGGGCTCATCGGGATAGCCGATCAGTGCCGAGTCGGCCCCGCAAAGCTCGCGCAGCGTGCGCTCAGCGGGCGCACCCTCGTGCACCCAGCGCAGCACGTCGGCGCGACAGACCATCCCGGTGATCCGCCCATCGGGCTCGACCAGTGGATAGGTGGTGTGGCGATGGACCGGCGGCTCGGGGCTGAAGAATTCAAATGCCTCCTGCGCGGTGATGGCAGCCGGCAGGGTGTGGGCCGGCTGCACCATGATTTCCCCGACCCGCGCGACTGAAAACGGGTCGACGCTGTACTCGTAGGACATATGCCGGCCACGGCGTGCCAGCCGCTCGGTCAGTATGGAGCGGCGCATGATCAGAACGGTCATTGCGTAAGCGGCCGCGCAGGCGGCGAGCACCGCCGGCAGGACGCGCAGCTCGCCGGTGATCTCGACCGCGAAGACGCTGGAGGCGAGCGGCGCGCGCAGCGTTCCGCCGAGGGTGGCGGACATCGCCACGAGTGCCCAGAAACCCGGACCGCCGAACGGCGCGAGGTGGGCCTCGAGGACCCCGAGGGCGCCGCCTACGATCAGCAAGGGTGCGAGCACACCGCCGGAGGTCCCTGAGGAAAGTGCGCCGATCCACACCAGCGCCTTGCCGATGAGCAGCTCCAGGGCAGCGTGCAGCGGTACGGTGCCGTTGAGTAGTGCCTGTATGGTGTCGTAGCCGACGCCGAGCACCGCCGGATCCACGAGGCCGCCGAGGCCGACGAGGACCCCGCCCAGGGCCGGCCACCACATCCAGTGCACCGGCAGTTTCTCGAACAGTTCCTCCACGCCGTACACCGCTGCCGACAGCAGCGCGCCGAGCGCACCGGCGAGCACACCCACCAGCAGGCAGGCACCGATGCCCCACCAGGGCACGTGTGGCGCGCCGGTATAGGGAAACAGCGGCCAGGCGCCCACCAGATAGGGTCGCCAGGCGCGCGCCACGACCGCCGAGACGCACACCGGGACCAGGCTGCGTGGTTTCCATTCGAACAGCATCACTTCCACGGCCAGCAACACCGCGGCTACCGGCGTGCCGAAAATCGCGCTCATCCCGGCGGCCGCGCCCGCCACCAGCAGCGTCTTGCGTTCCGCCGGCGTCATGGGAAGGCACTGCGCGAACAGCGAGCCGAGCGCCCCGCCGGTCATGATGATCGGGCCCTCGGCCCCGAACGGTCCGCCGGTGCCGATCGCCACCGCCGAGGAGAGCGGTTTCAGCAGAGCGACCTTCGCCTCGATGCGGCTGCCGCCGGTGAGGATGGACTCCAGTGCCTCCGGGATCCCATGGCCACGGATCTTAGACGACCCGTAGCGCGCCATGAGCCCGACGATGAGGCCTCCGGTCACCGGGATCAGGACCGAAAGTGGGCCGAGCTTCAGGTGCGAGAGCGCGTACGGACCAGTGCCGAGGGTGTGGAAGTAGGCGAGATGGGTCACCAGCGAGATCAGTCGCAGCAGCGCCCATGCGGCGCAGGCACCGAACGTGCCGGTCACGATGCCCATGGCCGCGATGGCCAGAAGGCGTCGATCCGCGGAGAAGTCGCGCAAGGTATCCTGTGCCGCATGCGCGGCGTTCCGGTGTTTCATCAGTGGGTGCGACGGGTTGCAGGCGGAGCGCCGGGAAAACACATCGTACTACGATATACTTCAACAGGAGCGGTTCATGACTTCCACCGTCAAGCGGCCTGCGGCTGACCGGCCTCGCGTGCGCGAGCTGTCGCTCGGGGACTATCAGCTGCTCGCGGAATTCCGCCACGTGCTGGCGCGCTTTCTCGCCTTCAGCGCCGAGGCGGCGCAGGTCGCCGGGCTCGCACCGCGGCAGCACCAGGCGCTGCTTGCGATCAAGGGGTTCCCGGGCGGCGGGGCGGTGACGGTGGGCGATCTGGCCGCGCGGCTGGTGATCCGTCACCACAGTGCCGTCGAGCTCGTGGACCGGATGGTCGAGAGCGGGCACCTGCGACGCCAGAGCGATGTCCATGACCGGCGGCGCGCTATTCTTGCGCTGACGCCAGCCGGGGAGCGCGTGTTGGCCGAACTGTCCTCCGTCCATCGCGCCGAATTGCGGCGTATCGCCCCGCTGCTCGGCACGCTGGCGAGCCGACTCGGGCTTTCGTCTTGAGCGGATACTAGGCGGTTCTACGTCGCGCTCACCGGAGGCCGAGAACTATTTTGCCGCGGTGGCGTCCGTGCAAGGGCGGGCCCTCGCAGCACGGGGGCAGGGGGTGAGCCTTCGCGCGTGCGCCGGCCCCGGCGAGGCGATCTGTGGCGCAGTTCCTCGCGGTCGGGGTCAGCCGCGGGTATGCAGAGCAGATTATGCGCAAGATTTTCGCATTCATCGGCACGACGGTCCTCGGCTCGATCGGCTGGTCGGTCGGGGCGTACATCGGCATCGGCACGGCCATCGTTCTCAGTGGCATCGGCAGCGGCTTTGGCTTGTACTGGGGCTACAAGCTCTTCGATCAATGGCTTGGCTGAAGCCCTGGTCGCTGAGCCGCCGCCGTCCATAACTCGCACTCGGGGATCCCGGATACTGGCAGAGCGCAGTGCAGTCTGAGCGGACCCGCACCGGCGGCAAACTGCACGTTCGGGCGATTGATCCGCCGGCTGCCCCCCCTCTAATACGGGAAGCGCGAGTCGCGAGAACCGTCGATGCATGCAGAGGACATAAAACTGGTTGGTCGCCTGATGTCGCGCGATCAAGCGGCGTTTCAGGAATTCTTTCACGATTATTTTCCGCGGCTGTTCCGCTTCACCGTGCGTCGCGTCGGCGATGACCCGGAGGCGGCGCGGGACATCGTGCAGGCGGCGCTGACGCGCGGGGTGCGCCGTCTGGAGACGTATCGCGGTGAGGCGAGCCTGTTCACGTGGCTGTGCCAGATCACGCGCCGCGAGCTCTCCGACCACCTCGCCCGTCTCAAGCGCGAGCAGACCTACCTGCACCGCCTGGTCGAGCTGGAAGACGATCCGAACAACCGGGCCATTCTGGAGTCAATTCCCGCCGATGCGGCCTGCGAACCGGAGGCGGTGGCCCAGCGCGAGGACCTCGCTGCGCGGGTGCACGCGGCGCTTGATTACCTGCCCAGCCGCTATGCCAAGGTGCTGGAGCTGAAATATCTGGAGGAGTTGTCTGTGGAGGCGATCGCGGCGCGGCTCGGCGTCAGCGTCATCTCCGTTCAATCCCTGCTCGCCCGTGCTCGGCAGGCGTTTCGGGAGGTTGGGAGTGCATTGTTACCGAGTCCTGGGGGAGCGACATGAATGATGAGCGAGATCCGCGAACGGGCGGACCGGACGAGATCGGCCGGCTGATCGCTGCCGCCGGACCGCGACCTGAGCCGGCAGCCCAGATCGAGGCGAGCGTGCGCAGCGCCGTCGAGCGCGCCTGGCAGGAATCCGTCACGCAACGCAATGCGCGGCGGCGCGTACGCTGGCTGGCGCTCGCCGCATCGCTGGTCGCGGTCACCGGTGGCGCCTTGTGGATTGCACTGCGCCAGCAGGCGCGGGCGGTTGCGCCGGATGCGACGCTGCTTGCGGTGCGGGGCAACGTGACGGTGACCGTCGCGCATGATCGGGAGCTGATCGCGGCCGGCAGTCGTCTGCCGCTTGGCACCACGGTGCGCACGGCGCACGACGGATTCGTGCTGATGACCGTCGCCGATGAATCGATGCGCGTCGGCCCGGGCAGCAGTCTGCGGATCGGATCGGGTGGCCACGTGCGGTTGACTGGCGGTCGCATCTACGTTGAAACGAACGACTCGCGCGAGCGCGCGCCGCCACTCATCGTCGAAACGCCCTTCGGGCGAGTCTCGCACCTCGGGACCCAGTTCCAGGTTGTGGTTGATCGGCAGGGTATGGCGGTGAGCGTGCGCAGTGGTCACGTGCGAGTGAGGGAGGCTTCGGGCCAGGCGCAGCGGCTCAGCACCGGCCAGGGTGTGGACGTGCAGCGCGGGGGAGGGGTGCAGCGCCTGTCGGTCAGCCCCTACGGCCCGGATTGGGCCTGGGCGAACGCGCTGGTTCCGGACCTGCCGATCGACGGCCGTCCGCTTTCGGATTTCCTCAGCTGGTATGCGCGGGAGATGGGAGTGAAGCTCGTGCTGCTCGGACCCGGGACCGCCACAGCCGTCAAGCACACCGTGCTGTCCGGCAGCGTCGAGGGCATGACGCCCGATCAGGCGCTCGATGCGGTCATGGCAAGCACCCGTTTTGAATATGATAAGAAGATCCCGGGCGAGCTGCGCATCCGCATGCGTGTTCGAGCGGACTGAGGAGTGGACGCGAGACGGCGGTTCTAATTGCGATGCGCTAGATATCTCTGGGCCGCGGTCCTGCTGGCGGCAGGGCCCTGGGCCGTGGCCGCCGGCGCCCATGCCGAGCATCCCCTGGTTTCCAGAGTCCTCGAGCGCATCGAGAAGACCGGAATACGTCTCATCTACAGCTCGCAGGTTGTCCCGCCGGACCTGCGCGCGCGACATCCGGTCCAGGAGCGCGGCACAGCGCTGCAGCAGCTGCATTCGCTGCTCGGGCCCCTGGGGCTCGCCGCGCATCGTGTGGCCGGCGGCGCCTATGTCATCGTGTTCGCGCGTCGACCCGCGGCAGCTGTGGCGCACCGGCCGGAGCCCGCGCGGCCGACGGCGCAGTTGAACGAGGTGGTCGTACAGACCAGCCGGTACCGCACCGGCATCTCATCCAATCGGACCGAGAACCGGGCCGCCCTCGAGAATTCTCCCGAGACCCACAACGATGCGGTGCGTACGCTGCAGGTCATTCCGGGGACGACCGCCGCCGGCTACACCGCGCGCACGCATGTGCGCGGCAGCCGGGACGATGAGGTCCTGTACCGATACGATGGGGTGACGCTGCACGAGCCGTATCACCTGAAGGAACTGCAGAGCCTGTTCAGCCCGGTCGATCCGATGGCGGTCGACTCGGTCACTGCGTGGACGGGCATCGCGCCGATCAAGTACGGCAACGCAGTCGGTGGCGTCGTGAACATGCGGCCGCGGCAGATCACGCACCGGACGGTCGATCTGCAGCTGTCCGAACAGGGTGCTAGCGCAATGGCCGGGACGCCCTACGATCACGGCCGCGGCACCGTGTTCGCCGACCTGCGTCTGCAGAACCAGTTCTCGCCGGTCGGCTGGGTCGAGTCGGGCATTGGCGCTCCGACGCTGAATGACCTGATCGTGCACGCGAGCTGGCTGGCGGATGCGCGCACGCGCCTCGCTGCCGGTGTTCTCGCCATCGACGATCACCGCAGTTACTTCGGCTCTCAGGACACCGAGAACAAAGGGATCTCCGGCGGTGAGTACTACGGTTGGCTGCGGCTGGATCATCGTTTCCTCGGCGGCATGACCAGTGCCACCGTGCTCTCCGTGGAGCAGTCCCACGAGAACGTCAACGGCGCCGTGGAGATGCCGAACATCGTGACCGGATCGCTCTTCGAGCACAGCTGGCACTCGATCGACACGCTGCGCGAGGAGTTGCGCGATGCACCGACGGCCCGTTGGTACTGGCATCTCGGTGCCCAGGTCAGCTGGGTGGAGCTGGTCGACATGTCGTTCGGCTCGGCTGTATTTGTCCCGCCGTTCTACCCGGGGCTGCAGCCGGTGAACACCGTATCGGCAAACGAGGCTCTCGCGGCGCACGCCATCACCTATGCTCTCTACGGGTCTGCGCGGTGGCAGGCGAACTCCCGCACGACGATCGACCTGGGAGTGCGGCGCAATGCGCGGCGTTACATCGGCAAGACCGGAGACGCCCAATGGAACGTGCGGGCGAACCTGCGCTACCTGCTGGCGCGGCGCACTACGCTGCGGCTCGGCTGGGGCCAGGAATCCCAGGCGAACGTGCTCGATCCGCACCTCGAGAAAGGTCGATTCGATCCCCAGGACGTGCGGCGCGTGACCCAGACGGATCTGGGGATCGATCACCGCTTCCTGAACCGAAGTGCCGCCCGCGCGGAACTGTATTACAAGGACGAAGGCAGCTCCTCGAGCTACTCGGCCTACGCGTTCTCGCCCTTTCCGTTGCTACCGGAGTTGGCGGTCGATCGGTTTCACGTGTTCGCGCAGCGCTCGCGGATGTACGGCGCCGAATTCAGCTTCGCGACCGATCCGTCCCGAGCACTGAGCGGCACCATTTCCTACGCATGGTCGCACGCCCAGGATCAGGTTGCCGGCTTATGGATTCCGCGCGCATGGAACGAACCCAACGCGATCAAGATCAACGCGCTGTGGCGCCTCGCCCCGTTTGCCACCGCCGCCTCACTCACGTGGCACAGCGGCTGGCCCTACACCCCGGTGGTGGCGTCGAGCTCGACCTGGACGAACCCGGCTGCAGCCAGGATCGCCTTCGGTCCCTACGACAGCGCGCGACTGCAAGCGTTCCTGACGCTCGACTTGCGGGTCAGCTGGCAGCATCGTCTCGCCGGTGGAACATTCCAGGCCTTCGTCGATCTGTATGACGCCACCAATTCCTCGAGTGCCTGCTGCTTCAGCTACTCGGTGAGTCAGTCCGAATCGGGCCTCTACACACTGACGGGGGCACGCTCGCCGTGGCTGGAACTCACGCCCATCTTCGGCGTGCGCTGGCACTATTGAGGCGCTCGTCCTGAGGGCGGCGCTCGGCGGGGTCGGCCCGCCAGAACAGTCGAACCCGCGGGTGCACATGTCGCCATTCGGCGAATTCCTGCCTCTTTACTGATGCGTTCCGCGGCGTCCTGAGGCGGCCGCCGCACCGCAGCGCGACACTTCTGTTACCAGGCGGCGACAAAACAGCCGGCACCGATTGATCTTCACCGCAACACCCGTCTCACCATCAGAACGACCGATCTAGGCCGTTCTTGACCCGTTCGGACGTCGGACTCGACAGATAGGTGAAGCGTGGATCAATACGTGGCAGCCTGGGACCATCAGGAGCGTGCCTTCGATGCGCAGCGAATCGTCGGCGCCCGGCGCGGCGGCGCGGCGGCGACGAAGGTCTGCATTTATTCGCACGACACATTCGGCTTGGGGCACCTGCGGCGCAATCTCGCGATCGCCGATCAGCTGTTGCGCAGCGAGAATCCGTTCGAGGTATGGCTGCTCACCGGTTCACCGGTGATCCGCCAATGGAACCTGCCTGCCGGCCTGCATGTGCAACCACTGCCGCCGGTGATTAAGACCGGAGCAGAGCGTTACGCCGCACGCGCACCGGGTCAGCTGTTCGGGCTGACCAAAGGATACCGCGAGGCGCTCATCATGAAGCTTGTCGAGGAACAGCGTCCCGAGGTGTTCCTGGTCGATCACGCTCCGGCAGGCATGAACGGCGAGCTGCTCTCCACGCTGGCGCTCATTCGCAACGAGATTCCCGAGACGCGTACCGTACTTGGGCTGCGCGACATTCTCGACAGCCCGGAGAGCGTGCGCCGGACATGGCAGGAACAGGACGTGCACGCGTTGATCGAGCACGCGTACGACGACGTGTTCGTCTATGGAAGTGAACAGTTGTTCGACGTCGTGTCGGCTTATGGGCTCTCGGCGAAGCTGGCCCAGCGCGTGAAATACTGTGGCTACGTAGTCGGGCGCTCACGCTTGGAGCAGCTGCAGCTCGCCACCGGTGGCAACGTGTGCTGGGATCGGCGACGCAGCGGCGCGCGGCCGGTGGTGCTGGTGACGGCTGGCGGCGGCGGCGACGGATACTTCCTGATGCGTGCGTATCTTCAGGGGCTTTGCAATGGCGCCCCGAACAACTTCTATTCGGTCATCGTCACCGGGCCTCTCATGCCGCGGGGCGAGAGCGAGGCGCTGCATGCCGTGGCTGCCGGACGGGACGACGTTCAGTTCGTCTCTTACACGACGGAGTTGATGCCGAGCATCAAAGCCGCCGAGGTGGTCGTTGCGATGGCTGGTTACAACACGAGCGTCGAGCTGCTGGCGGCCCAGAAGAAGGCGATTCTGGTGCCGCGCAGCGTGCCGCGACAGGAGCAGCGCCTGCGGGCAACGTTGCTCGCCAAGCTTGGACTGTTCGATTCGGTGGATTCGGATGACATGCTGGCTGCGACGCTCGAGCGGCGAGTTCCGCTCGCACTCGCGGCGCCGCTGCCCCGGGAGCAGTCGTGGGCTGCGGTCGATTTGCGCGGTGCCGAGCGCGTGGCCGCAGAGTTCGCGCGCCGTGCGGCGCGACCCGAGCAGCGGATTCAGGGGGTCGCATGAGAGCTCGCAATCAGGGACCGGTCGCCTATGTCCTCAAGCGCTATCCGCGCCTGACCGAAACCTTCATCCTGAATGAAATTCGTGCCATGGAACGGCTTGGCGAGCGGTTGCACATCTTCTCTCTGCTTCCGCCGGAGCCGCCGCCGCACCATCCGATGGTCGCCGAGGTGCGGGCAGCCGTCCATGTGCCACCCTCGGGCTGGGCGGCGACGCTGCGTGTGTTCGGCGGGGCACACCTGGGAATGCTCGGTGTGGCGCCGCTGCGCTACTTCGGCGCGTTCATGCTCGCGCTGCGGCGCACGGTGACCTCGCGGCACCCGACATCGTTGTGGCGGCAGTTCGCGCGCGCAGCGGTCCTTGCGCAGATGTGCCGCCGCCAGGGTGTACGGCACATCCACGCCCATTTCGCCAATGCGCCAACCTCGGTGGCCCATTTCGCGCACCGCATGAGCGGGATTCCCTTCAGCTTTACCGCGCATGCCAAGGACATCTACCTGTCCCGGCCGGCCATCCTGCGCCGCCACCTGCGCGCTGCGGAGTTCGTCGCAACCTGTACCGCATACAACGCGGAGTATCTGCGCCGCATCGCACCACAGATTGATCGGCAGCGGATCCATCTGGTCTATCACGGGGTCGATCTGCAGAACTTCGCCGGCGCCGAGGAGCCTGCGTCGCGGCGGCCGCGGCGCCAGCGCATCCTCGCCGTCGGCCGGCTGGTGCCGAAGAAGGGCCACGAAGATCTGATCGCAGCCTGCGCGGCGCTGCGCGACCAGGGGGTGAATTTCGAATGTGAGATCGTCGGCTCCGGTCCGCTGCTCGATTCGCTCAGGGCGCAGATAGGGCGTCACGATCTGACCGAGCGGGTCACCCTGAGCGGCCCGATGACGCATCGGGAGCTGATCGTGCGATACCGGGAAGCGGACTTGTTCGTGCTCGCGCCCAGGATTGCCGAGGACGGCGACCGTGACGGGATTCCAAATGTCATCGCCGAGGCGATGGCGGTCGGGGTGCCTGTGGTTGCCACTGAAGTGTCCGGAATACCGGAGCTGGTGCGCCACGGGTACACCGGACTGCTTGCCCCGTCGCGCGATCCTCAGGCCCTGGCCTTGCAAATGAAGCGCCTGCTGGACGATCACCAGCTCGGCAGGGAGCTGGCAGGTGCGGCCCGAGAGGTGCTGCGGCGGGAGTTCGACCTGTGGGAGACGACACGTGAGCTGCACGCGCTGATGGGTCACCCGTCGTGCTGTGCGCACAGCGCGACGGGTGGCACGGAAGAGCAGACCGCGCAGTTCGAGGCGGCTGCGGTCGGGGCCGGGGAGGGAACACGGTGAAGATTCTCTACTTGAATTTCGATCACGGTATTCCGGTACTCGGGGACAAGGGGGCATCGGTGCACGTGCGCGAGTTCGTGCGCGCGGCTACGGAACTGGGGCACGAGGTCATTGTTGCCTGCGCACGTCTGGGCAGCGGCAATGCTGCGCCGCCGGCGACGATCATCGAGCTGGCAGCGCATCTGCCCCCAGGCGCGGTGCGCCCTCTAGCCGAGGAGCTCGGCATCGACAGCCGGGGGATCGACGAGACCGTGGTTGCGAGCGAACTCGGCAAGCTCGCCTATGACCGGGCGGTCGGGCGCACAGTACGCACCGAACTTGAGGCACGCGCATTCAGGCCCGACTTCATCTACGAACGCCACGCGTTGTTCTCCAGTGCGGGAGCACAGATTGCTGCTCAGATCGGTTGCCCGAGAATCCTGGAGGTCAACGCGCCTCTGACCGAGGAACAGAAGCGCTTCCGTGGTCTGCGCCTTGAATCCATCGCGAGGCGTATGGAGGCAGAATCGTTCGGAACTGCCGCGGCGGTTGTGACTGTTTCGGACGCGGTCAAGCAATACGTTCAGGCGCTTGCGCCCGCCCGAGCGCACAACGTTTTCGTACAGGCGAATGGCGTCGATCTCGGGCGCTTTTCAACCGGCGAGGGCCAACGTGAGGAGATTCGTGCGCGGATCGGCGTCGGCAATGCCACCGGCGTGCTCGGCTTTGTCGGGAGCTTCAAGTCCTGGCACGGAACCGACCTGCTGTTCGATGTGTTCTGCGAACTTGCAGCAACCTGCGACGTACACCTTCTGGCCGTGGGCGACGGTCCGAAATGGGGACCGTTCCACGACCGAGTTGCGCAGGCAAGCTGCCGCAACAGAGTGACTCTCCCCGGGCGCGTACCGCACGCGGAGATTCCCGGGTGGACCGCGGCGTGCGACGTCGTGGTGGCGCCATACCAGGCTGCGCAGGACTTCTACTTCTCGCCGCTGAAGGTGATCGAGGCATTGGCCTGCGGGCGACCGGTAGTTGCACCGCGCATCGGCCAGTTGATGGAGCTGATTACGCACGGCAGGACCGGACTGCTGTATCGACCGGACGATGCGCAGGACTGCCGCCGGGCGCTCATGAGGCTCCTCGATTCGCCGAATCTGCGGCTCGAAATGGGACGGGAGGCGCGCCAGAGCGTCGCCGGGCGCGGTTGGGACCGAATCGTACAGCGTGTCGTCGAGCTGGCGCGCTCGGCGCGGATCGGAGCGGCGGCATGACGCGGGTGGGACCACAGACTTGGCGCTGGCTCGCTGGCCACGTGCGCGGACAATCGCGGCGCCTCGCGGCCGGTTCGGCGGCGATGGCGCTGCGTGCAGCAGTGCTGCTGCTGCTGCCATGGCCGCTGAAGTTCATCGTCGATAGCGTCATCTTTCGAAAGCCGCTCGGCGGGTGGGCGGCGGCGATATTCCCGGATCCGCTCGGACATCGGTTGCTGCTGCTGCATGTCCTCGGCGGAACGATTCTAGTGCTCGGACTTGCCGAGGCGGCGCTCGCATATCTCGGTAACCGGTTGCTGCTTGACGCTGCGCAGCGGATTGGTGTGGCGGTCGGGCGGGATTTCTTCGCCCATCTGCTGCGGTTACCGATGTCCTTTCACCGGCGGCACCTGAGCGGAGAGCTCGTGGCACGCGTCAGCGGTGACGTCAATGCGCTGCAGCAGTTCGTGGCTACCGTGGGCATGGACCTCATCCCACACCTGCTGACCATCTGCGGGATTCTTGCCGTGATGCTGTTGATGAACTGGCGTTATGGTCTGCTCACCCTCGCCGTTGCCCCGGTGCTGGTGCTGATAGCCCGGCACTTCGCTGAGCGGATCCGCAGCGCAGCAAGGGTAGTGCGGCGCCATGAAGGAGAGCAGAGCGGCGCGACGCAGGAGGTGTTCGGCAATGTACAGCTGGTGCAGGCGTGTGCGCGCGAACACTACGAGGAGCAGCAGTTTTCGCGCCGCAGTGGAGCGGTGCTGGAGGCGGCTCTGCGCCTGAATCGGGATCAGGCGGGATTTGCGCCGGCGATGAATCTCGCGATCGCGGTGGCCACCGGCGGAATCGCCTGGTACGGAGCGGTTCTGGTGCTGCGCGGAACGCTCACCGCGGGCGATCTACTGGTCTTTCTGGCCTATCTACGCGCCATCGCGGCGCCCGCCCGGCAGATGGCCAAGGCCGGCCGGATCTTCGGCCGCGCAGCGGTTGCGCTTGAGCGTATCGACGAGTATCGGTTGGAAGAAAGCACGATCGGGGAGTCCGAGGGCGCTGTGACGCCGCAGCGGTGCGCGGGACGGATCGAGTTCAAATCGGTCTCGTTCAGCTACGCAGCGGGGGATTCGGCCGTTAACGATGTGTCATTCATGCTAGAGCCGGGCCGGACGGTGGCCCTGGTGGGGGCGACCGGCGCGGGCAAGTCGACTATCGCGGCGCTTGCGGCTCGGTTCCAGGACCCCAGCCACGGAGCGGTCTTGCTCGACGGTCGGGACTTGCGCGAATTGAGCCTGCGCTTCGTGCGCACACGAGTGGCGCTCATCACCCAGGAACCTCTGCTCTTCCATGCGCCGCTCTGGGCGAATATTGCCTACGGGCGGGAAGGAGCGGACCGAAGCGAGGCGATCGCTGCGGCAGTCGCTGCAGGGGTCGAGGAGGTGATTGCGGCGCTGCCGAGCGGGTTCGACGCGATGCTGGGCGAGCGAGGCACGACACTCTCGGGGGGGCAGAGGCAGTGCATCGCGGTGGCGCGGGCGATGCTGAGCGATGCGGCCGTGGTTATCTTTGATGAGCCGAGCAGCAGCGTAGACCCAGTGACGGAGCGGCGGCTGATGCATGCGCTGAGGGTTCTGGCCCAACGGCGGGCAGTGATGCTGATCGCGCACCGGCTGGCCACGGTGGCCACCGCGGACACCATCCTCGTTCTGGATCGGGGCAGCATCGTGCAACGCGGAAGCCACGAAGAATTGCTCGGCGCAGCGGGGTGCTACGCGGAACTGTGGCGGGCGCACAGCGACAGCGCCATGGGGCCACAGCTGCGGCTGGTCGTGGCGTCATGAGGAAATCCTGTCGCACTCATGGGCGCCTGAGCGGGTGCCTCGGGACCCTCGCACTCGCGTTCGGAACTCTGACGATCGCGGCGCATGCCGATCCGTGGGTACCGTCGAGCGGCAACGGATGGACCGACCTGATGGTGCGTCAATACGACGCGACCCAGGTATTCCTGCCGAGTCAATACAGCCCGAGCAAGGTGTCGGGCAGCGAGCTGCGCTACACGATGCTGCGTATGACCGGCATTTACGGGCTCGGCCATCGGTTGTCACTGGAGTACGACTTGCGCGGGGCCCGGGTGGAAAAGATCCGCACACACCATCATCGCACCACGACTCTCAGCGCCATGGGCGTCCAGGATCAGGAGGTTGGATTGAACCTCGCGCTGACCCAGCGGCGTGGGTTCGCCGATTCGATCACCCTGAACGTGGTGGCCGCGACCGGATCGACGCGCTCGGCGGCGCCTCTGGGGGTCGGTCACACAGCGGTGGAGCCGGATTTCCAGATCGGCTTTGCCGGTGCGCGCTGGCGCGTCTCGCTTGAGGCCGGCTCGCGGGTGTTCCTCGACAGCGGGGTCGCGCAGATGCGCGCCGACCTCGATCTCGGGATGCAGCTTTCCCGGCGCTTCGATCTCGGTGCGGAGCTATTCTACGTGCGCACCGGGGGTGGTCCGTCGCCACTACCGTTGAGCGACAGTGCTGAACGCTACAATCTGTTGCGTCCCGGTATCCGACTCAAATACCGCGTGACGCCGCGGCTGAAGCCGTACCTCGAGTACGAGCAGGATCTGGCCGGCCAAGGCATCCACGCCGGTCGGCGCATCACGCTCGGCGTGACGTACGCGTACTGAGCCCGGCAACGCAATGCGACTGATCCTAGTGCGACATGGCGAGACCCGCTGGAATCTGGAAGGCCGCTACCAGGGGCGCACCGACATCGGGATTGCCCCGCAGGGGTTGGTCACGGCGCGCCGGGTGGGTCAAGACCTGCAAGGCGCCGAGTTCACATCGGTGCTGACCAGTCCGCTGCGCCGCGCGGAGCAGACCGCTCTGGTGATCGGTGCGGCGCTCGGGGGAATTGCGCCGCTGGCCGACGATCGGTTGACCGAAATCGACTTCGGCGAATGGCAGGGGCTCACGCAGCAGGAAATCAAGCAGCGTTGGCCCGAGGCGCTGCGCAGCTGGAAACGCGCGCCGGAGGAATTCCGCTTCCCAGGCGGGGAGTCTCTCGGGGACGCGCTGGAGCGTCTGCGCGACTTTCTTCGCCGTCCACCGTGGATGGATTTGGCTGGCGGCGGTGATGTACTGGCGGTTTCCCACGCCGGTCCGATCCGGCTGGCCGGGCTGATCGCCGAGCGCCGGCCCCTCGGGGAATTCCGTGATATGTCGGTGCACGCGGGCGAATTGTACGCATTCGAATGGCGTGCGAGCGGCGAACTGTGTCGTGCGCGCTGTGGATAACGAGCAAAGGAACGATAATGAAAGTTACGATATTCGGATCCGGTTACGTCGGATTGGTCACCGCGGCATGTCTTGCCGACGTCGGCAATCACATCATGTGCGTCGATGTGGATCGGCGAAAAATTGAGCGGCTTCGTCGCGGGGAAGTGCCGATACACGAGCCCGGACTCGATGAGCTCATTGCGCGCAACGCCGCCGCAGGCCGTCTGAGGTTTACCGATGACCCGGAAGCTGGCGTGTCGCATGGGCTGTTCCAGGTGATCGCGGTCGGCACGCCCCCGGATGAAGACGGGTCCGCCGACCTGCGACACGTATTGGCTGTCGCCGAGACGATCGGTTCACGCATGCGCGATTACCGAGTCATCATCACGAAATCAACCGTTCCTGTGGGCACCGGGGACAAGGTGCGCGCGGCGGTTACGACGGCTCTTACGCGCCGAGGCGTTGCCGTCGGTTATGACATGGTTTCGAATCCGGAGTTTCTCAAGGAAGGCGCAGCAATCGCGGACTTCATGAAGCCCGATCGGATCGTCGTCGGAACCGACAGCGAGCGCGCCGCGCATCTCATGAAGGCGCTGTATGAGCCCTTCACGCGCAGCCACGACCGCCTGCTCGTGATGGACCTGCGCTCCGCGGAGTTGACCAAGTACGCGGCGAACGCGATGCTCGCGACGCGCATCAGCTTCATGAATGAGCTTGCGCGCTTCGCGGAGGAGGCCGGAGCGGACATCGAGAGCGTGCGCCAGGGGATGGGTTCCGATCCGCGCATCGGCTACGCGTTCATTTATCCGGGTCTCGGCTATGGGGGGTCATGCTTTCCCAAGGACGTAAAGGCTCTCGTGCGATCGGCCGCGGACGTCGGCTGCGACGCGGCAATCTTGAAGGCCGTCGAGGCGGTCAACGAACGGCAGAAGCTTCGCCTGTTCGATAAGATGACGGGTCACTTCGGCAGTCTCGAAGGCAAGACGATTGCCATGTGGGGACTGGCGTTCAAACCCAATACGGACGATATGCGCGAGGCACCGAGCCGCGTGCTGCTTGAGCGCCTATGGTCGGCCGGTGCGAGGGTGCGTGCCTACGATCCGGTTGCGATGAGCGAAGCACGATCCATCTATGGCGAGCGAGATGATTTCACGCTGTGCTCCTCGGCAATGGAGGCGCTCGAGGAATCCGACGCTCTGGCCATCGTCACGGAATGGCCCGAATTTCGCAGTCCGGATCTGAAGCTCATGGCTCGGACCATGCGTGCGCCGGTGATGTTCGATGGTCGCAATCTGTACGATCCGACGATGCTGAAGGGGCTCGGCTGGCGCTATTACGCCATCGGGCGGGGCGAGGCGGGGCAGCTCTGCGGGCGTATCGACACCGCTGGGCGGCGCGGCCCGGAGCGCAGCGTCGCGGCGGCCTGAAGGCGCGATTCCGCGTACCGGGTAGCGAGGCATTAGGCGGGATGCGAGTGGCGCGATTGTCTAGCGCAATTCGAGCGACGCTGGCAGCTCTAAGCGCAGGCTGCAGTTGATGCGCCCTTCGCTCTGCGGTGATGCGTCGCCGGTCGGGGTGAGGCGGAATCGGCGGGTCATGGTCGCCAGGTGCCCGGCGAGCTCGGAGGTAGCCAGTCTCTCGCCGATGCAGTGACGGGGTGCGACGCTGAAGGGAGTGTAGGCGAGGCGCTCCCTTATCCCGATGAACCGAGGTGCGTACGGCGTGCTGCGCCGGAACGGGTCGAGGCCGACATGTTGGAGGGAGTCCCCGCGTGCGAGCCGCTCAGCGGCCTCGGCCGCCAGATCAAACTGATGGGGCAGCTCGAGGGAATGACGGTGCGCTTGTCGATCCGCCAGCGCGTTCCCCGGTATCAGGCAGTCAGCGGCTCGATTAGACTCGGATCGTCGTTGCGCGGGCTGTTCACCCGCGGATTCACCGGATGGGCGTTCATGCGCGGTGCCGAATAGGCACCGAGGAGCATGTGTGCCTGCTCCGGGGAACCATCGAGCCACCCGGAAAACTGATCAGGGGCGAGAATCGCAGGCATGCGGCCCGGATTCGCCCCGGCATTGTGGATCTTGCGGAGCAGTTCGTTGGCCGGCAGGGTGATGATGGCGCAGCTCTCGATAACGGCACCATCGGCTGCCACGCTGCGGTCCCATATGCTCGCGAACCCGAATACCGGTTCATCGACGAGATGGATGAAGTAAGGCTGCTTGCGCCCGGAGCTCTCGAGGTGCCACTCGTAGAAACCGGAGGCGAGCTGAATGCAGCGCTGGCCGCGCTTCCATGGGCCGCGCCATGTCGGTCCGTTCGTGAGCTTCTCGATCGTGGCATTGATGGATGAGTATTTCGGCGGTACACCGTGGGCAAAGAAGGGGATCAGTCCCCAGCGCATCATCACCCCTTCGTGCACCCGGTCCGTTGCACGAACGACTGGGACGGATTGCGAAGGTGCCACGTTGTAGCGCGCCGTGAATTCCCAATGCACGCGGCCGAGTTGCAGCGCCCGCTCGAATTTCGCCTGCTGAGCCAGGATGTAACGCCCACACATGAAAACACTGTAGCCGAACGTGGTGCGGGCAGCCATCGGCTCGGCAGACCTCGTCCCGGAGATAACCGAGATCCCTTCGGTAAATCAACACGTTGCGCCATCCAGTGCTGCAGGACGTCCGGTGCTGCATGGACAACTCAGCGACTGTCGGAAAAAGCTACGTCATGGCCTTGCCGCTCGGTCCGGCGACGCGACTGTCCGATCATCCTGGCGCACTGGTGGAACTGCGCTGCGGGGCGTGCGGGCATGGCCGCGACGCTCGCGTCGAAGCGCTGGCGCGAGTGGCCGGCTGGGACGTTCCACTCGCGCAGCGGCTCGAGCGGTTCCGATGCTCGCATTGCGGTGCGCGTCGGGTCACGATTCGCTTCGGCTATGAGCGCAAGCCACGAGGCTGGATCAAAAACCCCTAGCGTGCCGTCCACAAACGCAGCGAATTGGCGCCACTCACTTCTGGCCCCGACGACCCTGCTTCGCCACGATCTGCGCGAGGCCGCCCAACTCGGTGGCCACCTCACCGAGAAGATCATCAGTCGAGACCAGCCCGAGGAGCCGCCCGGTGCGGTCGATCACGGGAGCTCTGCGTACGCAGCGCGCCTGAAGGTGGCGGATCGCGCTCCCGATCGAGTCCTCGGCATCGAGCACCAGAGGCGTGCGAGTCATCACATCCGCTACATGCAAGGCCGACAGCGCGCTCGAACGATCGAGGCGAGCCCGCACGATATCCCGGTCGGTGATGATCCCGGCCACCCTGGTGTGCCCGTCCGCGGACTCGGTCACTACGACTGCGCCGACACCGCATTGCAGCATCGTCTCGGCCACTTGTTCGAGCGAAGCCGAAAGCGGCACAGTGACGGCCTGCTTACTCGCGATCTGACCGATGTTCATGATCAAATACCTCCGAGGTTCATTGACTCATGTGCCAGCCTGCAGTGCCATGCGTATCAGTGCGGATGGCCCGACCGGTCCGCCGAGCCGATACTTTCATCAGCCGGAGGTCTGCCCATGCGTGTCGGGGATTTGTCGAGCCGCGAGGTCTACACCGTGGAACCCGATGTGCCGCTGGTCGAGGCGGTTCGGGAGATGCATCGACGGCATGTCGGCGCCATTGTCGTCGCCCAATGGCGGGAGGGGTCACGGCGAGCGGTGGGCATTGTGACCGACCGCGATGTAATCCGGGGTGAAATAACCCGTCGCACCGATATTTTTTCCCTTGCGGTCAGCGAGGTGATGAGCGCCAATCTGCTCGTGCTGCCGGAATCATGCGGATTGTCCGAGGCGATCAGCGCGCTGCATCAGTGGGGTGTGCGTAGGGCACCGGTCGTCGACGAACGCGGCAGCCTCTGTGGAATTGTCACACTCGACGACCTGCTGCCGGCGGTGGCGCTCGAGCTCGAGGGCTTGGCAAAATTGATTGGACGTCAGGCACGGCGCGAGCAGTGAGTTCTCGTCGCTCGTCCTGCCATTGGCGCGGTTGTGACACAGGTTGTGCGTTGCGCGCTGGGGGGGCAATCGGCGCCATGCCGGTCAAATTGAATCTCGCCGGCCTCAATATTAGGTAACTCTCCGGATCACGGTGCGGCAGCGATGGGCGTATACGCTCCAGCACATGCTCCGATATCTGGAGGGCTGCCGTGAAATTCATCGTCATGTTGCTTGCATTGGCGGGCGTGGTGGCGCTCGCGTTACCGCGCGAGGCGCTGGCGCAGCGTGTCGATGCCTTCAGCCGGGTCTATGGCCTGAAGAGCGTCGAGACCGTCTCAGGACCGGTGCTTGCCGTGCAGCGTATAGCCGATTCTCGGCGAGGCAAGTACAGCGAGCATCTCATATTGAAAGCAGGAACGAGCCGTCTTGTGGTCCATCGCGGCCCTGACCGGTTCATGCAGCGACAGGCGCTGCAAATCCAACTGCACGATGAATGGGTCATCACCGGATCCCGGGTTGTGCTCGGAGGGACGCCGGTGCTGATCGCGGCGCGAATCAGGAAGGCGCGCGAAGTGCTCGGATTGCCCGACGCGCAGGAATTGCCCGTGTGGCGGGGTTCGCCTAATCGGTAGTTAATCTGAACGCGGCTTCTCAGCGCTGCTCAGTGTCGAGGTACTCATCATGAAAATGCGCATCATCTCGCTCATTGCTTCGGGCCTGATCGGCGCCGTCGCTGTCGCGGCCGCCCCGTCGGTTCACTGGCAGGCACTGCCGACGGTGGCGCCTGCGCCGGCCGATAATCCGACCACGCCGGCCAGAGTGCAGCTCGGGAAGATGCTGTTCTTCGATCCGCGCCTTTCCTCCACAGGGACGGTGTCGTGCTTCTCCTGTCACAATGTCATGGAAGGTGGCGATGACCACCGGCCGGTTTCGATCGGTGTGGAGGCGCAGCGCGGTGGCCGGAATGCGCCGACCGTGTGGAACGCAGCGTTCCTCTCGGTGCAGTTCTGGGATGGGCGCGCCGCAACGCTCGAGGATCAGGCCAAGGGGCCGCCGGTGAACCCGGTGGAAATGGGAATGAAGAACCTGACCATGGTGATCGAACGAATCCGCCTCATTCCCGGCTACGCACCATACTTCCATCAGGCGTTCGGGCCGGGCGATGTCATCACCATGGACAATGCCGCCAAGGCGATCGCGGCATACGAGCGCACGCTCATCACTCCGGGAAGTGCTTACGACCGCTACGCTCAGGGCGATCATTCCGCGCTGACCCCAGATCAGGTTCGCGGCCTGCAGGACTTCGCCTCGCTCGGCTGCGCCGGCTGTCATCAGGGACCTAACTTCAGCGGTCCGCCGCTGCCGATCGGAACAGGATTTTTCGTGAAATTTCCTATTTATACCGATAATCCGTACGTCAAGAAATACGACCTGGAGAGCGACCTCGGCCGCTACGATGTGACGCATCAGGTCGCCGACAAGCATGTGTGGCGGGTTCCCGGACTGCGCAACCTGGTCTATACGGCGCCCTACATGCACAACGGCTCGGTGAAGACTCTGCCCGAGGCGGTGCGCGTCATGGGGGCGACCCAGCTCAATCGCACGCTCTCCGCCGCGCAAGTCCGGGACATCACCGCGTTCCTGACCGCGCTCACCGGTCCGTTCCCGGTTCAAACCATGCCGCGCCTGCCGCCGACGCCCGGGGACCTCCTCGACCGGTGAGCGCGTGAGGCGGTTGCAGGCCCATGCTGCGGGCGGCCACCGCGCCGGCGGAACGTTGCGCTCGCGGGGCCGATATGACGCGCATCATCTGGTTCGCGGCCGCCAACGTCGCCGTGCTTGGCACGGTGACGGCGATCGTCGCGGCAGCGGGGGCTTGACCGCTATTCGGGCGCGTATGGACTGAGTCTAGGCGGACTCCTCATGCTGAGCGGCGTGCTCGGATTCGGCGGCGTGTTTGCCTCGCCGGCGCCTTCCAAGTGGATCGCCATCCGTTCTATGGGGGGCGGCTCATCGCTGTGCCGCAGAGTCCTCTCGGGAGGCGCGCGCTCGCCGCCGCCCCCGTCGTCGCCGCACACGCGCAGCGACTACGGCGTGGAATGCCCGCGGTCGGCATAGTTGAGTCACTCCAGCTGAACGCATTCGCCACCGGCGCACGCCGTAACCACGCGCTGGTGGCCGTGAGCAGCGCTCTGGCTGAGGTGATGGATCCACGGCAACTTGATGTCGTGCTCGGCCACGAAATGACGCACCTCGGGAGGGGTGAGATGATCACGCTGGGACTGTTGAGGCGCCGCTCAACACCTTCGTCAATTTCCTTGCGCGAGTGATTGGATCGGCGATGGACGGTGCGCTCGGAGGCCGACGTGAAGAAGGGGGGGTAGGGAGGGATATTTTATTTCCTGATCGTGATAGCCCTCGAGGTTCTGTTCGGTGTGCTTGCCACGATGATCCCCATGGCATTCTCCCGGCGCTGCGAGTACCGCGCGGATGCTGGAGGCGCAGCACTTGCTGGAACGCAGCGTATGATCGGAGCGCTACGCACCCTGCAGAGCAATGCCGGTGCGCAGCTGCCGGGGCAGCTGCGGGCGTTCGGCATCAACGGTCAGGCACCTGGCGAGGCTCTACGCCGACTGGTCATGAGTCATCCGCCAATCGAGGACCGTATCGCGGCACTGCAGCGCGCACGCCTGGGCGGCTGACCGGCTCGAGCGCGACGCGCAGCAGGGAGCAGCGTCCCCGAGCCGGCCCGAACGGCGCAAGACGCTCCGCTCACCTCGCCGGCGAGGGGAGCTTGCGTGTCGGGCCGGCGATCATGAACCGGCCACGGCCTTTGTGGTGCAGGGTGCGCAGCGGCTCGCGTGGCGGACGGTACCAGGCAGCGAGGACCTGCAGAACAAAGAAGTTGTAGCGCGACATCAGGCGTGCATCGACGACGCGACACTCGAGGTCGGCGCGGCATTCCGCGATGCGTGGCGCCCGGACACAGGTCCCCGGCTCGGCTGTCAGACCGAAGACGGTGAACTTGTCGAGTGTACGTCCGGAGGAGTTACCGCAACCGACTACGGCGTCGGCGAGTTCGACGGTCGGGAGGCAGATGACGCATTCCCGGGTTCGTCGCAATGCCTGGAAGCTGTGGTTCGCGTCGCTTACGACGCAGCCGATGAGCGGCGGCTCGAATTCCATCATCGTGTGCCATGACTGGGTCATTACGTTGAGCCGACCGCGAAACGCTGTGGTGAGAAAGACAACCGGACCGGGCTCGAGCAGCCGATACACATCACCGAGCGGCAGAGGACGTTTGCGCGGGACTCTACTCAGGTCGTGTCGCATGTCGCGCCATTCCCTGCTTACGGCCCGATCCACCGGACCAGCGGTGCATTGCGCGGTACCGGCGGGGGAGCGGACTTCGGCCGTCCGACGATGATGGGAGCCACCGGTAGAGTGGTTGGCGGCAGATCGAGCGCGGCCTTGCCCGCCGAAGTGGCCAGCCAGGACTGCGCGAAGCCGATCCAGCAGCTGCCGAGTCCTGCTTCGCAGGCACGCAGCATCAGATTCCCGGCGGCTAGTGAGCAATTTTCGACGGCCCAAGGACCGGCGGTCGCACTCGAGATCACAATGAGCGCCGGGGCGTGATAAAAAATATCAAATGACGGCTCTTCAAGCATTTGGCGCAGATGCAGCGGTGCAAGACTCGCGGGCGACTGACGCAACATATGCGCTTTCGATTCGTGCGAAATGCCGGCGAGCAACGCTTGATCCTGCACGACGGTGAACAGCCAAGGCTGTTCGTTGACGGCGCTCGGTGCCTGGATGGCCGCCTCAATCAGTTGGACTAGTACCGGTCGCGGAACGGGATCCCCCGTGTAGTCGCGGACCGCGCGGCGGGAATGAAGGGCCAGCTCGAGTTCCATGACATACCTCGCTGTGCGCGCATCCGTCGCAAGTCGTACGCGCTGCCCGAGTGAGCGGGATGCGATGCTGAATGACCGTAGCGTGTGCACGAATTCGGGGCAATCCGTGACTTCCACCTACCATCGGCTGAAATCGACGGGCGCCGCCTCAACGGGGCGGCAGTGCAGCGCCGCGATGTGTTGCGCGGGGAGTTCCGTGTTGCGCAGCTGCGCGCCGGCGCCGAGGCGTACAGTGACCGGGGAGTTAAGTGCACGACGTCGAGGAGGAGTCGCCGGCTCGCCTGCTGATCGATGTCGGTCGGGCCGCGCTGTCGTGCGATGTGCAGGAGGTGCGCGAGATCGACGTGGCACTGCCGCGCATCGCGGGTTGCACCTACGGTCGGTGCGGCGCTCGCGGCGAGTCGCTTGGTGCGGAGCGGCTCGAGCCAATTCGGCCGCACGGTGGTGGCTCCCCTGCCGGCGCTTGTGCGAGCTGCGCTCCCCCGCAAGGCCGCCGCCGAAGCTCCAGGGATCGATCACACTGCTGCGGCGTTCCGCTGAGGACTTGGACCGCTGCAGCGGGGTGCATTGTAATCAGACGACCGATACCGGGTCTGCGACGGGGGTGGCTACGCAGGCGTCTCCTGCAGGGCATTTCCATCGACAGCGCGGGCCATTGCCTCCAACGCCGGTGCAATCTGCACCGGATACGCCGCACTCGACCCCAGTTCGCATTGCGCGCGAGGTAGGCGCGCCAGTTCCGCACGGGCGTGAGAGCGCACATCCGCAAGCGGTGGCGGCGGGTGCAGGCGCCGGCCACCGCGCATGACGGGCGTGAGCAGTGGACTGCCCGGCTGATCGTCGCGCTCTACGGTGAGCACATCGCCGGCCATGCGTCCCTCGACGTCGAATCGGCGGAATACCTGCTTGCGACCAGGCCAGGTCTCCTTGCCTTCGGAGCGCTTGCGCCGTGGCGTGCCGGCGTATTCCTGCAGTTTGTACACGCAATCGAGGTAAGGGCGGTCAGCCGAGGTATTCATGCGTGTGCCGACGCCGTAGCCGTCGATCGGTGCACCCGCGGCGATCAGATCGGCGACGGCGTATTCATCGAGGTTGCCGCTGACGAAGATGTGCACGTCGGTCAATCGGCCGGCGTCCAGTATTGCTCGGACCTGTCGGGCCCGGGCGCCGAGGTCACCGCTGTCGATCCGTACGGACTGGATATTGATACCGTCAGCGGCGAGGCGGGCCGCGAGCGGCACCAGTGCGCGCGCGGCCGCTTCAGTGTCGTAGGTGTCGATCAGCAGAGTGTTGGCATTCGGATGGGAGCGGGCGAAGTCCTCGAAGGCCGCCGTCTCATCGTCGTGCGCTTGGATGAATGAATGTGCCATGGTGCCGAAGATCGGGATGTCCCAGCGCATGCCGGCCAGCACATTGGAACTGCCGTCGAATCCTGCTAGGTAGCTGGCCCGCGCCGACAGCAGCGCCGCTTCGGCGCCATGTGCCCGACGCAGGCCGAAATCGACCAGCAGATGCGTGGTTGCCGCGAGCCGGACCCGGGCGGCTTTGGTGGCCACCATGGTCTGGAACTGCAGGAGGTTGATGACGCGGGTCTCGACCAGCTGCGCCTCGCGTAGCGGTGCGGTCACCCGGAGGATCGGCTCGTTCGGAAAGAACACCGTACCCTCCGGCATCGCCTCAACCGCTCCGGTGAAGCGTAGGTCGGCGAGCGAGGCGATGAACTCCGGATGAAAGCGGCCGCAGTGCTCCAGCCAGGCGATCTCCGCATCGGTGAATCGCAATGCTTCCAAGTAAGAGAGAACCTGCTCGAGGCCGGCCGCGAGCAGGAAGTTGCGGTTTTCGGGCAGCTTGCGGACAAAAAATTCGAACACCGCGGTGTCGTTCATGCCCCGGTCGAAATAGGCCTGCAGCATGGTGAGCTGGTACAGGTCGGTCAGCAGCGCGCTCGTGTGATCCATTTTCAGTCCTTCAAGAGAGTCGCGCCGGCGCCGATCATCGCGGCGGTGGCCCTTGCGCCATCTCCGGCGTGCACCTCGACCGGACGGATGGTCCGCTCCAGGAGTTTGACCTCGTAGCCGAGTCGCCGGGCGTCGAGAACCGTGTTCAAAACGCAGTAATCGGTGGCCAGTCCGCCGACGAACAGCCGCCGCACGCCCGCGGACTGCAGGCGGGCGTGCAGGTCCGTTCCCTCGAAGCCGGAATAGGCGTCGGCTTCGGCACTCGTGCCCTTGCTGATGATCGCGATCCGAGGATCGTGCGCCAGTGCAAGTTCGGACGCGAATTGAGCGCCCTCGCTGCCGGCAACGCAGTGTGGGGGCCAGGGTCCGCCGCGCGCTCGGAACGAGCAGTGATCGGACGGGTGCCAATCACGCGTGGCGAACGCCGGGAGGCCCGCCTGAGTGAATGCGGCGAGCCAGCGCTTGATCGGAGCGATGATCTGATCGCCCCCGGGAACTGCGAGGCTGCCGCCGGGCAGGAAATCATTTTGTACGTCGACGAGCACCAAGGCGTCGCCGGGCTGCATGCTGTTCTGCGACATTCAGGTTACGAGAAGACACGCGCTGCATTACGCACCGGGAGTGCCGCGATCCGTCCAGGCGGTCGATGGTTTGCCCGAGCCGGGGGCGCACCGGCGCATTGCGTTCCCGGGATTCGACTGTCCGTCCCAGGGCGGGGCGTATCACGGCGAATCATCGACGATGGACTCTTACACCGGCATGACACGCGCCCGGGGGCAAGATGGCACGCGCGTAGGATACGCGGTTGCAACACAATCCGCGTGGCTTTCTGGTTGGAATGGGAATTGCCCCGCGCATCGCGTAAATGATCATCGGTGTCGGCCGTGACGATGGGTCGTACGTACAAACCACAAACGCCGAATCAGTGCGGCGACCACGAGGCGCAGCGGCGGACGGCGTGGAGCCGGAGACCGGATTCCGGCAACAGTCCATCATGGCGGGGCAGGCGCCCTCGACTGTCACGATCGGTGTTATGAGCGAAGTCCGCCGCGTCATGGGCGAGGTCGTGACAATGACCGGCGGTTGCGGCGGGGAAACTCCAGCGCCCGGCGGCATTCGACCGGCAGGCGCCGTCGAGGAGCAAAGGTGCCGCTACGATCCGGCTGCACGGGGCTCGCGAGCCGCTCTAGCCCATGAAGGCGCCAGCGGTCGAGTGGGCATGCGCGGCTCATCGGCCGCTGCGGGCCAGAGGCGCGAAAGTGACGCGCGGGGAGGGGCCTGCGCTGGGCGTGCGGCACGACCGGCACCGGCGGTGCCCGGCAGCGCGCCCCCGCGGTGAACCGCGAACCGGCTCAACGGCTCACACGGGCCGCGACACGGGGAGTGCCGTCAGGAACCGGGCAATGACGTGCCAGGGTAGGACTCTGAGAACTCAGATGTAGCGCAATTCCGTTGCGGGCATTGACAGCGCTGTCATTTTGAGTATGCTCCACGCCCACTGTTTTCAGATGGCGCCGAGACGCGGGGGCGGAATCTCATGGGGGGGCGATCACAGGTGCAGCAGCGGGTCACGGCGCGCGCATGTCTGGGTCTGTGGTTGGGACTGGCGGGGTGCTGGACCGCTGTCTGCGCAGCGGGCCAGGCGGCGGTGGTACACCCGCAGCTCTGGGGGAGTGTGCCGGCAGCGCTGGCGCCCGATCCGGCGCTCGAGCGGCACATCGATCGGCTGATGGCTTGCCTGACGCTGCGCCAGAAGGTTGGTCAGCTCATCCAGGCGGACATCAGCGCAATCCGCCCGTCCGACCTGCGGCGCTATCCGCTCGGGACGATTCTGAACGGTGGCGGTTCGAAGCCGGACGGCGATGTTCTCGCTCCACCGTCCGCGTGGTTGTCCCTGGCGAATCGCTTCTATGAGGCCTCACTGCATCCGGATGCCGCCCGCTGCGCGGTACCTGAGATGTGGGGGATGGATGCCGTGCATGGCGCGAATGATGTCTACGGGGCGACGATCTACCCGCAAAATATCGCCCTTGGGGCGGCGCGCGATCCGCAGTTGATGCGCGCCATTGGGGAGGCTACCGCCGAGGAGGTGCGTGCGGTCGGCATCGATTGGACCTTCGGCCCGACGATTGCGGTGGTTTCGGATGATCGGTGGGGCCGCACGTACGAGAGCTACTCGCAAAATCCGCATCTGGTGGCCCGCTATGCACGGGAAATCGTGCTCGGCCTGCAGGGGGTGCCAGGTACCGCGAGCTTCCTCGATGCCTACCACGTGATTGCCACCCCGAAGCACTTCGTGGGGGACGGAGGAACGCGCGGCGTGGATCAGGGGAACAACCCCGAAAGCGAAACGCTGCTGCGCGAGCGCGATGCCGTCGGGTACCCGGCTGTGCTGCGCGCCGGCGCACAGGTGATCATGGCGAGCTTCTCAAGTTGGCAGGGCGTGAAGATGCTGGCCAATTATGGGCTGTTGACCGAAGTGCTGAAGAAGCGTTGGCACTTCGACGGGTTTGTGATCGGGGACTGGAACGCCCAGGGAGAGGTGCCGGGGTGCAGCGATGTCAGCTGTCCGCTGGCGGTGAACGCGGGTCTGGATGTGTTCATGGCTCCGGACGGCTGGAAGCAGCTGTTCCGCAACACCCTTCGGCAGGTGCGTTCGGGGCAGATTCCCATGGCCCGCTTGGATGATGCAGTGCGACGCGTGCTGCGGGTGAAGCTGCGCGATCACCTGTTCACCGAGGGGCCGCCGCGGGTGCGCCCGCTGGCCGGGAAGTTCGAGCTGCTGGGGGATGCGGCACACCGGGCGCTCGCGCGCCGCGCGGTGCGTGAGTCGCTGGTTTTGCTGAAGAACGCGCACCGTTTGCTGCCGTTGCCCCCGCACGAGCGGGTCCTGGTCACCGGGGATGGAGCGAACAACATCCCGATGCAGTGCGGGGGGTGGACGCTCACCTGGCAGGGGACCGGCACCACCAATGCTGACTTCCCGCACGGGGAGTCCATCTGGCACGGCATCCAGGCGGCGGTTCGCGCCGCCGGCGGCACCGCGCAGCTGAGTGCAGATGGACGCTTCACGGCCAAGCCCAACGTGGCGATCGTGATCTACGGCGAGCATCCGTACGCGGAATTCCAGGGGGATGTACCGAACCTCGAATTCAGCGCCGGAGACGACAGCCAGTTGCAGCTCATCCGGCGCCTGCGTGCACAGGGCATCCCGGTGGTCTCGGTCTTTCTGTCTGGTCGCCCCCTGTGGGTCAATCCTGAGCTCAATGCCTCCACCGCCTTCGTGGCCGCCTGGCTGCCCGGTTCAGAGGGCGAAGGCGTCGCCGATGTGCTCTTTCGCAGGCCCGATGGGACCATCGCCCATGATTTTCGCGGCAAGCTGCCCTTTGCCTGGCCCCGCACCCCCCTGCAGTTCGGTCTCGATACCCCAGGCAAGCCGCTGTTTCCTTATGGTTACGGACTCACGGATGCCGACAGCGGAGCGCTGGCCCGCCTGAGCGAGCGCACCGGGCTGCCCGCGCTGCCCGCCGTCAATCCGAACCTGTTTTTCAGCGCCGGGAAAGTCGCCTCGGGCTGGCACTGGGCGGTCGCCGAAAACGCCGCGGCGCAGGTCTTAGCCCGTGGCATCGGCCACACTCCGCTGGGGCGACTGACGTTGCGCGCCGTGGACGGGCGGCGCCAGGAGGACGCGCGCGAACTCACATGGTCGGGCGCGGGGCAGGCCACGGCGGAACTCACCGGCTCGACACCTATCGACCTGTCCCGTCAGGCAAACGGCCAAATGGCGTTGGCCTTCGACTATCGCGTTGACCAGGCTCCCGGCGCCGCTGTCACGCTCAGCATGGGTTGCGGGGCGGGCTGCGCCGGTACGGTTCCGATCACCCGGGAACTACGCGCCGCTCCGCCCGGGCGGTGGCAGCACCTCGCGATCCCGCTCAATTGCTTCGCAAAGGTTGGGACATCGCTCAAGCATGTCTTGACGCCATTCAGAATTGACAGCGCTGGCAAACTTTCTGTGGCCCTAGCCCACATCCGGCTCCAAGCGGGCGGACGTGGGGTGGTGGCCTGTCCGCGTTGAGGAGCAACAGCATCTCCGTAGCATGCTTGACACGATTCGGAACGCAGGCGTATCTTGGTTTTTGAGGGGCGTTGGTGACTTTATTCGAAGTTTCGTGGCCGTAGTACAACAATCCGGGAAGCGCCACGCACCTCCTTTGCACATAAGCATCTGAAGTCCCAAACAGAGGGGAGAATTGACATGTCGCATCGTAGAGAGAAGCGCGCGCGGAACTCCGTCCGCGCTTTTAATGCAGGAATATTGACAGCGCTGACACTCGAGGCTCTCGTGCTGGCGCCCCGGGCAGCACAGGCCGCAGTGCAGATCCAGAAAGCCTCGACGGGCCGGACGACGCCACGCGACTTCACCCGCCAGGCTCTGCTGGCCTCGAATCGGGCACAGCATTCGGCCGGCCCCGGTATGACAGCGCTGACATCTCGATCGGTGACGACATCCACTACTGGCGTGTCTGCTGCCCGGGCGGCTGCGGGCACCGACGCATCCGGCGCGACGACGCAGCTGCGGCAGGTCATCGTGACCGGATTCCGTGAATCACTGGAAAATGCGCTCAACAGAGAGCGCGTGGCGGTGCAGCCGATCGAGGCTGTAACGGCGGAAGACCTCGGTAAGATGCCCGACCAGAACGTGGCGGAATCGCTGCAGCGGCTGCCCGGCATCCAGATCAATCGCTCCCTCGGCTTCGGCACCCAGGTGCTGGTCGAGGGTTTGAGCCAGAACGTCATCCAGCTCAACGGCGATAATTTCCTCACCGGCCGCGAGTTCTACACCACCGGCGAGGCCTCGGGTGGCGGTGCCGGAAGCAATTTCCAGTATGGCTCGCTCGAGAGCGTGCCAAGTGAGGAAATCAGCGGTATCGACGTGGTGCTGAACCCGACGGCCGCGGACATCTCCGGCGCCATTGGTGGCAACATCAACCTGCGCACCGAGAATCCACTGACCATGCCGCGCGGCTTGACGCTGGCCGGAAATGTCCGCGGTGTGAGCTCGGAAGGCACAAGTGGCATTACACCCAACGCCTCGCTGGTTGGCGCGTACAAGGTCAACAGCCGCTTTGCGGTTGACGGGAGTATCTCCTACGACAACTACAAAACGTTCGACAAGGAGTTCGAGGCCTACAACCGCACGCCCTGGGTAATTACGAACTCGGCGCTGGTGCCGCCGGCGAGCGGTGGGACGACCCTGGCCAACTACAGCACCTTGCAGCAGAGTTACATCCTTCCGGAGCTTGCGTACACCAGCAACATCTCCGATCAGCGCAAGGACGAGGGCGCGACCCTGGGCATTGCCTGGCGAATCACCGACGCCGTGACGACGCACCTCAGGTGGTTCTACGCCGGGGAGCAAGATACCCAGATCAATTACTCCAACAAGATCTATTTCAATGGCACCGGAAGCACGGCCTTCCCGATTACCGGCATTAACCCGAGCTACCCGTACTCGATTGACGGCAATGGTGTGGTACAGCATGCCACCTTTACCGCCAACGGCGCCGAGACGGCTACCCTCTATCAGGGCACCAGCGATCACGCCAATAATTTCCAGTGGACCACCAGTTTCGACAACGGTGGACCGCTTACCGGCGACCTGGGGGTGTATTACTCCAAGATGAGCTCCAACAGTCAGTTCGCCCAGGAGGATACCGAGCACGGACTGTATGAGACATCCGCCGGGATTCCGACCAGCCCGGGGGCTCCTGGCTGCAACAACGGCGGGGCCATCTGCGGAGCGGATCCGAACGCGAGTCCGGGGTATACGTTCACATACACGAATGGTGGTGATTCCGGGCTGCCGACGGTCTCGTATCCGACCAACGTGCTGAACAATCCGGCTTGGACGACCTTCAAGTCCGCCTGGGCATGGGCGAACATCGGTTCGGAGGAACTGAAGTCGGTCAAGCTCAATCTGCACTGGAAACCGGCGCGCCTGCACGCGACGACAATTTCGGCCGGCGCACGCTACGGAACTGACGACTCGAGCGAAATCTTTGGCCGTTACCTGATCAACGGTGCCGGCTATGGGATTGGGCCAAGCTGCGCGACGTGCGGGACGTGGCTTTACTACCAGGATCCGGGATACGGCACACGAAATATCCCTTACTCCACGGGTCTCAGCGCCCCGGGACTTATGCAGACGGTGAATAATTTCGCCGCCGGTCCGATGACAGTCAAGAATCCGTACACCGGCGGCATGACTAACCCCTCGACCTTCCTTGAAACCGTCTGGGGAGGTGCGGGAGTTCCGAACCAAACGGAGCGGTTCTTTGAGGACACGCTGAGCTCCTATAGCGTTGGCTACAAGCAGATTGCATCATAT
Organism: Pseudomonadota bacterium; assembly: GCA_021805275.1. The sequence continues at coordinate 105,113 of JAJZFQ010000233.1, forward strand.
CTGATGGCAGACGTTGGCTCCCCGGCTGATCATTATCACATCAACTTCGGGGTGCGAGTTGTCAACACGACCACTACGATCGACGGAGCCGAGCAAGCGCCGACACCGAGCTACTACGGCACTGCTTCATGGAATGGAGTGAACTCGAATAATATTCCAATTCAGACCCAGCGTAGCTACACGGACATCCTGCCGAGCTTCAATTACACTTTGGAGCTGACGCATACGCAGCAGGTGCGATTGAGTGCCGCACGCGTCATGGCGCCTGTGAACCTGGCGCAACTCGGTGTCGGTCAGACATACAACTTCACCCGGTCCGGGTCTGGAAATACGTTCATATTCGCCGGCGGCAGCGGCGGCAATGCAAATCTTGAGCCGTATCGGGCTGATCAGTTCCTGCTGGGCTACTTCAATTACTTTGCGCCGGGCGCGGTTGCGGAAGCGCAGGGATTCTACAAGCAGGTGGACAGCTTCCCGTACACCGCGGAGGTTGCGACGACCGTGGGGGGGAACACCGCCAACGTCACGGAGCCGCAGAACGGCAAGGGCGGGGACATCTACGGCATCATCCTGGCGGCTGAATACCCGTTCAGCGGGGTGCTCGAAGGGTTCGGACTGGATGCGAATTACACGCTCTCGAAGTCCGAGATGGTTCTCAATCAGCCGCTCGCATACAGCAACAGCATGCCGTTCCCCGGCGTGTCCGAGAATTCCCTTGCCGCGACGCTGTACTATCAGCGTCACGGGTTCTCCGGACGTCTGTCGTACACCTATCGAGACAAGGCTATCAGCGACAACGTGGAGGGCTCGATATTCAGTGTCGGGACGAAGGCGCTCGAGGTATGGACGGCTCCCTTCTCTGAACTCGATGCTCAGGTGGGATACGACTTCAACAAGCACTTCGGTATCATCCTGTCGGCGACGAACCTGACGGATTCGGCGTCGCATGACTACCTGCAGTGGCCCAACTTGCCGTTGTCCTACGACAATTGGGGACGCCGATACTTCTTCGGAGTCAAATTCCGCAACTGAGGATAGTGTGGTCGACGAACTGCGAATCCGTACGATCGCCATCGTCGGCGGAGGCACCGCCGGGTGGCTCGCGGCCAGCATGCTGGCCCGAGCCCTTCCGGCGGGCACCCGGATCACGGTCATTGAGTCGCCCGATGTCGGATCCATTGGGGTGGGCGAGGCGACCATCCCGCCGTTCGTCGATCTGCTGCGCTTCCTCGGGATCGATGAGAGGGAATTTGTCCGCACCACCGGCGCCAGCTACAAGCTCGGGATCCGGTACGCGGATTGGTATCTGCCGGGCCACGACTACTGGCACCCGTTCGGTACGTTTGGCACGGCGATCGGCAGGCGACCCTTCCATCACTACTGGTGCTGGGCTGCGGCGGCCGGGCATGCGCCGAGTATTTCCAACTACAATCTTTGCGCTGCGCTGGCAGAGGCGCAGAAGTTCCGCTTTCCGGACTCCACCGCTCATGGTGTGGCGGCGGGCTTGCGGCATGCGCTGCATTTCGATGCCGGCACAGTCGGCGGATACCTGCGAGCGTTCGCGGCACAGAGAGGGGTGGATCGACTCGAGCGTACGGTGGTCACCGCAACTCGACGCAGCGACGGGTTCATCGATGAGCTCGTATTGGACGGCGGTACGCGCCTGGCTGCGGATCTGTATATCGACTGTAGTGGGTTTCGAGGCGTGCTGATCGAGCAGGTGCTGAAGATCGGCTATATCGACTGGGCGGAATTCTTACCGTGCGATCGCGCGGTAGCGGCGCCTACGGCCGTCATGGGGATGCGCCCACCGTATACCCAGGCGAGCGCAAGCAGGGCCGGGTGGCGATGGCGAATCCCGCTGCAGCATCGATTTGGCAACGGCTATGTGTACTCCAGCGCTTATCTCAGCGATGAGGAGGCGGCGGATGATCTTATGGCGAGCATCGGCACCCCACTCTCAAGTCCGCGTGTGCTGCGTTTCACTGCGGGGCATCGGCGCAGCTTGTGGAGCCATAATTGCGTTGCGCTCGGCCTCGCTTCCGGGTTCCTCGAGCCGCTTGAGTCGACCAGTATTCAGCTCGTGATCAATGGTGTGTTCAATCTGCTCGATCATTTTCCCGATCGGGCGTTCGACCAGAGCAATATCGACGCCTACAACACGGAACTGATCGAAGAGCTCGAGGGCATACGCGATTTTCTGGTGCTGCATTACTGCGGCAGCCGGCGAGACGATACGCCGTTCTGGCGCGATGTGCGCGCGGCGCGACTGCCGGACAGCCTTGCGCAGAGGATTGCTCTGTATCGGGGCACCGGGCGGATCCGGCCGCGTCCGGGGGAGCTGTTTACCGACCTGTCGTGGTTCTACATCTTCGAAGGTCTCGGCATTCGCCCGGCGGCACTCGATCCGTTGATCGATTCGGAGGGATTCGCGCGTGCGCTGCCGGTCATGCAGTCCGTGCGACTGAGCATCGAGCGGGAAGTGCGCGCAGCGCGCACCCATGACAGCTATTTTACCGACGGTGAGCCGGCGGCCGCCTCCGTGGTGGCGCGTCACGCTGTGATCGAGTCCGCGCAGCCGCAGGGCCACTCGGGCGGACAGTGAGCGGTGATTACGCATTACTTGCGGCTGCGCCGAGGTGAGCCCGTCTGGAGGCGCCGATGCCGAATGCACTGATGCAGAGGTAGGCCAGCATCGGCACGATGTATGCGGATCGAAGGCTGGTGGCGTCGGCAACGTGGCCGACGATCACCGGCAGCACGGCGCCGCCGACGATCGCCACACATAGAAGCCCGGAGGTGGCGGCGCTGGAGGCACTCGAGCGCTCGAGGGTCAGCGTGAAGATCACCGGGAACATGATGGAGTTGAACAGCCCCACCGAGAGAGCCGCCCATCCGGCGAGCGCTCCGGGAGCATGACTGATCGCGAAACACAGGCAGGCTGCGATCGCCGCGGTCACCGCAAGCAGCACCGCGGCGCGCAGGCGCGTAAGCAGCCCGCTGCCGATGAACCGCCCGACCATCGCTCCGCCCCAATACAGACTCACCCACTTGCCGGCCTGTTCGAGCGGAATGCCGAAGACATCAGGCCGGTTCAGAAAGAGGGTCATGGTACTGCCGATCGAGACCTCCGAGCCGACATAGAGAAAAATGGCCACAGCGCCGAGGACTGCCCACGGTGAGCGCAATGCTTCGCTCACCGAGTGGTGCGTAGGCGATGCGGCGGCGGTGCGCGCGTTCGGGTGGGAATTCTGCACCGCAAGGCGCTTTCTGACCGAGCCGATGAACAGGGCCAGCAGCCCGATGAGCGCGGCAACGCAGAGGAAGGCAAGATCGATATGCCGCAGCGATTCGGCGCGCTGGGCCATTGTGGCTGCACCTGGGTGCACCGCGAAGATCCCGCCGGCCAGCAGCACCGTGGAGGCGAGGTAGGGGGCGATGGCTGTGCCGAGTGAATTGAACGCTTGGGAGAGCGTCAGCCGGAAGTGGGAGCGCTCGGGCGGTCCGAGTGCTGCCGCAAGCGGATTCGCTGCGACCTGCAGGATGGTGATGCCGCTCGCGATGATGAACAGTGCGACCAGCACCTGAACAAACGTTCCGATGTGGGTGGCGACCGGGACCCACAGGCATCCGGCGATCATGATACCGAGCGCCGTCAGAATCGAGCGGGCGTAGCCGAGGCGCGTCACGAGCGCCGCGGCAGGGAGCGAGACGATTCCGTAGGCCATGAAGAACGCGAACTGCGTCAGCATGACCTCTGCAATTGAGAGCTGGAATATCGACTTCAGCGCCGCGATCAGAGGATCGACCGTGACGGTGATGAATCCCCATGCAAAGAAGAGCGTGGTGACGGAGATGAATGCGGCGCGTTGGCCGTCATTGCTCCGGTTCAGGGTGGCTGCGGCTACGGGCGATGATTGAGGCTTAGCGCTCATTGGGGTTCTTCATCAGGGCGAGGCGGGTGGGTAGGAGTCGGTCGGTGAAGGGCAGGATCGCGGCCCCGACTGCGGGCGCGTCTTCCGAGAGCGCCGCCCGAGCGATCGGTGCCACGGACGGAATGATGGGCTGGTAGGCGCGTAGGCGCTCGTTCAGGCATTCGGCCAGTCGCTCGACAAGCGGCGCCGGCAAGCGGCCGCCGATCAGGATCGCCTCCGGATTGATCAAGCAGTTGACCGACACCAGCGTCGGCTCGAGCGCCTCGACCGATTCGTCAATCCAGCGGTCCACAATTGGCTGATCCACCGCTTCGATCTGTGTCAGCCGACGAGGCGAGGATACCCGTAAACCCCGCGCCGCCAGTCGTTCATTGAGTGTCGCGATGGAAACGACACTCTGCAACGTCCGAGGTCCTTCAGCGGCGATGGGCGCCGGCAGAAGCCCCAGTTCGCCGCTGCGGCCGGTCGCTCCGCGGACGTAGTGGCCGTCCACCACGAGGCCGCCGCCGAGACCCGCTGTGACCAGGATGTAGAAGAAGCTCTGGTAGCGCTGACCCAGGCCGAAGTGCATCTCGCCGATCGCGGCCGCGGCGGCATCGTTCTCGACAAAAATGGGTACCGGCAGCAGGCTGGAGAGCAGCCGCTCGAGGGGCACCGAACCCCAAGCGGCGTACTCCGGCGGCTGGTTGGGAAGAGCCCACCGCTGGATGTCGTCGGGGAATGCGACACCGAGTCCTACGAGCCTTGCCGGGCTGACCCGCGCCCGGTCGAGCAATTGGCTCGCCGCCCGTCGGACGAATGCCTGGACGGCATCTGGAAGCGCGAACGACGCCTCCCGCGAGAGGCGCGCGCGGACTTTCCCGGCGAAATCAACGAGCACCATGGTGATGTGGTCCCGGTCCACGTTGAGGCCGAGCGAGTAGCAGCTGTCGGGGTTGATGGAAAACTTCACGGCCGGCTGGCCGCGGCCGCCGCGGATGGTGCCCGCCTTGAGGATGAGGCGCTGACGCAGCAGGCGATTGGTGATGTTGGCGATTGCCGCTGCGGTGAGACCGGTCATCAGCACCAGGTCCGTGCGAGTCACCGAACCGCTGACGCGAATGGCGTGCAGCGTGACGCGCTGGTTGTGATCGCCAGCGCGCTCCAGATTGGTGCCCGAAAGGTTGCGTCCCGCCATCGCCGGCTTTGGAGCCGTTGCGGCGCGATTCCCTCGCGTCATGGCAGCGTGACGCCGACGGTCGCGGCGTTGGCTGCCAAGGCCAGCGCCCCGAGCGGACCTGCTGCTGCGCCGAGGCCGGGCGAGGCGACGTAGCGTCCCAGATCGCTGAGTTCGCGGCTGCTGCGGTAGCCTGCGAGGCTCCGCGCGAGCTCCGTGCGGATGTACTCGAATAGGTAGGGTCTCGGACCGATGACGCCGCCGCCTATGAGGATCCGCCTGGGTGCCGTGGCGAGCACCAGGGTGTGCAGCAGCTGTCCGAGCGCGAAGGCGACCGATGTCCACACGGGGTGCTCGTCTGCCAGGCTCTCGGCCGGCGCGCCCACGCGCGCAGCGATGGCCGGGCCCGAGACCAAGCCCTCCAGACAGTCCCCATGAAACGGACAGATGCCCGGCCAGTGATCCCCACGCTGTCGGACCACACGAATATGCCCGAGCTCCGGATGTCCGAATCCGCGCGCTGGGCCCCCGGCGACGATCAGTCCCACGCCCACTCCTGTCCCGACGGTGACGTAGGCGAAGTCACCGAGTCCTCGTGCGGCGCCCCAACGAGCCTCAGCCAGTGCAGCGCCCTCGACGTCCGTACCGAGACCAACCGGGACTCCAAGACACTCACCGAGCGGGCCCGCGACATCAGTGTGGCTCCAACCGGGCTTCGACGTCGATATGATGCGGCCATAGGCGCTCGAGTCGCCCCGAACCTCGAGCGGACCGAAGGATCCGATGCCGAGGGCGGCTATGGGACCGTGCCGAGCGCGCCAAGCCCTGAGAATTGCCGTCACCTGATCGAGGGTTCGAGAGGCTTCCTCTGTCGGAATCTGTATCCGCGCACGTACGTCATCCGGCCTGGTGCCGAGGATGCACACGCACTTGGTCCCCCCAAGTTCTACCCCTGCCAGCAGATTTGCGCTTGCTGTCACGATGTACGGCTCTTGCGTGCGCCCAGAAATTACTTCTATCGATTGGAGGAATTTTATGATTATGCGAAATATGCCGTCAATTTACCATGCAAGCGTAGGCATTAATAAATACAATTGAAAGAACTATTCGTTGACAGAGGAACTGGGCGCTGCGTTAGCATTACTGTGGCGCACGCAGCGACGTGGCAACAGGGGTGATGAGATGGGGCGCCAAGACCGGTGCGGCGGACAAGTTGATACCTGCCGCATCGATCTTCCGGCCGGGATCACGAGTTAAATCGGTTGCGGATTTACGGGGCGGCTGACGCCAAGGTGTTCAGTGTGCGCCGACTTCCGCACGCACAAGCGCGGCTCGCGTCGGCGCTTGCGCAGCGTGTCGCTGCACGGCTTCGAGGGGGCTCCATGCGAACTATGTCGGTCATCTGTCTTTTGGCACTTCTCGGGACGGCAGGTGCCTGCCCGGTGGCGGTGGCAGGCGTCTCGGCCACGGACAATGCCGGACCTTATAACGTACAGATCCTCGCAGGGGGCATCGGGCTGACTCGTCCGCTCGCTCAGCAGGCGGCAATATTGGCACCCAACGCCCCGTGGTCGCTGACCGGATGGGTGCGTCCAACGCCTGGCCTGCCCCGAGTCGCGATCGTGGGTGGCTTCGGGCATTCCTCGGGCAGCGGCTGCGATTGTGTCGTGCTTCGCGACGGTAGACTTCAGTTGTGGTTGAGCGGAGGTGCGCGGCTGCGGACACGAGTCGATCTGCCTGGCGGGACCTGGTCGGCCGTCGCGGCGACCTACGACGGTCACCAGGCCCATTTGTATCTGGACGGGCGACTGATCGCGGTGCAGCGCGTCGCGACTGCGCGGGCTCGGCCGCTGATGCTGATCGCGCCGGTTACGGCTGTCGGTCACTTCGGCGGATTCCTGGTCCACTGGCGAGTGCACGAACATGCTCTCTCGGTACACACGGTCAGGCAGCTGGCCGGCGCACCGCCGGCGTTTGATCTGGTCGAATTCTTTCGGGTGGGCGTTGGCTGGCCGCTGCAGAAGCGTTCGTGGCGCGGTCTGCAGCATCCGCAGGACCCCTGGACACTGCCGCAGTCTCGCGCGCAGGTGATGCCATGGAACCCGCATGTGCAGATCGGCGCACGAGTTCCGGCGCGGTTGGCTTTGCGTTCACGTGGCCATGGTACCTGGCTCCTCAAGGGCTGGCGTCTGGTGGCGGCTTCGGCGGTGGCGCAACGCGGCGAGCTCATCTCGCGCCCCGGATTCGACGATCGCGGCTGGTACGCCGCGGTGGTACCGGGCACGGTGCTCACCACTCTCGTCGCACGAGGGGTCTACCCGGATCCGTACTACGGACTGAACAATCTCAGCATTCCGGAGAGTCTGAGCCGCCAGAATTACTGGTATCGGACCGTCTTCACGGCTCCGGCGTCCTGGCGCGGCAAGCAGCTGACGCTGCGCTTCGACGGCGTCAATTATGCGGCCGTGGTCTGGCTCAACGGTGAGCGTTTGGGTGCCATCCGCGGCGCGTTCATCCGCGGCACCTTCGACGTCACCGGCAAGCTTGCTGCCGGGCGGCGCAACGCGCTCGCCGTACGGGTCTCTCCACCGCCTCATCCCGGGATCCCCTACGAGAAGTCGATCGGCGCCGGTCCCGGTGGCAACGGGGGGCGCATGGCGCTCGATGGTCCAACCTTCATCGACACGGAGGGCTGGGACTGGATGCCTCCCGTGCGCGATCGGGACACGGGCATCTGGCAGCAGGTACTGATTCACGCCGGTGGTGAGTTGTTGCTGCGCCATCCCCACGTCATAACGCACCTGCCGCTGCCTCGTACCGACTCGGCGGACGTATCGATCAGCGTGTCCATCGAAAACAGGCATCGCACCGCGGTGAGCGCGACGTTGGTGGCCCAGTTCGGCACGGTCACCATCCGCGATCGGATTGTTCTGCCGCCCGGGCGCACTCGAGTGCGGTTGAGGCCTGGGCAGTTCCCCATGCTGCACGTCCGTCATCCGCATCTGTGGTGGCCAAATGGATACGGTGATCCGTATCTATACACGCTGTCGCTGAAGCTCTACGACCACCATTCGGGACCGCGCACTGCGGTCCTATCCGATAGCCGCACGCTTCACTTCGGCATCCGCGAGATCACTTACGAGCTGTCTCTGTTCGGTGGTCACGGGCGACTGCATCGCGTCGTCGTCGATCCGACCGAGGGCAGGCTGCTCGGCGAACCGACACTGGTCGATGTCCGCCACCGTGCGATCAAGCAGACTCCGAACGGGTGGGCCGCTTCGCTTAGCCCGGCCGGCGAGGACTCACCGGCGGTCCGCGCCGATCCGGATTCATCGTCTCTCTCGCCTTACCTGGCGATCCGGGTGAATGGGGTCAGGATCGCGGCACGGGGTGGCAATTGGGGCATGGACGATGCGATGAAGCGCATTACGCGCGCCCGGCTTGAGCCGTACTTCCGTCTCACCCGCCAGGCCCACCTCGACGTCATTCGCAACTGGCTCGGCCAGAATACCGAACCGGTGTTCTACCGCCTGGCGGACGAGTATGGGCTGCTGGTGCTCAATGACTTTTGGGAGTCCACCCAGAACTTTCAGCTCCAGGCCGAGAACCCACAACGATTTCTGGCGAACGCGCGCGACGTGATTGAGCGGTACCGAAATCATCCATCGATCGCACTGTGGTTCGGGCGCAACGAAGGTGTTCCACAACCGATCCTCAACCGGGGGCTTGCACATCTGCTGGGTTCCCTTGATGGCACGCGACTGTACTTGCCGAGTTCCAATCGAATCAATCTGCAGGGCAGTGGGCCATACGACTACCGAGAACCGGTGCAGTACTTCACGACACTCGCGCGTGGATTTTCCGTGGAGGTGGGCACACCCTCGCTCGCCTCGTTGCGCTCGCTCGAGGCGATGATGCCTCGGGCGGATCTTTGGCCGGTGAGCGACGACTATGCCTATCACGACTGGAACTTCGGCGGTAACGGCGACGTTCGGGTGTTCATGCGCGCGCTGGTCGCACAGCTCGGCGCGCCGAGGAGTCTGCGCGACCTCGAGCGTAAGGCGCAGCTCATGGACTACGTCAGCTATCGGGCCATCTTCGAGGGGTTCAACGCGCACCTTTGGACCGCCAATAGCGGGCGCCTGCTGTGGATGACGCAGCCGGCGTGGCCGAGCAACATCTGGCAGATCTATACGTCCGACTACGACACGGCGGGGGCGTATTTCGGAGTCAAGGAGGCCTGTCAGCCGGTGCATGTGCAGATGAATCTTCCGAACTTTGCACTCGCTGTGGTCAACACGACGCGCGTGGCCCACGTGCGGCTCACCCTGAGCAGCGAGATCGCTTCGTTGCGCGGCAGGATACTCGCCGAGGCGAGCGAGCCGGTCGCCGCGCCCGCTGATTCCGTCACGACCCTGCCGCCTCTCGAGCTCGCTCGCTACCTGGCCAGGGCGCCGCTGATATTCGTCGAACTGCATCTGGTCGATAGCCATGGCCAGGTATTGAGCGAAAATGTCTACTGGCAGGGTCGTAGCACCCGAGATCTGCGTCTGCTCGACACTTTGACGCCGCAGCGGATCGCCGTCGTCGCGCATGACATCGGCCTTGACGAGTCAGGGCGAGACCGACTGGTATCGGTCGAGCTGACAAACCGAGGGATCGAGCCGGCAGTGGCGGTCAAGATCACTGCTCTCAATGCGCACGGTCGACGCGTGCTGCCGGCCTACTACGGCGCGAATTTCGTGACTTTGTTGCGGGGCGAGCGCCGCAGTGTGGTCATTCGCTGCCCGCGGCGCGGCTCACGTTGCGCGCGGATCGCCCTTTCGGGCTGGAATATCCAGCCGGTGTCTGTCGCGATCGCAGCGGCTGCCCGGAGTGGGCATGCCCGATAGCCACCGTCGCGATGCGTTCGGACGCTGGCTGCTGTCCGAGGCTTATCCGCTCTGGTCACGATGCGCCTGGGACGAGCGGCAGGGTGGATTCTACGAGCGGCTCGCCGCCACTGGGCCTGTCTTGAGCGACCCGCGCCGTGCTCGCGTGCAACTGCGCCAGATTTATTCGTTCGCGTGTGCGCCCGGACTTGGTTGGGGGGGAGATGTGCGCGAACTCGTCGCCGACGGACTGACCCACCTGCGTCTACGCTATGTGCGCGAGGACGGTCTGGTGCGTGCCGTAGTCGGACCCGACGGGTCCGTGGTGGAGGACCGTGCGCTGCTTTACGATCAGGCGTTCGCGTTGCTGGCGTTTGCTGCCGCCCATCGAGTACTGGGGCATGACGGTGGGTTGAAGCACGCCGCCGAGGCGCTTCTCGAGCGAATCCAATCGACATTCAAGCGCCGTGGACCCGGGTTTCGCTCCGAGGGTACGATCGAGCGCCCACTGTCGTCCAATCCCCACATGCACCTTCTGGAGGCAGCCCTGGCATGGCGTTCGCTCTCGGACGACCCGCGGTGGAGTCAGCTCGTCGAGGAACTGGTCGAGTTGGCTCTAGACCACCTGATCGATGCGTCAAGCGGAATCCTGCGGGAACATTCCGACGTTGTGGGGACGCGCTATGCGGGGATTCAGGGCAGATTGGTCGAGCCTGGACATCATTTCGAATGGGCGTGGCTTCTGTTGCGCGCCGGGGTGGCAGGGTCACTCTGCGCTGGTCGTGTCTCGCAGAGGCAGGAGCGTACGGCGACATTCGCGGCGGCGAGGCGGCTCATTGCCGTCGGCGAGTCTTACGGTGTCCGAAACGGCGTGGCCGTCAACGCCTTGCTCGATGACATGAGCGTGTACGACCCGCGGGCTCGCCTGTGGCCTCAAGCCGAGCGGTTGAAGGCGCATGCCCTCATGGCGCGCCTGACCGCAGAGCCGGATCACGGTCGGCTGGCCGCCGAGGCGCTCGACTCTCTGCTGCGCTATCTCGATACGGGTGCCCGCGGGTTGTGGCATGACCAGAGGCTGCCCGACGGCGGATTTGTCAGCGAACCGTCACCGGCGAGCAGCTTCTATCACATCGTATGCGCTGCCCAGGAGGTGACGGGGAGTCTGTAAAGGGACCGTGCGCATCCAGGCCCGGTGTGGCATGACGAGGGCGGCTGCGCGACTTTCCCGTCGCCAGGCCGGATCCGGCGGGGGCGCTGAGTGCCGCTGCAGTGCGTCAGCGTCTGCGCGGGACCGGCGCTCGCGCGAGCGAGTCACGCAGAATGAGTTCGAGGTCGAGGCGCGGGCGCGGCACCGGCTGCGGCCACCCGTGCTGGTGCGGTTTGTGCTGGATGATGAGATCCACCGAAATGCGTGCAATCGCCCGGACGGGTTGGCGAACGGTGGTGAGCTGCGGCCAGAGCATGGTCGCGATGGGAGCATCGTCGAACCCGACGATCGACAGTTCCTCGGGAAGCGCGAGGTTCATCTGCCGGGCGACGCACATGGCGGCTGCGGCCATGTCGTCGTTGCTTGCGAAGATGGCGGTGGGCGGATGCGCAGATTCGAGGATGCGGCGCGCGCATTCAAGGCCACCAGCGAATTCGAAGGTTCCGGTCTGTACGAGTTGTGGATCAATGGGCAGCCCGCGTGCGTGCATGACGTCGGCGAAACCCAGGTAGCGCTGCTCGGTGACCCGGTGGTCGGGTCGTCCCCGGATGAAGCCGATGCGGCGGTGGCCGTACTCGACCAGTTGCGCAGTGAGCTGACGCGCCGCAGCGCGGTCGTCGGTGTCCACCGAGGGAGAGTCGGCGTGCTCGTGGATGGGTGCGATCTGCACGATCGGTATACCCGCGTTTGCCAGCGTAGCGCGCACGACCTCGTAATCACTGAGCGGTGGCAGCAAGATCGCCCCCTCGAGGCGCAGTTGACGAATCAGCGTGCTCAGGTCGCGTGCGAGTCCCGGGTCGTCGGTGTCGACCGGCTCGACCATCAGATGCAGACCCGAATCCCGGCAGCGCTGCACGGCGCCGGTCTGAAACTCGCTCAGATAGTCGCCGGGTCGGTTGTAGAACAACCCGACCAGGAAAGACCGGGCACCGGCGAGACTGCGCGCGTTCAGATTGGGCTGGTAATCGAGTCGTTCGATGACCTCGAGGACCCGCCGGCGCGTCTGGTCGCGCACTCCGCGCTCATTATTGATAACGCGCGAGACCGTCTTCGAAGAGACACCCGCACGCTGCGCCACCATTTCGATCGTCGTGGACTCGCGTCCGGGGCCCGTCTCTTTGATCATCGTGCTACAATAACGAAAATGTCAGCGCTGTCAATCAGCGGGCTGCCGAGAAGGGGGAGGGCATGGGATTCATCAGCGGCGCAGCGTCGCCGGCACCGCTCGATCTGCTCATCGTGGCGGCCTCGACGGCCGGCATCGTGGGTCTCGGGTTGATCGTTTCACGGCGCCAGTCGAATCCCGAGGATTACTTTCTCGCCTCCCGCGCAGCGCGCTGGCCCGCGATCGGCCTGGCGCTGTTCGCCTCCAACATCTCGTCTACTGCCATCATCGGACTGGCCGGTGCGGCCTATGCGCTCGGCATTTCCGTGTACGACTACGAATGGTCGGCAGCGCTCGTGCTGGTGTTCTTCTGCCTGTTCCTGTTGCCCTCCGTGCTCGCGAGTCGCGTCTATACGATGCCGGAGTTTCTCGAGCGTCGATACGACCGCCGCGTCCGGCTCTACTTTGCGGCCCTGACGCTATTGCTGATCGTATTCGTGGATTCTGCGGGGGCCCTGTACAGTGGCTCGCTCGTGTGTCGGACGCTGTGGCCGGGCCTGTCGCTCGAGGTCATCGCCGGGACTCTGGCAGGGGCTGCCGGTCTCTATACCCTGGTCGGCGGGCTGGGCGCACTCATGTGGACCGAATCGGTGCAGGCGCTGCTGCTGATCTCGAGCGCGTTCGTGGTCGCGGTCGCGGCCTTTGCCAAGGCGGGCGGGTGGCACTCGGTGATGACGCGAGTCAATCCGGCCATGCTCTCGCTAATCCGCCCGATAGGCGATCCGGGCGTTCCCTGGCCGGGGCTGCTGTTCGGCATCCCGGTGCTCGGCTTCTATTACTGGTGCACGAATCAATTCATCGTTCAGCGGGTGTTGTCGGCGCGTGGCCTTGAGGATGGCCGCCGTGGCGCGCTGCTTGCGGGACTGCTGAAGCTTTCGGGACTATTCCTGATGGTGCTACCCGGGACATGCGCCATCGTGCTGTTTCCGCACCTGAAACACGCCGATCAGGTCTACCCGACGCTCATGTTCCGGCTGCTCCCCGAGGGGATGCTCGGCTTCGTGGCGGCCGGCTTCGTCGCAGCCACACTGGCTTCGGTGTCCTCCGCGCTAAATTGCGCCTCTGCGCTCATCACCATGGACGTGGTTCAGCCCCTGGTGAGCCGAATCGCCCCGCAGCGGCTGGTGCGAGTCGGACGATTGAGCACCGCCGGGCTGCTTCTCATTGCGGTCTTGTGGACGCCACAGATCGAACGCTTCGGGGCGTTGTGGCAGTATCTGCAGGCCATGCTGGCCTATGCCGTACCGCCGGTGGTTGCGCTGTTCCTGGGTGGGCTCTTCTGGCGTGGCGCAAATGCGGCGGGCGCGATTGCAACCGTTGTGTTCGGCACGTTGTGCGGTATCGCTCTTTTTCTTCTGACCGTCGTGTTGCGGTGCGTCCATCTGCACTTTCTATATGCAGCGCCGCTGTTGCTGTCGATTGATCTGGCCATTCTGGTCGGCGTGAGTCTGTGGCGTCCCTCAGCGCTGTCAGCCGAGGCGGCCGCCATGGTGTGGAGCGGCGCGCAGTTTCGCGCAGAGAGCGTACGCCTGAAGAGCCTCACGCTGATGGCCAATTACCGTGTGCAGGCGGCGGCGCTGCTCGCGCTGACCGCATGCATCGTCGTCGCGTTCCGTTAGGTCGACGGGTGAGCCTGTCGCTCAGGGCGCCTGGGGGCGCCGCGCGATCCTGACCGGCGTCCAGAACCGCATCAGGTTCCGGCGCCAGCTGTTGAGCACCGTGTAGCGTTCGAGGCGGCGTTGCGAGCGGCGGACGGAATCATGAGCGAACGCAATGGTGTGGTGATGAAATCGTGGCGCACATTCAATTGCTCCCTCACGATATGACTTCTCGGAATGATCAGTGCGACAGCTCCCGTGGCGCATCCGCCAGTGCGCCTGCGCAAGATGCGGGTGCCGGTCTGACATGGATTCACGGTACGGCGCTTTACATTGGCGCGGTCCTCGGCACCGGGGTGATCGCGCTGCCGTCCCTCGCGGCCCGAGCCGCAGGTCCGGCATCACTGCTGGCCTGGCTGGCGCTGATCGGCCTGTCCGTACCGCTGGCTGTGACTTTCTCAGCGCTCGGTGCGCAGTATCCGGACGCCGGAGGGGTCTCGAGGTGCGTCAAGTTCGCATACGGTCGATACCCTGCTGCCGTAGTGGGGTGGTGCTTTCTGTTCGCGGTGCCGGCGGGCGCCCCGGCCGCCGCGATGTTCTCCGGTGCTTACGTGCAGGCAGCCCTCGGCGGCGGGGCCCCGACCGTCATGCTCACAGCGGTCGCAATGATCATGAGCGTCACGCTGATCAATGTGTTCGGGGTGACGTTCTCCGGACGGATCCAGGTGGTCGTGGCGGCGTTGCTGGTGACCTTCCTGGCGACTGCGGTGGGCGCTTCCGTGACGCATTTCCGCGTGCGGAATCTCCATCCGTTCACCCCGCACGGTTGGTTCGCCGTCGCGTCAGCCGCGGGCCTGCTCGTATGGAGCTTCGCCGGCTGGGAGGCTATTACGCATCTGGCCGGGGAGTTTCGCCGGCCCGCCCGTGACATGCCGCGAGCCGCAATAGCGGCGGTCATCGTCGTCGGTGTGCTGTATTTTGCGGTCGCGGCTGCGACGGTGCTGGTGCTCGGTCCCCGTGCAGCCTCGACAGCCGCGCCGCTCGCGGACCTTCTGGCCGTGGGGTTCGGCGGGCAGGTCAAGCTGCTGGCTGCTGCAGCGGCGCTGCTGCTGACTGCAGGAACGATGAATGCCTACTTTGCAGGTGCGGCGAAGCTCGGGTCGGCCTTGGGCCGGGACGGAGCGCTACCGGCGTGGTTCGCGCGCGGGAGCGAGGCCGGCGGCGTTCCTCGCCGCAGTCTTCTGGTCCTCGCCGGTCTCGCGCTGACGATGCTTGCGGTGACGGTCGCGACACACCTGCGTGTCGAGGCGCTGGTGCTCATGACGACCGGTGCCTTCGTGATCGTGTACATCCTCGGGACGGCAGCGGCGTTGCGATTGCTCGCGCCTCGCTCCTGGGGGCGGCGGGCCGCCGCGTTCGCATTGATTTTCGACGCTGTGTTGCTCGTAACGACCGGGCGCTATCTGATCTGGTCGCTCGGCATCGCACTGGGGGCGGTCATCTACGTGAGCCGTGCGCCTCGTGCGCCCGTCTGAACAACCAGCCAGAGCGCTCTGTCCGCGCGAACCGCTGCGCTGCGGCGGCGTCGCAGGGAAGGGTCGAACGTAGCTGAATCCCGTCGCGCTCGCCGATGAGGGCGGCGAGCCAATCGACGAACACACGCACGCGCCGGGACGCCTGGCGGCTCCGGAGATAGACGACGTGCAGCGGCGGGGGTTCCGGGAACCACTCGGGGAGCACCAGGTCAAGCGCGCCGCGCTCCATGGCCTCATCGGCCACGAACGCCGGCAGTTGGGCGATGCCGAGACCGACCTCGGCGGCGGTTACAAAGCTGTTTCGCCTTCCAGCGCCAGGTGGCCTCGGAAAGCGGTATGGACGGGCTCGCGCTCGTTCGAGAAGACCTATTCCACCGTCTCACCTGTGCGGGGCGAGAAGTGGGTGACACTGCGGTGCTGAGCAAGTTCGCTCGGATGGGTGGGGCTGGCGTGTCGACGCAGATAATCCGGTGCCACGCAGGTGGCGAAGTAAATGAATCCGACCCGGTGGGCGATGCGGCCCGCGGCGCGGACGTTTCCAATCCAGAGCGCGCAGTCGATCGGCTCTGACTCAAGACCGTGACGGACCAGACCTTTGGCGAACAGGTGCTTCGCCCAACGCACCCCGTGTTCGTGGACTATTGGGCGAGCGGGTGTGGCCCATGCCGCATGATCGGACCGATGATCGAGGTCTCCGCCGAGCAGTACGCGGATCGCCTCACGGTGGCCAAGCTGAACATCGATGAGAATCCGCTCACGCCGACCCGCTGTGCCGCAGGCGACATCCCCACGCTGGTAATTTTCACGAACGGGCAGCCCGTCGTCACGCGTGTCGGTAGTCTCAGCAGACGGGAGTCGGACGCCCTCATCTCGGCGCATGCCTGAGGAGACAGAACAGCAGAAGGCAGGTGTGGGCGCTGCGCCCCGTAGGTCGGGCAACTGAGCCCGATGGCAGCGCATCGGGGTGAGCCAGCGGCTCTACCCGTCGAGCACGGAGCGGCTGATGACAGTTCGATCGCACTGGGTAATAATGCCTTCGACCATGACTCGACTCGTCGATCACATTGGGCTCATTACCAGCCCGGCTTTCGCGGAAAGCCGGGGCGGTGGTGTGCGATCTGGCAGTGTTGGAGAGACGAGGACCACGAGCCATGGCTCACGAAGAACAAGAGCGGGAAGTTTCACAGGCGTTGTGCCTGCGGGTCGTTGCCGAGCGTGATCCCGGCGCGCTCGCGCGCGTGCTCAACTGCTTCACGAGTCTCAATGCGATTCCTCGGCGGGTGGTGGCGGAATTCAGTATCACCGGTGAGCAGCACATCCGGGTCGACATCGCCGGCCTGACGGAGCGGCATCTGTCTGTGATCGCAGCGAAGCTCGGTCAGGCGCCGATGATCGAGAGCGCGTATTGGCATCATTTGTGAGCTCCGAGACTGATCTGATCTGGCCGCGCGGGCCGTCTGCCGGAGCCTGCGTCCTCAAGGTCATCGTGGGTAAGCCGCGAGGGGTGCAAGTTCAGTTTCGCCGCGAGCGGCGCGCCGGCTAGCATGCCGGGCTCGGCAATCCGATACCGTTCCGACGGGACGCAACCGGCCGCGTGGACAGGGGACGTGAACGTCATGCGCAAAGCGTCTCACCGTGTAGTAAGACGCTCCTCGACAAAGCGCTGTGCGCCCTGGAGGCTGGCGAGTCTCGGGTAATCGGTCTCCGCGATATCGATTGCGAATGCCTCGCTCACAGCGGTAGCGAAGTGCAGCGCGTCCATCGAATCGAAGTCGAACTGATCCCGCAGGTGCTTCGCCGGATCGACGCTTTCAGGATCGATGTCAGGCGCCACGCCAGTCAACAGCGCGAGCAGTTTGGTGCGGATTTCATTCGAATTCATGAGGGTCGCCTCCTCGCTCAAAGAATTTCTGGATGGGCGAGCAGGTCGACGATTGCACGTAGAAAGCGCGCCCCGA
This sequence comes from Pseudomonadota bacterium, assembly GCA_021805275.1. Next base: position 122,538 of record JAJZFQ010000233.1, read on the forward strand.
GTCGGCCGTCCGTGACCCGGTGGTCTGCGCCGAGAGACAAGGTCAGGACCGGTCGTACGACGCACTGACCGTCCTCGACCCACGCCTGTTCGCGGATCGCGCCGGACCCGACGATTGCCACCTGCGGTGGGTTGATGATCGGAAACAGGATGTCCACCCCGTCGGCACCGAGACTCGTCACGGTGATCGTAGCCGCAGTGAATTCTCCCGAGCGCATGTGTCCTGCGCGCACACGCGTGACGAGCGCGCTGAACTCGCGCATCAAGGTCGGCAAGTCCTTCTGGTTCGCATCGAGCAGCGCCGGTGCCACCAGTCCACCGCCGCGGACCGCAATCGCAGCACCCACGTGTACTGTGGAGGAGGATTCGAATCGACCATCCCGGAAATGACCGTTGAATCCCTCGACGCGCGCCGCGGCGAGCGCGACGGCCTTCGTGATCAGTACGGTCTCGATCAGTCGGTCCTTCACCGCGAGGGTTGCGTTGTGGCGGATCAACCAGTCGCGTGCCGGGCCGAAGTCGACGGTGTGGCCTAGATAGTAATGGGGAATTTCCCGTTTGGCCCGCGCCATCGCGACGCCGATCGATGTCCGCATGGCTGCGCGAGGATCACTCGGGGCGGATGCTGCAGGTGGCAGGAGCTTCTCGACATCTGCGACGTGGATGATGTCGCTGGCGGCGGACCGGGCAAGTGTCTCGAGTGGCACGCCAAGCTCATGCGCGCGACGGCGCGCGGCTGGGGAGATTCGGGCGCGCGCCGCCTGCAGGGAGGGCGCGGCCGCAGCTCCGGCCACAGCCGCCGTGGCCGCAGCTGCCTCGGGCGGCCCGGAGCGGACCTGGGAGGGTGGCGCCCGCGATGTCCCGGCGACCTCCAGGCGGGCCAGTGGGGCGCCAACCTGCACTTTGCTCCCAGGCTGCACTAGGTGCTCGAGCACCTGCGCATCATCGTACGATTCGATGTCTATCAATCCCTTGGTGGTCTCGACGGTGGCGAGCGGCTCTCCGTGGCGCACCCGCTCGCCGGGCTTTTTGAGCCATTCGGCGAGCGTCGCGCTCTCCATGTCGGCGCCGAGGGACGGAAGATTGAATTCGATCTGCATCAAGGACTCCCGCTGCGCTCGAGCAGCGCGCGGACCGCGGCCACGATCCGGCCTGGACTCGGCAGGGCCGCGTCCTCGAGGTGCTTGGCGTAGGGAACGGGTACTTCCGCCGTGCACACGCGCGCCACGGGGGCATCAAGATCGTAGAAGGCCTGCTCGACGATGCGCGTGGTCACCTCGGCCGACAAGCTGCCGCTTCGCCAGCCCTCATCGACAATGACCACGCGCCGGGTGCGCCGCACGCTGGAGATGATCGCTTCCTCGTCGAGCGGCCGCAGTGTGCGCAGATCCAGCACCTCGGCCTCGATCCCCGTCCGGGCCAGTTCCTCGGCAGCCGCGAGAGATTTGTACAGGCTCCACCCGTAGGCGATCAGCGTGACATCCCGGCCGGAGCGGCGGATTGCGGCCCTGTGCAGGTCGACTGCCTCCAGACCTGCCGTGAGATCGCCCTCCATGTTGTAGAGATACTGGTGCTCGAAGAGCAGTACTGGGTCCCGACAGGCGAGGGCGGCCGGAAGCATGAAACGCGCATCGTCGATGGTGGCCGGTGCAAGGATTCGCAGGCCCGGGATGTGCGCATACCAGCCCTCGAGGCTGTGCGAGTGTTGGGCGGCGAGCTGACGGCCGGCGCCGGTCGCGAGACGGATGACGAGCGGCACGTTGAACTGTCCGCCGGACATGTGACTCAGGGTCGCCGCATTGTTCATGATCTGGTCGAGCGCGAGCAGGCTGAAGTTGACCGTCATCACTTCGACGATGGGCTTCACGCCGCCGAGCGCCGCACCGATTCCGGCTCCTACGAAAGCTGATTCGGACAGCGGCGCATCACGGATGCGGTCCGAGCCGAATTCCTCGAGCAATCCCTTGCTGACGGCATAACTGCCTCCGTAGCGGCCGACGTCCTCGCCCATGAGAAAGACCCGTGGATCGCTCTGCAGTGCGCTGCGCAGCGCTTCACGCACCGCGTCGCGGTAGCTCACGTGGGAACGTGACTCAGGCGAGGGGTTCGGCATAGACGAAACGCTCGAGGTCTGCGACTGACTCCCAGGGGGACGCCTCGGCAAACCGGACCGCGGTGTCAACTTCCGCATTCGCCTCGCGTTCGCACCGTTGATAATCATCCTCACTCATGAGGCCGAGCGCTTTGAGGCGCGTGGTCAGGGTGATGATCGGTCCCTTCTTCTCCCATTGGGCAACTTCTGCCTTGTCGCGATATAGCTGCGGATCGAACATGGAATGCGCCCGGAAGCGGTACGTGCGCATCTCGAGCAGAATTGGACCGCTTCCGGTGCGGATCTGATCCACGGCGCGACTCACCATCGTCTCAACGGCAAGCACGTCCATGCCATCGACACTCTGGGCAGCCATGCGGTACGCACGAGCCTTGGTCGTGATATCCGTCTCGGCCTGCGCCTGATCGATTGCTGTCCCCATGGCGTACAGGTTGTTCTCGCAGAGGAACAGTACGGGCAGCTTCCAGAGCGAGGCGAGGTTGAGCGATTCGTGAAACTCTCCCTCGGCCACGGCCCCGTCTCCAAAGAAGCACGTCGTAATGTCGGTCTGGCGTAGCAATTTCTGCGCGAGCGCAAGACCGACGGCAATAGGCAGTCCGCCCGCCACGATGGCGTTACCCCCGTAGAACCGCCGCGACGCATCGAACAAGTGCATCGAGCCCCCACGACCGCGGCTGCAGCCGGTCTGCTTGCCGAACAGCTCGGCCATGACCGCCGTCATGGGGATGCCACGCACGATGGCGTGGCCGTGCTCGCGATAAGTCGAAACCACCGCGTCGGTCGGACGCAGAGACCGCATGGCGCCGACGGCGACGGCTTCCTCCCCGTTGTACAGGTGCAAGAATCCGCGGATCTTTGTCTCGCCGTACAGCCGGTAGCAGCGATCCTCGAAGCAGCGGATGCGCAGCATCTCGCGCAGCAGCTCCAGGCCGTGCTCTCGGCTGAGGGCGACGTCGATGGCCTTGCTCATTCCCTGCCCTCAAGGGTGGACAGGTCTCCTTCCGGAAGGCCGAGCTCGCGTGCTCGCAGCAACCGACGCATGATCTTGCCACTGCGCGTGCGGGGCAGACTCTCGCTGAAGGCGATCTCGCGGGGCGCCACGGCGGTCCCGAGCAGCCGGCGGGCGTGACCCATGATCTGGCGGCGCAGGGCTTCGTTCGCCTCGAAGCCGCCGCGCAGCTCGACGAAGGCCTTCACCGCCTGACCGGCAATCGGATCGGGAACGCCAATCACGCCGACCTGTGCAACCGACGGATGCGTCATGAGGGCGCTTTCGACCTCGAAGGGACTGATGAGATGGCCGGCGGACTTGATGACGTCATCGGCGCGGCCGATGAACCAGAAATAGCCTTCCTCGTCGCGTCGGGCCAGATCGCCGGCGAGGTACCAGCCGTCGAGAAAGCTCTCCTGGTAGCGCTCAGGGTTTTCGAGGTATCCGCTGAACATCGATGGCCAGCCGGGGCGCAGGGCGATTTCCCCCACCTGTTCGGATGACTCGATGACCTCGAGTGTTCCTTGCGCAGTGCGTCGGACGACCTGTGCCTCGACGCCCGGAATGGCACGTCCCATTGAGCCCGGGAGCACGTCGCAGGCTGGAAAATTCGCGATCATGATGGCGCCGGTCTCGGTCTGCCACCATGTGTCGTGAAACGGCATGCCAAAGGCTTCAACGCCCCAGAGAACCGCCTCCCCGTTGAGCGGCTCTCCGACGCTCGCCATGTGCCTCAGCTGCGGGTAGTGGCGCTCACGGGTGAGTGCCGTCCCGGCCTTCATGAGCATGCGGATCGCAGTCGGGGCGGTGTACCAGACGTTCACGCGCTCCTCCTCGAGAATCCGATACCAGCGCTGCGGATCGAATTCCTCGCGATCCACGATCATCTGAACACCGCATGTAAGCGGGCCGATCAATCCGTAAGCGATGCCGGTGACCCAGCCGGGATCGGCCGTGCACCAGAAGACTTCGCCGGGGTGCAGGTCAAGAACGAGCTGGCTGGTGGCGTGCTGGGCAATGACCGCCGCATGCGTGAGGGTGACGCCCTTTGGCTTGCCGGTGGTTCCGCTGGTAAAGTGCAGCAGAGCGACGTCGGCATCTCGCGTGGGGGCGGTCTCGTACGCCTCCGACGCGGCGTTCATCAGGCGAGCGAACTCAGTGGTGCCTTCCGGCAGCTCGCGCTGCACACCTTCTGGCACGATGAGCACAGTGCGCAGCTCCGGGAGCTCCGCTCGTATTGCTGCGACCTTGCGGCGATACAGATTCTCAGTGGTCACGAGCAGCTGCACATGACCGAGTTGCAGGCGTGTCTTCAGCGGCTCAGGACCGAAGGCTGAGAACAGCGAGCAAAACACGTTTCCCGCCTTGACGGCTCCGAGCGCCGCGCTGAAGAGTTCCGGAACGCGGCCGAGCAGAGTCGCGATGACCGCGCCGCGTGCGATGCCGAGTGATCGCAGTACGTTCGCAAATTGGTTCGCATGGCGCTGCAGGTCGCTATACGTTACGTCGACGCGCTGCCAGTCGCCGCTGAGAAAGCGCGCCGCGATCTGATCAGATCGGCCCTGTGCGACTTGGCGGTCGACCGCCTCGTGCGCGACATTGAGGTGCGGATCCGACGCACCGGTGAGTGCGCGACGGGCATCCGACCAATTGAAGCACCGCCGCGCAGACTCGTAGTCGCTCAGGTAGTGCTCAAGAGTCCCAGGCGTCTTGTGTAACGTTTGCTCTGCCATCGCCGCGGTCCTTCAAGGGATTGTCCGGCGAGGCGCTGCGAAGTCGATCCGCGATAGTACCTACCCAGCTCCGGTTGCTTACGGCAAGCCGCCTCGAGAGGCGGAATCGCAACCCGTTCCATTGAAATCGCGCAGCGAGCGATCCCGCCTGCTCCAAGGCGACAGTACAGAACAGGCTGCCCGGATCGACGGCAGCTGGGGTCGTGAGTGCTGCCGGCACGACGCGATGGGCGGGTTGAGGACTGTCGCCGCGGTGGATGCGCTTAGGCGGTATCAACCGTCTGTCGCCGTGGACAGGTGCCCATGATTCAATGCCTGCGGTCTGACGCAGGAGTTTCACGGATGCCAGAGACCATTGGCAAGCCGCCGCGAATGGCGTCGTTACCTTCAGACGGCGAACGCAGCTGCTGCGAGTGACGGGGCAGCCGTGACGCCACCGGCTCTACTGCCTACGGCCGGCTCTCGGGATGGCGACACCCTGCGGGGGCGAGCGGGCCGCCCCGGCAGCGCCCATTCTGGACACGCACGAGTGTTCGGTGCGCGCTGTACGTATGGCGGCGCATCGTGCAACGCCGCACAGTTAAGGCCAATGGGGCGCCGCAGAGGAGCCCGGTGTGCGCACGGTGAGTGTGGCGTCGGTAGGCAAGATGATTGAGTGCCGAGTGCATGCTGGATGAGAAGGGTGTGCTCTTGAGTGACACCCGTGCGCCGCGGATGCGGCGGCACCGCGTTGCCCTGATCGTGGTGGTGCTCGTGCTCGTGACCGGTGCGGCGGCGGCCTGGTGGTTTATGCGACCCGCAGCGCCGCCGCGGTATCTCACAGTAACGTTGAGTCGCGGCACCGTGTCGCGCACCGTTACGGCGACCGGTACGGTGAATCCGGTGATGACCATCATCGTCGGATCATATGTTTCTGGCGTTATTAAGGACGTCTACTGCGACTACAACACCCGGGTCAAGAATGGACAGCTCTGCGCAAAGATTGACTCGCGGCCGTACGAGAGCGCCCTGGAGCAGGCCGACGGTGCGCTCACGCGTGACAGTGCGCAGCTCGCCGGCGCGCGCGCGGATCTCGCGCGGTACGCGGCATTGGTCACGAAGCACCTCGTGGCGCAAATCACGTATAGCGATCAGCAGGCCCTCGTGCATCAGCTCGAGGGCTCGGTGCAACTCGACCGCGCGCTGGTGTCGACCGCGAAGGTGAATCTCGGCTACACGAATATTGTCTCTCCGGTCGACGGCACAGTGGTCGCTCGAAATATCACTGTGGGCCAAACCGTTGCCGCGAGCTTTCAGACGCCGACGCTCTTTCTGATTGCGACGGACCTGACACGGATGCAGGTGGACACGAATGTCAGCGAGAGCGACATCGGTGCCATCAAGGAAGGTGACCCAGGGGACTTTACGGTCGAGGCGTTCCCGGGCCGTATATTCCGGGGCAATGTTGTGCAGGTGCGCCAGGCGCCTCAGGTGATACAGAATGTGGTCACCTATGACGCCGTGCTCGGCGTTTCGAACCCGGGGCTCCTTCTGAAGCCCGGGATGACTGCGACGGCGAACATCATCACGGCGCAGCGCAGCGATGTGGTGCGGATTCCCGACCAAGCACTTCGATTCTCGCCGGGCGGGCTCGCGGTACCGACGAGTGACGAGGCAGGGCAGGCGCAGGGGCTTGCGGTCACTGCGCCTCCTGGAGGGCGGCCCGCCCGGGTCTGGATTCTGCGGCCGGCAGGGCCGGTGGCGGTTCCGATTCACGTGGGTCTGGACGACGGACGATACAGCGAACTCGTGAGCGGGGATCTTCGGGCGGGTCAGGCCGTGATCATCGGGCAGGAGGTGGCCAGCGCCGCGCCAACGCAGAGCCGCCCATTCCGCCTCGGGCACCTGTAGCGTTGCAGTCGCGGGCGCCGACGCCATGGTCTCACCCGTCCTTGAATTGCGCCGGATTACCCGACACTACTGGGTCGGCGGAGCAGAGTTGCATGCGCTCGACAATGTTACTCTGACGGTTCAGCGTGGCGAGTTTCTCGCGATCATGGGTGCGTCGGGATCAGGCAAGTCGACGCTGATGAACATCTGTGGTGGCCTCGACCGGCCGACGAGCGGACAGTATCTGTTCGACGGGGTGGACGTGGAGCGCTTGAGCGAGCCTTCGCTCGCCCGGTTGCGAAGCGAGCGGATCGGCTTCGTCTTTCAGAGCTTCAATCTGCTCGCGCGTACCAGTGCGTTGGAAAATGTCGCGCTGCCGCTGTTCTATGTCACCAACGGGCCGCTGGGCCGGCGCGACCGACTGGCGAGGGCGCGGGCGGCACTAGTGGCGCTCGGTCTGAAGGAGCGGGAGCAGAGCACCCCGAGTCAGCTGTCCGGTGGGCAGCAGCAGCGGGTGGCGATCGCCCGCGCGCTGATCAATCGCCCGCAGGTATTGCTCGCCGACGAACCGACCGGAAATCTCGATACGCGCACGTCGCATGAGATCATGCAGACCTTGCGCCAGCTCAATCGCGAAGAGGGGGTGACGGTGATTGTCGTGACGCATGAGCGCGACATCGCCGATTATGCCGATCGGGTCATTACGATGCGTGACGGCGGGATTGTCTCGGACGAACGCAACAGCGCACCCGTGGTCACCCCGCAGACCCGAGCGGACGCGCGGGGAGCGACGCTTGACGCGCCGGAGAATTCCCCGCGGGGCTTCCAAGCGCGTTCGGGCGCACCAGCGCCCGTGCCCACGGGGTCCGTGGCCGCGTCGTTGGGCTTTGCGCGGATGATTTTGTCGAGCGCTGCGCAGGCAGTGGGACGAAACGCGCTGCGGTCCATGCTCACGATGCTGGGGGTATTCATCGGCGTTGCCGCGCTCATTGCCATGGTCGCGGTCGGTGAGGGGGCCAATCAGGCGGTAGCCAAGCAAATCCAGAGTCTGGGGACCAATATGCTGGTCGTCGTGCCGGGGGCGACGACAGCCGGTGGCGTGCGCGCTGGCTTCGGTAGCGCATCGACACTGACGACCGGAGACGCCGAGGCGGTGCGTCGGGATGATCCGGCCGTGGCCGATGTCGGATACATGATCCGGCAGCTTGCCCAGGTGCAGTACGCCAGCGAGAACTGGACGACGAACGTCCAGGGTGTCACGCCGGACTATCTGCGAATTACCAATTGGCACATCGCAGCCGGCCGGGCGCTCGAGGAGTCCGACGAGACAGATGGCGCCCTCGTGGCTGTCATCGGGGAGACCGTTTACCGGCAGCTGTTCGCGCCTTATGAGAATCCGATCGGAGCCCGCATCCAGGTGAAGGGCCAAAACATGGTCGTCGTCGGGTTGCTGGCCGCCAAGGGACAGACCGCGTTCGGGCAGGATCAGGATGACGTGGTGATGATTCCGTTCAGTACCGCGCAGGACAAAGTACTGGGTGTCGCGGCAACGAGCGCTGCGCAGAGCATCGCGACCACTACCATCGGCAATGCGACGATGAATGTCACGACGTCGGCGGCAGCGTTTCCGCCGCCGCCGAACCCGTACAACATTGCGCCGCGCATTACCGGATATGTCAACTCGATCTACGTGCAGGCGGTCAGCCAGAGTCTCGTCCCTGAAGCCCTACAGCAGGTGACCGATACGCTGATGCGTCGCCATCACATCGCTACCGGTGATGCCGCGGACTTCGCAGTTCGAAACCTGAGCCAGATCGCGCAGACTGCACAGGGGTCCTCTCGCATCATGGCGTTCCTGCTCGCCATCGTGGCCTCCATTTCCCTGCTGGTCGGCGGGATCGGAATCATGAACATTCTGCTCGTGTCTGTCACTGAACGTACGCGCGAGATCGGATTGCGGATGGCGATCGGGGCTCGCCGACTGCATGTCTTGCTGCAATTCCTGGCGGAGGCAATCTTTCTCAGCGTCGCGGGCGGGGGCGCAGGAATCCTCGCGGGTGTCGCTGTGTCGCTGATCATCACGGCGGTGGCGAAGTGGCCGACGTTGCTCTCGACGGGAGCCATCATCGGCGGCTTCGTCTTTTCCGCCGCAGTCGGGATCTTCTTCGGATTCTATCCGGCGCGCAAGGCAGCCAGGCTTAATCCGATCGAGGCGCTGCGTTATGAATGAGCGTTCGCCTGGGTTCAGGAGTCGCCGTTTCGACAACCCATGAACGTGACAATGGCGGTGAGTCGTGGTGGTCGGCCGGCTGCGCCCGTCGGGAAAGCCCCATTACGGCTCTGTCGAAGCAGACGAATCAGGAGCTGCTGGTTCTGACTATCGAGGCGCGGCACCAAAGATCATTGGCGTTCCACTGGACGGTCTGGCGGCAAAACATTGCGGAGTTCATGGCTTGCGCAATCGGGGCACTCGCCTTCACCTTCGGCTCGAGATGGGAGGGGCTCCGAATGCGCTGACGAGGCTAGGCGAGTTGTTGGCCGTCGTCTCTGCCATCATTGCGGCGTCCCAGCTGCGTAGATACGCCGCGAGTCAGTCGAGTGATGGCTCTACCCTGCGCGCGTTCTATATTGCCGATCTGCAACGCCGACGAGATCTCCTGCGCTCCGGCCGGAGCTGGATCGTCGTGCCGATCCTGACTTCGACCTGGGTCATTCTGGCGGGGTTTGCTCAGGCGAGGTCCGGGAGCGCCGAGACGCTGCTGACATCCGCCTGCGTCATGACAGTGGTCGGCCTCGTACTCAGCCCCGCGAACGTGCGAGGGGCGCGCCGGCTGCAGCGCGATGCCGATGGTCTGCTCCCGCTTGGCGCCCATGGGTCGAACTCGACAAATCGGCCGTGACTGCACCGAAGTGCCGAATGGACCATCCAAGAGGCGCTGTGCGCCGCCACCGGCTCGGGCCGACGCCTCGTACGGGAGCGCAGCTGCGCGCGCGGAGAGCGGGGCGTTCAGAGGAGGGGGGGGAAGTATGGGTGCGATGAGCCTCCGAAATACCCATCGCGGAGCTTGACCGCGACTGCTCGTTGCAAAGGACCGGCACGGATGCGCCGGCCGACCAGTGGGGGATTTTGAGTTGAATGCGCATCGCCAACTCCGCGCGGCCTCTTCAGCGCCGGATTGGACCGGGTGCGGATGTCATAGGTCGCTTTGAGCGTTGCGAACTCGTTAGCGGCTTCCTCATGGATTTTCCTCCGATCATCGCGGAACTTGCGAAGCTCTCGAGGCTCTATCTGTGCGGTGGCGCACCGACAACCCACGGTGAGATGACGACCATGTAACGCGAAAGTCGAGAGTTCGTGCGGAGATGAATCGCCGGGCAAGCCAGATGGTTCTTTACTCGCCTCAACTGTCTGGCTCACTTGATGGATCGCAAGCTTTAATGATTGCCTGCAAAGGAGGTCGATCATGCCAAACGATAACACGACGAGTTTTATTGTGAACTCCCAAGGGAGCCGCAAGGGCGAGGATCTGAGAAGCACAGGGCGGTCCAGACAGTTACTCGCGGTGAGCGTGTTGGGCGCCGCACTGTTCGCTCTGGCGGGCTGCGCCACGATGGGGCCACGCGCCTCCGCGCCGCCGCCCCAGCCGGTTCGTGTCGCCTCCATCGTCATGTGGAGCAAAAAGGCTGTACCGGCTGCGGTCATCATAGGGCGGATTCGCCGCTCGGGAACGGTCTACCGCGTCAACGCTGGCGAAGTTATAAAGTTGCACCAGGAGGGGGTTGCGAACACCGTACTGGACTACATGCAAGCCACCGAGATCGCTGCCATAGCTCAGAATCGCGCCCGCATGGATATCCATCAATGGAATCGGTACAACGACGGCTACTACTACGGAGGTGTGGGGTACGGCTGGGAGTGGCCGGGATTCGATTTCGGTGATTTTGATGAAGGCGACGGCGGCGACGAAGGGCACTAGCGTGCGACGCCACGGATGGGAATTGACCGTACGATAAGCGGCGTTCCGGGGGCGGCGAGCCTGCACGATGCACGAAGGAGCGGATTTTCATGGTCATGCGTGCGCGTTCGGCGGTGGATTTCGGCGACGGGCGTTCGGTCTGAGTCAGGCATGCGGCATTCGATGCAGCGCGCGGCGCGAGCCCGACAGCGCTATGTGGGCGCAGCGCCAAGATTGCGGGCGAGGATCTGCCAGTCGTTGCGATGCAGAGCAGGTGGCGGGCAGGTGCAGCACGATGCGCCGCACGGAAGACTCTACCCATGCGCCGAGTTTCATCAGGTGTTCGCGCAGGGTGCTGACCTGGGCGGATCGCGAGGCCGTGCGGTCTGCCCGCAGACGCAGCTCCTGGTAGAGCACATAGGCGGGGGCGCTCAACAGCCCCCGCAAATGATTGGCGAGGAAGCGGTTGCAGCTGGTGCACTTGATTTCCAGGCCATGATGCAGCTCTTTGATCCGATTCTCGATGTCCCCGCGGCGCAGTAGATCGCTTCGTACAGATCTCGGGGCGAGTGCTTGCGGTTGGTGACCACGAAGCGCGGGTTGTCTTTGAGCTCGCGCCCGGGATGACGCACGGCCTCGGCTTTGATGATGACGCGGCGGCGAAGCCGCCGTCCAAGCGAACCCGCAACCGAGCACGCGGGACGGCCTCCCGCAGCTTAGGCAACAGCCGCGAGAGGATCCCACTCGCCGCGACCCAGAGCATCGGCCGCTCAGTTCAAAGGCGGAAGAACGAGGATGCCGGAGTCCTTACCTTTGATTTATTGGCTCCCCGGGTTGGACTCGAAGAGAGACGTAAGCCATTGATGCTGTGAAGGCTTTCAGAGGCCTCTCCTCAGGTTAACCCCAAACCATATTGCAAAAATGGTGCGCTGCGGTGAGACGGCTTGATACACGCTGATACCTGCGCCGTGCTCGCGCTCGACGCAGTGAATGGCCGGCCGTGGGGTTGAAGGGTCCAGACGTATGGCATAATATGCCAATCAGTGTAATTGCGAGGTGGCAGCCATGCCGACGCGGAATGTCGTACTCACAGATCACCAGGCTGAGCTTGTCGAGCGGCTCGTGAGAGAGGGGCGTTATCAGAATGCCAGCGAAGTGATGCGGGAGGGTCTGCGCCTGGTTGAGGATAAGGAGGAGGACGTCAGGGCCCGTGTGAAGGCTTTGCGGGAAGCTGCGCGTGTCGGCATTGCGGATATCGAAGACGGTCGCTATCGGACGTTCGGCAGTACAGACGATCTCGGTCGGCACCTCGGAACCGTTCGCGATCGAGCTTTGGCGAAGAAGCCAGAGCGGTAGGAACTCTAGTGAGCGCAGGGGCGGGCGCATGGACCGTGCGGCTTGCCGGCGCCGCGGAGGTTGATTTTGAGGCCATCCTGCTCTGGACTCTCGAGCAGTTTGGAAACGCTCAGGCACGTGTCTGCGCGGATATTCTCTCCGCCGCCGTGCAAGCATTAATCGCCGGTCCTGAGCAGCCCGGGATCAAGGCACGGCCGGAGATCGGGAGAGATCTGTTTACGCTGCACGTCGCGCGATATGGTCCAAGGGGGCGGCATTTCGTGTTATTCCGTGCCGACGCTGGTTCTGCCAAGCGGCAGATCGAGGTTCTGCGCATTCTCCACGATTCGATGGATCTCGCGCGTCATGTGCCGGAGGATGAGTGAATCCAGTGGTTCGCGATGGCGCATAGCGGACAAATCCAGCGATTCGCCGTGCGAGTCCAGAATTCTCCAAACCGGACATCTGATGTCCGGCGCCATTGCGGTGGCAACCGTCCTGAATGGATCTCTCGTACGCGATCGTCCCTTATCAGATCCAACGTGCCGCCGCCGCGCCGCTGTCGTCCGGACGTGTGTTGAAGGCGATGGCCGCTTGCGGAGCGGTGCGGTGGATAGCATTTACCAGCGCTTCGAACAATTTCAGTCGGTTCGGGGGCAGCCGAACGCCCGCGCCAATCACCACGCAGTCGTAGCGGTTAGCGGCCAGATGGCGTTCGAGGGTCGGTACTGCGGTGTCATCGGGGTTGATGTAGCAGGCGTCCGCGAGCCAACCACGTTTAGACATGTCGCTCAACGCGAGCTTGACTCCATCATGAATCTTCTCCGCGGTCATCCCTGGCGGCAAAGCAGGATCCGAAAAGTCCACGGTTCCCGGATCGAGGCCGACCAAAACCACCCGTTTCACGCTTTCTCTCCCGTCACGCTTGAGGGCCAGGCACCGGCGGCAAGGCTGCGATCGTCATGCCGTGTCTACGGAAGATCTCGATCATCTTTGTCATGTCCGGTGGCCTACCGGGGGCGGCATTGATCGCGGCGCGTGCCTCCCGGAAGTAGGCCGGCCCCATTACCGCCGGAGTAACGATCGATAGCTGCTTCGCCTCTTCGGTACCGAAATTGTCAAAGCGATGGACAGCGCCGCGCGGGATGCATATGGCCTGACCGGGCCCGACTTCGATCGCGTTGCCGTCGATCGTCCAGGTGAGGGTACCGGAGATCCCGTACAGCGTTTCCTCGTAAGCATCGTTCTTGTGCGCTGGGGCCGCAAGCTTCTGCCCAGCCGGTACCGTCACCTCGAACACGGAAACGCTGCCGTGTGTGTCCTCGCCCGTCAGCAGAAAGCGAATGGCGAGAGGACCGATTCGGATGATCTCTTCCGATGGATTCACTGCACTCTGGTTTGTCACGCTACCGGCCTTTTGAGTACACTACATTTACCGAGGACGGTACACGGACTTTACTATAGATGTCAACCCTTGAACTTCCGCAGAATCCTCTCATTGGCGCCCTGCTGCGCGTGCCGGCTCAGGGCATCCATCGCCGGATCATCGCAGGATTACACCACGCCGGGTTTCGCGAGCTGCGCCTGCCTCATATGAGCGTGTTCCAATATCCCGGGCCTGAGGGGTCTCGGCCGAGCGAGCTTGCCGAGCGTGCCGGAATGAGCAAACAGGCCATAAATCAGCTCCTTCAGAGCCTCGAGCGACTGGGGTATCTGTCCCGTCGAGACTCCAAGGAGGATCAGCGAGCACGGCTCGTGCATTTCACAGCGCGCGGACGTGCGGCCTGGAGAAAGATTCACGAGATTCTGGGTGAGATCGAGCTCGAATGGAGGTCCACCCTCGGAGAGAGGGATTTCGATCGCCTCAAAACACTACTGTGCAAGGTGTGGGTGTCGGGCCTCGTGCGCTAGACCCTTGCCCTCGAGAAAGCGGTCGGTCTGGAGTTCTCGCGACAGTGGCACCAATATTCATAGGCCGTCGAATGGCTTTGGAAGGGTAGCAAAGAGAGCACAATGAGCAACGAAAAGGCGGCACGCGAGACAAAAGGTGTTGCGGTGAGGTTACTTGCAACGGTTGACCTTGGTCCTGAGATCGAGGGCATGGCAGGGCGCAGCCTTCGAATGCGCATGGTGACCATCGAGTCTGGAGGCGTCTTCGGCCCGATGCACGACCATAAAGACAGGCCAGGCACGGTCTACATACGGCAAGGAACGATCACTGACCATCGAAATGGAGTCGCAACGGACTATGGGCCGGGAGTGGGCTGGCCCGAGGATAGGAACACCACACACTGGCCTAAGAACAGAGGAACGATTCCGGCGGTGGAGATCTCGGTCGATATTGTCAAGCAAGAGTGAGCCCAGACTATATAACTGACACGGCCTGGGCCTGACACGTTGTTTAATCGGGCGCGCTTCAGACAGCTGCGCCTTTCTTCGCGCGCCGGTCATGAATGACTGCTTTCGGCTGAGAGCAGAAATGATCTTTAGATAGTCTAACTTCCGGTACGGGTCGATAGGACGCGTTGGCAGATTGGCCGGGAGAGGGAGGATGGGGGAGTTTTCGGCGTGCAGAAGTTTCCGATGTTGTATCTGCAGAGTAGGGGGCAAGGAAAGCGGCGTGCCGACAAGAGGGCCGGCGCAGTAGCGCCTACGGAGATCTGGATGCATGGCGAATAGCTGAGACAGCTGAGCAGAAATCGCTCAGGCTTGTGCTGGGGTGAGCTGCCCTGAGACGGCATCAGCGCCGCTGATCACACGCTGAAGCGCAATTCGATTCCGGATTTCCGGTGAAATGCCGAAAAGCCTTTACTTATCAATTGCTTATGGCTCCCCGGGTTGGACTCGAAGTGAGTAGTAAGCTCTTGATCCTGTGAGGAATTCTGCGGATTGCCGGCAGGTTACCCCCAAACCCCGTCGGGAAAATCATGCGCTGCGGTGATACGGCTTGATACGAGGTGATCATCCTCGCGGTCTTGACGCGACGTCGTCGTCGTGGCAGTTTTGCGCGTATCAAGGAGCAATTCTGCCATGAGTATACTGACGCTTACCGAACGCCCGCTTGGCGAACAGATCGAGGTACTCGAGCGTGGGCTGCCCAGCAGCGCGCTCGGAGAGATCGCAGCCGCTCTCGGTTTGCCGAAGGCGCGCATCATCAAGGCGCTCAGGCTGGTACTGCGGACGATGACCGAGCGCGAAAAGAAGCACGAGCGCTTCTCGACCGCGGAGTCCGAGCGCCTCTACAGGGTCGTGCGTGCCCGGAGTCTCGCTCGCGAGATCTTCTCCTCGGACGCTGCGGTAGCCGAGTGGCTGGGTGCTCCGGATCGGAGCCTCGGAGGCCGGCCTCCGCTCGAGATGCTGGCAACGGATCTCGGCGCGCAGAAGGTGGAAAGCTTGCTGCGGGCGATGATGCACGGCGTGCCGGTCTGAGCACTGAGCCGTGAAGGCGTGGAGAATCGTCCTGCGCAAGTTCGGGCGGACGAACCGTGCCGCCTTTGGGGGCTTGAGCGGATTTTCGGTGGATGGCCGCTGGCATACCGCAGGTCGGCACCTTGACTATGCGGCTCAGAGCCTGTCCCTCTCGATTCTCGAGCGCCTCGTGCACTACAAGCGTTTTGATGCACTAGAGCCGCATGTCTTATACGTGGTTGACGTACCCGATGCGGCGATTGAG
Source organism: Pseudomonadota bacterium (assembly GCA_021805275.1). The sequence goes on from JAJZFQ010000233.1 coordinate 138,207, forward strand.
AGCGCGCCCGTGCCTCCCGACGGTTGGGACGGAGACGAGCCCGTTCCTACCGCGCAGGCAATCGGAGACGGCTGGTACGATGAGCGGAGAAGCCCGGCGCTCCTGGTACCGAGTGCCGTGACGCCGGGAGAGTACAACCTGATCATCAATTCCCGCCACCCGGACTGGCAATGGAAATGGGTGATCTCGGGTCCGGTGAGCTTCGCTTTTGATGCGCGGCTGGCCGGGCTAGTGGAACGCTCTCAGAAGCCGATCTCGTCCCGGTAGGAGAGCAGGGAGGCAATGATGGGCACCACCGGGTCAGGTGATGCGTAACTGCTACGCCCTGACTAGCGGATGGCGCCACAAAGCTGGCCCTCGGCTCGACTTCGGTTACTTATGCTTTCGGCCAAAACCGGAAGTTCGATGCCACCCCTGAACTTCCAGATTCCGGTCGTTCGGTTTGAACAGCTCGTGGGACGATCGGCAACGTTCAGCGCATCCGCTGCTGGTACCTTCACGTCAAGCTGAACGTCCATTCCCTCTCAGCCCGACACTTGCAACTCGTTGTAGACTGCAATCAGGGCAATTTGATGTGACAGGCGGATGCATTCTGATGAAGGTTCGCGTCGGAAACTTTTCGATCTCGCTCGACGGTTTCGGAGCAGGGCCGGAGCAAAGCCTCGAAAATCCGCTCGGAAAGCGTGGTCTTGAATTGCATCAGTGGTTATTCGGCACGCGCACGTTCCACGCGATGACCGGTAAGGACGGCGGTTCGGATGGTGTCGACGAGACCTATGCCCGCCGTTCCATGCTGGGCTCCGGCGCTTGGGTCCTCGGGGGCAATATGTTCGGCCCGATCCGCGGTCCATGGCCGGACGTAAGCTGGAAGGGGTGGTGGGGCGATAACCCTCCATTCCACGTACCGACGTTCGTGCTGACACACCATCCTCGGGACCCGATCGAAACGGAGGGCGGCACCACCTTCGTCTTCGTCACCGAGGGCATCAAGGCGGCGCTGGATCAGGTGAAACGCGCCGCCAACGGTCGCGATGTGATGATAGGGGGTGGGGTCGGTACTGTCCGTCAATATCTTCTCGCCGAACTGATCGACGAGCTGCATTTCGTTTTAACGCCGGTCGTGCTCGGGCGCGGCGAAGCGATGTTCACCGGAATCGACCTGCCGGCACTCGGGTATCGCGCTGCCGAACATGAGGCTGCCGAAAACGCCACTCACATCGTCCTTTTACGACATCCGCCACGGCGCGCCGCATGAGTCGTGCCTGTGCCCCCCAGAGCCGCCGTTCGTCACCGGCAGCGCCGGGTCGATAGCACGGGTTGGTCGGTTGGCGGCGAGAGGGAGGATGAGGGAGTTTTCGGAGTCGCAGAATCAGCCGATGTTGCATCTGCAGAGTAGGGGCGAATGGAATACGTGTGCCGACGGGCACGAGGCGACGGAGAGCGCCTACCGAGGTCTGGACGCATATCGAACAGTTGAGGCAGCTGAGCAGAAAGCGCTCAGGCTTGTGCTGGGATGAGCCGCCGTGAGACGGCGTGGGCACTGCTGATCAGTGTGTGAACGCCAATTCGATTCCGGATTTCCGGCGAAAGGCCGAAAATAATTAAATAACGTTAAACCCTTCGAGCGCAAGGACGACGGGCGCCACGTGAACCGCGATGCGTTCACCCAGGAGGAGATCGCTGCCATCCGCGCTGTTGCGAAGGGACGTGAGCGTGTGTTCTTTGACTTCTTAGTTTCGACGGGCATTCGGCCCGGCGAGCTTTACGCCCTCGATTGGTCGTGCGTCGATCTGGAGGCGGCTACGGTGCGCATCGAGCGGAACTGGGATCACCGCGGCAAGAAGTTCGTTGCGCCGAAGACCAAATCAGGTCGCCGCGTCGTGCACCTCGCCGCCCCGCTTGTGGCCGACCTCGCCGAGCATCACAAAGCGACGGGTGGCGTCGGGTTCGTGCTCGCGACGCGGGAGGGCAACCCCATGAACCCGTCGAACGTGCGCCGCGATATCTGGCACCCGCTCTTGAAGCGCGCAGGTGTGCGTATGCTCGACGCGTACTCGCTGCGGCATACGTACGCGACGCTAGCGCGCAGTGCGGGGCTAGGCGCGTTCGATGTCGCGCACGCGATGGGGCACAGCAAGTGCTCACTCGTCGATCAGGTGTACGCGCACGCGACACACGAGGGCCGGGTGAGGGTCGCGCGAGGGGTGGGTGCGCTTGTATTCGACGCGCGTCCGCAGTTGCGTGCTATCGACGGCGGGGCGAGCCGCCGCCAGGACGTAGACACTTCGTCGAATGAGGGCGGCGAGAAGACCGCAACCGGTTGATTCTATTGGCTCCCCGGGTTGGACTCGAACCAACGACCAACGGATTAACAGTCCGAC
>JAJZFQ010000183.1 GCA_021805275.1 Pseudomonadota bacterium
CGGCGTCCCGCCTGATCCAGCGCATCCGCGACGAGGCCCACCGATTCGCGATCACCGGCCACCGCCGCAAGCGGGCCCGCCGCTACACCGAATCGGTGCTCGAGACCGTCCCGGGCCTGGGGCCGGCCAAGCGGCGGGCGCTGCTGACGCATTTCGGCGGACTGCAGGGGGTGCTGCGCGCCGGGGTCGCCGATCTGGCCCAAGTGAACGGAATTGGAGCAAGCCTCGCGCGCACCCTTTATGATCACCTGCATCCCGGATCGTGAGCTGCGAATGCCCTGGAACGTTCCGAATACGCTGACGTGGCTGCGCATTGGAGCCATTCCGCTCATCGTGCTGCTGTTCATGCTGCCGTACCACTGGGCGGATCCGGCCTCGGGGCTGCTGTTTGCCGCCGCGGGCATCACGGATTCCCTGGACGGCTATTTCGCGCGCCGGCTCGGGCAGACCTCGCGGCTCGGGGCCTTTCTTGACCCGGTGGCCGACAAACTGATCGTGGCGGCGGCGCTGGTGCTGCTGGTGAGCCGCGATACCCGACCGCTGATCGTGCTCACCGCCGTGGTCATCATCGGGCGTGAGATCACCATCTCGGCGCTGCGGGAGTGGATGGCCGAGATCGGTGCACGGCGCAAAGTGGCGGTGTCGCAGCTCGGCAAGGTCAAGACCGTGCTGCAGATCGTCGGACTCTCCATGATGCTCTACCGGCTGCCGATCCGCGGACTGCCGATTTACTCCACCGGCGTCCTCATGACGGAACTCGCGGCGATGGCGACGCTGGTGTCGATGGTGGCCTACCTGCGTGCGGCCTGGCCTGAGCTCACGCAGTAATGCAGATGCCTTGACTTCGTCCGGCGGGTCCCTAAAATGCGCGCTCGCCTTGCAGTGCGGGAATAGCTCAGTTGGTAGAGCGCAACCTTGCCAAGGTTGAGGTCGCGAGTTCGAGCCTCGTTTCCCGCTCCAATAATTCAATCACTTAGCCTCTACAAAGAATTTTCGTACGGAATTCGTACGGAAAGATGCGCCACGATTTGCGAATGGTGCGCTGTAGATGGCACTGAATCCGGTCAGACGGCACGAAGCGGCTACACGCCGGGATCGACGCCGACATGGATTCGGGCAAGGGCGGCATCAGCTGACTTGGGTCACCAGAGGCTCACCCGAGTGTAGCGATAAGGTTGCGGTCGTGAACTTCGTGAAATCGGTGGGCCGAACGATCGGTTTGCACCGACAGTGCCACGAATGCCGTCCTGCCTTCACGCGGCAGGGGCCACTGGTTCGATCCCAGTACCGCCCATCATAAAATCAAGTACGTAGCGCATCGCGTCCCTAAAAGAACGGCAAAAGTACGGCGTAGCTACCTGCGGAATGCCGTTGCGGGCGGTGGACTCCAATAGTCGTGGCGGTCATCGGCCGCCGTTCCCATACGTCGATCGGCTTTCATGGCTCTGCCGGCCGCAAATCGGCATTCAGCACTTTGTCGGATGTCCTTGTCCGGTGACCAACGGGGGCACGGACATTCATGCAATCGAACGGCGCGCGACCTGTTCCGCGGTGCGCTGGACCTTCTCGGCCAACGTCTCTTGTTGGCGGGGATGAGGAGCCGCGTGATTCCGGGGGTGACAGGCGGGTTCTGAAGGAGCGCCAGGAGCCGGCCGTGACGTCGGCCCTGTGGGCCCACGACCGCAGCCAGACCCGGCGGCAGTGGAATCAAGAAGTTGTGTGGCGAATGCAAGAGGCAGATCCGCGGAACGAGCAAGTGCCATGCCCGGAAATCTCGAAAACGCGTCGATCACCAGAAAGCGGCGGATTTCGATCCCCATCAACATCTCTGTCCCGCGTGCCGCCTTGCGGAAGACCTCCTGCGTTGACCCGTACGTCGGGTCGGCGCCCTGTTCTGCCGACCGTCGAACCTCTGCTCGCAGCGCCGTCGCGGCATAGATCAATTCTTGGGCGGTGAACTCGCGGCGAGGATCGCGTATGCCGCGGAATCTACCGGTAAACCGCGAGTTACCAGCAAGCCTGGAACAAAGGAACTCGAATTAGGTCCAGAATGCGGGTCGCCGGATGCAGAGCATGGAATGGAATCATGAACGCGGTACAATTTTCGGAAGCAAAGAAAGTCAGGCGGGGTCCATGGATTTTGCCCAATGGGTTTCTGCCGGGCTTAACTGCCGCCCGAATTCCAATTCGAGGCTGCCTCTGGCCGAATCGAATCCGCCGCGCCCGAGAACTGCCCAGATCGATGTCGATCCGGGACCCGCTGTCCTCACCGCAACCCGGCGATGCTCACTAAGCCGGACTTTGCGGGAGCAGATCTTCCAGAGCGTACAGGGTCTTTTGCGGAAAGCGCTCTAGCGGATAGTACTTCGTGATAATGCGGAGCGCGCCCTCGTGCGACCGGACGTCGAGAAGCCGAAGGAGGAACCGGACATCCTCCTCGTCATGGAACTCGGCTCCGATCCGCATGGCGAGGCATTTCATCGCGAGCAGGTATTCGGGTTGAGCCGTCATTACCCGCAGGTGGTCGAGCTCGAGAAAAGGAGCGAACTCGCCTTGCGCGCTCATGTAGCCCTTCACAGCGTCATTGAGCCAGTGAGTGTCGATTCCGGCCGTGATGGCGGTGCGAGTTGCGGCCTCGCGTACCTTCTCGGGCGGCCGGAAGAAGGCATCGACATCCCTCGTCGAAGCACGCGCGCCGTACGCTAGGCACATGACAGCGCCGCCTACGAGGAATACCTCGCCAAAGGTATCGGCCTGACGCAGCTCGTCGTTCAGAAGCTCGAACAGACGGCGGATATCCGCCTTGCTCATCGCCACCATTTGACGCTTACACCCGCTCGCCGACGCTGGAGTCGATGAAGATGTTGCGCCGGCGGAAGGGTGCCGGCGAGTGTGTCAGCAGGTACAGGCGCAGCGACGGAAGCGCAGAGCCGAATACCGGCTCCGGCAGCGCCTCGATCCTTCGAGTCCATGCGGGCACCGGCAGGCCGTGCATGTTGCAAGCCGTCTCGGTCATCGCCGCCACGTAATTGGCGAGAAACGGCGAGAGAGCGGCTTCCGGTGCGGCGGCGACCGCCTGACGCAGTTCCGCAGCGGCGAAGCCCGAGAGGAGCGAGTTGATCTCCGCGAGCGCGAAGGAGGGCGCTGCGGGCCCGGTCAGCGCGGTGATGGCCTCCTGCAACGCTGCCGCAGGCGCGGGCAGCAGGCGGCTCAGCACGTAGGCCGACATATCCATTCCCGCGCGCCGGGCTGCGCGGCGGATTGCCGACTTTTCCTCCTTGGACACGCGCAGTTGCAGCTGCGACAGCTTCGAGGGCCGATTCATGGCAATAGCGTGTCTCGTATCGATCTGGATGTCAACACAGAGGTATTGACGTCAGTTGAGTGAAGTCCCGTCGAGGGTGGAGCGGGGGACGGGTCTGCGCGGGCATGGCTTACAGACCGCAATAAGCGGCGGGAATCGTGCTGCGGCGTGGTTTCAGATTCGATATCTCTCGAACGTGTCCGGGAGCGAGATCGCCGCGGTGCGGCAGGTACTGCGACGCCCAGTGAAGGCTGCTGAGGTCCATTGCCAGCCACGGCCAAGTAGGCAATCTAGTGCATCGACGGTGCCGCTCGGGAGAATTCCCACGCGCAATCAAGGCGATGGAGCGCGAGTTCGAGTCTCGTTTCACGCTCCAGTTTATAATTATAATCAATAAGATAGGACGAATTCTTCACGTCGAAGAATAGGCTTTTGGGCAATTCCGAATTCCGCGGCGGTCTGCTGACGGCCGCGCGTCCCCACGCACTGAAAGCGTGCCTTTCAGCACGCGGCACGGGGAACCTTCTCAGTGCTGTGGGATGACCCATACCTGATCAATTCCCAATGCTTGCGCTCAACCCCGGTGACTTGACGGAACAGGGCAGTCGTGGCAATTTTGCTATTAACGAGGAGCAATTTTGCCATGAGCGTACTGACCTTGACGCATCGTCCGATCGGGGAGCAGATTGCGTTACTCGAGCGTGGGCTGCCCAGTAGCGCGCTTGGGGAGATTGCCGCTGCCCTTGGTCTGCCAAAAGCACGCATCGTCAAGGCGCTGAATCTGGTGCTGCGCACGATGACCGCGCGTGAGAACAAGCATGAGCGCTTCTCGACCGCGGAATCAGAGCGTCTGTACCGGATCGTGCGCGTCCGCAACCTTGCCCGAGAGGTCTTCTCCTCGGACTTAGCAGTCGCCGAGTGGCTGAACGCTCCGGACCGAAGCCTGGGTCAGAGGCCGCCGCTCGAGATGCTCGCGACCGATCTCGGCGCGCAACAGGTGGAAAGTCTCTTGCGAGCGATGACGCACGGCGTGCCGGTCTGAGCATCACGCGGTGAAGGCGTGGAGGATCGTCCTGGGCAAGTTCGGCCGAACGAGTCGGGCGGCTTTCGGGGGCTTGGGCGGGTTTGCGGTGAGTGGGCGTTGGCATTCCGCTGGCCGGCATCTCGATTACGCGGCGCAGAGTCTGTCGCTGTCGATTCTCGAGCGTTTGGTGCATTACAAGCGATTTGATTCGCTCGAGCCGCATGTCCTATACGGAATCGACGTGCCCGATGAGCTGATCGAGAGCGTGCCGACGCCTCCCGAAGGGTGGGACGGGGAAGAGCCGCTGTCCGCCGCGCAGGACATCGGTGACGCATGGTGCGATGAGCGCAGGAGTCCGGCACTCCTGGTTCCGAGTGCCGTGACGCCCGGTGAGTACAATCTCATCGTCAATTCCCGCCATCCCGACTGGAGGTGGGAGTGGGTGGTCTCGGGCCCGCAGGCCTTTTCCTTCGACGCCAGGCTCGCGGAGCTGCCGGAGCGGTCACGGAAGCGTCCGAGGAATTGAGCGCCATGCACAGTGTGGCAGCTCGCTGCGCGCGATAGGAACTCGGTGTCAGGCCGAAAGCGCGCCGGAACTGACGATTGAAGCTCGAGAAATCGTCGAAGCCGCTCTCGAGCGCCACCGCGACGATGGTCTCGCCTGACCCGCGGAGCCGCGTTGCTGCTTGGTGCACGCGTCTGCGCAAGAGGTATTGGCCCGGAGTGACGCCGACGACCTGGTCGAAGATGCGCAGGACGTGGAATGTGCTGATCGCCACCTCGGCCGCAAGCGTGTCGATCGACGCGGGAGCATTTCCATGCGCTTCGATCCACCGCAACGTCTGTGCAACCCGTCGCTCATCCCGGGCGGCCGGCGATCGACGGGAGTGCGCGGATTCGCTGAGCGCGGCAACTGCGCAACCGGTCAGCCGGATCGCCGCTTCCTCGTATTCGTCCGGCTTGCCGCCTTGATCGCGCATCGACTGTACGTCCGCCATGATGCGGGCGAGGGAGGTGAGCGGTGGGAGGCGCGGAGCCGTGAACTCGATGCGGGACGTGCCGGGGATCACGCTACTGATGGACTCGAACAGTTGCGGCGAGGTGTGGTCCTGCGGCCCGCAAGTACACCTGACCGCCGGATGCGGCTTTACGCGACCTGTGGCTATGTCGAGTGCGATGCGGGATCGATCGTCGGTCAAGACCGATAATTCGACAAGCGGCAACGCGTCCGATTTCGACGCAAGGCCTCTCGAGCAGCCTGGGGGTCGAAGTGGAGCCTCAATCGGACATGCTGTTCGCACGGACATGTGCACCACATGCGAGTATACTGACCACATGGCAAAGATGATTCAGCTGCGAAATGTTCCGGACGCGCTGCACCGGCAACTGAAGGCCCGCGCGGCAATGGCAGGACTTTCCCTGTCCGACTTCCTGATTCGCGAGGCTCGTAAGATCGCCGAGCAGCCGACGCCCGAGGAGATGGCCGAACGTCTGAGGCAGCGGGAGCCCTACCGCGGGAAGATGTCGCCGACCCAGGTGTTGCGCGAAGAGCGCGACGCGCGTTGATCGTGCTCGACGCTTCGGCGGCCTTGGAACTGGTGCTGCGGACGCCGCGGGCGGAGCGCATCGCTGCTCGCGCCTTGCATCCGGCGGAGCGTCTGCACGCGCCGCACCTGCTCGACGTCGAAGTGGCGCAGGTCGTGCGACGTATGGTGCAGGCGAAGGAGATTACGGTAGCAAGGGGGGATGTGGCACTGTCCGATTTCGAGGGACTCGTGATCGAGCGCCATGCGCACCGACCGTTCCTTCGCCGGGTGTGGGGGCTGCGCACCTCGCTATCGGCGTATGACGCAGTGTACGTCGCCCTGGCGGAGGCGCTTGCCGCACCGATTCTCACGTGCGACGACAAACTGGGGCGGGCGCACGGGCATAAGGCCAAGATCGAGGTCGTGTCGGTCGACTCGTAAGCGCGGAGACGTGGGAACTGGAGACGAGCTCCTGCCGGCAGATGCATTCGCGCCGCGGATCATGGTATCCGGGATACCTGTGCCCGGAGCTTGCCGTGACCCACTCCCCGCCCCCCGAGCGCAGCGAGGCGACGGCGGACCCTGTGGACAACTTGCGCGGTAGCGGACTCGTTGTGCACCGTATCTGGGCGACGCCGCGACGAATGCCACAAGCCGGCCGTGACGTATCAGCAGTCGTTGATTCCCAATCGTCATCCGAACTCTCCTGAGCGATGTGCCGAATGTAGTGGCGCCCGGGGGAGACGCTCGGCGTCGTGCTGAACTTCACCAACCCCACCTGGTCTTGCTGCGGGGCCAGCACCACCTCCAGCTGCCGGTCACTGTGGATGCCAGCGGGGCGTCACCCAATGGCACGCTGCGGACCCCGGCCGCCCGCATCGTCAGTAACAGCAAGAGCGGCGGTGGAGCGCGGTTGTCACGATCGATCCGAGCCAGGTCGCTGAGCTGACATTGGCGCAAAGGGGGCCGCCAAACATCCAGCGCGGTCGGTCCACTGAGGGCTTCCGAAGTCCAGTGCCACCCATCGTCAAGTAGTAGAGAATTTAGTACATCGACGGCGCCGCACAGGCTTAAAGCTGGGCCCAATCAAGGAGATGGCGCGCGAGTTCGAGTCTCGTTTTCCGCTCGAATAATTTCAAATATTTATAAAGGTTTCCTCATCCTCGATCCCAGTGTAAGTGTTTAGTAACGGCACCCGGCGTCTCACGCTCTCAGCCTCCTTGCGTCGAGGCGACCGAGACAGCGCCGACGTGTGCAATGTCGGGCGCGCGGAGCACCGTACCCGAGCGAAGTTTGACCCGGGACACTCCCGCGACTTTCGTGTCGATACAATGCCGATGACCCTGTTCACCCGGCGATCCGGATCACTGACGACGCGGCGTATGAGCATCCCTCGAGCCGCGGGGAAGTCATGAGCGGCGATATTGTTCAGACGTCTTCGGGCGAGCGGTTCACCACGCGGTCCGACTTCCCTGTGACTGACCCGAGGGGTCCTCATCACCGGCGACATGCTCGCCGAGCGGGAGGCCACAGACCGGGATGCGTGGGCCGTCACGACGGCGGAGTCCTGCAAGTCTGCGAACTGGGCACACGACGCGCGCTCCTGGCGCCACATCGTGACGGAGTACGCGGCCCAGGCGCTATCGGCAGTTTATGTCGTACGGTCCGGGTGCCTTGCGATCCGGCGCGGCGTCGCGCCGCAGAGCGCCACCTTCGGGCCGCGTTTTCATTACACTCGAGTGCGGAGAGCTTCAATGAACACAAACCGCTTCGCTCTGCTGGTCGCGTGCGTCTCGGTGTCACTGCTGGCTCACGCGCACGGGCACCGTTGGCATCACCGGCACCGCTGGCACAGTGACCGCGGGTGGACCCTGCCGCGCCGTGATGCCCTTCCAGATCCGCAGCTCACGCCGGGCGCGATCGGCGGCGCCGTTACGCAGATGAACATCCATCGCACCATCTGCCGCTACGGCTACACGCGCACCGTGCGACCGCCCGAGGCGTACACCGAGCGGCTGAAGCGGCGACAGATTCGCGAGTACGGATACACCGATCATTGGCTGAGTGACTACGAAGAAGATCATCTGTTATGGCGGGTTGACGCACTGTTGCGTACAGGAACTACACTGGGAAATTCGCGGTACGACGCCAGACGCAACACCAGAAGTGTTGCGCAGAGAACAGGATTTCCTGTTCGAGACGATGGAAGCTTGGTATGAAAATCCCACGGCTTGCCAAGATCGCGGCAATCAGTCTCTCGCTTCTTCTGATCCCGATGGCACATGCACGCCCTTACCACTGGCACGACCGGTACCAGCGCGACTACCGATACGGCTCTCACCATCCGGTGCTATCGACACGAGAGCAACGGGTTCAGACGGTCGAAGGGCCGCGCTTGGTTTCGGTGGGGTTTTCTCCAGAAGGAAGTGCGGAGGCTCTCGTACTGAGGGTCATTGCCTCGGCGCGCCGCGCAATCAGGATGTCCGCCTACGATCTGACCAGCGCTCCCATCGTACAGGCGCTGATCGCAGCCCAACGGCGCGGCGTGAGCGTTGAAGTCATTGCTGACGCCAAAGCCAATACCGAAGGCCGCGCCTATGGCGAACACGCGCTCGCGTTATTGCAAAATGCGGGCATCCCGGTCCGCACCATCAGTGTCTACGCGATTAATCACGACAAGGTCATTATTGCCGACGACAGCATTGAGACAGGCAGCTTTA
>JAJZFQ010000247.1 GCA_021805275.1 Pseudomonadota bacterium
TACGAGCCGCCGCAGGGGGAGCTGGAGCACACGATCGCGCGGGTGTGGAGCGAGGTGCTGAAGGTCGAGCCGATCGGGCGCAACGACAACTTCTTCCAGCTCGGCGGACACTCATTGCTCGTCGTGCAGGTCGTGAATCGGCTGCGGACCGACGTACCGTCGATCACGCCGATGGATCTGCTCCGCCACCAGACTCTGCGCGCCTTTGCCGCGCGGATTACGGAGATCGGCTTCGGCACTGAAACCGAATGCGCCGTGCCGCTGCGGGCGGGCCGTGATCGATCCGCGCTGTTCCTCGTCCACGACGGAGCCGGAGACTCCCTCTACGCGCCCGCTCTTGCCGCGGAGCTCGACGTCGCGGCCACGATCTACGCGCTCCCCTCGCTGCCCGATCCGCTCACGATACCCGCGAATATTCCCTCAATCGCGGCCCGGCGGTTGCGCATGCTCAAGCATGCGCAACCTTCGGGGCCATATCGGATCGCCGGGCACTGCATCGGCGGTGTCATAGCCTATGAGATGACCCGGCAGTTGCTCGCTGCCGGGGAACAGGTCCTGTTCCTCGGGATGCTCGATTCGCAGCATCCGTCCGTTGCGCCGCCGTCGCCGGCCTTGCAGCCGCTCGACGCCGTGGACAGCCAGATGGTTCTGCACCAAGTCGAGGACCACTTCGGCAAGCATTCCCAACAGGCGTTCGCAATGCGAAACCTCGTGACATCGGCCGGAGAACTGCACGACGTGGTGGAGCAGGCGAGGCTGCGCGGGCTGCTTCCGCCGCGCTATCAGAGCGCAGATCTGGGAGAGATCCGTCGCGACATCAGGGTGCGCAATGCGTATATGAATGCGTGGCTCACCTATCGGCCGGAGCCGATTGCACTGCGAGTCAACCTGTATGTGGCGCGTGAGGAGCATCACACAGCCGATGATCTCGGCTGGCATGCGTCACTCGATCCGCGCCATCTGTGCGCCGAAGTCGTCGGCGGCGATCACTTCTCGATGCTGAGAGCCCCGCATGTTGCCAATCTTGCGCGCCGGTTGCGGTGCTCGATGGAACCCGGAACGGGTTCTGGCGCCGCATCCACGCCGCCGACCGCCTCATGAATGTCTCGAGAAAATGCGTTCGGGGGAAATTGATGTTTGGTGGGTTGATCTGCGCGATTCGAGCTGGGATTGCTGCGCAACGCGTTTCATCGACGCCCCAGGCTCGTCCGCCGCGGCACCGCGAACGCTCGAGTCGCGCAGGGCGAGAGCTGCGCTGCGTCATCTGCTCGCGCGCTATCTCGCCTGCCGGCCTGAATCGCTCATATTGCGAACCGGTCCGCACGGGCGACCGGAAATCGACGGCGCGGAAATCTCATTCAACTTGAGCCATAGCGGCGGACGGGCTTTGCTCGCCTTCTCAACCGACACCGTAGGCGCCGATCTTGAATGCATTGACCAGCGTCGTACGAATCCGGACGAGTTGCTGGAAGTCGTGGCGCATCCGCTCGAGATCGACAGCTGGCATCGCGACGCAACTGATGATCATTGGGCACGATTCTGTCAGCTGTGGGTGCGCAAGGAGGTCTACGCGAAAGCATTGGGATTCGGATTATCGCGAAGCTTCGCAAGCTATCGCATGGAGGCGTGCGGACGATGCGGGTTCCGCGTCGTTGACGAGGAACACCTGGTGGGCGGGCCGATGTATGTGCATGATTTGTCAGCTTGGAAGGGGTTCGCTGCGGCGATATGCACCCCTTTCACCGATCCGCTGATCAGTTCCCGCGTGCTCGCGCCGGATGAACTAGACCAATGGCGCTAAGCACTCCGGATTACCGCGCCATCGGGCGACTGGCGTATCCATTGATCGTGAGCGGGATGATCCAGGCCTCCTTTAACGTGAGCGACACATGGTTCGTGGGGCGTTTATCAACTGACGCCACGGCGGCGATTGCCGCGGTCAACTGGCTTGATTACTGCGGTGTTCTGCTGTTCAGTGGACTGGCGATGGCCGTGCAGACAAATGCCGCTCGGGCTTACGGCTCGGGTCGGCACGCCGCGGCGTCGCGTGCGCTGTGGTCCGGAGTGTTCGCGAGTCTGCTCACGATCCCCTGTTTTCTGCTCTTGGGTCTGCTTGCGAGGCCTATTCTGCTTTATGTCGGCATTGACCCGGTGATCCGCCGACTGGCGCTTCTTTATTGGTGGCCACGATTTGCGTTGGCGGCGCCCATTACGGTTCTGGCGATGTCTGTCAGCGCGTTCTTCAGCGCAATCGGGCAGACACGCAAGACTCTGCTCATTGCCGCCGCGATGAGCGTGAGCAACGCGATGTTCAACGAGTTGTTCATGTTTCATTGGAGGTACGGTATCGCCGGCTCCGGCTTTGCGACGGCAACGGCCGCGATGCTCGGCGTGCTCTTCGGGGGTGCGTTGCTGCTTTCGCCGCATATGCGCCGCGTTTTTCGTACCCATGTGACTTGGCGGCGGCCGCAACTGCTGCGTCAATTCTCGATGGGTGTGCCGATCGGCATGGGACTGGCGGTCGATATGCTTGCCTTCGCGATGATGCAGTTGATGGTCGTGCGGCTCGGCGCGACCCAGGGTGCCGCAATTCAGATCGTCACGGCGCTGATTGCCGTGCCGTATGTGGTCGGGTCGGGAATTTCGGAGGCCGGAATGACGCTGGTCGCGCAGGAATTCGGGCGGCGGCGCACGGCGGCAGCCCTTGCCGTGGGGGGCGCCACGATTCGTCTGACCGTCGCGGCGATGGCCATTCTCGGGCTCTGTGTGGCGATCTCGATGCCGTGGCTTGCGCCATTGTTCGCGAGCCGTGCGGGAGCGACTTCCGCGGCGGTGCGTACCCTGTGCGTCGTGTTGGTCGGTCCGGCTATGCTGTTCCAGGCCTGCGACGGGTGGAAGCTCGCCTCAAACTTCTGTCTGATGGGCGTGGGAGACGTGCGCATCCCCGCGGTGCTGGCGACCGCGTTGGCCTGGTTGCTATGGGTTCCGGCCGCACACGTGTTCATTTTCGGCTTCCCTGGCGGCTGGGCCCATGCGCGATCCCTGGCTGGACTCGGTGCGAATGGCGGATGGTGGGCCTCGGTGCTGTACTCGCTCGTGATGGGCAGTCTGCTCTACGGTCGCTGGCGACGCGCGACCTGGCAGCGCGCGACATCCAGTGTGAGCGCAGTGCCCGGCTGAAACCGGATGACGGAGCGACGGTGATGCGCGAGCCCCCGGTCGGGTAGGGAGTAACCGGACCGCGGACCGGCGGCCTGCAGGGAAACCTGGGGCGGGGTGGCAGCCCACGGCTGCGGACGAGAGGTGCACGCGAATCATGGGGGGGGTCCGTCCGGCGCGTGCTGCGCGGATCCGTGCCGTGGCATCGGCGTTGGCCCGAGCTCACCCCGCGTCGACTCGGTGCTCCGTGGTGTCTGCGCCAGAGCGTTCATGTCAATGCCACCCCGGCCGGCGCATCAACATCGAGCCGTCCGGCGCGCCCTCCCTCGCGGCGTCGCAGCGAACGAACCGGTGCCGCATGACGTTGGTCGGCAGCTTCCGGCGCATCGTTCAGACTGCGATGCCGGTGCACAGCAGCCCTATGCCTTGGGCGGGCAATCGAGCGTGACCCGCTGCACCCAGATCGAGCCGATCTGCGACCACGTCTCGGCTTCGAAGGCAAACTCGGCGACGGCGCAGGTCGGCAGGTGATCGATCGCACGGCAGAACCGGTGTGCCAGTGCGCTCAGACCCGGGTCATGTCCGACCAGCATGACGCACCGCAGCGGCGGGTCGAGTCCATGAATCACCTCGAGCAGCGCATCGGCGCCGCCCGGATACAGCCGCTCGTCCACGGCGATGCCGCCCCGCGCGCAGCCCAGGGGCCGGGCCATCAGCTGCGCCGTGCCCAGCGCCCGCCGCGCCGGACTCGAAACGAGCAACTCAGGCTGCACGCCGCGCCGGTGCAGCCGCTCGGCCATGCGCGGCGCATCGCGCCGGCCGCGATCGGTCAGCGGCCGGTCGCGGTCGGTCAGCGGAATCTGCTCCCGCGCGGCCTTCGCATGGCGGACAAGAATCAGGCTCTTCATACCTCACCGTGTGCCGCGTGCCACAGGCGCCGCCTGCGGCAAAGGCTGCCGCATGGCCCTCGGGCCAAGCATAGCGCAGCCATCCGCACCTGGTGCGCCGTGCCGGCCGTGGCCCGCGCCGAGCATCGGTCGATTGCGCTACACTCGCCGCCGAACATGCACAGGCGGCGGGTGGCACAGACTGAGGCGCGGGGCGCGGCGGCGTCCGACGAGCGCGCGCGGGCGCAGGATGGACTGTGTTCACCGGCGGCGGACTTTCAGCCGCCGTGGTGGCTGCGCAACCGGCACCTGCAGTCGATGTTGGCCAGCGTCGCGGTGCGCCGCGGGCCGATCGTGCGGCGCGCGCGCGGTCTGCTCGAGGCCCAGCAGGAGCTGCTGCTCGAGTGCGGTGAGGGCGTTCGCTTGCAATGCTGGCGCTCGCGCGCCGCCGAGGGAGGCGCGCCGGTCGTCGTGCTGCACGGCTGGGAGGGCAGCGCCGAGTCGCTTTATGTCCTGTCGCTCTCGCAGCAGCTCTATGAGCGGGGCTTCGATGTGTTCCGGATCAATTTGCGCGATCACGGCGAGACGCATCAGCTGAACGCCGGATTGTTCCACTCCTGCCGTCTGGACGAGGTCTGCGGCGCGCTGCGCGTCGTCCAACAGCTCGCCGCGGCGCCGCTGCGGCTCGTCGGGTTTTCCCTCGGTGGCAATTTTCTGCTGCGCGCCGCTGCGCAGGCGCGCACTGCCGGCCTGGATCTGCTGCAGGTCATCGCGGTCTCGCCGGTGCTCGATCCGCACCAGACGCTGCGGGCGCTGGAGGAGGGATTTGCGGGTTACGCACTGTACTTCGCGCGCAAATGGTGGAGGTCGCTGCGCAAGAAGGAGACGCTGTGGCCCGACGAGTACGATCTGGGCGATCTGCGCGGGGTGACTGATCTGCGGCGGCTGACCGCGGAACTGATCGGCCGCTACACCGACTTCGCGACACTTGACGAGTACCTGCAGGGGTACTCGATCACCGGGCAGCGACTGGCCACGCTCGAGACACCGGCTCTGATCATCACCTCGCTCGACGATCCGATTATTCCGGCGCAGGATCTGCAGCGCCTGGCGCGGCCGGCGCCGCTGCAGGTCCTGACGACCCGCCGCGGCGGGCATTGTGGGTTTCTCGAGCGCCTGACCGGACCCACGTGGGCCGAGCAGCGCATCGTCGCGGAGTTCACCCGCGCGCCGCTGCACCAGCACCGCGACGCTCGCGTTCGGGAAATGGCTTAAGCTTTAGCGGATCAGTTTGTGCGAGGCGCCGGATCCCTCGAGTGGCAGATCCGGGGCTCCACCGAAGGGCGTAAGGAGCTCGGGCAGCGCCGCGCCGCGAGGTCCGGGGCGTACACTGCCCGCATGCGACGCACCGCCCTCGCCCCATCCCCCCCCATGCGCGAGCCGGCACCCGCCGGCCGTGACGGCGTGCATGCGCTGGTGCTGGCCAACGGCCTGCAGGTGATCCTCTGGCCGGTGCACCACATTGCGAGCGTCGCGCTCAACCTGTGGGTGCGCGCGGGCAGCCGCAATGAGCGCCAGGGAATCACGGGACTCGCGCATTTCTTCGAGCACATGATGTTCAACGGCACGCGCACGCGCGGACCCGGAGAGTTCGACCGCCTGATGGAGGCCCAGGGAGGGGCAAATAACGCCTTTACCAGCGATGATGTCACCGTGTACGAGGATTGGTTCCCCGCGCGCGCGCTCGAATTGGTGTTGGAGCTGGAGGCCGATCGAGTGGCCCACCTCGCGTTTGCGCCGCAGCTGATCGAGAGCGAGCGCGACGTGGTGGCCTCCGAGCGGCGGCTGCGCGTCGAGGACAACAATCACGGTCTGCTGGCCGAACGGGTGCAGGCGGCGGCCTTCACCGTCCACCCCTACCGCTTTGCGACCATCGGCTCGCCGCAGGACATTCGTGCCTGGCAGCTGGAGGATCTGCAGGACTTCTACCGCACCTATTACGCGCCGAACAACCTCACGCTGACCCTCGCGGGTGATTTCGACACCGAGACCGCGGCGCGGCTCGTGCGACGCTACTTCGAGCCGATCGCAGCGCAACCACCCCCGGCGCCGGTGCGCGAGCGCGAGCCACTGCAGGTAGAGGAACGACGGGTGAGGTTGCGCCGTAGGGTGCAGACGCCCCTGGTGCAAAGCGCGTACAAGGCACCGGCGGCAGCCGACGAGCGCGCCAGCGCGATCCACCTGCTCATGTCAGTCCTGATGGAAGGCGATGCGTCGCGCCTGCACCGCGCGCTGGTCGAGGAGCAGCAGGTTGCGATCGAGGTCGGCGGCCATTGGCAGGAGGGCTTCGACCCCGGATTGCTTTGGCTGTCGATGACGCTGCCGCAGGATACGCAGCCCGAGAGCGCTCTCGGCGCGCTCGACGCGGAGCTTGCGCGGGTGGTCGACGCGGGCGTCACGCAGGCCGAACTCGACCGGGCACGCAACCTCGCGATCGTCGGCTTCTGGAAGCGGCTCGCGACCATCGACGGCAAGGCACATCTGCTCGGGGAATACGCCGTATTCCACTCGCAATGGGCGGAGTTGTTCGAGGCGCCGCGCCGTCTGGCCGAGGTCACGCGCGAGCAGTTGCGCCGGGTTGCGGCCGACATCCTTGCGCCCAGCCGACGCACGGTGGGCATCCTGGCGCCGAGCGGCGCCCGGGCGCCGGTCCGCCCCTGATGGTGCGGGTTCCGGCGCACGAGCGTCTCGTGCTCGCCAACGGTGCAACGCTGATCCTGCTGCCGCGCCGCGACGTGCCGCTGATCGCCTGCCAGGCGCTGCTGCGCGGTGGCAGTGTTGCCGATCCGCCGACGCTTCCGGGAGTGGCCTCGCTGGTGGCCGCGCTGCTGGAGAAAGGCGCCGGCGCGCGGGATGCCTATGCGTTCGCCGAGACCGTCGAGGGTGCCGGCGGCAGCTTCAGCGCCGCTGCGGGGCCTGAGGCGATCTCGCTGCGCAGCCAGTTTCTCGCGCGCGACCAGGACTTGATGCTCGAGCTGCTCGCCGATGCTTTGCGTGCGCCGCGGCTCGCGGCGTACGAATTCGAGCACCTGCGCGCGCGGCAGATTGAATTCATCAAGGCGGTGAAGGATTCCGAACCGGCCGAGCTGATCGACGCGTACGGCCGGGCGCTGGTGTTCTGCGGTCACCCCTACGCCCAACCGGTGCACGGCAGCGAGTCGTCCCTCGCCCGGATCACGCACGCCGAGGTGCTCAAGTACTATCGGACACACTTCGCGGCCGATCGGCTCATCCTGGTGCTTGCCGGGGACCTCGACGTGCACCAGGCCGAGAAGGCGGTGAGCGCGGCCATCGCCTCCTGGCCGCGTGCCGGCGCGCACGCAGCCCTGCCGTCGTCACCGCCCTGCGCCCGTCGGGTGTTGCTGGTCGATGCACCGGGTGCGACGCAGACGCACTTCTGGCTCGGCACCACCGGCGTCGATCGCCATTACCCGCATCGCGCGGCGCTCAATCTGGTCAACACGCTGTTCGGCGGCCGATTTACCTCGCTGCTCAACGCAGAGCTGCGCATCAAGTCCGGACTGTCGTACGGAGCGCGCTCGAGCTTCGTGCGCGGCAGCGTCGCGGGTGAATTCGCCATCCGCTCCTTCGTCGAGACCGCCAAGACCGTTCGCGCGATCCGACTGGCGCTGCAGGCGCTGGAGCGGCTGCATCGCGAGGGCGTGAGCGCTGAGATGCTCGAATCGGCGCGGGCTTACACGCTGGGTCAGTATGCGCTGGGACTGGAAACCGCCGCCGATTGGGCCGGCGCGCTCGCCGAGATCGAGTTCTTCGGCCTCGGGACGCGCTACATCGACGATTATCCGGCCCGGCTCGCCGAGGTGGATCCCGAGGCGGCGCGCGCGGTGATTGCCGAGGCGTTCCCGACCCCGGAACGCCTGACGCTCGCGGTGATCGGCGATGCCGAGCGGATTGCCGCCCAACTGGCCGAGTTCGGTCGCGTCGATTCGATGCGCCTCATCGACCCGGCCTTCAGTCCCGGTGCGGCGGGAGACCAAGCGCTGCCGTGAGGGGCGGGGGTGTTGTTCGGCCGGGCCCGCGTGCCGTCTGGGCCCGGGCCCTCGCGTCCTGTTGCTGCTTTAATCCGCAGTGGATTCCGGGAGACGGACCGCGCTCTGGAGGGGGGGTGAGCATCGTTCCGTCCCCCGGACCCGTTCGGACTGCCGGGCGCGAGGTGGATTCCGGGAGACGCGGCGGTCTCATGAGGGGGGGAGAGCCCGCCCCGTCTCCCGGATCCGTCAACTGCCGCTCGCGTGTTGCTCCGGCGGATGTGACCGCAATGCGCTCAGATCATCGACGACGAAGCCGGCCTGTGGCGCGAGCCATTGCGCACTGGCGAGATCCGTTTGTGCGCCACGCGCATCGCCGGACAGCCAGCGCAGCACCGCCCGGTCGGCATACGCCGCCGCCAAGGCGCGGTCGGTGCCGGAGGCGCTCGACGTGCTCCACGGTTCGGACTCGAGGCGCCGCTGTGCGGCGGAGTGAACGGCGGCATCGCAGGCGAGGTGCGCATCATGCCAATGTTGTGTCATGGTCCATGCCACGCAGCTGTTGGCGTTGAATGTCGTCGGGTCGTCTTCAGTGTCACCATGCTCGCGCAGTTGCCGCGCTGCAGCGGGGTATCGGCCGGCGAGCAGGTCCTGTCCGCCCGGGCCTGCGCCATATGCGGTTAGGACGAATGGATGGTATTGCGCGGCTGCGCGCGCGGCGCCCGGTGCCGCCAGTGAAATCCCGACGCATAGTGCCAGGGACAACGCGCTCAGCGTGCGGTGGTGCGGCAACATGATTGACTCTCCCATCGGCTGCTGTCTGTTAGGGTCATTCGTCAACATGGGGCCAGCATAGGCGGCGGGAGGAACGGTCACAAACGAAAAGAATTGAGCGATGCATGAGTTTGACTCAATCAACACGGGCTCACTTGGGGGCTCGTGCCGAACTCCTCGAGCAGCCAATCGGCTAGCGCGCGCACATCCGGTTTGTCGCCGTCCTTGGCGCGACTGACCAGATAATAGGCGTCGGCGGTGGCCAGCTCGACGGCGAAGATCCGCGCCAGCGCCCCCGAGCGAAAGCGGTCCGCACAGTGCGCCGTGGGTACGAGCGCCACGCCGATGCCGTGCTCGGCAGCGCCTACCACGGCGTGCATGGAGTCAAGCTCGAGCACGCGACTCGGCTCCGGGGCGTCGATGCCGACCTCTTGCGCCCACGCGCTCCAGGCGCTGGCGGACGGCTTGTGGACGAGCAGGGTAAGCTCCCGGAAGACCGCGCTGCCTAGGCGCGCGACCGTCGGCAGATGCCGCGGTGCGCACACCGCGGTCAATGACAACGGAAACAGTCGTACGCACTGCACGCCCTGCGGTTCCGCATCGAGCAGCAGGACTGATACGTCGACGCCGGCGGAATGAATCTCGGGGCGCGGGTCATGCGAGTCGATGTGGATGTCGAGTTGCGGATGGCGCGCGCAGAACGTGTCGAGTCGCGGGATCAACAGCTCGCTGGCGAAAAACTGCGGCAGCATCATGCGCACGCTGCGCCGGCCGCCGCCGCGTGCGATCTGCGCGACGCTGCGATCGAGCGCCTCGAGCAGCGGCTCGACTTCCTCGAGCAGCGTCGCGCCGGCGCGCGTCAGTTCGAGCGAGCGCGGCCTGCGCTCGAACAGGCGCAGCCCGAGCGTCCCCTCGAGCTCCTTCATCTGGTGGCTCACCGCCGATGGCGTCAGGTACAGCTCATCGGCGGCAAACTTAAAGCTACGGTGCCGCGCGGCAACGCAGAAGACCCGCAGGCTGCGGGTCGGCGGTGGACGGGAAAGGCGCATCAGTGCGGTCATCGGGACATCGTGTGAGCGATCCATTGCAATCGCTGTGCCATGACCGTGAATGCTGTACAACGCCGGCAGAGGCGCATCCGCCACGGGTCCGCCGGCGCGCTGCCTCGAAATGGACGCGGGCAGCGGCGTGCTGCACCAACTCGGGGCGCAGCGCGGATGGCCACGCACGGGCCGAGGGCCCCTACTGGCCGAAGCGCTCCGTGGGTTCGGCCAGATACTCCGCCTCTTCCGGAGTGTCGGCGCGGCCTAGCGCGGCGTTGCGGTGCGGGAAGCGCCCGAAGCGGCGGATGATCGCGTGGTGCCGCTCGGCGGACTCGCGCGCGGCGGCGAAGAACGGGCGCAGCTCACTCGGTGCCTCCTCGAGGAGCCGGCGGAACGCGGCGAGCGACTCGTCCTGCACGTCGAGCCGCTCGGCGTGCTGCAGGGGCACGCACAGGAACAGCCGCTCGAGCGGCGAGAGTGCCGCGTCGGCCGCCGCCTGGATCCCCGAGAGCGCGAGTTCTAGCGCAGGGGCGTCGGTGGCAAACGCGCGGGCGGTACCGCGGTAGGCGTTGCGCGGGAGTTGATCGAGCAGCAGGATCAGCGCGAGGCGCCGGTGGGGGCTCGCGGCCCAGGCCTCGAGTGCCCCGTCGGCCGCACGTTGCATCAGGGCGCCGAAGCGCTCACGGATTATCTGGTCGAGCGCGGCCTGCTGCGGCGTACCGCTCACGCGGGCGAACCAGAGGGACTGGCGGTCGCGCACCGTGTGCGTGCCGAGTGGCACCGGACCGAACCAGAATCGATTGACCTCGCGCGCCTCGTCCGCCGGAAGATGGTCGCGCGCTGTGCTCACGAGCGGCTACTCGCAGAGGCTCTCGAGATATCCCTGAGCGACCGGCGAGAGACGCTTGCGCGCCAGGGCGCGCGCCTTGGGCGCATCGACGAGGTACTCAAGCGGGCCGGAGACCAGCATCTGGCGGATGCCGGGATGCCGCGCCGAGGCCCGGGCCATCTTGTTGAGCACGGTGAAGCCGCGGTTGATTTTCTGGCGGGGCGCGCGGTTCTGTTCGATGGTGCGGGCCAGATACTGGCCGAAGCGCGCGTAGAGAAAGTAGTCGTCATCGCCGACCTGGAAGCGGGCTTCGGCGAAAAAATCCGGAAAATTCTTTTCCAGATACAAATTGACGCTGCACAGAGCGGGACGGGGATCACGATCGGGCGACGCAGTTCGTTGCTTCATTTCGCTCGCCACACCTCCCGGGGAGTCCGGACCGCCATCGCTGGGCGCCGCGGGCGGCACCACACCGCGCGACGCGGCGCGAATGGTGCGCGAGATGCGCACCCGATGCAAGCAAAATTACGGCACTGCGCGCGCCGCGGCCCGCCTCACGCGTCGCGACCGTCTCCGCCGGGTTGGGTCGGGCGTTGCATGTGGTGTCGCCAGGCCCGCGCGGCGATCTGGACGGTCAGAGCGACCGCCACCAGGAGGGCCAGTGCGCTGGTGGCGAGAGTCAGGTTCAACATCCTCTCCAGCGTTCGGTCGCGCAATTGCGACCAGCGGTTCGACGTCTCCGTGATCCGCAGGCGGGCGATCACGCCGCGGCCTCCCAAGCCGAGAATGGGCGCGGTCGCCGTGATGCGTGCATGATCGTCGGAACGCGTCAGCCGGCGGAACAGCCGCGCGAGCAGTCCCGGTTGCGGCGCGGGGATCGTCGGCGGGATGGGCCGGTCGGCCGCGGCCAGCGCTTCTCCCGTTGGGGTCGTCACCGACAGCCTCAGGCCGGCGCGCAGCAGGCGCTCCAGATAGGGCGGCAGTGCCGCTGAGGCGAGAATCAGGCCTCCCCGGGGGCGCCGACCTTCAGGCTGCAGCATGCCGTAGCGACGCGGCGCGCCCCCGCGCGCATCACGATCGTCAACTTCGATTCCGAACGGGCCGCCGAGCATCGACAGCGGGATCGACAGTTCGATGTCGTAGCCGCCGGGGCGCCTCTGCAGCGCACCACCGATGCGCGGGTCGATGAGCGCGCGCCGGCGGCCGTATTCGCCGCGCACGATCCGATGCGCCATGACTGGGCCGGCCCCGCTCAACGCCAGGAATTCGGCGTGGGGATGTCCCTGCGGACCGGCAAAGCCGAGCCAGATCCGATCGCCCCGGGCGCTGCGGCGCAGCGGGTTGGCGAGCGGGGCATCGAACACCACGTGCGGATCGGTGACCCGGACCAGCACGTACAGGACGCGGCCGTTGACGCCGCTCACGATCTCGAAGTGGTGCGGCCCGTCGCCGTAGCGTCGCTCCAGGCCGGTGAGCGTCGACCAGCCGTCGGCGCCCGCCGGGAGGTCGATCGGCGCGGGCAGCGGCTCGGGGATCAGATCATCGGCGCCGGCACGTGTTCCCTGCGCCGGATAGCGGTAGATGAGGCGCATGCGCCCCTGCATCGAGGCGGCGAGGGTGACGGCCAGGGAGCGCAGGTTCTGCCGTTCACTCTGGCGCAAGGCCGCCTGCATCTGGCGGGCATAGCGCACCCCGTCCCAGGGCAGCACCAGGCTCACCAGGAGCAGCAGAGCCAGCTTAAGCCAAGACTGCATCGGATCGTTTAAGCCATCGGTCGGTCAGGGCGTTTTATAGTGCGGCCTGCGCGTTACGGGAGTGGACAGCGAAGACCATGAAGATACCGGAGATTCTGATCGTCGAGACCGTCCATCAGCCGGGCAGCCTGGCTGCGGTACTGCAGGTGATTGCCGAGGCGGGGCTGACGATTCAGCACCTGACCGCGGTGCGGCGCGTGCAGGGCCGAACGCTCTGGGAAATTACCCTGGAGATGGACGAGGAGGCCAATTATGGCCTGTACGAGCGCATTGACCAGTTGCCGAATGCGCGGTTCGTCGGCAAGTCCGACCGGGTATTCAACCGTCATCGCGGTGGCAAGATCCACATGGCGGCGAGTCTTCCGATCAACACGTTGCAGACGCTGCGCGACGTCTACACCCCCGGGGTCGCCCGGGTGTGCCTGGCGATCAAGCAGGACCCGCAGCTCGCGCACGAGTACACCAGCATCGATAAGACCGTGGCGATCATTACCAACGGCACGGCCGTTCTCGGGCTGGGCAATATCGGTGCGCTCGCGGGCCTGCCGGTCATGGAGGGCAAGGCGGCGCTGTTCGCCGATCTGATCGGGCTGTCCGGCGTTCCGATCCTGCTCGAGGAGACGCGTCCCGAGAAGGTCGTCGAGCTCATCGCCGGCATTCACTTGTCCTTCGGCGCTATCCAGCTCGAGGACTTCGCCGCACCGGAGTGTTTCGAGATCGAGGCCCGGCTGCGCGAGCGGCTGGACAAGCCGGTGCTGCACGATGACCAGCACGGCACCGCGGTCGTGGCGCTCGCGGCGCTGATCAATGCCGCGCGGCGCGCCGGGCGCAGCCTGACGGAGAGCACCGTCGGGCAGATCGGGCTCGGGGCGGCCGGAACGGGCATCGTGCGATTGCTGCGAGCCTATGGGGTCAACCGGGTGCTCGGTGCGGACCGCAACCCCGAGGCGATCGCCCGCATCTGCCGGCTGGGCGCCGAAGGGGCGGGCCTGGAGCAGATCATGCGGCGCGCGGACATCGTGGTTGCCACCACCGGGGTCAAGGACCTGATACGGCCCGAGTGGGTCCGGCCCGGCCAGGTGATTCTCGCGCTGTCCAATCCCGACCCGGAGATCGAGCCGCTCGTGGCGCGCGAGCACGGTGCGGCGTTCGCGGCCGACGGCAAGGGCATCAACAACGTCCTGGCGTTCCCCGGGCTGTTCAAGGGCGTGCTCGCGGCCAAGGCAAAGCAGTTCACGGACGGGATGCTGATGGCCGCGGCGCAGACGCTGGCTGAACTGGCGCCACTGGCCCAGGAGGATGCCCTGGTACCCGATGCGCTCGACAAGAGCGTTCACGAACGGGTGGCCGCCGCGG
The DNA here is from genome assembly GCA_021805275.1 of Pseudomonadota bacterium. The sequence continues at coordinate 13,852 of JAJZFQ010000247.1, forward strand.
TGTTGGCGGCCGCGCGGTGAGCGTGTGCGGCGCGCCGCGGCCTCAGGCGGGGAGCGGCTCCGGCCCCATGAGCCCGCGCAGCTTGCCGAGCGCGTTGGCTTCTATCTGACGGATGCGCTCGGCCGACACCCCGTACTGGTCGGCGAGCTCGTGCAGCGTCGCCTTGTCCTCGCGCATCCAGCGCCGCTCGAGGATGTCGCGGCTGCGCGCATCGAGTCTCTCGAGCGCGCCACGCAGCCGGACCGAGGAGTCGCTTTCCCATTCGGCCTCCTCCACCTGGTCGGCAGGGTCGGCATTGGGCGCCGGCAGATACGCCGCTGGGCTGTAGCTCTCCTCGTCGTCTGCATCCGGCGCCGGATCGAACGCCAGATCGTGCGCCGCGAGGCGCTTTTCCATCTCGGTCACCTCGCCGGCCGTGACACCGAGATCGCGCGCCACCGCGGCGGTCTCCTCGACGGACAGCCAGGTCAGGTTCTTCTTCATGCGCCGCAGGTTGAAGAACAGCTTGCGCTGCGCCTTGGTGGTGGCGATCTTCACCAGCCGCCAGTTGCGCAGCACGTATTCGTGGATTTCAGCGCGGATCCAGTGCACGGCGAAGGACACCAGACGCACGTTCAACGACGGGTCGAACCGTTTGACGGCCTTCATCAGACCCACGTTGCCTTCCTGGATCAGATCGCCGAACGGCAGGCCGTATCCGCGATAGCCCCGGGCGATGTGCACGACGAAGCGCAGGTGGGCCAGCACCAGCTTGCGCGCGGCCTCGAGGTCGCCTTCGTCCCGGAAGCGCACCGCGAGTGCCCGTTCCGCCTCACGGTCGAGGACCGGGATCCGGCTGACGCGGTCGACGTACGCATCGACACTGCCGACGGGGCCGGCAAGCGTGAATTCGCACGGTCGGGCAATCAACGCAGTCGCTGGACTCATGGATGCTCCCAGAGGACTTTGGCGGAAGTTTAGCACTCGCCTGGTTTGAGTGCTAAGTCGCCTCGAGGGTTCCCGGGCCGCCGGTAGTTTATTATTGCAAAGCTAAAGTTTACGGCGAATTCCTCGGCTCCAGCGCAACCCAAAGCGTGTCAATTTTCGTCATAGCGGCAGACGGACCCGCTATCCTGCGCGAGACGTTTCAGGGGCCTTCGCCCGCGGATTCTGGAGACGGAAGGGGATCGATTTGGCAAGCATGGCATCGACTGCGACCCACGAACTGACGTACGACCCATTCACGATCCAGCTGCACTGGCTGACCGCGATCCTGGTGGTCACGCTCTGGGCGCTGGGGCAATCCATCGGCTTTTTCCCCGAGGGCCCGTTGCGCAAGGGGCTGCTCGGGGTGCACATCCTGCTCGGCATCATGGTCGGGGCCGTCATCCTGGTGCGGATCGGCTGGCGGCTCAGCCGTGGCCGGCGCCTGCCGCCGGCGGACCAGGGCGCGCTCGAGTGGGTGGCCAAGGGGGCCCATCTCGGGCTGTACCTGCTGCTGGTGCTGACGGTGCTGTTCGGTCTGGCGCGCGCCTGGGTGCACGGGGTCGAGGTGTTCCACTGGTTCACTTTCCCGCGGCCGGCGTTTGCCACGCGCCCCGTCACGCGCACGATCAGCGAAGTGCACGGCGACCTCGGCGACATCATCGTGATCATTGCCGGGCTGCACGCGGCCGCCGCCCTGTTCCACCACTACGGGATGCGCGACTCGGTACTGCGGCGGATGCTGCCCGGCAAGCGACGCGGCTAGCGGTTGGACTTTCGGCCGGGCCCTGGTCCCGGTACGCTGGCAGTTTGGTTCCCGCGGCCACCGCGGGAACGATCGGATCGCGCGCATGCCGGAACTGCCTGAAGTCGAAACCACGCGCCGCGGCATCGAGCCGCACGTGACCGGGCGAACGATCGTCGCGCTCGCGGTGTACGAGTCGCGGCTGCGCTGGCCGGTGCCCGGCAACCTGCCGGCGCAGCTGGCCGGCCGGCGTATCCTCGGCGCGGGCCGGCGAGCCAAGTATCTGCTGATCGAACTCGACGGCGGCACTCTGATCGTGCATCTCGGCATGTCCGGCTCGCTGCGCGTGCTCGCGGCCGGCGCGCCACGGCTGCGCCACGACCAGTACGACCTGCGGCTCGACTCGGGCCGGATCCTGCGCTTCAACGATCCGCGCCGCTTCGGCAGCCTGCATTACACGAGCGCCGGTGCGGCGCAGCATCCGCTGCTGCGCCACTTGGCGCCGGAGCCGCTCGAGGCGTCGTTCACGACCGAGTATCTCTGGGGCGTCACCCGCGGCCGTCGGCTCGCCATCAAGCAGCTGCTCATGAACAGCCGCCTGGTGGTCGGCGTCGGCAACATCTACGCCAGTGAGGCGCTGTTCCGGGCGCGGATCCGCCCGGGGCGCGCAGCGCGGCACCTGCGGCGCGCCGAGGTGGCCCGGTTGGTGCAGGCGGTGCGCACGGTGCTGAGGCAGGCGATCGGCGTGGGTGGGACGACCCTGCGCGATTACGTCGGCGCGGACGGGTCGCCGGGATATTTCCGCCAGAAGCTCTACGTCTACGAGCGCGCCGGGCAGCCCTGTCGGGTGTGCCGCACACCCATCCGTCAGCGCCGCCAGCACGGCCGCTCGAGCTACTACTGCCCGGCGTGTCAGCGCTGAGGCTTCACGTGCCGCGGCGCTTCTTCAGTTCTTCTTCGACGAGCGGATGGACGAACTCGCTCACGTCCCCGCCGAGCACCGCGATCTCGCGCACGAGGGTCGAGGAGATGAACGTGAACTGTTCCTGCGGCGTCAGGAACACCGTCTCGATGTCTCGCTCGAGGTGACGGCTCATGTTGGCCAGCTGGAACTCGAATTCAAAGTCCGATACGGCGCGCAGGCCGCGCACGATGACCCGGGCTCCCTGCTTGCGCGCGAACTCGACCGTCAGGCCGGCGTAGCCGACCACCTGGACGTTGGGCAGCTCGGCGAGCACGCGGCGCGCCATTTCGACCCGCATCGAGAGCGAGAACATCGGGGCCTTGTTGGGGTTGGCGGCGATCGCCACGATGACCTGATCGAAAATGCTCGCGGCGCGACGCACCAGATCGTGGTGGCCATTCGTGATGGGGTCGAACGTCCCCGGGTACACGGCGTTGCGGTTCATTCTGCAGCGATCCCCCTGTGTCGCGAATACAGATGATACCCGACCTGCCCGGAACGCTTGTCCCGCTCGTGCGCCCAGCTCGCCGGCGCCGGCGGTGGGTGCGCGGCGGGGCATTCCAGGTAGACCCGAGCCCCGGGCGCCAGCCAGCCGCCGCTCTCCAGTCGAGCGGTGACCTCCGGCAGGATCGACGAGTCGAACGGTGGATCGAGAAAGGCGATGTCGAACGGTCGGGCTGCGCCGTCGAGAAACGTCCGCGCATCGGTGCAGACGACTGCCCAGTCGTGCCGCCGCTCGGCGTCCCACTCCTCCAGAAGCGCCGCGATCGCCCGGGATGCCTGTCGGTCGCGCTCGACGAACGTCACGTGCGCTGCGCCGCGCGACAGCGCCTCGAGTCCCAGCGCGCCGCTGCCGGCGAACAGGTCCAGGCAGCGCGCGCCGGGCAGGGTGGCCAGCAGCCAGTTGAACAGCGTCTCGCGGACGCGGTCAGGCGTCGGGCGGATGGCCGGGGCGGCCGGGAAGCGCAGTCGACGGCCGCGCCAGACGCCCCCGATGATGCGCAGCGTGCGCGCCGCGCCGCCGCGCGGGTGCGTTTGAGACGAACTGTTCACGCGCTGTCTTTCGAACGTGCAGGCCGAGCCGCTACGATACACTAGCGCGCATCCATGTTCGGGCGCGAAAACAAAGAGGCTTCCACGGGCGGTACCCCGCGACAGGGGTTTCTGAAGCGACTGTCGCAGCGGCTCGGCCGCGGCGCGCTGTCCTTCGACCTGCGCAACCTGTTCCGCGGCCGCAAGATCGATGCCGATCTGCTCGAAGAGCTCGAGACGCGGCTGCTCACGGGCGACGTGGGCGTCGAGGCCACCGAGTTCATCCTGGCCGGGCTCAACAAGCGCCTGGCCCGCAAGGAACTGGCCGACGTCGAGGCGCTCATCGCAGCGCTGCGTACCGCGGTGGAGGAGATTCTCGCGCCGTGCGCTCGCCCGCTCGCCATTGCTGCGGACTGCAAGCCCTTCACCATCCTGGTCGTCGGCGTGAACGGCTCAGGCAAGACCACGACGATAGGCAAACTGGCCAGGCGCTTCGGCGACGAGGGACGCAGCGTCATGCTCGCCGCCGGCGACACATTCCGGGCCGCGGCGATCGAGCAACTGACGGTGTGGGCGGAGCGCACCGGCGCGAGCTGCATCGCGCAGCACGCTGGCGCCGACCCGGCCGCGGTGGTGTTCGACGCACTGCAGGCCGCGCGCGCGCGCCGCACGGATGTCCTGATCGCCGACACCGCCGGTCGGCTGCACAGCCAGTCACACCTGATGGAGGAGCTGAAGAAGGTCAAGCGCGTGCTGCAGCGCGGCGACCCGCGCGCGCCGCACGAGGTGCTGCTGGTGCTGGATGCCAATCAGGGACAGAACGCGCTGGCGCAGGCCGTGCAATTCCACGAGGCCATCGGCGTCACCGGGCTCGTGCTCACCAAGCTCGACGGCACCGCCAAGGGCGGCATCGTCATCGCCATCGCGCGCCGCCTGGGATTGCCCATCCGCTTCATCGGCATCGGCGAGCAGCCAGGCGACTTCGGGGAATTCGATGCGCGTGCATTCGCCATCGCGCTCCTCGAGGGATCCCAGGGCGCAGCCGAGGAGAGCAGATGATTCTGCTCGAGCGCGTCAGCAAGCGCTATCCGAATGGCCGCGAAGCGCTGACCAACGTGAATTTCTTCGTCGATCGGGGCGAACTGGTGTTTCTCACCGGACGTTCCGGCGCCGGCAAGAGCACGCTGCTGAAGCTGATCGCGCTGCTCGAACGCCCGAGCCGGGGAACGGTAACCGTCAACGGGCGCAGCACCGGGGCGCTGAAGGCGCGGCACATCCCGGCGTTCCGGCGGCAGATCGGCGTGGTTTTCCAGGATCACAAGCTGCTCGCGGATCGCCCGGTGTTCGACAACGTCGGGCTGCCGCTGGTGGTGGCCGGCGCGCCGCTGGCGGAGATCGACAAGCGGGTGCGGGCGGCGCTCGACCAGGTTGGCCTGCTCGGCAAGGAGCGCTCGCTGCCCATGGAGCTGTCGGTGGGCGAGCAGCAGCGCGTCGGCATCGCGCGGGCTATCGTCGGCAAGCCGCCGCTGATCGTGGCCGATGAGCCCACGGGCAATCTCGACCCGGATCTGGCGCTGGAGGTGATGCGCCTGTTCAAGCGCTTCAGCGAAGTCGGCGTTACCGTGTTGGTGGCCACGCACGATCTGCACCTGGTGCGCGAGTTCGGCAGTCGCGAGCTCAATCTGGCGAGTGGTCAGCTCACCGGCGGCACGCCTGATCCGCTGCCCTCCCTGGTGGCCAGCCGGTAGGGCCGCCCATGACGCTCTCCACGCTCATGACCCGGCATGCGCAGTCGTTGTTCGGGGCGATCGGGCGGCTGGCACGGGCGCCGCTCGCCACCGTCCTGACGCTGCTGGTCATCGGAATCGCGCTCGCGCTGCCGGCGGCCCTTGCGCTGCTGGTCCGCAACGCCGAGTCGGCCACGGGCGGCTTCGGCCGCGCAGTCGACATGTCGGTGTACCTCAAGAGCGGCATCTCGCTGGCGCGGGCGCACCAGATCGCGGTCGAGGCGCGCGCCGAGCCGGGCGTGGCGGCGGTGCATGTGATCTCGGCCGATGAGGGTCTGAACCAGTTTCGCCGCTACTCGGGCTTCGGAGCGGCACTCGATGCGCTGAAGTCCAACCCGTTGCCGAATGTGCTGCGTATCGTGCCGCAGCCGCGCGCGAGCCGGGCCGCTGCCCTCGAGGGGCTGCGGCGCACGTTCGCCCGCTGGCCGGAAGTGGACATGGTGCAGCTCGATGCCCAGTGGGTGCTGCGCTTCAACGCGATGCTCGCCGTGGTGCGGCGCCTGGTGCTGATCGCCGCGGCGCTGTTCGGTGCCGGTGTGCTCGCTGTCATCGGAAACACCATCCGGCTGGAGATTCTCAACCGGCGCGACGAGATCGAGGTGACCAAGCTCGTGGGCGGCTCGAACGCGTTCGTGCGCCGCCCGTTCCTCTATACGGGGGTGCTCTACGGGCTCGGCGGGGCGTTGCTGGCGTGGTTGGTGCTGGAAGGGACGGTGCTCGCGTTGCACGCGCCGGTGACGCGCCTCGCCACTCTCTACGGCAGCGGTTTCGAGCTGACGGGCCTCGCCGGCCGGGAACTCGGCGGCCTGTTCTGCGGCGGAATGGCCCTCGGCTGGCTCGGGGCGTGGATTTCCGCCCATCGCCATCTGCGCGACATCGAACCGCGGGCGTGAAGCGCCGCGGCGGCGCGCTTACTTGATCTTCGCTTCCTTGTAGGCCACGTGCTTACGCGCCACGGGGTCGAACTTTCGCATTTCCATCTTGTCCGGATGCAGGCGCTTGTTCTTGGTCGTCACGTAGAAGTGACCCGTGCCCGCGGTGGACAGCAGCTTGATCTTGTCGCGCATGACTGGGCTCCCGCCGTCAGATCTTCATACCCTGGGCGCGCAGGTCGGCGACGACCTTGTCGATGCCCTTCTTCTCGATCGTGCGCAGGCCGTGCGCGGATATGCGCAGCGATACCCAGCGCCTCTCAGTCTCGAGCCAGAACCGCTGGGTGTGCAGGTTCGGCAGGAAGCGGCGGCGCTTCTTGTTGTTCGCGTGGGAAACGCGATTTCCGACGGCCGGCCCCTTGCCGGTGATCTCGCAGACGCGCGACATATGCAACGACCTTAAAAATCAAAGACTTGGAGCAAGCGGCGTTCCGCCGCCTGCAGGAGCCGGCCTTTATACCAGCAGTCCGGCGCCCCGGCAAGGGCCGGTCAGAGGAGTCCATGCTCGGCGAACGAGTAGCAGCGGCTGCCCCCCACGATGACGTGGTCCACCACCCGTATGTCCATCAGGGAGAGCCCCGCCTTCAGCCGGCGCGTGATCGCCTCGTCCGCCGGACTGGGTTCCAGACCGCCCGAGGGGTGATTATGCGCCAGGATCAGCGCGCTCGCATTGTGCAGCAGGGCCTGGCGCACCACTTCGCGCGGGTGGACCTGGGCACAGTCCACGGTGCCGCGGAACAGCTCCTCGAAGGCGATCAGCCGGTGCCGGTTGTCCAGGTACAGACAGCAGAACACCTCGTAGGGGCGGTCGCCCAGCTGAGCCTGCAGGAAGCGGAATGCCGCCTGGGGCGTGGTCAGCGGCTCGCCCGAGCGCAGTTCTTCCTGCAGGTGGCGGCGCGCGAGCTCGACGGCCGCCTGGATGGCTGCATAGCGCGCCGGGCCCAGGCCCTTGCGCGTCCAGCGGGCCCTCTCCGCCAGCAGCAGCGAGCGCAGCGAGCCGAAGTCCGAGAGCAGGCCGCGGGCGAGTTCGACCGCCGAGCAGCCGCGCGTACCCGAACCGATCAGCAGCGCCAGCAGTTCAGCGTCGGACAGCACGCCCGGACCCCGATCGAGCAGCTTCTCGCGCGGCCGCTCGGTACGGGGCCAGTCGCGGATCGCCAGTGTCGCGGCGGGGGTGATCGGCGGCATGGGCAGACTCCAGTACGCAGCGCGCATCGTGGCGAGCCCGGCGCCCACCGTGCAGCGGGGAACATCGTCCGCTTTGTGCACAAATGCGTACCGGCAACCGCCCGGTTTGCGTCCGCGGGGAGTGGGGTCGGATAATCCGCCGCATGCAAGGCAAACGCATCCTGCTCGGGGTCACCGGCGGCATCGCCGCGTACAAGGCCGCCGAACTCGTCCGACGGCTGCGCGAGCGCGGCGCAGAGGTCCAGGTCGTCATGACGGCCGCGGCGCGCGAGTTCATCGGCCCGCTCACCTTTCAGGCGCTCTCCGGGCGGCCGGTGCGAACCGACCTGTGGGACAGCGCCGCCGAGGCGGCGATGGGGCATATCGAGCTGGCGCGCTGGGCCGAGGCCGTGCTGGTGGCGCCGGCGAGCGCGGACTTTCTCGCCCGCCTCGCCGACGGGCGCGCCGATGACCTGCTGGCCACGTTGTGCCTGGCCACCGCGGCGCCGATCGCCGTCGCGCCGGCGATGAACCGCCTGATGTGGACTAATGCCGCGACTGCCGCCAACGTCGCGCGCCTGCGCCAGCGCGGTGTGCAGGTGTTCGGGCCGGGCGAGGGCGCGCAGGCCTGCGGCGAGAGCGGCGCGGGCCGGATGCTCGAGCCGCCCGAGCTCGCCGACCGCCTGGCGGCGCTGCTGCCGACGGCCGGCCCCCTGAGTGGCCGGCACGTGCTGATCACCGCCGGTCCCACGCGCGAGCGCATCGATCCGGTGCGTTTCATCAGTAACCGCAGCTCCGGCAAGATGGGCTTCGCCGTCGCGCAGGCCGCCCGCGAAGCGGGAGCCGAGGTGGTGCTGGTGAGCGGCCCGGTGTGGCTCGCGACCCCGCCCGGTGTCCGGCGGGTCGACGTCGAGAGCGCCGAGGGGATGCTCGAGGCCGTGCAGGCCGAGGTCGCCGGGGCCGACATCTTCATCGCCACCGCCGCGGTCGCCGACTACCGTCCGGCGCATCCGTCGGGACAGAAAATCAAGAAAACCAACGAGCGGCTGCAGCTGCAGATGGAGCGGACCGCCGACGTGCTGGCCACGGTCGCAGCGCGTGCCCCGCGGCCGTTCGTGGTGGGCTTCGCCGCCGAGACCGAATCGCTCGAGCACTATGCGCGCGCGAAGCTGCTGAAGAAGAATCTCGACTTGATTGCCGCCAACGAGGTCAGCCACACCAAGGGCTTCGACTGCGAGGACAATCGCCTGATCGTGCTGTCTCGCACCGAGCGGCACGACCTCGGCAATGGGCCGAAACTGGCCCTGGCGCGCGAGCTGATCCGCTTGATCGGCGAATTCCATGCGGCAGCCCGCGCCGCGCACCCGCGCGGCACGGTGCCGGTTTGAGCGCCCCCGCCGCGCCACGGCGGCTGCAGATCCGCATTCTCGATGCGCGCCTCGGCCGGGAATTTCCGCTGCCGGCCTACGCGACAGCGGGCTCGGCGGGGATGGATCTGCGGGCCTGCCTCGATGCGTCGCTCGCGCTGGCGCCCGGGCGCGCCGAGCTGATCCCGACCGGCCTGGCCATTCATCTGGCGGACCCGGGGCTGGCCGCGGTGATCCTGCCGCGCTCCGGCCTCGGGCACAAGCACGGCGTGGTGCTCGGCAATCTCGTCGGCCTGATCGATTCGGACTACCAGGGCCAGCTGTTGGTTTCCTGTTGGAATCGTGGGCAAGAAATGTTCATCATTCAGCCGGGCGAGCGTATCGCGCAGCTGGTGGTGGTGCCCGTGGTGCAGGTGGCGCTCGAGGTGGTCGAGCGCTTCGACGAAAGCGCGCGCGGTGTGGGCGGTTTCGGGCATTCCGGGCGGCACTGAGTCCCGCGGGCTTGCCCGCCATACGCCAACCGGCGCTTCATCACGCCGATCCACGCCGCGTCACAGGGAGTCGGGGTCTTTCCAGTCCGGCGGCGGGTCGGGACGCAGGCCCGCGTGCACCAACTGGGCGCGCAGGACGGTCTGCTCGCTTGCGAACGCGGCATCCCATTGCACGAGCCGCTCGAAGTAGCGGCCATCCATCTCATCGAGCAGTGTCCGCAGGCGACGACCGGGCGGTGACAGCAGCTGGCGTGATTGCTCCACCATATAATCCAGCTGGCGAAGCGTGGCGGCGGCTCGGCGATGCTGCGCCGACCCGTCGGGCCACAGCCGCAGCGCAATTGCGCTGCCCGCGATGCTGGTGGACAGGGTGTCGCCGTGTTCGAACGCGAGGCTGGCGGTACGGCACAAATCCGCTCGCCGTGCCGTCAGACCCGCCGGCGCGTTGCAGACGACTCCCAATGCGAGGACGCCATCGAAAAGCTCCGACTGGAGCTGTCCTTCGACCGATGTCAACGCATCCATCATCGGCTCGCCGCCGATTGCATGCAGCGCGCCCGTCAGATGCGCCGTCAGGGCGGTGTAGTACGCATCGACGCGGTGGGTCCTGCCGATGGCCGCCAGAGCGGCGTCGATGCCGGAACTGTCGTTGTTCTTCGCAGCGTCGGCTAGTGCACCCAGCCAGCCGGCGCCGTTGTCCGGATCCAACGTGCGCAGGCGCGCATCGAGCGCCGCGAGGTTGCACGCCTGGCGCAAGGCGCGGCATTGGCTGATCTCGAGCAGGAGTAGATCGGGTCGCTCTGGAGCCATCGCCGCGGCGCGTGCCAACCAGGCGAGCCGTCGCGTCGCGTCGGCCGCTGAGACAAACCTGCCGTGAGCGAATCGAAGTTCGCTCGCCGGTACGAGCAGCGCAGCGGCCGCCAGGGCATCCGGCCCACCGTTGCTGAGGAGCCGGCGCGTCGCGGCTTGAGCGTCTCGGCGCTGCGCTGCATCCGTCCGGGCCAGATCAAGTGCCGCGTTGCGCGCGCCGAGCGCCGCATCGATGGGCGGTGCCGGGAACGTCCCGGCGGCCAGCGCGGCCGTGAAGGTGAGCGCGTACAGCGGCAGCGCGGCCCACCGCCACCACCGCCGGGTCGGCCTCACCAGGATGCGCACGCGTTGGCCGAGTTGCGAGCGACGCTCGAACAGACCGACCGCCGGTCCTGCGACCGCAGGGGCCCGCGTCGCGATGGCGAGCAGCGACTTCCCGTAGGCGGTCGCCGCCAGGCCGCCGCGCACCACGCGCGCGTCACAGTCCACCTCGATCGCTTGTCTGAGCCGCCGGAACAGCCACCACAGAGGCACGTTCCACGGCAGCAGACTGACCAGGAGCCGTCCGAGCGCGAGCCAGCGCGCATCGTGCGCGCGCAAGTGCTCGCGCTCGTGCGCCAGCGCCGCGGCCCGCTGCTCGGCCGGCGCCTCGAGCAGCCACCGCGGAACGAGGATTCGCGGTTGCCACAGGCCCAGAACGGCCGGACCCAGATCGTCCGTGAGACTGACGGCGGCACCATCAAGGTCCGCGATCGTCGATTCCCGCGTCCGCCGGCGCAGTGCCAGCGTACCGATCAGCATTCGTCCGAGCAGCAGCAGCGACAGCAGACCCCAGGAAACGAGCAACGCCAGTCGAACCCGCACACGTACCTGTGTGCTCCAGAACGGCCGCGCTAAGCGCGCTCGCAGGAGCAGCGGCGCGCGTGGTGAGGGCGTGTGTGAGGAGTGGGCCGAAGCGGCGGTCGGCCGTTCAAGAGGGAACGCCCGCTGAAGCTGCGCTGCCGGCAACTGAACGGGAGATTGGTCCGGCACTGCTTGCGGCAGGTGCCAGGCGGGCAGTCCCACCGACAGGAGCACGGCGGCGAGCCATGCCCCGCGCCGGGGCCAGCGCAGGCTGGCCAGAATGCGCTCGGCCGACCACGCGGCTGCGCCGAGAAATGCACCGACGATCACGACGTACAACGCAGCGCCGATCATGAGGCATCCCGTCGGCTCTTCTTGAGCAACGCGCGCAGTTGCGCGATCTCGGACCGGTCCAGCCGCTCGTGCTCGAGCAGGTGGACCAGCAGGTTACCGAGCGAACCCTGGAAGAATTTCGCTGCGATGGCGGCGATGGCGCGCCGCTGGGTCGGCGCGCGCTCGAGCCGCGCCGCATAGCGGTGCGCGCGGCCCTCCTTTACACGGGTCACGGCCCTCTTGCGCTCGAGCGTGCGCAACATGCTGAGCACCGTGGTGTAGGCCAGAGTACTTCCGAGGCCGGCGGCGACCTCGGCAACGGTCGAGGCGCCGCGCTCCCACAGCACGTTCATCAGGTCCACCTCGCGATCCGTCAGTCGCATCGGCGCCCTTAATTACTATTGTATTAGTAATTAGACGCTCGCAACCCCGTTGCGTCAAGCGCGCTGCTCGCCGCCGGCGCTGCGCTCAGCCGCGCGTCGCTAGCGATGCCTCGAGCGTCGTGAGCCGCCGGGTCCAGTCGCCCCCACGGTGCGGCCTGCGCGAGGTCCGCCACATTGAGCGCGCGGACCGCGGCGAGCGTGACGGGTGCGGATTTCCCGGTCCGCAGAGCCGCCTTCACCCAGTCGTAGAGGAAGACCTGTGCTTCGGGGGCGTGCGCGCCGAGCACCTGCCGGTACGCGATGACCGCCGCCTGCAGGTCGGCAAGGCCGTCGGTCACGGAGCCCGTAGCGAGTTCCGCGAGACCGAGACAGGCTCGCGCGCGCAGCGTCATCGGGTGATCAGCGCCGCCACTGGCCAGCTCGACTTGGTAGGCCGTTCGCAGCTGCGACAACGCGAGGCTGGCTGCGCCCTCGCGCAGATTCAGCTATCCGAGATACGTGAGCGCCTCCGCGGTCAGCCCGTCGTTGCCGATCGATTTTTCGAGATGCGCGTATGCGGCCTCGAGCATCAGGCGCGCCGCCTGAGTGTGTCCTGCCCGAAGCAGTCCGATGCCGTACCGTTCCTCGACCATGTCGGTCAGTGTGCCGGGCATCGGCTCGGCGCGGTGCACGGCACGCAGCGCCGCAGCGTACAGCGGGCGGGCCTTGTCGAACTGACCCGTTGCGGCGTAACGCCATGCCAGGGAGGTCTGGCGGATGACGGTGTGACTGAGATAGGCCACTCCGCCCCGCGGGGCCTCGGCGAGCGCCACGGTCTTCAATCTGTCGCGTTACGGCACCGTTGTCCCCGGGGCTCTGGCGGTCGACTCAAAGGGCGGCCTGTGGACCATGATCAGCTCCACGACCGTCTCGTCAGACCCCCTCGGGGTCCTGAGCGTGAGCGCCTCCGCGGCGAGTGACTGCTCGAGCGGATGCAAGCTGTATGCCTTCCCCGGCGCAGCAGGCGTCACGTTCAATTCGAGCCAGATTGCCGTGGATGGGAGCGACAATATGCTGGTGTCAGCCAATGTCAGCTCGAACGGTGCCGTGTCCATCGACAGCGGCGGCCATTACACGGGACTGGCGGTCGTGTCGATTGCACCGAGCGCGGCGACCGATTGCTCGACCGGATGCTCGTTGGTGGCTTCAACCCTCAAACCTCCCCAATGCAGATCCGCTGTCACTGGCGGTGGACCAAGGCGGAAATGTCTGGGATGGCACATACGACAATGCAGACAATCTGAACGTCCTGGTCGAGTTGCCGCACGCGGCTGCGGCGACGCCGCAACCCATCGTGACGCAGTCGCGCTGACCATCGGTCGTGAAGCTGCGGCGACAGACTGGCCAGCCGCCGAGATGCCGCGGTGCAGTGTGCGCATAGGATCTTGCGGGCTGCCCGCGACGCAAGGCCGGTGCGGCGAAGACTCCAAACACTCACCTGGCCGTCAGTGACCGGAAGGCCGCGTCGGCCAGTGTCCTTCGGGTCACTGCCCGAAGTGGCTGCTTGAAGTAGGCCTCGACCTCTTTGCGCGGCCCCTGGGCCCGCGCGCGGTCAGGCGGCAGAGTGCGCCGGACTTGCCAGATGAAAGGCCGTCGCCGCGCCGCCGACGGCGCTCCACATTGGCTGATGTGCCTCATGCCTTCTTGACGGTCGTGACGCATGGGTTTCATGATATGCGGAAGCAGCACGGAATCTGCGTGTGCAGCCGGGGCTTTGCGCGAATGGTGGCAACCGGAGACCATAATGAAAAATATAACGCGGAGCGAGGCGATGAAGGCGGTCACCTCCGGTGCCACCATCTACACCCGCCTGCTCCAGGAGTCCTCCGGCGACGTCGGCTTCTATCGGCCGCGGCCCACGGATTCCCAGGAGCCCCATGCGCGGGACGAAGTCTACGTCGTCGCGAGCGGAACGGGCACGTTTGTCTGTGCCGGACAGCGTACGACATTCGAACCGGGAGATGTGCTCTTCGTGCCACGGGGAGTCGAGCACCAGTTCGAGGATTTTGACGATGAGTTTGCCACGTGGGTGATTTTCCTCGGGCCATCGCTCGCAATGCAGTGATCCGGTGCTATTTCGTCGGACCGCGGCCATCCGGTGCGGGCGGTCAGCGGGCCGGTGGCGGTGCGGATTGACCCGCCGCTTGGGGAGTGTTTGGCTGCAGGCGGCGAGGGATGTGCAGTGACGTTGCGCCGGTCCGGGGTGTAACGCCCAGGGGCGGGTGAGCCACAACGGCGAATAAGTGCATCCAGTGCCGTTGTCTTGAATACAGTTGCATGGCCAGTGAGCGCTGGAATAAGGGTGTCCCGGGGACGCTGGACTCAGCCAGATGAGTCAAATCGATCATGGCCGGGTGGTTGCGGGAGAGCTCAAGTGACTCGGTTGAACTCAATTGAAGCAATGTCGATGACCGGGAGACGAGCGGCCCGTTGCCTCGCTTTCCTGCTCGCGCTCGGACTCCCGCTGCGCGCTGCAGCTGCGCCGGCGGGCAGCCACTATCTGTTCGTCTGGGCGATGGAGGCCAGTCACCCACATGCCTCAATGGGCGCGATTGCGCCGACCGATCGTGCCGCATGGCGCCGCAGGGGAGGGTTGGGGCGGGACTTCTTGGCAGTGTTCGACGTTCGCCCGGGGCCGTCCTTCGGAAGGCTGGTCACGACGCTGCCTGTCGGACGAGCGGTGATGGTGCATCACACAAATTACTCCGAACCGCCCAACGATGTTCTATATGCCAACGATTGGCTCGCAAACCGCACCTATGTGTTCGATCTGCGCGATCCTCGGCACCCTCGCCTGCTGAGAAAATTCGGCAGCATAGGCATTTTCAGCAACCCGCATTCCTTCGCGTACCTGCCGAACGGCGACACGCTGGCGACGTTCCAGTATTCGGGAGGCTTCAACCATGCCGCGGGCGGTCTCATCGAGTTCAATCCCCAGGGGCGGGTCGTACGGGTCGCTGCGGCGGCCACACCCGGGCATCCCGACATACGGCCATACAGTCTCGCCGTGATTGCGAAGCGCAATCGCGTGGTCACCGGGAGCGCGGACATGATGGCGGCGCAGGTGAGCCACGTTGCCCAGGTGTGGCGGCTCTCGGACCTCAAATTGATCAAGACGATGCGCCTGCCGCCCCAGTCGCACTGGTTCACCGACACGGCGGCAGATTCATCCGAACCTCGTGTGCTGCAAAACGGCACCACGGTGGTTGTGCCCACGTTCAATTGCGGTCTTTTTCTGGTGCGAGGTCTGTCTGGCAGCAATCCGACGCTGCAGCATGTCTATGACTTCGGGTACCGCACCTGCGAAGTTCCGGTGGTCGTTGGGCACTATCTGGTCGAAACCATGCAGAGCGGGCACGCTATTGTGAGTCTCGATCTTCGAGATCCGAAGCATCCGCACGAGGTCAGCCGCATTCTGTTGCCGCCAGATGACTATCCGCATTGGCTTGCGCTCGAGCCCAACGGAAATCGACTCGTCATTACAGGCTACGGGGCGCTCGATACTTCCGTCCGCTTCGCCACGGTGGACCGTCGAACCGGGAAGCTCACGCTGCTGGCAGCGACAATCAACTTCACGCGCACCTGGCCCGACGGATGGCATGGAAGTGCCATCCCACACGGCGCAGTGTTCAGCAATCAATAAGTCTTCAGACTGAGAGACACTCGAACTCAGCTGCGCGGGATCAGCCCCCGCAATCCGCAGCTGCCCGGCTCGCGCACGGCACGGTGAGCACTGACACGGCTGTCACCTCAACGCCCACCAGAGTGCGGCCAGCACTGCGGCGCCTCCGGTCACGTAGGCCGCAAGCGTCACGTAGCAGCCTCTGATCAGGCCGCGAATCGCCTTCCTGATCTGGTCCCGGTCGTTGAGATTGGGGAATGGCTCTTGCGGCTCGGGAACCCCGAGGAAGCGGCACAGCGGACCCCACCCGTCGGTAACCTGAAAGACCAGCAGCCGATCTGCCGGAACCAAAGTCTTAACCTCCTCGGCGTAGGCGTTATAGCGTGCAACCGCTTTCGCCTTGTCGGTCATTACACCCTTCAATGCGCGCCCCCACACCAGCTTGTGCGACATGTCGCCGAACTTCCGCCCAAACGGCGTCAACCATTCCAGCACCTTGAACTGCCAGAGTGTCTCGGTGAAGTAAATCGTATCGAGCGTGCTGTCGTACCAGGCCTCGGCGCCTCGCGGGTGCAGCGTCAGCAGTACCTTCGCCTGCGGATACGCGACCAACAATTCGGGCCAGACGCAACAGGCCGGGTTATCGACTGTCGCGGAGTAGCGCGCAAACACCCGACTCCAGTCGTGGTGGGTGCCGGCTGGAGTGTTGGCGACGTCTCGCCAGAATTCCAGATGACCTTTATTGGTCTTGTTGAAGAGCACTTCCTGCATGTGATAGCAGGGAAAGCCAAGCCTCTGAAGCGCGGTGAAAGTAGATGCTGTGCCTGTGCGGCCGAAGCCTGCGCCAATGATTTCAAGCCCCATCTGGATCGTCCCTCATCTGGCAAAAAAGGGAGTGATTCCCGCGCCCGGTGACATTTCTATCATGAAAGCGATCCCGATTCATTGTCTTCGGGCGTACCGCCGAGCATCCCGATCCAGCGGCAACTCGGTGTCAGATTCGCGCAGTACCGAGACTGCGTGCATGCGATGCGCTCGCGCGGCTCGGTGTGAGTCGCAATTCCTGCAATGAGGACGATCCTCGCGACAGGAGTCCCCCGGGCGTGTTCGTCGCAACGATCGCCTCCTGTCCGAACAGACCAGCACCGCAGCCCTGTCACGGGTGGTATCGGGGCCGGCAAATTATCTGACGGGTCTCAGGGGCGACAACGGTACGAAATCGAGTCGGTCACCGGCATGTTCATTCAAGGCGGCTGCGATGCGTCGGCAAGCATCCCATTCCGCTGCTAGCGCCATGGCGCATTCAACGTGGATCAACCTGGCGGCAAGGCCGTATACTCCCGCTACCAGCGAAACGGGCTAAGGGGACTCCTATGAGCAAAGGTATGGATCAAAAGAAAGAGACGAAGAAGAAGCCGGCGAAAACCTTGGAGGAGAAGCGCGCAGCAAAGCGTGAGAAGCGGCAGGGCAAAGGACGCTGAAAGGCGCTCATACGAGCGCTCTGCGCCGGGTTATATCCTGGTGCCGCGCATCAGGCGCTGCGGGCCGCGGGGGGGGCGCCGCTCGGGCCTCGGCCTGCCAAAGTGACGTCTCAGGCATGGGCCAGGTCGGCGCATCATTGCCGTGCAGAGGCCAATCGGTCGGGACTGGAAAGGGCAATCCCACCATTGCGAGGTGCCTGCCGAAGAGTCTCCCAGCCGCCCGCAAGTCACAGGGTCGCAAGGAGGGCGTGGAAGACGTATACGACAAGCGCAATTCCCAGGACGACCATGAGTGCGGAGAGTGCGAGGTCCATGCGCGCGTCGCCGGAATGTCGCTCGGGGGAGTCAATGGCCTGATTGGTGCGGACAAATCGTGCTGCGGCCATCGCTACCATTACCGTGCCGGCAATGATCAATATCAATCCGGCCACGTCGCCGAATCTGCCACCCGGGACCGGGACGCTGCGCCCGCTGGTGCCGGCCAGGGATTGCGCCGCGACCTTCAAAAACAGATTGAATTTTGCGACCAGGAAGCCGAACGCCATCACCGCTATCGCGGTGCGCACCCAGGCCAGGAAGGTCCGCTCGTTGGCGGCATGATCCGAGAAATGTTCAATCATCCGGTTCGTCCTCGCGCTGTGCCGTGACTATTGTCGCCTTGAGGCCGGGGTGCGCGCCAGTGCGACGGCATGAGCGGCCCGCTTTCCGCCAGTCGCTTACGGCGAAAGGGGGGGCGGTTAAAGCGCAGCTGCCAGTCGTGCCGCATCACTCGGGGGTGATCATCAAGCGCGTACCGGGGACGGCGTTGAGATCCCTGTTGCGCGTCCATGACGCGTCGAGCCAATGTCGGGACGCGGCGCGGCTTGAGCGGAACAGACGCCGGCATACTTGAGAACGGCAGGGAGGGACCGCCATAGAGGCATCTGCGCGAATTCGGCAGCGAACCTCGAGTGGTCCTCCATCGCCGGGAACTCCATAACGCAGAGCGATGGGCGCATCCGTGCCCAAGGAGTCCCGCCTTGAGTCGAGGTCTCGATGTACGGTGGCGGCCAAGACGCACTTTGGAGAATGGTTACTCGCACGTAGTCGAATTCAGGCGTGAGGCAGAAACGCATCCGAGTCAAGCATTGCAAGCGGAATTCATGCTCGAGATCCGCGTTGCGCACGCCACGGCGGACTGGCTTGCCGTTATTGATGACAAAGGCCTCGCAAAGACTCGCGCCGCTCAAGGAAGTGGCGCTGCGGGGGCGCTGGGGCTTAAGCCCTGCCAACTCGAACATGCGGCCTGAATCCTCACTACAGTGGCGCACCGGCAGGGGTTGGGCGTGAACAAACGCAACCCGGAACGCCACGGCCCTCGTGGCCAGAAGACGCGCTAAACTAGAAAGCATGGCCGCCGCCACAAACCTCCACCTCGGCTATTCGGGCGAGGTGTACCCCGACGCTTTCTATGTCCGCCTCGGCGTGCATCGGTTCATCTCGACTTTGCATTCCCAAGGCGCCTGGCAACCTGGTGAGCAGCATTTGGCGCCTGCCTCCGGTCTGGTACTGGCGGAGGTAGAGCGTCGCTTGCCTAGCGAGAAGCTGGTGTCCCGGGTGTCGATCGACGTGCTCGGCGTTATTCATTCGGGTGAATTCACCGTCGACGTCGAGGTGTTGCGGTCGGGACGATCCATTGAGTTGATCGAAGCGAGCATGCGGCATGGGGACCAGACCAGCATCCGCGCGCGCATCTGGCGTCTCGCGGGCACGAATACCACACAAGTGCAAGGTACCGAATGGACCCCGTTGCCCTCGCCCGAGGGCATGCGCGCACAAGCGTTTTCGTCAGTCTGGAGCGGCGGATTCATTCGTTCTTTGGAGGTGCGCCAAGATGTGGACGCCCGTCCAGGTCGCGGGCGCAGCTGGGTCCGCACCCGCTATCCACTGGTCGCCGGAGAAGCCGATCCGCCCGTTGCCTGCTTCCTGAAAGTGGTCGACACCGCAAATGGGCTGGTCGTCCGCGAGCGCCCCAGCAGAGTGTTCTTCGCTAACGTGGATCTGACCGTGCATTTCTTTCGTCAGCCCGAGACAGGATGGGTGGGTTTCGACACCTGTGTCAACTTCGGTCCGACTGGACTCGGAGAGACGTTGTCTGTGTTGAGCGATATTCGCGGACCAATTGGCACCGCCGCTCAGAGTCTGACCGTACGTATGGGAGAGAATATGCCCGGCAGGACAGGATGATCTGCTCAGATCAATGATCATCACCGGTCACGGCAATGCCCGCGCGCGATAGCGACGTCGAGCTGAGCGAAGCGCCGAATGATCTGGGTCGCAAGGGCAACGTCTTTCCCCTGCGCTTGCGCGATCATCTGCTTGGGGTGCTAGTGATTGGGCAGTCTCCCGGCGAGCACTATGCGGCGAAGGAGCGCGAGCTGATTGCGCACGTCGCCCAAGCCGTCGGGGCGTCGCTCTTTGCGCTGAAGGCAAGAGCTACGGACGAGGGTTTGCAGATTGCTGAACAGCAGTTACGGATGGCGCGCGCGCAAATTGAAGCCGGCGCGGCGCAATTGGATCACGCGCACGCAGACGCCACGGAGCAGCTCAATCGGGCTCACGCATCGTGACGAGCTCGTGAGGCTCGAGACTCGACGTCGCGCGATGCCTTCCGTGCACTCGGTGCTGGCCCGGAACTCTCGCCGGATCGCAGGCCTGCCGGCTAGGCGCGGGTCTCTGGTATGCATCCAAGCTTCGTGTCCCATTCGGAGACATCCACGTTTAAAATGGCGCTGTTACTGTGCTTTATCATCCTGTCAACGCCGAAGTAAAACTGGACCACACTTGATCCTCCCCGCCGCTGTCTTTGGCGGCTGTCAAACGGCGTCGCGAATTTTCTCGGAGAACAACGCCATCGTGCTCCGCTCGGAGCACGAACTCTGGAGCAAAGGCTATCTTGGCGTGGCCGAGGGAAGCGAAGTTGCAATCCGATTCACGTCGACAGGCATTCAACTCGGCGAATTTCAGAGCATCGCACCGATCGGCAGCAAAGTAAGGATCCAGGGGATGGCCGTCTTCCGCTTGTCGCACGGTAAGATCATTGAGCAATGGGGAATGCCGGATATCCACGGTCTGCTCGCACAGCTGCGAGAAAAAAAGCCGGACCCGATGTGAATTCCGGTCAATGCTGAGCCGTGCTATCGGTGATGCTTAGACGGACTATAGAGTTGGGCGCCATCGGGGCCGCAGGTCCGGACACCCGGATATGGCGGGTCAGCTGACGTCGCCTCATGCATTGACCGGTGCGAGATCGCCGAGGGCGCGACGGAGGACCCCGGGGGAGCGCTCATGGTGACGGATGGCAACGAAGAAATAGGCTCCTCCAGGCGGGGTGGTTTGCCGTGATCTTCGGCGCGATCGCGATCAAAGGAGACTGTTGCCGCCGCTTGCCCGGCATGGCCTGGGAATGGAGCGGGTGATGGGAATCGAACCCATCTCTGATTTCAGCAAATCAGTAGCTTGACTGTCTTGTGCCTGCCAAGTGCGATTCAAGTGCGAGACTTCGCGGCACGTGGGGCGCTATCAGGCAATCTATGGCAATTGACGGGTATGCCGTCGAAGGTTACGGCCCCGCGGGCCGATCGGGAGCCTTTTCTACTGCAAGCGCACGGCACCGTC
>JAJZFQ010000287.1 GCA_021805275.1 Pseudomonadota bacterium
TGGTGCTGCCCCAAGCCGTAGAACGCCTCTCCCGGAGTCGATTCGAACTGCTGACGGATCGCGAAGTATGGAACACCGTCGATCGTCACCGGTTTGAAGCTGCTGCCGCCCGGCAGCTCGCGCGAGAGCACCTGACCGCGCGCGTTGCGAAAGATGACCTGACCATCGCCCAGGCGGACCTGCACGGTCAGATCCGCCGTGCTGAGCGCCACGGTATTGTCGGTCTGACGCACCGTGAACGGCACGCCCGAGCCGACGGTACGAACCGCCATGAGACTCTTCGGCAGCGTCAGACTCGAACCCGGGAACGCCGTGACCCGGATGATCTGCGGCGCAAGCGCCTCGAGGCGCACCCGCCGTGCCGCGCCGGCGCGTGGCGTGACAATGACGCCGTCGGCAATCCGCTCGAGCGCCCCGGCGGCGCGCGCCGCGTCCGGCACCAGCACTGCGGTGAGCACGGCCCATCCGAGCAGGCCGCAGGTCAAGATGCGGCGCGGTGCCGTGAAATCGCTCTGTGACATGAGTCGTTCCTCGAGATCAGTAAGTCCCCAGGTGCACGTGCAGCACCTGCGGGATGGAGGTGAAGTTCAGGCCCCAATCGGTCTGGTCTCCGTTCCAGATGCGCATGAAGCGCCACCGGCCGTCGGCATAGCGGCCCTGAACGACGCGGGCGTACTGCGCGTATTCGCCGGGGCGCGGATGCGCCAGAGAGAAGCCGACACGCACATGCACACCGGTCACCAGGAACTCATTCGGACCGAGCTGCGCAATGAGCGCACCGCCATCGGGCACCGCTCGGTGCGTGCGCACCGTCGTGCCGAACATCGGCATGTCGTAGGTCACGTTGGCCTGCCAGCGTCCGAGCGCGAGAGTCTGCGCCCGCCCATCGTCCGGCTCCGCCACCGCGTGCAGGCGGCCGGCGAAACTCAGCCGCGCGAGCAGCGATTGCATGGGCCGAAGCAGCTGGTATTCCAGTGCAAAGGGGGCGAGCGTCGCGGCGTCGACCACGTGCGCGCCGAGCGGATAATTGGTGTACCCGGTGAAATCGATGCCGAACGGGTCGAAGCCGATGGCCTGGTGCCCGAGGGCGGCAAAGAGGTAGCGGGCATAGACGGCAGCATTGCCGGTCTCGGCCACGAACAGGGCGTTGTCGGGACGGTGATACAGCTGCAGCACCCGCCGATAGCGCGCCGAGTCGGGCATGTAGATGTCCGGCCCGATCAGTCCGATGTCGGGCGCCGCAGCCTTCCACACCCCGAGCGCATCGTCGGTCGGCCCACCGCTCTCGTAGGTGACCGGCGGACCGGGATGCAGCGGATCGCGCAGCGCCGCATTGACGTACATCGGCAGAGGATCGATTGCCTGGCCGGCAGCGGCCACTTTCTCAACGAAGCGGGCGATGTTCCAGGCGTGAAAAAACTCACCCGCCTTTGCTCCGAACAGCTCACGCCAGGTGCCCGGTCCGAGGTGCAACGCTCGTCTCAGCCGCACCGGCACGGGTCCATCGAACAGCCGATCGGCGCGCGCGGAGTAATCGCGCACGCAGCCGTAGGTGCCGGCCTCATTCTCGACCTGCACCATGATCACGGTATGCTGCGGGTCGATCGCCTTGACGTGGCGCATCAGGGCCACGAACGCGCGCCGGTCGGCCGCGAGCGTCGCGTGCGCGAGGGGCGAAAGCGAGGGCATCGGTCGGCCCTGGCGGTTGACGACCCGCGGGAATTGGCGGTTGTCGAGCTTCACCCAGTCCGGGGTGTACCCCGGCCCGCCGTTCTTCCAGGTTCCGAACCAGAGCAGAATGGCATGCAGATGATGGCGGCGCGCGGCGCGCACGAACTGATCGAGAAACGAAAAGTCGAAGTGCCCCTCGCGCGGCTCGATCTGCTCCCAGGCGATGGGCATGACGATGGTGTTGGCGTCAATCGCGCGCATCGCCGGCCAGACCTGCGGCAGCATTGCACCGTAATTGCTGGAGTTGTTGACCTGGGCGGCGAGCACCAGGTATGGCTTGCCGCCGACCTCGAGCTCATAGCGGCCGTGCGCCCGGATCAACCGCGGCGCCGGCTGGGCATGGACGCCCGTGGCGAGCAGCACCCCGAGGGCCAGCGCCCTCCGTGCAAGGATCCCCCACGCGTGTCTCATCCGCCTCCCCTCCGACCGCCGCACTCATCGCCCGGCAGACATGGTACCGCTATCATGCTCGCCGGGCCAAGGTACCCTCCCGCCCCGGATGCGCTCGGCACGCGGCTCCGCGGCTCGCGCCTCGCCCCTGCAGCGTCGGCACTCATCGGGCGCGCCGCGCCTGAATGGTGAAGGTGTACCGCGCACCCGCAAACTCCACGTCGACGTGCACAAAGTGTGGTTCATGCCGGCCGAAGCGCACAGCACGCGTGACCACCTCGCCGCCGTGCACCTGGCCGGGTGCAATCCGCATCGGCTGCAGGATGGCCGCCTTGAGACTCGCACGCTGCCGCTGCAGCGCGCGCCGTTCCAAGCCGCTCAGCCGCCGACGCGAGGCGATCTGCGTGTCCTCGGTGTCTCCGCCGGCGAAATTCTGCAGATTCGGCTGTCCCGAGCGGTTATACGTCACCGTCGGCCCGCCCGATGAGGCGATCTCATACGAGTGCGTGTCGCCTGAGGCGCCGGCGCGGCCTCGGGTCTGAGCCAGGAGCGCAGCGAGGCTCATCAGCGGCACCGTCGTTCCGCGCGCAGTGGTGATCCGAATGTCATCCGGGCCGAACGCCTGCACGTGATGCGTGCGATTCAATGCGACGATTTTCATGATCAGTTCGCCGCCGCGGCGCAACGGCTCCGGCAGGATGACCACCTCTGCGCGGGCATTGCTTGCGGTGAGCGGCGCACTGGACGCGCGCGCGCTCCGCAGCCCCAGCGTCCCAAGAATCGCGGCGGCAAGCGAAATCGCGAAGATGTCTTTCATGACGGTCTCCATGCATCAGGGATCCTCTGCCGAGCGTTCGACTTCGTGCGGCGCGGAGCAGTATCGTGTGATGAACGCCTCGTGAGTCGGCATCGCCTCGGCGGCCTGCTGAATGCTGCGGTGCGCGAGCGCGAGGCGCTGCCTGAGCGAATCGTCCGCGCCCACTGCGGCTACAGGATCGGCACGCTGCGGAACGATTCCCTGGCCGAGCAGCACGGCGATCCAGCTCGTCTCGAGGAATAATTCGTGGCCGAGCGGAATCAGTCGGCCGTGGGCCCGGAAATGCGCGATCTTCTCGGCGAGCAGTTCCGGGATCGACATGTCGCGGCAGTAGCGCCACAGCGCGCTGTCACGCCGCTGCCCGGCTTTGTAATGCAGGATGATGAAGTCGCGAATCCGCTCGAATTCCAGCCGCGACTGCCGGTTGAACTCCTCACGCAAGCGTGGCTCAAAATCCCGATCCGGTAGATAGCGCAGCAGCCGCGTGAGCGCCGTCTGGACGAGGTGGATGCTGGTCGACTCCAGCGGTTCGAGAAATCCGCCTGCCAGCCCCAGCGCAACGCAGTTCTTCGCCCAGGCGAGACGGCGCATGCCGGTGCTGAAGCGGATCGTGCGCGGCTCGGCGAGCGCTTCGCCTTCGAGGCTGCCGAGCAACGCCTCGGCAGCCTGATCCGGGCCCAGATGCTCGCTGCAATAGACGTATCCGTTGCCGACCCGATGCTGCAGCGGGATACGCCATTGCCAACCCGCCTCGCGTGCAGTCGCGCGCGTGTACGGGGTCAGCGGGCCGGTACCCCGGCACTGTACGGTCACCGCCCGGTCACACGGCAGCCACGCACTCCAGTCTTCATAGCCGGAATGCAACGCCTGCTCGATCAGCAGCGCGCGAAACCCGGTACAGTCGATGAACAGGTCCCCCTCGAGTCGCTCACCGCCCTCGAGCCGCAGCGCCTCGATGAACCCATCCGCGGCTCGCAACTCGACTTCGAGCACCCTGCGATCGTGCCGGATCACGCCGTGTTGCTCGGCGTAGCGGCGCAGAAACCGTGCGTACCGCACCGCATCGAAGTGATAGGCATAGGTGAACCGCGAAGCGACCGAACGCGGATCCTGGCTCGGCCGACTGAAACGCCCGAGCCGAGCCGCGCGTGCCGCGAGCGAGAACTCCTCGAGGGGCGGTGCGCCCCCGAGCGCGTTCAGCCGCAACCAGTAATGATGAAACTCGGTGATCTCAGGCGCTGCACCGTAGAAGCCGAACGGATGGAAATACCGGTGGCCCGGTCGCATCCAATCGACGAACTCGATGCCGAGCTTGAAGGTCCCCCCGACGCTGCGCACGAACTCGTTCTCCTCGAGCCCCAGCAGCCGGTTGAACGCGTGCAGCGGCGGAATCGTCGCCTCACCAACACCAACCGTGGCGATGTGCGAGGATTCGATCAGCTCGATGCGGCAGAACTGTGTGCCCAACACCCGCGAGAGCGCTGCGGCCGCCATCCAGCCGGCCGTGCCGCCACCGACGATGACGATGCTGCGCAGGCGCCGTTCAGAAGACCACTGGGATGTCGTCACGCCCCTGTCCTGCCCGTCACGCCGGGCGCGAGAGCGCGCTGCGGCGCTCGATGAATGCTTGATGCGTCGGCATCGTGCGGGCCACCCGTTCGATGCGCTCGCGTCGCTGCTGCATCGCCCGCCGCAGCTCGGCGGCATCGAGCCCCTCGATCTGCGGATCGTAGCGCTGCGGCACGCACCCCATGCCGAGAAAGATCGACACCCAGCTCGATTCGCGATAGGACTCCTCGCTGTACAGCGGCACTTTCGCGCACGCGCGCCACACGTCGATCTTGTGGCGCAGCGTCTCCGGCAGCGGCATGTCGCGACAGTATCGCCAGAACTCCGTGTCCTCGCGCGTGCTGAGGCAGTAATGCAGGATGAGGAAATCGCGGATGCGCTCGTACTCATTGCGCGTCAGGCGGTTGTATTCGGCTGCCACAGCCGGATCGAAGCGACGATCCGGCAGGAACTCAATCAGGCGTGCCGCGGCATTCTGGATGAGCTGGATACCGCTCGACTCGAGCGGCTCGAGAAAGCCCGCCGCAAGACCGATCGCGATGCAGTTGCCCACCCACGCGTTGCGCCGCAGGCCAGCGGTAAATCGCAGCTGGCGCAGCTCATCGAGCGCAGGCCTCTCGAGGCTGCCGGCCAGTTGCTCGGCCGCATGCTCGTCGCTGAGGAAGCGGCTCGAGTAGACGTAACCGTTGCCAAGCCGCTGCTGCAGAGGGATGCGCCACATCCACCCCGCCGCCTGTGCCATCGCTACGGTGTACGGTGTCGGTTCCACCTCGCGCTCGCACGGCACCACGACCGCTCGGTCGCAGGGCAGCCACTGCGACCAGGACTCGTAGCCGACCTGCAGGGCCTCTGCGATGAGGCGCGCGCGAAAGCCCGACGCATCGATGAACAGGTCCGCATCGATTTGCCGGCCATCCGCCAAGGTCAGGCCGGCGATGAATCCGTCGTGCGGCCGCAGCCGCACATCGGCCACCAGACCCTCGGTGCGCCGCACGCCGTTGCGCTCCGCGACCGCGCGCAGACACCGGACATACCCGCTCGCCTCGAGATGGTAGGCGTACCGATAGGCCGCAGCCGGCGAGCCCGCCTCGCTCGCGGGCGGGGCGAACCGGCCGAGCCTACCGGCAACGTACGGGAAGGAATACGCCCCCAGCGGCGTCGGATCGCCGAGCGCGCGCAACCGCAACCAGTGATGATGCGGTGCGATGCCATCGATGTCGGCGCCAAAGTCCCCGAAGAAATGGAAGTGACGCCCGCCCGCCGCACACCAGTCACGAAATTCGATACCGAGCTTGAACGTCGCTGAACTCTGTCGCAGCAGCTCGCCCTCCTCGATCCCGAGCAGACCGTTCAGCGCGCGGATGATCGGTACGGTGGCCTCGCCGACGCCGATGGTACCCAAGTCCTCGGACTCCACCAGCTCGATCGCGACGCGGCCGCGCAGAAACCGCGCCAGCACCGCCGCGCTGATCCACCCCGCGGTACCGCCGCCGACAATGACGATTTTCTCAAGCGGTCCGGCCATTGAGCGCCCGCCCCCCTTATGCACACCGCGAACAGCGGCGCCCGGCGAGTCTAGCCCAGCCGGGCGCCGCGCACGGCGCACCTCAGAACTGCATACGCACCGCAAGGGCCACGGTCCGGTCCGTGGTCGTCCAGCTGTAGATCGGCGCGAACGTGGCACCGCCGACGTCGATCTTGGTGCGCGACTGCAGGATGTTCGTCGCTTGCAGTCCGACCTTCAGGTAGCGGTTGACGTCGTAGAACACCTCGCCGTCGAGCTGACCGTAATTCTCCATCCAGGCCGGCTCGTTGAGGTTGGCCGCCGAGGTCGTCAGCAGGTAGCGCTCGCGCCAGTTCCAGGCCAGTCGCCCCTCGACGTGGTGATTCTGATACATCACCGCCGCGTTGTAACTCCAGCGCGACATGCCCTCGAGCGGCAGGTTCTGATCCTGCGCCCCGCCGCCGCGGCAGGAGTTCTGGTTCACGCCCGCACTCGCCGTCACCGTACTGCCCACCTCGCAGTTGTTGAACACGTTGATCGCGGCGTTCGAGCCTCCGGCGCTGTCGACGAAGGTGAGATTCCCGGTGAACCCCAGGCCCTGCAGGTACCACGGCAGGAAGTGGTAGAACTGCTGATACGCCAGCTCGAACCCTTTGACCGAGCCACGCTTGCCGTTCATGTTCTCCATGACCTGGAAGGTCTGGGTCACGCCGTTGCGTGTAAACGTCTCGTTGTTCACGCCGGTAAAGATGTAATTACTGATGTCCTTGTAGAAGATGTCGAACGTGATGTCGCCCGCCGGCGCGAAATACCACTCGAGACTCGAATCGAGGTTGATCGCCTCGATGGGCTTCAGTTCGGGATTGCCCGCCGTCCCGCTGGTGGCATTGACCAAAGCCGGCAGCGGCGTACTGCCCTGGAATCCGTAGCCGATGGTCTTGTAGGGCAGCATCTGGTCGAACGACGGGCGGGTCATCCCTTCGCTCGCCGCGATGCGCCACTGCAGATCGTGAGTCAGCAGGAAGCGCACGTTGAAGCTGGGCAGCACGTTGGTGTACGTGTTCGCCGGGAATGTGTACGGCGTGGCTCCGCCGTTGCCGGTGAATTGGATCGCGCTGGAGATGTACTGGCACTGCGTCGCGCTGTAGCCGCCCGAGAGGCAACTCGCCACCGAACCGGCTTTGATCGGAGCGATTTCGAGCACGCCGGTCGCCGGGGAGTCGACCGTGCGCACCACGCGCACACCGAAGTTGCCATCCATCGGGCCAACTGGCGTGTGGTGGTGGAAGTCCAGTTCGACGTACCCCGCATAGGTATGCTGCGCCTGGTCATTCACACCGTTGGCGGCGTTATCGGCGCTGAGCGGACTGTAATTGTTCCAATTGGTGGTCTCCGGCGTCCAACCCCAGCCCGCGCCGCTCGCCTGCTCGACTGACTGCAGCACGGAGTTGTAGGCGTACTGGGTGCCGTTGCGCACCAGTTGGTAGGAGGGAAAGATGCCTCCGCCCGGATACGGGACGCTGCCGCCCATGAAGTTGCTGAAGCTCTCGTACTGGGTGGCCCAGCTCGGGGAAGCCGTGATCGGCACGGGCTTGCCGCCGAACTGGTAATCCCACGACAGCAACGACCAGTTCCAGTTGCCCTCACGAGTGATCGCGTGACGATCCTCGACCCGCGCACCGAAACGGAAGTCATCGAGCCAAGGGTTGTGCTCGAACTTGACGGTGCCGTCGAGGCGCTCCGCCCACTGGTGCGCGTCATTGTTCTCGATGTGATCCATCGCGCAGCACCACCAGTAATCGGCCGGGTTGTTCATCTCGTACGGAGTCTGGCTGAGCTGCATCGTCGGGGAGTTGGCGGCGGTGTTGAACGTGAGCCACTGACCGCCGGTGGCGCCGCCCAGCGGCGCTCCGCTCGGCAGCGTGCCGACCTGCGTGTAGGCCGTCATGCTGACCATGTCGGCATGCGACTGCACGTACTGCACATCGCCGCGCAGAGAGAAATCCGCAGTCGGCCGCCAGCGCAGATCGGTGGTGAACATCTGCGTCGAGTGATGGTCCTTCTCGTAGCGGGTATCGAGCTGTGGGGTGAACCACACCTTGCCGGCGGTCACCACGCCCGCGGGCGTAACGCTGGTGTAGCTCGCGGTCGGGCAGTATCCGGAACAGCCGGCGGCCGGGGTCGGCCCCGGTGCGCCGAGATACTCCCCGTAGCTGCCCTCGGCATGCTCGAGGTCGGTCGGGTTGTCCTTCGTCTGAAAGGCGTGCGCGGTGAACAACCAGGTATTATTGGGCGACTCCCACTGGAAGACGCCATCGAGCGCCTGGCGGTTCTGCTTCCAGTCAAGACGCCGCCAGCCCATCGAGTTCGGCACGTACACCGTCGAGCCGGCCGGCAGGCCGGCTTCGGCGACCGGCAGCGTCTGTGCGACGTAGTCGCCAAGCTGGATGCTGTCGGTGCGATTACCCTCTTGCGCATAGGTGCCCGAGAGCAGCACGCCCATTTTACCGATGCCGGTGTGCCAGTAGTTACTCCACAGGGCATTCACGGTCGGGAAGCCCTGCTTGATCATGTCCCCGTACTGGTAGTTCGCCGAGAAGGCCGTCAGGTTGTGGCGGCTCGTCAGCGGTTTGCGGGTGACCATGTCGACGACGCCGCCAATTCCCCCCTCGATCTGGTCGGCGGTCGGGCTCTTGTAGACCTTGATCGCGGAAAGCAGGTCCGGGGAGATGTCCTCGAAGCTGATCTGACGGCCATCGTTGGCCGAGAAGATCTCCTCGCCGTCGAGTTCGCTCTTGACCCAGGAGAGGCCACGAATGAACACATTGCCGCCGGAGTCGGTAATGCGCGCCGGATCGCGATTGTTATCCGTACGCTCGATCATCACACCGGGAATGCGCTCGAGCGCCTCCGCGACGCTGCTGTCGGGCAGCGCGCCGATATCCTCGGCCGTGACCGCATCGACGATCTGCGGCGCATTGCGCTTGATCGCCTCGGAGGAAATCATCATCTGGCGCAGACCGCTCACCACCACTTCGTGCAGCAGCGCCGGCGGTGATTTCGGTGCCGGCGAGGTGCCGCTCGCCGGGGCCGTCGCCGGCTGAGCCGACTCCGCAGGGCGGCTCTGTGCCTGCGCGGTCTGGGACATCGCCAGCACCAGCGCCAGCGCGGTTGCGGCGGCCGGGACTCGAAGCGGCACCGAGGACAGATCCACGGCGCGGACATGGCTGCGGCGACGATGCAAAGGAATAGCCACGGTTCATTACCCCCCTCAAGAATTCGAATGTCGGTGGCGGTTCGGACCGCCCGTTGGACCAGCGCAACACTCCCCGCTGCACCTGTGCACCAGCCGCCAAAATCCCCAGGAAACCGGTGTGGCCTGAGCAAGACGATAGCGCTGTCATGATTGCGCTACCAATCTGAAATATGATAAGAACCATATGAAATTTCGTATGGATTACAGAGCGTTCTGCCCTGGGGCCGTCTTTGAAGAAACATCGCCGACTTGAGTCATTCCTGCGCAATCGGTTGAATATCCGGCAACTGTCCTTCATTGCCGAGCTCGATACGGCCCGTTCCGTGGGCGGCGCGGCCCAGGCCGTTGGAATGTCCCAACCGGCCGCCTCGACGCTCTTGAAGGGATTCGAAGAGGCACTCGATGTCCAGCTGTTCGAGCGCCACGCCCGCGGCATCGTCCCGACGGAGTACGGCGAGGTCCTCACTCGTCACGCGCGCGCGATCATCGCCGAGCTCGACCAGGTGCAGGAACAGATCGCCGCGTTGAAGTCCGGCCTCGCCGGTCAGGCAACGATTGGCGCGGTGGCAACGCCGGGGACGAATCTCGTGCCCTACGCGGTGGCCCAATTGAAGCAGCAGCACCCGCGCCTGTTGATCAGTATCGACATCGACTCCAGCCGCCCGCTGATCGACCGGCTGCTGCGCGGGCAACTCGACATGGTCGTGGGCCGCCTGCTCGATGCGCAGGGTGCCGGTGAGCTCCAGATGGAGCCGCTCGCCGGTGAGGTGCATGCGGCGATCGCAGCCGCGCAGCACCCGCTCGCGGCCAGACCCCAGGTGCGCCTGGAGGACCTGCTCACCCAGCTGTGGATTCTGCCACCGCCGGGGAGCCTCCTGCGCGAGCGACTCACCGCGGTCTTCCAACAGCGAGATCTGCCCATGCCGCTCAACGTCGTCGAAGCGCAGTCATTGACGGCGATTCTCGGCCTGCTGCATGCCGCACATGCCGTCGTGCCGCTGCCCTGCGAGATCGTGCAGCCGCTGTGCGACTCCGGCGACCTGACCGTGCTCATCGAGGATATCGGGCTTGATCTCGGCCCGTTCGGCTTGATCACGCGACGCCAGCATCGGCTCTCCGCAGGCGCACAGGCGCTGGCGGCAGCCCTGCGCTCGACCGCAGCGACGCTCTACGCGCGCTCCTCGTCCGGGAGTGAACCGTTGGCGCCCAGCTCGAGGTAGGCCTGCGCCACCGCGCTCCTGAACCGCGCCGCGCGCGCGAGGTGCGGCGGGAAGATCTCCGTGAGCGCCAGAAAGCCCTCGACGTCGTGCTCCGGTTGATCGGTACAGGCGCGGCCGAGGGCGAGCAGCCGCTCGGCCTGCGGATCGGTGAGCGCGCCTCGAGCGCGCGCCCGCCCGACCACGAAGCGCATCCATGCCGCGAGCGCCAGCGCAAGATGCCCAAAGGGTCGCCCGGCGGCCATCGCCTCCGCGACACTCGGCAGCAGACGTACCGGGAGCTTCTTCGATCCATCCCAGGCGATCTGCGCGAGCTGGTGTCTGACACTGGGGTTGCGAAATCGATCGAGCGTCGCCTCGATGTACGCCCCGACTTCAAACGAGCCGCTCGCACGCAGACCGGGTGCGACTTCCTCGCGCAACAGACGCTCGACGCAGTGCGCGAGCGGCAGGTCACGCATCGCCTCGGCCACCGTGGTGTGACCGCGCAACAGGCCGAGGTAGGCGAGCATCGAATGCGCCCCGTTGACCACTCTCAGCTTGGCGCGGTCATAGACCGAGACGTCCCGAGCCAACGTCACGCCCACTGCAGCCCAATCGGCCAGCCGCACCGCCGGGACATCCTCGATGACCCACTGCGTGAACCGCTCGCGCTGTACCGGCCAGGCGTCATCGAGGCCGCACTCGGCGGCAACGCGGGCGATCAGGTCCGCATCGGTCGCCGGAGTGATGCTGTCGACCATGGTGCGCGGAAAGGACACCTCGAGCTCGATCCACCGGGCCAACGCCGGATCGCGCTCAGCGGCGAATGCCGTCACCGCCGCGCGCAGCGTCGGTCCGTTGTCCGGCAGGTTGTCGCAGCTGACCACGACGAACGGCGCCACGCCGCGGGCGTGTCGCCGCCGAAGCCCTTCGGTGAGAAATCCGATGACGCTGCGGACCGCGCCGTCGGCCCGCAAGTCGTGTGCGATCTCCGGGTGCGCGAGATCAAGCTGCCCATCGCCCCCGAGACAGTAGCCCTTCTCGGTGACGGTGAGCGTCACCAGAAGCGTCTCGGGCGCCTCGAGGCGCGCAAACACCGCCGGCCGCTCACTCGGTGCCACGAGGATCTCGTGCAGCGCACCGATCACGCGCAGCGGCGCCGCCGCGGCGAGCTCGGCCAAGCAATACAGGTTATTCTGCGGCGCGAGCGCATCGCGAACTGCGCCGCTGTGCAGCGCAACGGCGCTGATGGCCCAGCGCGGATCGCGCTCGAGCAGCCGATCGGCGTAGTACGCTTGATGCGCGCGGTGAAACGCGCCGGGACCGAAGTGCAGCCAACCGACGCGGCAAGCCTCGCGCACGTAGCGCGGACGAGCCACCTCCGCACGCACCTGCGCCAGCGTTGAGTCGCTCAGCGGCCTGAGTTTCATTGCGGAAAGAGTAATGGTAGCGTTATCACTTTGCAACGCAATCACTATCGCCGGGGGGCGCATGTCGCAGTTCACCCAGGCAGCACGACGCTGCACAACAGTCCTCGGGGCCACCGCCCTGCTCGCCCTGCCGACGGTGTTCGTCGCCGCGCATGCCGAGGACGGCTACCGGCTCTGGCTGCGCTACGTGCCGGTGCACGGCGCATGGCAGAAGCGCTACCGCCACTCGGCGCGTGAGCTGGTGCCGGGCGCGGCAGACTCACCGACGTTGCGCGCTGCGACCCAGGAGCTGGAGCGGGGGCTCACGGGACTGCTCTCGCGCCCGGTCCCGAGCGAGCCGACCGTCACTCGCAATGGCGCGATCGTGCTCGGCACACCGCGCAGCGCACCGCTGCTGCGCTCGCTGCACCTGGGCCTGCGCCGGCTCGGTGCACAGGGCTACGTGATCCGTACCGCGCAGATCAACGCCCACCGCGTCACGGTGATCGCCGCCAATACCGATATAGGCGTGCTCTACGGGGTGTTCCGCTTCCTGCGCCAGATCCAGACCCGCCAGCCGCTCGCGCCGCTCGCCATCGCCTCGCGGCCGAAGATCCGCCGGCGCGTGCTCGACTTCTGGGACAACCTCAACGGCAGTGTCGAGCGCGGCTACGCCGGAGACTCGATCTGGAAGTGGCGCGAACTGCCGCAGTACCTCTCGCCCCGCTACACCGACTTCGCGCGCGCGTGCGCCTCGGTCGGCATCAACGGGGTGGTGCTGAACAACGTCAATGCCAGTCCGTGGATCCTCACGCCCCTGTACCTCGCCAAGGTCGCTGCGCTCGCCAATGTGCTGCGGCCCTACGGGATCCGCATCTACCTGTCGGTGCCGTTCAGTGCACCCATCACGGTCGGAAAGCTCACGAGCGCCGACCCGCTCGATCCGGCGGTGCAGGCCTGGTGGCGGCACAAAGTCGCCGCGATCTATCGCGCGGTGCCGGATTTCGGAGGCTTTCTGATGAAGGCCGATTCCGAAGGCGAACCGGGACCGGAGAACTACGGCCGCACCCAGGCGCAGGGCGCCAATCTGCTCGCCCGAGCGCTCGCCCCTCATCACGGCATCGTCATGTGGCGTGCATTCGTCTACTCCACGAACCCGCACTCCGAGGACCGCGTTCGCCAGTCCTACGACATCTTCAAGCCGCTCGACGGCAAATTCGACCGCAATGTGATCCTGCAGGTCAAAAACGGGCCGCTCGACTTCCAGCCGCGCGAGCCGTTTCATCCACTGTTCGGCGCCATGCCGCACACGCACCTGATGCTCGAACTGGAGATCACCAAGGAATACCTTGGCCAGCAGACCAGCCTCGTCTACCTCGGTACGCTGTTCCAGGGAGCGCTGCGCGCAGACACCTGGGCCCGAGGTCCGGGCTCGACGGTCGCACGGGTCATTGACGGCTCGCTCTACGGCCAGCACGACACCGCAATCGCCGGCGTCGCCAACATCGGCTCGGACCGCAACTGGTGCGGCTCAATCTTCAATCAGTCCAATTGGTACGTGTTCGGACGGCTCGCCTGGAATCCCAACGCCTCGGCCCGCACCATCGCCGCCCAGTGGGTCCGCATGACCTTCACCAATGCCGCAAAGTTCGTGCGTCCCGTAGTGCACATGATGATGGGTTCGCGCGAAGCGGTGGTCGACTACAGCGATCCTCTCGGGCTCGCCAGTCAGATGGCCGGCACGCACTACGGCCCGGGCCCGTGGATCGCCCCGAGCGCGCACGTCCCACCGGACTGGTCGGACACCTACTACAGCCGCGCGGACGCGAGCGGCATCGGCTTTGACCGCACGGCCAGCGGCAGCGATGCCGTCGCACAGTACGCCCCGCACGTCGCTGCCCGGTTCGCGAGCCTCAAGCGCTGTCCGGAAAATCTGCTCCTGTGGTTCCACCACGTACCGTGGACGTACCGCCTGGCGTCCGGCCACACGCTGTGGGACTCGCTAGTCCTGCACTACGTGCGCGGCGTCACCGCCGTCAAGCGGATGCGCAGGACATGGCGCGGGCTTTCCCGCTTCGTCGATCCGCGTCGCTTCCAATTGACGGCCGCGTTCCTGACCATCCAGGTGCACGAGGCCGAATGGTGGCGGGATGCGAGCATCGCCTACTTCCAATCGATCTCCCATCTGCCGCTGCCCCCAGGGGTCGCACCCCCCCCCGATTCACTCAAGGCCTACGAGGCGTTCTGCATTCCCTACCTCGAAGGAACACCCGGGACCGGAGCGGCATGCCCGCCGGATGACGCCCCGGTGCCGCGTTGACCCCGAGAACCCCCGGACCCATCGGGGTCCCGTCCTCAGCGGCGCCCCGAGCGCCCCACGAGCCGCGAACATGACTGACCCTGCCCGCCCTGCACTGCACCCCGATCGATTGTTTCCGGCCGAGCCGGCGACCCGGGCCATCGCCCGACGTCTCCACGCCGAAGTGCGTGCATTGCCGATCATCAGTCCCCATGGGCACACCGATCCGCGCTGGTTCGCGGCCAACGAGCCGTTCAGCGATCCGGCCGCCCTGCTGATCACCCCGGATCACTACATCACTCGGATGCTCTACAGTCAGGGTGTGCCACTTGAGGCGCTCGGCGTCGAACCGAACGGCGAGCGGCACAGCCCGCCGGCGCCCGAGGCCATCTGGCGCACCTTCGCCGCGCATTACCACCTGTTCCGCGGCACTCCCTCTCGCCTGTGGCTCGACTGGGTCCTCACCGAGGTGTTCGGCGCCGACAGCCCCCTCACGAGCGCGAACGCCGAGCAGACCTACGCGCGCATCTGCGAGCGGCTCGCCGCGCCGGCCTTCCGCCCACGCGCGCTGTTCGAGAGATTCAGCATCGAAGTGCTGGCCACCACCGAGTCGCCGCTGGATTCCCTCGAGCACCACGCCGCCCTCCGCACGAGCGGCTGGCCCGGACGAGTGATCAGCGCCTATCGGCCCGATCCGGTGGTCGATCCGCACACCCCGGGATTCCTCACGCACCTGGAGCGCCTCGGCGCACTGAGCGGATTCGATCCGTTCAGCTGGCGGGGATATCTCGGCGCCCATCGGGCGCGACGCGCCTTCTTTGCCTCCCTCGGCGCGACTTCCACCGACCATGGCCACCCGACCGCGCTAACGACCGATCTGGGTGAACGGGACGCCGAGGCGCTGTTCGAGCGCGTCGTGCGAACCACGCGCCGCGGGGAACTCACCGACGCCGATGCCGAGACATTCCGCGCCCAGATGCTCACCGAGATGGCCCGCATGAGCCTCGAGGACGGCCTGGTGATGCAGATTCACCCCGGTGCCTGGCGCAACCACAACACGCCGCTGTACCGTCGTTTCGGTGCGAACATCGGCGCCGACATCCCGACGCGGACCGACTATGTCGCCGCACTGCGTCCGCTGCTGAATCGCTTCGGCAACGAGCGCGCCCTCACGATCATCGTGTTCACGCTCGATGAATCGAGCTACAGCCGCGAACTGGCGCCGCTCGCCGGACACTATCCGGCGCTGCGACTGGGACCGGCCTGGTGGTTCCACGACAGCCCCGAGGGTTTGCTGCGCTTTCGCGAGCAGACCAGCGAAACGGCCGGGTTCTACAACACCGTGGGCTTCAACGACGACACGCGCGCGTTCTTGTCAATTCCGGCGCGCCACGACGCGGCGCGGCGCATCGACTGCGCATTTCTCGCCCGGTGGGTGGCCGAGCACCGCCTCTCTGAGGACGAGGCGCTGCAGGTGGCGCATGATCTGGTCTATCGGCTGCCCAAACAGGCCTATCGGCTCTGATCGGCTCCGCGCCCGGCCGGCGCCGCAACGATAGCGACGCAGGCCGGGGCGGGTCGATTCACAAGCGCCGTGCGGCTCGGCTCACTGCACCGCGAACGCGCGGTACGAATGGGGCGCGAGCCTGACGACGAAGCTGCTCTGCCCCTGTTCGCTCGGCAACGGATTCGGCGTGATGAGCGGCGAGGACAGCACCGTGCGCCCCGAGGCCAGATCGAGCAGCTGGCGAGCCCCTCGATGTACGAAGATGCGCACCGTCACGGGACGCGCCAGATACGACTCGACGACGAACGTGTGATTGCTATAGGCGAACACTGCGACGTGCGCCGGCGCGTTGATGCGCACCGGGAAGTTCGCCAGCAGATACCCCCGCAGTGTATTCAGCACGGGTTCGGGCAATCGGTAGAGATCTCCCATGTTGCTCGGAACGTCCAGCACGTAGAGTTCCCCGCGCGAATAACCGGTCATCAGCAGCAGCGGCACGCCATGAGCCGACGCCTCCCCTTCGACCACCGGCCAGCTGTCGTTGGTGTAGA
The DNA here is from genome assembly GCA_021805275.1 of Pseudomonadota bacterium. The sequence continues at coordinate 16,233 of JAJZFQ010000287.1, forward strand.
AGCGAATCTCCGGGAAGACGATCCGCGCCGCGCGTTCACCCGGAACGTTCAGTCCCGCAGTGGTGCCACCGGCAATGCTGCCCAGATAGTGCCGCACCATGATCGGCAGTCCGGTGTAGGTGATGTCGGCGATGGCGCGGATTCCGCGATGCTCCTGCTCGAGCGTGTGCAGCAACCCGGAGGTGATGATCACATCGCCCCCGGCCTTCAACCGCGCCTGGATCTTCGCCACCAAGTGCGGGTCGGCCGCCGCCTCCGCGCTGAGCAGCACGATCGGAGCATGCCTCGGGAAGTGCGGCTCGAGATTGATCGGGATGCCGATGTTGCCCAAGTAGTTCTGCAGGAAGTCCTCGCCGCTTGACTGGAACGGTTTGTAACTGGCGATCCCGATCGGGTGCCCGAGCTTGCCGAGAATTTTGTCGACTTTGCCGAGCGCATAGCCGGCAACGCTGGCCCAGCCCGGCACCGCCTCGCTGCCCGGTGGCGCCTTGAACGCACGGACCATGGCGTTCCAGTCGAAGCTGGTGCGATCCGCCGCCCAGGCATAGCGTGCACCGGGGCTCACCGCCTCGGGCACGGCGAGCTGTGGCCAGCTGAACAGCGTGATTTCCGGCGACTTGGCGAACAGTGTGTCCCAGAGCTGCTCGGCGTAGCGATCGACGTACCGGTCGCCGAAGGTATCGACCCAGCCGCCCTTGTCCCCGTGCGGGCGGATGTTGTGATAGTAGCGGTAGATCAGATAGCTCTCGTACTGCTGAAGCATCTGCGCGGTGTGCACCGGATCGCGAGTCTCGGTGCCGGTGTAGATGCCGCTGAACATCTTCGCCTCGCGGTCCAGATCGAAGCCCAGCCCTTGGAAGTGCTCGTACCAGTTCGGGTACTTGATGATCACTTTGGCATGCGGGTTGACCTGGCGCGCCGTATCGATGATCAGATGCTGCGCCACCCAGCGCATCTTGCGCAGCCGGTACTGCGTCCAGCTGAGGGACCCCTTGGCCTTGATGTCGGCGTTGCTGCGCGTATTGAAGAACGTGAAATCATCGAGAATGATGGTATTGAAATGGCCCGCCGCCATGCGCACCGCGCGCTCGCAGATCGCGACGTCGTGCGGGTTCTCGAAGTCAAAAGAATTGTACTGATTGTACTGGTTGCGACCGGCGAACAGCGTGATGCCGCCGTCTACCGTGATGCCTCGGCGGCGAAAGAACGCCGCGATCCGATCGAGCGTCGCCGGGTCGGCGAACACCTGGTCGCGGTACACCTCGAGGTACACCTTGTTGAAGTGCACCTGGCTCCAGATGCGCTGGAACTGTCGACGCAGCGTCTGCGGGTTGGCAAGCTGCCGAGTCGAGGTGACTGGGATGTACACCGCGACGCTGAAGTTCTTGTATGGGCGCACCGCGGTGCGGGCGGGCGCAGCGCCACCCGTCCCCGCGCACAGCACCCCGCACAGTGCGGCCAGCATGCCCGCTGCTCGATGGATTCGCCTCATCATGCCCGTCCCCTCTCTTTTGTAAAAATGCTGTACTGCGCCAACTCGAATGACTCTGCGCCCCGGCTCACCAGTCCCACATCGTACCGTCGGTCAGACGCGCCACCGGCAGTTGCTTGGGGTTGTAGGGAAAGCGCTCGGCCAGCGTCTCGTCGAGTCCGACACCGTGACCGGCACTCTCCCCGCAATGCAGGCAGCCGTCCCGGAAGGTGTAGTCGTGCGGGAACACCTCGTCGGTCTGCTCGGTGTGCCGCATGTACTCCTGGATACCGAAGTTCGGCACCCAGGTATCAAAGTGCAGCGCCGCCCCGAGCGTGATCGGCGAGAGATCCGTCGCACCGTGAAAGCCAGTGCGTACCCGGTGCAGGGCGGCCAGATCGGCGATGCGGCGCACGTGCGTGATGCCTCCGCCGTGCACGAGTGTCGTGCGGATGTAGTCGATCAGCTGCCGCTCGAGCAGCGTGCGGCAGTCCCAGATGGAGTTGAATACCTCGCCCACCGCGAGCGGCGTGACCGAGTGGCGGCGGATCAGCTCGAAGCCCTCGGGGTTCTCCGCCGGCGTGGCGTCCTCGAGCCAGAACAGGCGGTACGGCTCGAGGTCCCGGGCCAGGCGCGCCGCCTCGATCGGGCTGAGGCGGTGGTGCACATCGTGCAGCAGTTCGACCTCGGGGCCGTGATCGGCGCGCAGACGCTCGAACAGCCGCGGCACGATCTGCAGGTACGGTGGCGTCGACCACACGGTTTCGAGCGGCAGTTCGCTCTCCGCCGGCTCGTACGCGTTCTTCAACCGCGTCACCCCGTAGGGCTTGGCGAGTCCGGGCACACCGCATTGGGCCCTGACCGCGTGATAACCCTGCTCGAGGTACCGGCCGACTTCGGCACTGGCCTCCTCCACATCCCGCCCGCTGGCGTGACCGTAGACGAGGATGCCTTCGCGGCTGCGCCCGCCGAGCAGTTGGTAGAGCGGCAGCCCGGCCATCTTGCCGAGGATGTCCCACAGAGCCACGTCCACGGCCGCAATCGCAGTCATGGTCACCGGTCCGCGGCGCCAGTACGCGCCGCGATAGAGGAACTGCCACGTGTCCTCGATGCGGCCCGCGTCGCGACCGATCAGGTTCGGAATCACGTGATGCTCGAGGTACGCGGCGACCGCGAGTTCGCGGCCGTTGAGCGTGGCATCGCCGATGCCCCAGACGCCCGAGCGCGTCTGGATCTTGAGCGTCACGAAGTTGCGTCCCGGCGAGGTGACGATCACTCGCGCGGCAATGATCTCCCGGTCGCGGTGCGAGCCCTGCGGTGAAGAGGGTTCGTGTGTCATAAGTGCGATCTCCAAGACGGACGGTGCGGCCACGCTATCGGCGCGGCGGCAGATGAGAGGTCCCGAGCCGCTGCAGCCCTCATGCGTCCGCCAGGGACACGGGGGTCAGCCGCGGCGCGAGCAGCTGGAACAGACCGAGGGCGATGATGTACATGCCGCCGGCCAGCGTAAACAGCAGCGAATAGCTACCGGTCGCCTGCAGCAGGTAGCCGACCGCGGTGGACACCAATGCGCCGGAGACGGCGCCAGCGAAACCGCCGAGTCCGACGGCAGAGGCCACCGCTGCGCTCGGATACAGATCGGACGTCGTGGTGAACAGGTTCGCCGACCAGCCCTGGTGCGCCGCAGCGGCCAATCCGATCAGCGCCACCGCCGCCCACAGCGAGTGCACTTCAGAGGTGAACACGACCGGCACGACGGCGATTGCGCACAGCAGCATCGCGCCCTTGCGAGCGCCATTGACGCTCCAGCCGCGGCGCATCAGCCATCCGGCCATCCAACCGCCGCCGATGCTGCCGGCATCGGCCATGACGTACACGGCGATCAGCGGTGGACCGAGATCGGTCAAATTGAGCCCATAGCGGTGAGCGAGATACTTCGGCAGCCAGAACAGCAGGAACCACCACACCGGGTCGGTGAGGAACTTGGCGACCACGAACGCCCAGGTCTGCCGGTGCCGCAGCAATTCGCGCCACCGCACCCGGCGCGCCGGCCCAGCCGGCGCTGGATCATCGGCACGGATGTAGGCAAGCTCCTCGGGGCTGACCTTCGGATGCTGGCCCGGGGGGCGGTAGACGATGAGCCAGGTGATCAGCCACAGCGCGCTCAGCACGCCGGTGAGTAGAAATCCGGACCGCAGCCCCCAGAGCGACACCGCGACCGGCACCACCAGCGGGGCGATCAATGCGCCGATGTTCGAGCCGGCGTTGAACAGCCCCGTAGCCAGTGCTCGCTCACGGCGCGGAAACCACTCCGCGACGGTTTTCACCGCCGCTGGAAAGTTGCCCGACTCCCCGAGCCCGAGCAGGAAGCGCACCGCCGCGAACTCCAACACCGTGCGCGCCAGCGCATGGCTCATCGCCGCGCAGCTCCACAGCGCGATGGCGAGCGCGTAGCCGAGTCGCGTACCGAGCTTATCGATGAGCGCCCCGGCAAACACCAGGCCGAGTGCGTAAGCGATCTGAAACGCCGCGACGATGTCGCCGTAGTCGACCTGGGTCCAGCCGAGCGAATGACCCAGCGCCGGCGCGAGCACGCCGAGTACCTGGCGGTCGATATAATTGAGCGTGGTCGCCCAGAACAACAGTGCGCAGATTCGCCACCGGTAAGCGCCGAGGCGAGCGGTGGAGTCCCGCACTGACTGAGGCTCGACGGCCATACTCGGACGTGTCCCATACCCAAGGGGTGGCCGATGGTAACGCTCCCATTTTTGGCTCGCAACTTCGCCCCGGATTCCTTTCAGCGGTCTCCAGCACGCAAATTTTGTTTACGAATCGGAACGGTCAGTTATGATAGCGATACCAATCATCGGTTTCGGGGGGATCAACCAATGAAGGATCACAGTACTCGCGCGCGCGTGCTCGGCGCCCTGACCGCCGCAGCGCTGCTCGCCGCGCTCCCCGCACCGGGCGCGCACGCGGCCGGTGTGCCGCTTTACAAAAATCCGCACGCCCCGATCGCCGCCCGGGTGAAGGATCTGCTGCGCCGCATGACGCTGCCGGAGAAGATCGCGCAGATCACCTCGATCTGGGACGACAAGCCACAGATCGAGAACGCCGCCGGGGACTTCGATCCGGCCAAGGCGGCCCGCAACTACCCCTATGGCATCGGCCAACTCGCCCGACCGGGCGACTACGCGCCCGATCAGTTCCGACTGCGCACCCTCGCGCAGACCATCCAGTTCGTGAACGCCGTGCAGCGCTACGACATCGACCATACGCGCCTCGGCATCCCGACGCTGTTCCATGCGGAAGGACTGCACGGATACGTGGCCCGAGGCGCGACCAGCTTCCCGCAGGCGATCGGACTGGCGAGCACCTGGGACCCGGCACTGATTACTCGGGTGTTCGGCGTGGTGGCCCGCGAGGCCAGCGCCCGCGGCGTCGACATGCTGCTGACGCCCGTGATCAACCTCGGCCGCGATCCTCGCTGGGGACGCATCGAGGAGACCTTCGGCGAGGATCCCTACCTGGTCGGCCGGATGGGCGTCGCCGAGGTGCGTGGCCTGCAAGGCCCGGCGCTGCCTCTGACCCCGGGACACGTCCTCGCGGTGCTGAAGCACATGGCCGGCTACGGCGTGCCGCAGGCCGGCACTAACGTCGGCCCGGTCGAGCTGACGCACCGCACGCTGCGACAGATGTATCTGCCGGCGTTCCACCGGGCGATTGACCAGGCCCACGCCCAGGTGGTGATGGCCGCGTACAACGAAATCGGCGGCATCCCGTGCACCGCCAATCCCTGGTTGTTCCAGCAGGTGTTGCGCAAAGACTGGGGCTTCAAGGGGGTGGTCGTCAGCGACTATCTGGGCATCGAGCAGCTCATGACGCTGCATCACGTCGTGCCGAATCTGACCGATGCCGCCGCTCGCGCCCTGAATGCCGGTGTCGACGTCGATTTCCCCGACGGCCAGGCGTTCGCGCACCTGCCGCAGGCGCTGGCGGCCGGTAAAGTGTCGATGCAGCAGATCAACGCGGCGGTCGCCGGCGTGCTGCGCCTGAAATTTCTCTCCGGGGTGTTCGACCATCCCTATGCCAGTGTGCGCAACGCGCGCGCGATCACCGATGACCCGCAGGCACGCGCCCTCGCGCTGAAGTCGGCGCAGGAAGCGATCGTGCTCTTGAAGAACGACGGCACGCTGCCGCTGCAGGTGAGCCGCCTGAAGACCCTGGCCGTGATCGGCCCGAACGCCGCGCCGGTGCGCCTCGGTGGCTACTCGGGCATCCCGAGCCACCCGGTGAGCATTCTGGCGGGCATCCGCCGCTACGTCGGAGCGCGGGTGCACGTGGTGTATGCCCGCGGCGTGAAGCTGCTCGCGTACGGCAACCAGGACACCAATCGCGAAGTGCTCGAGTCGAACTCGGCAAACCTGCCGCGCATCCGCCACGCCGTGGCGGTCGCCCGCCGCGCCGATGCGGTCGTGCTGGTGCTCGGCACCCGCGTGGCGATGTGCCGCGAGGGCTGGGCCACCTATCACCTGGGAGATCGCGACACGCTGCGCCTGCGCGCCGACCAGAATCGCCTCGCGAGCGCCATCTTCGCCCTCGGCAAGCCGGTGGTGGTGGTGCTGATCAACGGCTGCCCGGTGACGGTCAACCGCATCCTGCCGCGTGCCAACGCCCTGATCGAGGGCTGGTATCTCGGTCAAGCCGGCGGCACCGCGATGGCGGACGTGCTGTTCGGCAAGACCGATCCGGGCGGCAAGCTGCCGGTGACCATCCCGCGCTCGGTCGGCATGGTGCCGTACAACTACGATGAGAAGCCGAGCGCGCATCGCGGCTATCTCTTCACGCGGAACTCGCCGCTGTTCCCGTTCGGCTATGGACTGTCGTACACGACCTTCCACGTCGGGCGCCCGCAGCTGTCGGCGCCGACCCTCGCCGCGCACGGCACCGTGACCGTCACGGTCAATGTGCGCAACACGGGCAAGGTCGCCGGCAGCGAGGTGGTGCAGCTGTACGTGCACGAGCTGGTGACCTCGGTGACCGAACCGGTCAAGGAGCTCAAGGGCTTCAAACGAGTATGGCTCGCGCCCGGCGCGGCCACGCAGGTGCGCTTCAGGCTGCAGCCGCGGGTCTTTGCGATCTGGAACGAGAACATGCGCAAGGTCGTCGAACCCGGCACGGTGCAGGTGATGGTGGGCGCCGATTCGGTGCACCTGAAGTCCGCGATGCTGCACCTGGCGAGCTGATCGGTCGGTTTGTCTCGCCGGTGATCCCCTCGGGCTTTTCTCTCCCCGGCCCGACCGGGGATCACCGGCGGGTGTTTGCCCGCGACGTCCCGGCCGACCCTTCCGGGCAGCAGCTGCGCCACCCGCACCGCATCTTCATCAGACGCAGAACGCGCGGTCGCTGAGCGAGCGGCGCCACCGCCACCAGCCCCGCGACGTCGTCACGGCGATCGAGATCGAAACGCAGGGAGCTCGGCGGGTGCCGCGGCCTCGAGGAGAGCTCGATGAACGGACGGCGCGGGGCCTGCCGCACCCGCGCCTTGCCCACCGGGCGCGCGCCGCCCGGCTAGGCGAATTCCGCGAATGCGCCCTTGAGGTCGCGGTAGAGTCGCTGGAACGTGCGGCGACGGCTCGCCAGCAGGGCTGCGAGGGCGGCATCGGGGTGCACGATCCGCGCCACCGGCGGTGCGGCGCAGACCTCGGCCTCATCGCCCTCACCGACCGCGAGGCGAGCCAGCCGGGCCGCCCCCAGCGCGGCACCGACTTCCCCGCCCTCGCGATACGTCAGCGGCCGGCGCAGCGCCGCGGCGATCAGCCGGCCCCAGTACGGCACGCGCGCCCCGCCGCCGGTCACGCTGATCTCCCCGACCTGGTCGCTCTTCTCGGTGAGCACGTCGAGTCCGTCCGCGAAGGCGAAGGCGACCCCCTCGAGCACCGCGGCAGTGAGCTCCGCCGGCGCCGTGTCCGGCCGCAGTCCGAAGAACACTCCGCGCGCATGCGGATCATTGTGCGGGGTACGCTCGCCGGTGAGATACGGCAGGAACAGCGGGGAGTGGCGCGTCAACCCTTGCGCTTCGGCAGCGGCCGCGAGCGCGCCGAGATCCGCACCGCCGACCACCTGGGCGATCCAGTCGAGCGTATTGGCCGCGCTCAGCATCACCGACATCTGATGCCAGCGGTCCGGCAGACAGTGACAGAACGCGTGCGCGGCACGCTCGGGATTGGGTCGGAACCGGTCGGTCACGACGAACAGCACCCCGGAGGTGCCGAGGGAGAGAAACGCCTGACCAGGTCGTACCACGCCGAGACCCACCGCGCTCGCGGCATTGTCGCCGCCGCCGCCGGCCACGATCACCCGCGGCAGTCCGAGCTGCTCGGCGGCCGCGGCGGTCAGCGTGGCGGACGGGCTAGATCCCTCCACCAGGCGCGGCATGTGCGCACGCGTCAAATCGCTCGCCGCCAGCATCGCATCCGACCACTCGCGCCGCGCCACATCGAGCCAGCCGGTGCCGGCAGCATCGGACATGTCGCTGACGCGCTCGCCGGTGAGACGCAGCCGGACGTAGTCCTTCGGCAGCAGCACGTGTGCGGTGCGGCGGAAGACCTCCGGCTCATGCCGCGCCACCCAGAGCAGCTTCGGGGCGGTGAACCCCGGCATCATGATGTTGCCGGTGATGGTGCGGGCCGCCGGTTCGCGCCGCTCGAGCTCGAGGCACTCCTCGGCCGAGCGCCCATCGTTCCAGAGAATGGCCGGACGCAGCGGCTGATCGCGGGCATCGAGCAGCGTCGCACCGTGCATCTGCCCGGAGAGGCCCACGGCCCGTACCGCGGCGCGCGCCGCGGCCGGCAGCGCGAGCACCGCCTGCACGCTCGCCTGCCACCAGGCGTGCGGATCCTGCTCGGAGAATCCCGGTGCGGGACGGTTCACCTCGAGGGGTGCGGAGGCGTGCGCGGCGATGCCGCCGTGCGCATCGAGCAGCACCGCTTTGACGCTGGAGGTGCCAATATCAATTCCGAGGTACAGAGCGCTGCTCCCGTCTTGAGTGTCGCCAGATGGTAGCGATACCACTTCCATAGTGTCAATTTTGCGGCCGATCGAAATCTCCTTTGGGACGAGCGGATCTTCGGTTGTCGCTCAGACGTGATATCGCTACCATGTCCACCGGCTCCGCGCCGGCAGCCGTCCGGCGGCGGCGAGCGGCGTGCCGTAGAATGAGGGGAATGCCATGCCGATGCTGATCAAACGCCTCCTGCCGTGCCTGTGTGCGCTCTCGGTCTGTGCCGCACTGACCGCCTGCGGCGCCGGTGGCGCCGGTGGCGGGCACCGTCCGCAGGCCGCGGCGACGGCCCCGGCGCGCCCGCCCGCCCGGGCCACGGCGCAGTGGCTCGGAACCTGGGCGGCCTCGCAGCAGATTCCCGAGCCCGGCAACACGCTGCCGAGCGCGGCGCTCACCCGAGCGACGCTGCGTCAGATCGTGCACCTGAGCGTCGGTGGAAGCGAACTGCGCGTGCGGTTCTCGAACGTCTTCGGCACCACACCGCTGCACATCCTGGCCGCGCACATCGCGGTGCCGGTCTCGCGCACCACCGGGGCGATCAACCCGGCCACCGACACCCGCCTCACGTTCGGCGGCCGTCCCGGCATCCGCATCCCCCCCGGAGCCGCCTACTACTGCGATCCGGTCGCCTTCCACGCCGCGCCGCTCTCGGACCTCGCAGTGACGATTTATCTGCGCAAGCCGCCGCAGCGCCAGACCAGCCATCCCGGCTCTCGCGAGACGTCCTTCCTGCTGCACGGCGAGCACGTGGCCGCGGCGAGCCTGCCGGGCGCGATGCGTTTCAACCACTGGTTCTTCCTCTCCGGCGTCGACGTCCGGGTGCACGGACCGGCCGCGGCGATCGTCACGCTCGGGGACTCGATCACGGACGGTCATGCCACACCCAACAACAGCGACACCCGCTGGCCGGATGATCTGGCCCGCCGGCTGCAGGCCTCGCCGGCCACGCGTCAGTTGAGCGTGCTCAACGTGGGCACGGGCGGCAACCGCCTGTTGCGCTACGGTCTCGGACCCGATGCCCTCGCCCGCTTCGACCGCGACGTACTCGGCCAGACCGGCGTGCGCGACCTGATCGTGCTCGAGGGCGTCAATGATCTGGGCGTCGCCACCTTCCACGGGCGGATTTCCGCCGCACAGCACGCCGCACTGGTGCGCAACATCATCGGCGCGTACCGGCAGATCATCCTGCGCGCCCACGCGCACGGCATCAAAGTCATCGGCGGCACGATCACCCCGTTCGGCGGCTCGACCTACTACCACCCCTCGGCCGCGACGGAACGCGACCGCCGCGAGATCAATGCCTGGATCCGCGCGCCCGGACACTTCGATGCCGTCGTCGACTTCGCCAAGGTGGTGCGCGACCGGCAGCATCCGCAGCGGCTGAACCCTGCGTTCGACTCCGGGGATCACCTGCACCCGAACCCCGCGGGCTATCGCGCCATGGCGGCGGCCATCCCCCTGTCGCTGTTCTCGCCGGCGAAGCACCCCGACGGCACGCCCCGATGAGTCCGCGCGCCGGCGGGGTGTGCGCCGCCGCCGCGGTGACCCTCGCCTGCGCTGCCGTGCCGGCGCCGGCCGCGCCCGCCCGACACGGGCGGGCGCCGGTGACGTTCACGACCGCCCAGGACCATCGCAACATGATGGAGCAGCTGGGCATCGAGGCGCTGCGCCCGGGCGCGAGCGGCAATGAGAACTCGCCCCATCATGCCAACCACGATGAAGCCCTGGCCGATCCCTACGGTGCGCTGCCTGATGCGCTGCGGCTCGCGGACGGCCGCCCCGTCACCACGGCGCAGACCTGGTGGCAGGTCCGCCGCCCGCAACTCGTTGCCGCGTTCGAACACGACGTGTACGGCCGGATCCCGCGCGGCGTGCCCCAGGTCACCTGGAAGGTGGCGGCCCGTGGGCGCACCCGCCTCGGCGGATATCCGGTCATCTACCGCCGTCTGATCGGCACCGTGGACAACAGCGCCTATCGGCCCCTCTCGGTGCACATCCCAGTGACGCTGGTGTTGCCCGCGCACGCGCATCATCCGGTACCGGTGCTCATCATGTTCACCTATGGCGCCCCTCCCGTGCCGCGCCGCGGGCCGGATCGCAAGCAGCTCGCGGCGCTCAATGCGCAACTGCGTGCCGTGCTCGCGCGCCACGATGCGCCCGCGCGTGCCGTGCTGCGGCAGGACCCGCATGCCGAGCTGATCTCCCGCTCGATGTTTTCCCCGCGCGCGCGCAACGTCGATGGCGGTGCCCCGTCGATCGTGCAGTTGATCGCCGCCGGGTGGGGCTTTGCCTCGCTCGATCCGACGGCCGTCCAGGCCGACGACGGCGCCGGGCTTACGCGCGGGATCATCGGTCTGACCAACCACGGACGTCCGCGCTCACCGGGTCAGTGGGGCGCGCTGCGTGCCTGGGCCTGGGCGGCGAGCCAGGTGCTCGATGCGCTGCGCACCGACCCGGCGGTCGATGCGGCACACGTGGGCATCGAAGGCGTGTCGCGCTTCGGCAAGGCGGCACTGGTCGCGATGGCGTTCGATCCTCGCTTCGCCATGGGCCTGATCGGCTCCTCCGGCAAGGGCGGGGCCACGCCGCTGCGGCGCCACTTCGGGGAGACCGTCGGTAACCTCGCCGGCGCCGGCGAATATCACTGGATGGCGGGGAATTTCCTGCGCTACGACGCCGCCCGTGCCGCGTTCGGCCCGCGCACGCCCGCGGATCTGCCGGTTGACGCCAACGAGTTGATCGCGCTGTGCGCGCCGCGGCTCGTGTTCATCAGCTACGGCATCCCCGCCATGGGCGATGCCCGCTGGCTCGATCAGCGCGGCAGTTTCATGGCGGCAGTCGCGGCGAGCGCCGTCTATCGGCTGCTCGGCGTCCCGGGGCTGCCGGTGCGCGGCAACGCACTCACCGCGCCGATGCCACCGGTCAACGTCGGACTGCTCACCGGCCGGCTCGCCTGGCGCCAGGATGACGGCGGTCATACGGATGCGCCCAACATGAAATACTTCATCGCCTGGGTCGATCAGGCCATTCACTACCACGCTGCGCAGCGCAGGGAACTCCCCCGATGAACCGCACCCCGGCGACCCGCCGCCTCACCCGCACCCTCGGCCTGACACTCGCCGGCGGCCTGCTGCCGCTGGCCGCGCTCGCCGCACTCCCGCAGGTCCAGTTCACGCCCCTGCATGCGGATGGCATTTACCGCCTCGGCCAGACGGTCGGCTGGACGGTGACGGTGCCTGCGGGCGCACCGAACCCGCGCGGCCGCTTCGCCTATACGGTCAAACGCAACGATCTGGATGTCGTCAAGACCGGGAGCTTCTCGCTCGCCTCCGGCCACGCGACCCTGGCCCTGCGCTTCGATGCGCCGGCCATGCTCTACGTCACGGTCGACTACGAGCCGACCCCATCGGCGCTGTCGCGCGCGCAGTACCTCACGTTGAACAGGAGCCTGAAGGCGCTCCTGAGCCAAGGCGATCCGGCGCTGCAACGGCTGTTGGCCCACTACCCGCACTTTCAGCCGCTCGCCCCGCCGTTCCCGTTCGGCGCCTACGCCGAGCACCGGGTCGCCACACTCGGCGCGGCGGTCGCCCCGACGCAACTGCGCGCATCGCTGCCGCCGCCGCGCAACTTCGATGCCTTCTGGGCCCGCCAGCTCGCCGCGCTGCGACGCGTGCCGATGCACGTGAAGCTCACTCCTCTGCCGAGCGCCCAGGCCGGCGTGAAGCTGTTTCGCGTGCGCCTGAAGAGCCTCGGCTCCGACGTGCGCGGCTATTTGGCGATGCCGGCGCATGCCGGGCGCTTTCCGGCGCTCATCCTCTACCAGTGGGCCGGCGTCTATCCTCTGCACAGCGCGTGGGCGACCAATCGTGCCGCCGAGGGCTGGCTGGTGTTCGACGTCGATTCACACGACATCCCGCCGAGCCGCGGGACCGGTGTGGCACAGAACTATCCGGACCTCGGGGTGCACAGCCCGCAAACGTCGTATTTTCTCGGGATGTATCTGCGCGACACGCGAGCGCTTCAGTACATCCGCCACAACCGGTGGTGGAACGGCCAGACGCTGGTCCTCACGGGCACCAGCATGGGTGGACAACAGAGCCTCGCCACGGCCGGACTGAACCCCGGGAAGGAAACCGCGGTGATCGTCAATGAACCGTCGGGCGCGGACATGAACGGCCTGGCACACGGTCGCCGGCCGGGCTATCCGTTCTACGCAACGCAGGATCCCTCGGTGCTGCACACCGCGGCGTACTTCGACACGGTCAACTTCGCCCCGCACATCACCGCGCCGACCCTCATCGCCATGGGATTCATCGACACCACCGCGCCGCCGGCCGGACTGTGGACCGAGCTCGATGAGATCCCGGCAGCGAAGGAAGCGGTACCAATGATCGACTCGGCGCACAACAACATCACGCCCGACAAGCAGGAGGCGTGGCTGTCGCGTTCGGAGGAGCTGCTCGCGCAGCTCGCTCAGGGCGATCCGTTCGTGCCCAACCAGGCGCTCACCCGCCCGCAGACCGGCCGCGTACGCTGAGGTGCGGCGCGGCGCCTCAGCGCACCAGCGCCGCGCCGCCGCGCAGCAGCGCTTCGAGTTCCTCGGCCGTGGCCTGGTTGAAGTCCGTGCCGAGCGAGTGCTTCAGACTCGCGGCGGCCGCTGCGAACTCGAGGGCGTGCTGCGGATCGAAGCCGCCGCGCACGCCGTAGAGCAGGCCGGCGGCAAAGGCATCGCCACTGCCGATCCGCTCCACGATGCCGCGCAGTTCATGCGTGCGGGAGCGAAAATCCCCGTCCCGCGTCACACAGGCGGCCGACAGCGTCTGCTCGTCCGGGCCGCGCTCGAGCCGAAAGGTGCACGCCACCTGGCGCAAGTGCGCAAAGCGCTCGAACGCCGCGCGCGCGGTGCGCGCGTACGAATCCGCATCACTCGCCGTCGGCGCCGACTGCCCGAGCATCAACGCCAGGTCGAACTCGCTGGCAAAGAGCACCTCGGCGTGCGCGGCGATGCCCGCGAGCCGCGTGCCGGCCTGCGCGGCACGGCCCTGCCAGAGCGAGGGGCGGTAGTTGCAATCAAAGGACACTCCCAGTCCCCGGTCACGCGCGGCGCGGACCGCCGCGAGCAGCGCCTCGCCAGCCGCAGGACCGAGTGCTGCCGTGATGCCCGACACGTGCAGCCAGGCGCACCCCTCGAGCAACGTCGCCCAAGGCAGCTTGACGTCCAACGCGCGGCAGAAGGCCGAATCCTCGCGGTCGTACACCACCCGCGCCGGGCGCGCACCCGCGCCGCGCTCGAGGAAATACAGGCCCATGCGGCCCGCAGCACGGCGCACCGCGGTCGTATCCACCGCATGGCGGCGCAGCTCCGCCAGCGCTCGCTCACCGAGCGGGTTGTCCGGCAACACCGTGATCATCGCGCTCGGGGCCCCGAGGTGGGCCAGCCCGATCGCCACGTTCGCCTCCGCACCGCCGACGTAAACGCGCAGCTCATCGGCCTCGCTCAGGCGCTCCCCGCGCGCCGCCGCGAGCCGCAGCAGCATCTCCCCGAAACACGCGATCCGGCCCGGCTCACGCAGGGTCAAGACGCCGCCCCGAGCTGCGCAGGCAAGCGTTTGGTCAGCGAACCGATCACCTGCACGCGCATGTTCTTCTGAATCCTCTCGGTGAGAGGACCGAGGATACCGCGCCGTTTCCCCGCAAGGTATGGGACCGGCTCCCGGCCGGTGCGGACCACCTCATGCTCGAACCTCGCGCGCCACACGTCCCGGCGGCTCTTAGGCCGCCCATGCAGGGCACGTAGCGTGTGGGCCCGCGCCCCGCGCGCACGGCTTCACGGTCCGCTCCCCTGCAATTGAGCACCTGAAGTTCACTGACAGGTAGAGCGGCTCGGGCGACTCTATGGTCAACGGACGCGTGCGTATCATGCCTTCGGTCTTCGTGCGTGATCACCCTCGCGGCGGCGCTCGGGTCACCCGCCTCGCATCAAGCGCATGATGCGCGCCCGCAGGTGGCCGTAATTGTCCGGCTTCAGCGGTCCGAGCAGCCCGTGTTGCGCCGCGGGCAGATGGCGCAGCGGATGGCCTTCCGTGCGGAACACGAAGTGATCGAAGAACGCCCGCCACGCCTGCCGCTCGGCCGGCGGACGTTCGGCGATGCTGATCATCGCCAGCAGCAGGCTGGTGTAGGGCGCATCCGGGCCGGCGCTGAAGGCGTCCCACCAATGGTTGACCATGACGTTGAACGGCGCCACCGCCTCGACCTGATGCCACCACAGCTTCGGCAGGTACAGCGCATCCCCGGGCTCGAGCTCGGCCACCAGCGCCTCGGCGCGGATCTCCTCGAAACGCGGAAAGCGCTGCGGGTCGGCGCCGTCCGCCGAGGCCGCCAGGCTCACCGGCGGACCGGCCATGGTGTGATCGATGGGCCCCATGTAGAGCCGACCGATCTGCTCCGGAGCGAACAGCGTGAAGCGGCGCTTGCCGGCCACCACACAGGCGAGATTGTCGAAGGTGTCGTAGTGGCTCGAGACGTTGGAGCGGTGCCCGATCCAGATGCGCGCACCGGCGCTCTGTGGCAGCAGCGGCGTGGGATTGGCCGCCATGAATCCCGGCATGCACTGCGGAACCGGTACCGATCCGACGTAGAGCGTCGCGCTCTCAGGACGCTCGAGCGTCTCGATCATCTGCCCGATGGCATCGAGAAACCTCATCGGTCGCCGCTCGAAGTTGAATCCCTTCAGATCCGCGGTGTAGTAGTACTTGCCGGCGATCGCCGGATCGCCGACGAACGCCTCGACCTGCAGTCCGGTATCAAAAGTCGCCAAATACTGCTGCAGCTGCCGCGGCGAGAGGCGGGCGGCCTGCACGGCCGGCCACGCATCGATGAGTCCGCGCAGCACGACGGGCTGGCACGGTTGGAGAATGTCGCGATGGAACTGCTCCGGTCCGCTCAGCTCGCGGCCGTCGATCTCCCTCGGGGCGCGTGCCATGCGAAATCCCTCGACTCGGCCGCGCGCTCAGCGCGCCGCGGCGTCGGGTGCGGCGGCCAGCCCCGCGGTGTGCTCGAGCAGACGCGCGTTCTTCACTCGCGCCATCTCGCGCACCTGTTTCAGCGAGGCGATCATGAGCTGGATCAGCGTCAGGTAGCCACGCCGGAACAGCTCGACCACCACCGCATCGGGCAGCCTCGCGAGCGTGTCCTGATTGATGGTGTAGAGGCCCTCACACTGGCGCAGTGTGCCGTCCTCGAACTCCACCTCGATGTCGATCGGCTCGATCAACTCGAGCTCGAGCAGACGGGTGATGAAGATCCGGGTGCGCTCGATGCCGGGCACCAGGTCCTGAAAGGCCCAGATGATGCTCTGCAGGTAGCGGCTCGGCTCGCCCTGTGCACTGAACAGCGGCTTGCCCTCGCCGACGGCGACCCGCGGGTGATCCAGGTCGACGGCGAGCCCCGGGCCCTGGGCGTAAAAGGGCTCGCGCTGCAGGCTGAGCGGTCGGTAGAACTGCGCGTCGCGCTGCCAGTCGTGAAGGAACTGATTCTCTCCCGCGACGAACCCAAGCATCGCACCGCAGAAGAACTGGCCGGTCTGCGCCTCTTTGCCGAACAGGATCGGATAGTGCACCAGCAGATGCGGGAATTCATTGACGATCACCTGCACGAAGTGCCGGTTGTCGCCATAGGCGGCCGAGGCGCGCGCGTCGATCTTCAGTTCGCGGTGCGCTTCTTTGCTGAGCGGTACGATGTTCGTCATGGCGGCGGCAATCAGATCGGCTGCAGGCCGTATTGGTGAATCTTATTCAAAAGCTCGCGGTTCGTCGGCAGCCGCATGCTCAGCTCGCCGATCATCTTCTCATTATCCTGCACGCAGCGCCGCGCGGTCGCAGCGGTATCGATGGTCTCCTCGGCAGCCACTTCGGTCTTGAACCCCATGCCGTAGAGCACGTACTGGTAGCTCGCCGCCGGGAATACCTCCTCCAGCCGATCGAACTCATCATAGAACCACGGCGACTGGTAGCGCCAGAGCGTCAAGAGTTCCCGCAGCCGCTCCGGCACGGTCGCCGGATCGCAGTTGTCGCGCCAGAATGCGGTGTCGGTGCGCCGGGTCAGCACATAGTGCAGCTTGAGAAAATCGATGATGCGGCCCCAGCGATACATCGTGGTCTCGTTGAACCGCTTGGCCACGAGATCCATGACCTCGTGGCAGGCCGGCAGCTGCTCGGCGAGCAGCTTCGCCGACAGCTCCACCAGCACGATGGCCGAGGACTCGAGCGGCTCGAGGAAGCCGCTCGAGAGGCCCACGGCCACGCAATTGTTCTTCCAAAACGTCTCGCGGTGTCCGGCATGGATCGGGATCTTGCGCACCGGCAGATCGCGGTGCCGAGGCCCGATGTAGCGCAGCAGCGTCTCGCGCGCGGCCTCCTCGCTGGTATGGCGGCTCGAGTACGCGTAGCCGACCCCGCGGCGCGTCGGCAGACAGATATCCCAGGTCCAGCCGGCCTCGTGGGCCGTGGAGATGGTCTGCGAGGCGAGCGGTGCATCGGGAGATTCGTACGGCACCTGCACCGCGAGCGCCGTATCGCAGAAGAGAACATCGCCGCACTCGCGAAAGCCGACCCCTAGGGTCTTGCCGATCAGAAGTGCCGAAAAGCCCGTGCAGTCGATGAACAGGTCACCCTCGATCTGTCCGGCCTGGCGGGTGATCAGGCTTTCGATGTTGCCGGATTCACTTTGCCGCACCGACTCGACATCGGCCAGCACGTGACGGACACCGAGCGTCTCGCTGCAATGCCGTGCGAGAAACACGCCCAATTTGCCGGCATCGAGATGGTAGGCGTAATTGGCCGGCGCCCGATACTCGCCGTGCGCAATGGTCTTTGGCGCAAGCCCGGCATCGCACAGCCGGCCTTGCGGAGTCACGAAATCACAAAAGCTGACGGGGCCGCCGGCCTGTAGCCAGTGCGGCACGAGGTTCACCCGACTGAAGCCCTGAGGAACCATGAGGGGGTGGTAGTAGGCATCGTCGGCCTCACCGGTGGTCCAGCCGACGAACTTCGCCCCCTGCTTGAACGCCGCATCGCATTCGCGAAACAGCGCGGTCTCCGAGACGCCCATCCGCTCCAGCGTCGAGCGCATCGTCGGCCACGTGCCCTCCCCCACGCCGATCGTCCGGATTTCCGGAGATTCGATCAGCGTGATCGAAAGGCCGCCCGCCTTCATCCGAGCTTGATGGCGGGCGGCGATGATGCCTGCGGTGAGCCAGCCAGCGGTTCCTCCGCCGACGATGACGACCGCCTTGACAGGCTTGTTCACCTAGAAGCTGGCGCGCAGTCCAATGGTATACGAACGGCCGTAGTCTACCAGATTGAGCGTCTGGTTCTTAAACCGGCCATAGGTGTGGTACACCGAATCGGTCAGGTTCAGCGCCTCGAAATACGCAGTCAGATGCTTATTGATCGCGTAATTCGTGCTGAAGTCCACTTCCGTATTCGACGCCAGATACACCGGCTCGGCCCCGAACGCTCCACCGCTCTGCTCCTGTCCGAGCCCGAGCAGCTGGGAGGCCTGCCACTGCACCGCGAGGCGCGCCTGGATTCCGTGCTTCTGGTAGAACGCGATCAGGTTTGCCGAATTGCCCACACCCGGCAGCGCGAACTGGTTCGAGGTCG
>JAJZFQ010000095.1 GCA_021805275.1 Pseudomonadota bacterium
CGGCGCCGGTGGTGAGGCCCAGGTCGGCATAACCGACCCGATGGGTCAGGGTCACCCGGTCGACGGGGGCGCCGACGCCGGTGCGTGCGGCCACGGCCTGGGCGACGGTGCTGACCTCGACGGTGACATTCCTCGGTGCAACCTGCGCCAGATGGCCGGTCGCGAGCAGCCCAAGCAGGGTGCTGCGGAGCCCGTGTGCGTGTGGCCGCTGGAGCTGAGCATGGCCTCAGGGGTGACGACCGTCACTGACTTGTCGACCAGCACCGACTCCCCGGTGAGAGCTGACTCGTCGACCCACAAGTCCTTCGTCTCGATCAGGCGCAGGGCTTCCCTGGGGCAGCACCGTGCTGATCGGTGTCGCCAGCTTCGTCAGTGCAGCCAGGGCCTGCGCGGCGCTGAGTCCGTGCGCTGAGGTGCCAAGCGCGGCAGCGCTCTCAGCAATGGTGCGCCCGTGCCAGGGCGGGGGCTGCGCTGTGGACGCGAGCGATGGCGCGCGAGCAGACAGGGCGCTGTACGGTCAGTCGGGAGTATCGCGGCGGCGGGAATAATCGGTCAGTGCAGTGCGATCTGGGCCCAGCGGGCCATCCTGCGCAAACGGAGCAATGTTAGCCCAGATGGCGCGCTGCTGGGGCATCGCGCATTTTGCTCCTGGCGCTAGGATCGTCGGTAGAGGTACGGATGGACCCCAACGGTGCGTCGGGGCAGTGTGCAGCAGCGAGGCGGTCCGAACCAACGCGACGGTACAGGTGCGCCATGCGACAGCTATTCGACATGAATCGAGCGTGGGTCACGCAGTGGCGTCGCCCGGCATTGTTCGTGTTGATGCTGTCTGTGCTCGCGCTCGGCGGCTGCGAGTCGCTGCGCGTCGGCAGCGACTATGATCGGGCGGCGACGTTCGCCAATTACCATGCCTTCAGCTGGCTGCCTCGGCAGAGCTACGGTGTTGCCAATCCGCTGGCGATCGAGCGGGCGCAGTTGGCAGTCCTGAGCGCCCTGGAGCACAAGGGATTCCGCTACGTGAGCAACCGGGACGAGGCTGACTTCGTCGTCGATTTCACCATCGGCTCGCATGAGCGTGTTGCGGTGCAGACGTATCCGGCGCCCTATGCCTGGCCGTGGTACGGATACGGCCGATACTGGTGGGGTTATCCGTACTGGGGTTCACAGGTCTCCGTCTCGCGCTACCGCGAGGGAACTCTGGCGATTGATGTGTTCGATGCCAAGACGCATCGTCCAGTGTGGCACGGCTGGGCTGAGAAACCGCTTTCCCACGACGACATCGTGCATTCGGCTGACTCGATTCGCAAGGCGGTCGACGCCGTGCTGGCGAGGTTCCCGCCCGGTTGAGTCGCAGCCGCCTGTGATGAACGCGCGGATCGCGTCGCCCTGCGGTCGTCGCGGAGGGCCCGCGATCCGCGCGTCACGGAACAATCGATTCTCTGCACGCTGCTCTCCTCGGCGCTGGCGCAGATGGATAGGTGGTTCGAGAAGCGCTCCCCCTAAGACCGGCAGATCTTGCATTGCGCCCGAGGGGCTGATCGGGCGCAATGCCGCGGCACGGCCTGCCCGCGTTGGCGCATTGTACGTAGGGGCATCTGCTGATTCCGCCTGCGGAGCAGCACAGCGATAGTGCGCCGGTGTGCGGTGGCTATTGCGGGAGAATGCAATGTATCTATCGAAGTCGGCAGTGACGATGACAATGCTTGCGACCCTGGCCCTGTCGTCACCCGTCGTGTTTGCGAGCGCCAGGGGCGGTGGTGGCGGTGCCGGAATTCACAGCAGCAGCGGGACGCCCCTGCTGGATCGTGATCGGCTTACGACCCGAAGCCCCGATCGACTCCATGATCGGCTGCAGGACCGTCTGTACGACCGCGATCTGAAGCTTGAACGTGATAGGGATCGGATTTACGGCGGCAATCTCATGACTCCGGTGGAGCGAACACGCTACGAGGAGCAGTTGCGCACGCTGCCGACGGAACAAGAGCGCGTTCAGTTGCGCATGGAGCATCAGCACCAGATGCAGCAGCGCGCGCAGCAGCGCCACGCGCGGCTGGGCCCGGGACTGAGCGAGTCGCAGGTGCGCGCGCAGGAGCACGCCCGCCAGCAGGAGCGCGCACAGATTTCCGGCTACTCGATGATGACGCCGAAGGAGGTCGCGCGCTATCAGGCGCAGATGGGCGCGGCCAAGACGGAGCAGGAGCGCGAGCACATCCGTGCCGAGCACCGACGGCAGATGGAGGAGCGCGCCCGCGAGCACGGTGTTGCACCGCCGCAGTAAGGGGTCGGACGCAAAGCGTGCGGGCGGCAATGCCCGCACGGTCTTGGTCTTGCGCTTGGCTGATGCGGCCCTGGGGCGTGTCAGCACTCAACGAGGTGAGATGACGTGAACGCAGCGCGCATTTTGCGCAAAACGGCAAGCCCCGATGCGCGCAGATCACTGCCGGAGGCGCTCGCGGGGCTCCTTGCCCCGTCGGCGTATCCGCATCCGGCCGATCCGATCTCGCTCATCGAGACGCCGATTTCCTGGGTGCTTCTCGCCGGGGAGTTTGCCTACAAGATCAAGCGTCCGGTGCGCTACCCGTTCGTCGATCAGCGCGATGCCGTGCGGCGCCGGCATCTCTGCGATGACGAATTGCGCCTGAACCAGCGCTTCGCGCCGCAGCTGTATCTGCAGGTGTGCCGCATCGTGGCCGAGCAGGCTCGGGTGCGTGTCTGCCTCGGCCCGCCCGGCAAGGACACGGTGGTGGAATATGCGGTGCGGATGCGACGCTTTGAGGCGGATGCGCAGCTCGATCGGCAACTCGCTCTCGGGCGGATCGGTGCGGAGGCGCTCGATGCATTCGGTCGAGCGCTCGCCGACATTCACACCACGCTTGCAACGATCTCGGCGGATTCATCGTTGGGGCGTCCCGAGAGCATCCGCGAGCTGCTCGTTGCCAATCTGGCGGAGTGCGCCGCGGCAGCTGAGTTGTTCAACGGCCGCTCGGCCGTCGAGGCGCTGCGCGCGCCTCTGGAGCAGCATCTTGATGAAGCCGGACCGTGGATGGCGAGTCGCCGCGCGAGCGGCTGCGTGCGCGAGTGTCACGGCGATCTGCACAGCCGCAACATCGTCGTGCAGGCGGGCCGACTGGTCCCGTTCGACTGCGTGGAGTATGAGCCGGCCTTTCGCTGGATTGACGTGGCGGACGAGATTGCGTTTCTCTCGAGTGATCTGACCGCGCACGGCTATCCCGCCCATGCGCATGCGTTTCTCGCCGGCTATCTGGAACGAAGCGGCGATTACCATGCCTGCCGTCTCATCCGTTTGTACGAGGCACACCGCTCACTGGTGCGTGCAAAAGTCGCCGCGCTGTCGGCGGCGCAGCACAGCCCCGGTACCGAGCGAGCGGCACTGGGAGCGGAGCACCAGCGGCTGGTGGCTCACGCAGCGACGGCGCTCGGGAAGCGCCAGCCACGCCTGGTGGTGATGAACGGGCTGTCGGGCGCCGGCAAGACCTGGCTGGCCCGGCAGATCGCACCGGCGCTTGGAGCGGTGCACCTGCGCTCGGACATCGAACGCAAGCGACGTGCGGGATTGACGGATTTCGAGCACTCCGGGTCCGGGCTCGCCGCGGGACTCTATGCCGCCGAGATCAGTGAACGGGTATACGAGGACCTCGCGCGCGAGGCGTACGACGCTTTGGTGGGCGGCTACACGGTGATCGTCGATGCGACGCTGCTGCGGCGCGAGGATCGGCGCCGCTTTGCCGAGCTCGGCGCGCGGGTGAGGGCCCCCGTCTACCTGGTCACGTGCCGCGCACCGGTGTCGGTGCTGCGGGAACGGCTGCGGGCGCGGGCCGCCGCGGCGCAGGATCCTTCCGAGGCGGACGAATCGGTGCTGGACTGGCAGCGCCAGCGGCTCGAGCCGTTGGCGGCGGGCGAGCCGTTCACGCGCCTCGCGGTCGAGTCGAGCGACCCGCTGGCGGTGCAGACGGTGCTTGCGCGCCTCACCGCGCCGGCCTGAGGCTCAGGGGCGGGGGGGCGCTTCGGGTCGCTGCAGCAGGCGCAGGAATGCCTCGGCCGCCGGTTCCACCGGGGCGTTCTCCCGCTGGACCATCATCAGTGGCCGGGTGATGCTCAGCTGCGGCAGTGGCAGCTCACGCAGCAACCCGGCGCGCAGTTCGCTGTGCATGCAGATGCGCGGTAGCCAGGCGATGCCCCCGCCGTGCACGGCGGCGCGCTTCAGCGCCTCGGTATTGCCGAATTCCATGGTTTCCCCCGGCAGAATGTGCTCGCGCTGCAGCGCCGCAGCGATCAGTTCGCGCGTGCCCGAGCCGGGCTCGCGCATCAGCACCGGCTCGCCGGTCAGATCGGCCGCCCGCGGCGTGCGGTGTTGGAACAGGGCATGATCGGGCGCGGCGACCGGGACGATCTCATCGTGCTGGAACACCGTGCTACGCAGGCCCCGCAGGTGCAGGGGTCCCTCGATGAACCCAACCATGAAGCGCATGTCGTCGACGCCCTGGGAGACCTGCTCGGTGTTGCCGACGAACAGCGAGATCTGCACGCGGGGCCGCTGGCGGCGATAGACAGCCAACACCGCCGGCAGCACGTACGTGCCGATCGTGTTGCTGGCTCCAAGCGTGAGACGGCCCCGCAGTGCCCCGGCGATCTCACGCATGGCCGACTCGGCGGTGCGTTCGAGCTCGAACAGCCGCACCGCGTAGCGGTTCAACTCCTCCCCGGCCTGCGTCAGGCGCATGCCCTTGGCGTGACGCTCGAACAACGTCACGCCAAGGCGGCTCTCGAATGCCTTCAGTTCACGTGAGAGCGCCGGTTGCGAGACGTGCAGCTTGCGCGCCGAGGCGGTCAGGCTGCCGGTGGCGGCGACCGTGGCGAAGATCGCGAGGTGGTGAAGATTCATGGCCGGGCAGTATAGAGTCATCACCCGGCGGGGGCGTGCCGCCCGAGGTCCCGAGGCGGACCGGGCGATGGCACACCCGGCCCGCAGCGGCCCTAGAACCGCCCGTTCTGGAAGTCCTCGAAGGCCTGCATCAGCTCCTCGCGGGTGTTCATGACGAACGGACCGTACTTGGCAACCGGTTCACCGAGCGGTCGGCCCGCCACCAGGACCACCCGAGCCGCCTCACCGCGCTCTCCCGCCGGCGCGCGTCCCTCGAGCCGGACCGTCTCGCCCGGGCCGAGCACCGCCAGTTCATGGGCGGTGACGGTCGCCGCCGATGCACCCTCGCCGATGCGCACCGCGCCCTCGTAGACGTAGGCGAAAGCGGCGTGGCCCGCCGGCAGGCCGTGGGTGAATTCGATGCCGGGCGCGAGCTCGACGTCGAGGTAGGTCGGGTCCGTCGCCGGCTGCACGATCGGGCCGGTGACGTCGCCGATCTGGCCCGCGATGAGCTTCACGCGCGCGGCACCGGAGTCGACCTGCGGGATCTTCTCTGGTCCGAATTCCTGGTAGCGTGGCGCGGTCATCTTGTCGCGCGAGGGTAGGTTGATCCACAGCTGAAAGCCCCGCATGCGACCCTCCTGCTGCTCGGGCATCTCGGAGTGCACGATACCGCGCCCGGCGGTCATCCATTGCACGCTGCCCGGCACGAGCACGCCCTCGTGACCGTGGTTATCGCGGTGGCGCATGCGTCCATCGAGCATGTAGGTCACCGTCTCGAAGCCGCGGTGCGGATGATCGGGGAAGCCGGCGATGTAGTCGCCCGGATTGTCGGTGCCGAACTCATCGAGCATCAGGAACGGGTCGAGGTCGGCGAGCTGCGGCTGGCCGATGACGCGAGTCAGCTTGACACCGGCGCCGTCGGAGGTCGGCATGCCGCGGACCAGCCGGGCAACGCCGCGAGTCGAGGGGGTGTTCATGGTTCTCTCCACGGTGAAGGGGATGATGGGCCGGCGGGGATCAGGCCGCCAGACGCCCCGCCTCGGCACTGGCCGCTGCGAGCGCCGCCTGACGCTGTGCGGGGCCGATGTTAACGCCCTCGGCGCGCACGAAGGTGACGTCGGTTATTCCGAGGAAGCTGAACACGGCGCTCAGGTAACTCTCCTGGTGTTCGAGCGCGGCGGCCGGCGAGTGCGGCGCGTACACGCCGCCGCGCGAAGAGGCGATGATCACCTTCTTGCCGCCGGCGAGGCCCTGCGACCCGCTCGCGGTGTAGCGGAAGGTCTTGCCCGCCACGCACACGCGGTCGATCCACGCCTTCAGCTGCGAGGAGATCGAGAAGTTGTACATGGGCGCGCCGACGACGATGATGTCGGCGGCCAGGAAGTCCTCGAGCGACTTGCGGCCACGCTCAAGATCACGCTCTACTGCCGCTGATGCAGCAGACGCGCCCTGAGCGAGCGCCAGGTGTGCGCCCGAGAGGTGATCGAGCGGCTCGGTGCCGAGGTCTGTGTAGCGCACCTCGATGGCCGGCTGCAGGGCGCGAATTCGCTCCACGATGATCGTGGTCAATTGCCGGCTGATCGAGTTGTGGCCGAGAATGCTGGTATCGATGTGCAGGAGCTTCATGGCTGGCCTCTGAATGGTATAAAATAGGTACCAAGGCTAAGTATGTAAGTCCTTGCGGCAGGAACACAAGAAGGCACAGTCATGCGACAGAGTGAAACCGGGGTAACCCACGGCGCATCACCATCCGCGGGTGGAGCGTTTCCGCAGAGTGCCGAGTGCCCCAAGATCAGCCAGGTGCTCGCGCGCGTCGGTGAGAAGTGGAGCGTGCTGATCATCATCATGCTGGCAGACCGGCCGCGCCGCTTCTCGGATCTGAAGCGAGCCATCGGCGGTATTTCCCAGCGCATGCTCACGTTGTGCCTGCGCGGACTGGAGCGCGACGGGTTGGTCAAGCGCACCGTCTTCCCCGTGGTGCCACCTCGCGTGGAGTACGAGCTGACCGCGCTCGGTCAGTCGCTGCGCGAGCCGGTGACGCAGCTGGCCAATTGGGCCAAGTCGCATCTGAGCGAACTCGACGCGGCGCGCGCGGAGTTCGACCGGCGCGAGGCGCTCGCGCGTCCGGCCAGTGACTCACCCGAGTGGCCGGCGCAGGGCCGCCTCGGCGCCGCGCAGGGCGCCGGAGCACAGCGCCGCTAGGATCCGCTGGCGTGCCGGGCGCGCAGCTCCTCGGCGACGCGACCGAGCGACAGTCCGCGGCTCTTCAGCAGCAACAGCAGGTGGTAGAGCAGGTCGGCGCACTCCCCGAGGAGCTTCTCCTCGCTCTGGCTGACCGCCGCGAGCGCCACCTCCACGCCTTCCTCTGCGACCTTCTGGGCCATCCGGTTGACGCCCTGGGCATGCAGTCGCGCGGTGTAGCTGCCCTCGGGGCGCGCAGCGATGCGCTCGGCAATCACCGCCTCGAGCTCGCTGAGAAAGGCGAGCGGCGCTGTCCCCTCGCCGAAGCAGCTGTCGGTGCCGAGGTGACAGACCGGTCCGAGCGGGCGGGCCGTAATGAGCAGTGCATCGCGGTCGCAGTCGGTGCGTGCGGCGATGAGTTCAAGGCTGTGGCCTGAGGTTTCGCCCTTTTCCCACAAGCACGCGCGGCTGCGGCTGAAGAACACCACGCGCCCGCGCCGGAAGGTCTCCTCGAGCGCCGCGCGGTTCATGTAACCGAGCATGCGTACGCCGCCGGCCGGATCGGTGATGATCGCCGGCAGCAGCCCGCCCTGCTTCTCGAAGTCGAGCTGGGCGATATCCGCCGCACTGAGCGGCATGCCGGGTGAAGGGGTCGGGCTCACGGTCGCACCTCGATGCCGCAGGCCAGGAGCGCGCGTTTCAAGTGCGCGATGACGATCTCGCCGCTGTGGAACACCCCCGCCGCGAGCGCCGCATCGGCGCCGGCCTCGCGGAACGCCGCGGCAAAATGCTCGACGGCGCCGGCGCCGCCCGATGCCACGAGCGGCACATCACACACCGCGCGCACGGCGCGCAGCTGCTCGATGTCGTAGCCGCGGCGCACGCCATCGCTGCCGATGCAGTTGAGCACGATCTCCCCGGCGCCGCGGGCCTGCACTTCGCGTACCCATTCGAGCACGTCGCGCCCGGACTGACGCGTGCGCTGCGGGTCGCCGGTGAACTGAAATGCGCGGTAGCCCTCGGGGGTGAGCGCGCTGTCGATGCCTACCACGACGCATTGCGCGCCGAAGCGCCGGCTCAATGCATCGATCAAGCCCGGCGCGGCGAGGGCCGGGGAGTTGATCGAGATCTTCTCCGCTCCGGCGTTCAAGACTGCCTCGGCGTCGGCCACGGAGCGGATGCCGCCGGCCACGCAGAAGGGGATGTCGAGTACCTGCGCCACGCGGCGGACCCAGGCACGGTCCACCGAGCGCTGCTCGGGGCTCGCGGTGATGTCGTAGAAGACGAGCTCGTCCGCCCCCTCGGCGCGATAGCGCTCGGCGAGCGTGATGATGTCCCCGACCACGCGGTGCTCGCGGAAGCGGACCCCCTTGACGACCTGTCCGTCGCGAACGTCTAGGCAGGCGATGATGCGTCGGGCAAGAATCGGATTAACTCCTCTGCGGTCATGCGTCCTTCGAGCAGCGCTTTGCCGCTCACGGCGGCGGCCATGCCGCTGCGCTCGAGCCGGTGCAGGTCCTGCGCGTCGCGCACGCCCCCGGAGGCCTGCCAGGCGAGGTCGGGGCGGCGTCGGTGCGCAGCGGCGTACAGCTCGACATTCGGGCCACCGAGCGCTCCGTCGCGAGCAATGTCGGTGCACAGCACGTGGCGGACGCTGCCCGGCGGATAATGCGCGAGCACGTCCCACAGGCTCGCGGCGCCCGCTTCGCGCCAGCCGCGGGTGCGCACCTGCGGATCACCGTGCTCCCCGAGTCGAACATCGAGCGCGAGGCACAGCCGCTCGGGGCCGAAGTGTTCGAGCCACGCGCACACCTCGCTTGGACGCTCGACGGCCGCACTGCCGATCACCACGCGTGCCACGCCAGCCCCGAGCAGGGCCTCGATCCGCTGAACCGAGCGGATACCGCCGCCCGCCTGGATGTGCATGCCGGATTCGGCGGCCAACGCCCCGATGAGCTCGCGGTTGAGGGGCTCGCCGTCGCGGGCGCCGTCGAGATCGACGACGTGCACCCACCGCGCTCCCAGGGCGCGGTAATGCCCGAGCAGCTCGATCGGCTCATGCGGGTAGCGCGTCTCGGCGTCGAAGTCGCCCTGGTACAGCCGCACACAGCGGCCTTCGCGCAGATCGATCGCGGGAATCAGCAGCATGGCTCTACAGGTCCAGGAAGTTCCCGAGGAGGCGCGCGCCGCCTTCGGCCGAGCGTTCGGGATGAAACTGCACGCCGCAGAAGTTGTCGCGCCGTACGACCGCGGAGAGCGGCTCGCCGTACTCCACGGGCGCGAGCGTGAACGCCCCGAGTGGCGCGGCGTAGCTGTGCACGAAGTAGAAGTACACCTCGGGGCCGATGCCGTGCAGCAGCGGATCGGGGGCCACCGCCGCGAGCCTGTTCCAGCCCATGTGCGGCACAGGCCGCGCGGGGCTTGCCTCGAGTCGGCGCACCGCACCGGGCAGCACCCCCAGGCACTCGGTCTCGCCCTCCGCGGAGCGCTCGAACAGCAGCTGCATGCCCAGACAGATCCCGAGCAACGGCTGGGTGAGGGTGGGCAGGAGCGGGGCGAGCCCCGTGGCGTGTAGCCGGCGCATCGCCTCGCTCGCCGAGCCCACTCCGGGCAGCACCAGGCGATCGGCGGCGGCGATCTGCCCGGCGTCGGCGCTGATGCGCGTGCGAGCCCCGAGCCGATCGAAGGCGAACTGCAGCGAGGCGAGATTGGCGCCGCCGCTGTCGATGATGACCGTGTCCGTCACAACACGCCCTTGGTGCTCGGCAGAGCCTCACTCTCGCGGCGCAGCGCCTGGCGCAGCGCGCGGCCGACACCCTTGAAGCAGCCCTCGACCATGTGATGGCTGTTCTCACCGCGCACGGTCACGTGGATCGCGGCGTTGAGCGCATCGGCGAGCGAGCGGAAGAAGTGCGGCACCAGCTCGGTCGGCAGCGCACCGATGCGCTCGCGCTCAAAGCGGCCCTCGAAGCGGCTGAAGGCGCGACCCGACAGATCGATGGCGACCTGTACCTGGGCTTCGTCCATCGGTAGCACAAACCCGTAGCGCGCGATGCCGACCTTCTCGCCGAGGGCGCGGCGCAGCGCCTCGCCGAGGGCGAGCGCGCAGTCCTCCACGGTGTGATGCTCATCGATGTCCAGATCACCTTGGCAGGTCAGCTCGAGCGCGAAACCGCCATGGGCGGCGAGCTGCTCGAGCATGTGGTCGAAGAAGCCGATGCCGCTCGCGATGCGCAGCGCAGCGGTGCTATCCAGATCCACGCGCACCTCGATGTTCGTCTCACGGGTGCGACGCGTGACCTGTGCGCGCCGCGCGGTCAGCTCGGCGACGACCGCGGGCCAAGTTTCGTGCGGCGCACCGTCGCGCCGGACACGCACGCCCCGCAGGCCGAGATTGGCGGCGAACTGCAGGTCCGTGTCGCGATCGCCGACGACGGCGCTCGCGGCGAGATCGACCCCGCCGGCGCGGAGGTAGGCATCGACCAGCCCAGTCCCGGGCTTGCGACAGGCGCAGCCGTCACTCGGGCGGTGCGGGCAGACGAACACCTCCTCGAAGCGGATGCCCTGGGCGGCGAAGGTCTCGAGCACGAAGCCGTGCACCGTCTCGAAGCGCTCGCGCGGGAAGGACGGGGTGCCGAGACCGTCCTGGTTGGTCACCATCACCAGGCGAAAGCCGCGCCGGCGCAGCGTATCGAGGGCAGCGAACACCCCTGGCATGAAGCGCACCTTCTCCAGCGAGTCGACCTGATGATCGGGCGGCTCCTCGATGAGCGTGCCGTCGCGGTCGACGAACAGCGTCGCGCCCGGGCGGCTCATGACCAGGCCTGCAGCAGCCGGGCATTCTGCTCCGGGGTGCCAATGCTGATGCGCAGTGCGCAGCCGAGCCCGGGATAGCCTCGTGCATCGCGCACCAGCAATCCGGCCGCGGCGGACCGATCGAGCGCGCGCTGCGGATCGGCAAACTCCACGAGGAGGAAATTTGCATCGCTCGGCCACACCCGGGTGATACCAGGCAGCGCGGCGAGCGCACGCTGCAGCCGCGAGCGTTCGCGCAGCAGCACGGCGAGCTGGGCCTCTCCGGCCGCCAGCGCCGCCGGTGCCAGGCGCCCCAGCGCCGCGATCAGGGTCGGCCGGGCAATGGCGTAGGGCGGGATGATCTTGCGCAGCAGGGCGATGACCTCGGGGGCGGCGAGCAACGCACCGCAGCGTGCGCCGGCCAGGCCATAGGCCTTCGACAGCGTGCGCAGCACGGCGAGATTGGACCACTGCGCGAGCTGTCGGGCGAGGCTCGCGCGACCGGCGAACTCGATGTAGGCCTCGTCCACCACCACGAGCGCACGGCCGGCGAGCCCGGCGACGATCGCGAGCATCGCCTCCTCCCCGAGGAGATTGCCCGTCGGGTTGTTCGGGGAGCACAGAAAGACGATCTTGGTCGCGGCCGTGCAGCGCTGCAGGACCGCGGCCGGATCCAGGGCGAAGCTTCGCTCGGGGCTGAGCGGCACGTTCAACACCTCGGCGCCCTGGATGCGGGCCGACACCGCGTACATGCCGAAGGTCGGCGGGCACACCAGCACCGCATCCTCGCCCGCCCGGCAGAACGCACGGCAGAGCAGATCGATCGCCTCGTCGCTGCCACGGCCGAGCAACACCGAGGAGCGCTCGAGGCCGTAGAGCGCCGCCAGCCGCTCGAGGAGTTCGACCGGCTGCGGCTCCGGATAGCGGTTCAGGTCCTCGGCGCTGGCGTCGCCGGGCGGATTCCACGGCAACTCGTTGGCGTGCAGCCGCTCCAGTGCCGGCCGCCACGCGGCATGCTCGTAGGCCCGCAGCGCCAGGATGTCCGGCCGGGCCACTGCATCGACCCAGCTCATCGGGCCGCTCCGGCCGCGCCGCCCGGGTCTGCGGCGTGGGTCTCGAGCGCGCTCAGGCGGCAGGTGACGGCGGCCGCGTGCGCATCGAGTCCCTCGAGCTGTGCCAACGTCACCGCGGTCGGGCCCAGGGCGCGCAGCCCCGAGGGCGTCAGCTCCTGCACAGTGATGCGCTTGAGGTAATCGGGCACGCCGAGGCCGCTGTAGGCGCGGGCGTAGCCATAGGTCGGCAGCACGTGATTGGTGCCTGAGCAGTAATCGCCCATCGGCTCCGGTGACCAGGCGCCGAGGAATATCGAGCCGGCATTGTCGATGCGCTCGAGCAGCGCGCGCGGCTCGAGCACCTGGAGGATCAGGTGCTCGGCGGCGTAGGCGTTGGCGACTTCGATCGCCGCCTGCAGATCCGCGACGACCAGCGCGCGACTCGCGGCGAGAGACTGCTCGAGGATGGCGCGCCGCGAGAGTGCCGGCAGCTGCCGCTCGAGCGCTGCGGCGACGGCGTGGGCGAGTGGCGCGCTCGGGGTGACGAGGATCGCCTGGGCGTTGACGTCGTGCTCGGCCTGCGCGAGCAGATCGGCGGCGACAAATGCCGGGTTTGCCGATGCGTCGGCGAGCACCATCACTTCCGAGGGACCGGCGGGCAGGTCACAGGCCGCACCATGCGGATCGGCGGCGACCGCCTGCTTGGCGGCGGTCACCCAGGTGTTGCCGGGCCCGAAGACCTTGTCGACCTTGGCGAGCCGTTCCGTACCGTAGGCGAGGGCGGCGATGGCCTGCGCTCCGCCCACCTTGAACACCTGCTCGATGCCGCACAGCGCGGCGGCGACCAGCACCGCCGGGTGCGCGCGACCGGTGCGGTCCGGCGGCGTGCACAGCACCCGGCGCGGGCAGCCGGCGATCCGCGCCGGGACCGCGAGCATCACGACGGCCGAGGGCAGCGGGGCGGAACCGGCCGGCACGTACAGTCCGACCGCGCCGATCGGCCGGTAGATCCGCTCGCAGCGCACTCCGGGCATGGTCTCGAGGCTCACCGCCTCGAGCCCGTAGGTGCGGTGAAATCGTTCCACATTCGCGATCGCCTGCTCCAGGGCCTGGCGCTCCCGGCGCCCGACCGCCCGATGCGCGGCGGCGAACTCCTCGGCATCGACCCGCGGGTCCCCGAGGTCGACCCCGTCGAAGCGCCGCGTGTACTCGCGCAGCGCCTGATCGCCCCGTGCGCGCACGCCCGCTATCACTTCGCGCACCACCGATTCGACGTCGGCGCGCGAGCGTTGGGCGGGGCGTTCGAGCGCCGCGCGCTGCTCGGCCGGGTTCAGCCGGTTCCAGTGAACAATGCGCATCGGCTCAGGCCAGCATCTTTTCCACCGGCAGCACGAGCAGCGCGCTGGCGCCGGCCTTCTTCAGCCCCTCGAGCGTCTCCCAGAAGACGTTCTCGCGGCATACGGCGTGCACCGCGACCCGCTCCGGAGTGCCCTCGAGCGGGATGATGGTCGGGGATTCGCTCCCGGGCAGGAGCCGGCGGATCTCATCGAGCGCGGCGCGCGGGGCGTGCAGCATGATGTACTTGCTCTCGCGCACCTGCTGGACCCCATCGATGCGCATCACCAGCCGCTCCACCCACTCGTCCTTCAGCGGCGGCAGTGCCACCGGCGTGCGGATCAGCACCGCGTGGCTCTGGAGGACCGTGTGTACCTCACGCAGGTGGTTCGCCTGCAGCGTCGAGCCGGTGGAGACCAGGTCGAAAATCAGGTCGGCGCGGCCGAGGCGTGGGGCGATTTCGACCGCTCCGGAGAGGGTGACGATCTCGGCACTCACCTCGTGTCCGCGCAGAAAATGCTCGAGCAGGTACGGATAGGTCGTCGCGATGCGCCGGCCCCCGAGGCTTGCCGGGCCGCAGAACGCCTGGTCGTCGGGCACGGCGAGCGAGAGCCGGCAGCGGCCGAACTCGAGCGTGCGCAACGCCTCGAAGCGCACCGGGTGGCCGCGCGCGGCGAGCGCCAGGCGTCGCTCCTCGAGCACGTTCAGACCGACCAGACCGAGGTCGCAGACATCCTCCTGCACCAGGTCGGGGATGTCGTCATCGCGCACGAACAGGACATCGAGCGGCATGTTCTCCCCGTAGGCCATCAGCTGGTCCTTGCCGCGGGAGATCTTCAGGCCGCAGCGCGCGAGCAGATCGAGGGACGGGTCGGTCAGGCGTCCGGACTTCTGGATCGCCAACCTCAGTCGCGGCTCATCCATGCTTCGAGCCCTCGCGCCGGCGCGCCGGTAGCGCCGGCTCGGTCGCAGCCGAGGCGGCCGCACGGGCGGCATGCAGGTGCCACTTGCCGAGACGCTGCGCGACCAGCCCGTAGCCGCCATTGCCGGTGGCGAGGAAGCGCGCTACGCGGCCGATCGTCGTGAGGCTGACGCCGGTGAGGTGATGGATCTCGCGATACGGCAGGCCGCGGTTCAGATAGTCGACCACCGACCAGCGGTCGGCCATCGCCTGCAGCTCGGCCGGAGTGCACAGGTCGCGAAAAAAAGCCCGAACTTCCTCCGCATCGCGCAGCGCGGCGATCGCGGTGTACAGGTTGCGCTCGGCGAGGGCTTCCTGGCGGGGGCTGAGGCTGCGATGTGTCTTCATGCTGATCTACTGTACTAGTATGCTAGTACAGTAGCATAGTGAACGGACCGATGCCAGCCGCCGGCGCGTCGCGCCGGCGGCTGACCATGGCGCGAGCGGGGCGGGGGAGAGGCTCCCTTGACCGCCCGCCCGGGCAACCCCTACACTGGCGGCTACTCATCGAGACCGGCTGAGGGATTAGGCCCTTAGACGCCGGGGCAACCGCCAGACCCAACCAGTCTGTAAAGGTGCCAACTCCTGCGATTCGGCCGCGCCGCATCAGGGCTCGGGGCGGATCGACAGATGAGCGAACTGCGTGGCTCCGCGCCGGTGGCGTGGGGATGGATGCAGCTAACCCGCCAGGTCCCTGGTGGGTCGCTCTGCGGAGTGCTCGGTGAGCCGAGTGACATGCGGAGCCATTCATGAACGCCATTGCCGAGGTTCGTCCCATCGAGCCGCCGCCGCGCGCGCCGGCGGCACCGACCGTGCGCGAGGGTGTGTTCGACATCCCAGGCGGTCTCGCCCTGCATCACGGCGGGCGGCTGAGTGCGGTCCGGGTCGCCTGGCGCATCGTCGGGGCGGTCAATGGGCCGCTGATCTGCGCCCTCGGGGGCATCTCGGGGAGCCGGTGGGTCTGCCTCGATGAGACCCCGCGGCGCAGCTGGTGGTCGCAGATCGCCGGTCCGGGCCGCGCGCTCGACACTGAGCGCTGCCGGCTGCTCAGCTTCGATTATCTCGGCGGTGGCGGTGAGACCACAGGGCCGCAGCGTGCGCAGAGCTTTCCCAGTGTCTCGACTTACGATCAGGCCGAGGTGCTCGCGCGCCTGCTCGATCATCTGGGCGTCGGGGCACTGCGCGCCATCGCCGGCGGTTCCTACGGGGGCATGGTGGCGCTTGCCTTCGGTGAGCGTTTTCCCGAACGCGTCGGGCAGCTGATCGTGCTGTGCGCGACGGACCGCCCGCATCCGCTCGCCACCGCTTGGCGCTCCGTGCAGCGGGACATCGTGCGCCTCGGCATCGAGACCGGCCGGCCGACCGACGGGCTGGCACTTGCGCGCCGGCTTGCGATGCCCACCTATCGGAGCGCCGAGGAGTTCGGCGCGCGATTCGCCGGACCGGCAGTTTTCGCGCAGGGTCGGGCGCAGCTGCCTGTCGAGCGGTATCTCGCCGCACGCGGTGCGGACTACGCGGCCCGCCACAGCCCCGAGGCGTTCCTCTGCCTGTCCGAGTCGATTGACCTGCACCGTGTCGAGGCCGGGCGCATCTGCGTGCCGAGCACGGTGGTGGCGGTGCGCGAGGACCTGCTGGTGCCATTGAGCGAGGCGCGCGGCTTGGTCGCGCGGCTGCATGCCGCACGCCTGCACGAGATCTCCTCGATCTACGGCCATGACGCCTTCCTGAAGGAATCCCAACAACTGCGCGCCGTGTTTGCCCCGGCGCTTGAGGATCTGCCATGAGTGCTCCGCGTGATCGCGGCTCGTCCATCACCCGCACGGTGCGCGCGGGCCTGGAGTCCGACCCCAACACCGGCGCGGTCGTCCCGCCGGTTCATCTGAGTTCGACGTTCGCGTTCCGCGCCTTCGGCGAGAAAGGCCGCTACGACTACACCCGCTCGGGCAACCCGACGCGGGATCTGCTCGGTGCCGCGCTCGCGGAGCTCGAGGGCGGCGCCGGCGCCGTGGTGACCGCCACCGGTATGGCCGGGGTGACGCTTGCCGGTTACCTCGCACCGGCCGGCGGGCGGATCGTGGCGCCGCACGACTGCTACGGCGGCACGTACCGCCTGTTCGATGCGTGGCGGCGCCGGGGCGAGCGGCAGGTGGAGTTCGTCGATTACGCCGACGGCGCGGCACTCGAGGCGGCGCTCGCGGCACCGGCGGCGCTGGTGTGGATCGAGACGCCCAGCAACCCGCTGCTGCGGATCACGGACATCGAGCGCGTTGCGGCCCTGGGGCATGCCGCGGGCGCCAAGGTCGTCGTGGACAACACCTTTCTCTCCCCCGCATGGCAGCAGCCGCTCGGCCTCGGCGCCGACCTCGTCGTGCACTCAACGACCAAGTACCTCAACGGCCACAGCGACGTGGTCGGCGGTGCGGTGGTGGCGCGCGAGGCGAGGGTGCTCGAGGAACTCGCCTGGTGGGCCAATTGCCTCGGGCTGACCGGCTCGCCGTTCGACAGCTTCCTCACGCTGCGCGGCCTGCGCACGCTGCATGCCCGCCTCGAGCACCATGGCCGCAACGCCCAGGCGCTCGCCGAGTGGTTGAGCGGCGAGCCGGGCGTCGTGCGCGTGCACTATCCGGGACTCGCGAGCCATCCGGGCCATGCGCTCGCGCGGCGGCAGCAGCGCGGCTTTGGCGCCATCGTCACCCTGGAGCTCGCTGGCGGGCTGCCTGCGGTGCGTACGTTCACAGACGGGCTGCAGTTTTTTTCCCTCGCCGAGTCACTCGGCGGGGTGGAGAGCCTGCTCGCGCACCCGGCCACGATGACCCATGCGGCGATGGATGCCGAGGCGCGCGCCCGGGCGGGTCTTGCCGACGGGTTGATCCGCCTCTCGGTCGGCATCGAGGCGCTGGAGGACCTGCGCGGGGATCTGGCGGCGGGACTGGCGCGTGTCGCCTCGGCGCGATAGCGCACCGGCGCCGGCCTGACAGGCGGGGCGGGTCGGCTCTCTCCTCTTTACATTGCTTGATAGCGAGAGTAGGTTTCGCACCCTCATTTCGGACCGTGAGGTCGTCCCCAGTTGGGCAGTAGTCGTACGAGTGGTTGCAGACGTCGCGCGCTGCGCGGCGTTCCGCGCTCGGCAGTGCTGATCCCGGGGACGATGACCGCGGCGTCAGTCTGACGCGCGCAATGGTTGACGCCGGATTCCTCGGCGCCAGCACTTCGGTTACCACCCGTTTTTTAATAATCTAGGCGGCGCACCCCGGCTGTTGGGGTGCGCATTCTGTCGCGTCACGGCCGCGCGCTTGCATGCCGCGGTACGGCGTGCGCCGGTGTGCGGGGGGAGGGTTCCCCCGGGCCGCCGGCGCACGAGGGTGGTGAAATATGATCACACAGCAGGGGTTTGGATGTGCCGCCGCGCACGAGCGCCCGCGCGGTGGCCCGCAGCGGTTCACGCCGGCGCTGCCGCCCCGGGAGCGGCTCGATCTGCAGGCGCCACGGCAGCGCGGCGCCGTCTCGGGGCGCATCGAGTGCGCGTGGCGGACGTGCGCATGAGCAGCCGCCGGGAGTTTCGGCCCTGCGAGGAGTGCCCGCCGATCCCCGAGGGACTCGAGCACCGACTGCGCGACCGGCTGCATCTGGCGGAGCTGCACCGCAACGCCACCCATTGGCGCGGCCGGCTGGTGCTCGCCCTGGCGCTGCTCGGCCCGGGCGTGCTGGTCATGCTCGGGGACAACGACGCGGGGGGCGTGATCACTTACATGCAGACCGGTGCCGCTTACGGGCTGGGACTGTTTCTGCCGCTGATGCTGCTGCTCGGGTTCGTGGCCTACGTCGTGCAGGAGATGACGGTTCGCCTTGGTGCGGTCACCCGCCGCGGTCACGCCGAGCTCATCTGGAAGCGTTACGGGCCGTTCTGGGGATGGTTCTCGCTGATCGATTTGATCGTAGCCAACGTGCTCACGCTGATGACGGAGTTCATCGGCATCCGCCTCGGCGGGCAGGCGCTTGGCCTGAGCGCCTGGCTGACGGTGCCGGCCGCGCTCGTTTTCGTCACCGTGGTGCTGGTGTTCCTACGCTATTGGACCTGGGAGCGGATTTCGCTGTTCGTCGCGGCGTTCAACCTCGTCTTCGTGCCGCTCGCGGTGCTCGCGCACCCGCACTGGCACGCGGTGGCGATGGCCTTCGCCGGACAGGGTTGGGCGGTTCCCGGCGGGGTGCTGTCGGTGACTTTCCTGGTGTTGATCTCGGCCAACATCGGCACGACGATCGCGCCGTGGCAGCTGTTCTTCCAGCAGTCCTGCGTCGTCGACAAGGGACTGCTGCCGCAGGACATTCGCGCCGGGCGGCGCGACCTGCTGCTCGGCGTGTTCGGCATGGTGCTGGTCGCCACGGCGCTGATCGTGCTTGCGGCCCAGACGCTCAAGGGTGCGCCGAACGCGCAGCAGCTCGATGCCGAAGTCGTCCTCGCGGCGGTGCGCGCCAAGCTCGGCACCGGCATGATGGCGCTGTTCGCGCTCGGCCTGATGGAGGCGGGCCTGATTGCCACCATCGTCATCACCGCGAGCAGCGCCTGGGCGGTGGGCGAGGCGTTCGGGATCGACCGCTCGTTAAATGCGGCGCCGCGCGAGGCGCTGGGGTTCTACCTGCCGGCGGTCGCCGGCACCACAGTGGCGGCGGTGCTGGTGATGATTCCGGGACTGAACCTGGGCTTTCTCAACCTCAGCGTGCAGGTCATCGCCACGGTGTTCATGCCGGCGGCGATGCTGTTCCTGCTGATGCTGCTCAATGACCGCGAGCTGATGGGCGAGCACGTCAATTCCCCGCGCCGCAATGCGGTCTCGATCGCTATCATGGTGGGGCTGATCGTGTGCAACGGCCTGTACGGGCTCGCCACGATCTTCCCGCGTGTCTTCGGAGGGTAAGGGATGAAGGAGCTCAGCGATTTCCAGGCGCAGGAGATCCGCCGGCTGCTCGAGCAGGAGCGCTGGGACGTGCCGCTCGGGGAGGTGAGGCGCATCCGCCTCACTACGGCCCAGCAGGCCGTGTTCTGGGGACTGCGGGTCTACGTGCTGGTGATGACCGCGGTCGTGGTCTGGGCATTCCTGCACGGGGCGGCCGGCTGAGCGCTCGTCCCGTGCGAGCGCACACGGCGCCGGCTAGAGCCGGCTGAGCACTGCCTCGCCCACCTCACGCGTCGAGATCGGCCGGGCATCGCCGGCGATGTCGGGTGTGAGCGCTGCGGCGCTGATCGCCTGCGAGACGGCGGCCTCGAGCGAGTCGGCCTCGGTCGTGAGCCCGAGCGAGTGGCGCAGCAGCAGCGCGACGCTGAGCAGCGTGCCGTAGGGATTGGCGATGCCCCGGCCGGCGATGTCCGGGGCCGAGCCGTGGATCGGCTCGTACAGGCCCCGCGGACCCTCGCCGAGGGAGGCGGAGGGCAGCAGGCCGAGCGAGCCGGCGAGCATCGAGGCCTCGTCCGTCAGGATGTCACCGAACATGTTCTCCGTGACCAGCACATCGAAATCGCGCGGCCGGCGGATCAGGTGCATGGCCGCGGCATCGACCAGCATGTGCTCCAGGGCGACATTCGGGAACTCCTCGCGCATCACGCGCGTGGTCACCTGGCGCCACAGGCGCGAGGTCTCCAGCACGTTCGACTTGTCGATCGAGACGAGGTTGCGCCGACGCCGTTCGGCCAAGCGCCCCGCAGCGCGCACGATGCGCTCGATCTCGGCCACCGTGTACGTGCACAGATCCGAGGCGCGCTCGGCGTCGCGGTGCTTCTCCCCGAAGTAGATCCCCCCGGTGAGTTCGCGCACGAACACCAGGTCGACCCCCTCGAGCACCTCGCTCTTGAGCGTCGAGGCGCCGAGCAGCGCCGGGTGCACCTTGACGGGGCGCAGGTTCGCGTAGACCCCGAGCGCCCGGCGCAGCGCGAGCAGCCCCTGCTCGGGGCGCACCTTCGCCTCGGGCGCTGACCATTTCGCACCGCCGATCGCTCCGAGCAGCACCGCTTCGGCGGCGAGGCAGCCGCTGAGCGTCGTCTCAGGCAGCGGATTACCGGTGAGATCGATGGCCGCGCCGCCGAAGGGCAGCTCGGTGAGCGTGAAGCTGTGGCCGTGGCGCTGCGCGATCGCGCGCAGGCAGCGTACGCCCTCGGCGATGACTTCCGGTCCGATGCCATCGCCGGGCAGGACGGCGATATGCGCCTTCATGCCTGACCTCGGCGTGCCTCGTAGGCGGCGATCTCGGCGTCGCGCGCGAGCAGGAAGCCGAGCTCATCGACCCCGTTCATCAGGCAGTAGCGGGCGAACGGCTCGAGCGGAAAGCGTATCGCCTCGCCCGTCGGCAGCGTGAGTGTGCTCGAGTCCAGATCGATGCTGAGCTCGACGCCGGGGTGCCCGATGAGCCAGCGGTGCGCGGCGGGCTCGACGATCACCGGCAGCAGGCCGTTCTTCAGGGCGTTGTTGCGAAAGATGTCGGCGATCTGCGTGCTCACCACCGCGCGGATGCCGAAGTCGGTGAGTGCCCACGGGGCGTGCTCGCGCGAGGAGCCGCAGCCGAAGTTGTGACCGGCGACCAGGATATTGCAGCCGTGCGCGTGCGGCTGATTCAGCACGAACTCCGCGCGCGGCGCCCCGTCGGGAGCATAGCGCCAGTCGGCGAACAGGTGCTCCCCGAGGCCCTCGCGGGTGGTCGTGGTGAGGAAGCGGGCCGGAATGATCTGATCGGTGTCGACGTCGCTCGCGGGCAGGACGACGGTACGCGAGCGTAGGGTACGGATCGGCTCCATTACAGCAGCTCCCTCGGATCGGTGACGCGCCCCCGCACGGCGCAGGCCGCGGCGGTGAGCGGGCTGGCGAGCAGGGTGCGCGCCCCGATGCCCTGGCGACCCTCGAAATTGCGGTTGCTGGTGCTCACCGCGTAGTGTCCCTTGGGGACCAGGTCGCCGTTCATGCCGAGGCACATCGAGCAGCCCGATTCGCGCCATTCGGCGCCGGCCTCGATGAACACCCGATCGAGGCCCTCGGCCTCGGCTTCGCGCTTGACCTGCTGGGAGCCCGGGACCACCAGCAGGTGCACGCCGGCGGCGACCTTGCGCCCGCGCAGCAGCGCGGCGGCGGTGCGCAGGTCCGACAGCCGACCATTGGTGCAGCTGCCGATGAACACGACGTTCACCGGGTGCTCGCGCAGCAGCTGTCCCGGCGCGAAGCCCATGTAGGCGAGGGACTTGGCGAATACCGGATCGTCCGCGCGCTCGGGAATGGCCCCGCCGACCGGGATCACCATCCCCGGATTGGTGCCGTAGGTCATCATCGGCTCGAGCACCGAGGCGTCGATGTCGACTTCACGATCGAACGGCGCGCCGGCATCGCTCGGCAGCTGCCGCCAGCGCGCCACGGCCGCTTCCCACCCCTCGCCCTGCGGCGCGCGGGGCCGGCCGGCGAGATATCGGAAGGTGGTCTCGTCCGGGGCGATCATGCCGGCGCGCGCGCCAGCCTCGATCGACATGTTGCACACGGTCATGCGCGCATCCATGTCGAGCGCGCGGATCGTCTCGCCCCGGTACTCGATGACCTGTCCGGTGCCACCGGCCACGCCGATCCGCCCGATGATGGCCAGGATGAGGTCCTTCGCGCCGACGCCCTCGGGGAGTCTGCCGCGCACGTTCACCGCAAAGGTACGCGGCTTGCGTTGCAGCAGGCACTGCGTGGCCAGCACGTGTCCGACCTCGGTCGTGCCGATGCCGAAGGCGAGCGCGCCGAGTGCCCCGTGCGTGCTGGTGTGGCTGTCGCCGCAGACCACGGTCTTGCCCGGCTGCGTCAGGCCGAGTTCCGGTCCGATGATGTGCACGATGCCGCGGCGCGCATCGCGCAGGCCGAGCAGCTCGAGGGAGAATGCGGCGCAATTGCGCTCGAGCTCGCGCACTTGGCGCGCGGCCGCCTCGATGCTGATCGGCGCACCGCCGAAGACCTGCTCAGTGCGCGTCGGCGTGGAGTGATCCATGGTGGCGAAGGTCCGCTCGGGACGGCGCAGCTTCAGGCCGCGCTCGCGCAGCACCGTGAAAGCCTGCGGCGAGGTCACCTCGTGGATCAGGTGCAGATCGACGTACAGCACCGCCGGTGTGTCGGGCGTCTCGGGCACCACCTCGTGGCCGCGCCACACCTTCTCGAACAGAGTCAGCGGCGCCGTCATGCCTTTGCTACCGCCGGGGCGCCGGCGAACTCGACGTGATCCAGCCAACCCCATTTGTCGGCGGTGGCGCCGGTGAACAGGCCGAAGAAGGCCTTCTGCAGCGTCTCGGTGATCGGCCCGCGCGTGCCGCTGCCGACCGTCAGGCGATCGACCGAG
The DNA here is from genome assembly GCA_021805275.1 of Pseudomonadota bacterium. Next base: position 22,550 of record JAJZFQ010000095.1, read on the forward strand.
CGGATCGGGGTGATCTCGACCGCGGTACCGGTGAAGAACGCCTCATCCGCAATATAGAGGAGTTCGCGCGGCAGGGCGCACTCGCGCACCTCGATGCCGCGCTCCCGGGCCAGACGGATGACCGTGTCGCGGGTGATGCCGCCAAGCACGGAGTGGGCGAGGGCGGGGGTGAGCAGCACCCCGTCCTTGACCAGGAACAGATTCTCCCCGGAACCCTCGCTGAGGGTGCCGTCCGGGGCGAGGCCGATGCCTTCCTGAAAGCCCAGGCGACGCGCCTCGGCGCCGATCAGCTGGCTGGAGAGGTAGTTCCCGCCCGCCTTGGCGAGCGCCGGCAGTGTATTCGGGGCGACGCGGTGCCAGGAGGAGACGCACACGTCCACGCCCTGCTCCTCGCTCTCGTGGCCGAGGTACTTGCCCCACTCCCAGGCGGCCACGGCCACCTCGGTCGGCGGTTCGTTCTTCGGCGTCACGCCGATCTCACCGTAGCCGCGGAAGGCGACCGGGCGGATGTAGGCGCCCCGGGTGAGCCCGTTGGCGCAGATCACCTGCCGGCAAGCCTCGTCGAGCTGGCCGGCCGAGAACGGCAGGGTCATGCGGTAGATCTTGGCCGAGTCGAGCAGGCGGCGAGTGTGATCGCGCAGCCGGAAGATGGCCACGCCGCGGTGCGTCTGGTACGCGCGGATTCCCTCGAAGACGGACGAGCCGTAGTGCAGGGCGTGCGCGAGCACGTGGACCGTGGCCTTCTCCCACGGAACGAGCTTGCCGTTGAACCAAATGAACTGTGTGGCCGGAATGGGCATGAACAATCTCCCGTGGAGCGCTGCCAATCAATGGGTCGGAGCTGCGTGCGCCGTGGCGGTGCGCTCCTCGCGCGAGCGCCCGCCCGATGCGGCCTGCTCGATGCGGTTAATCACCTCGAGGAATGCCTTGCCGCTCGACTCGACGATGTTGGTGCTGACGCTCGAGCCCCGATAGGTGCGCTGATTGTACTCCACGTACACCAGCGCCTCGCCCTGGGCGTCCTCGCCCTCGGTGACCGCGCGCACCTCGAACTTGCGCAACATCACCTCGATGCCCGTCGCCGCCTCGATCGCCTTGAAGGCCGCATCGACCGGGCCGTCGCCCTGGGCGGTGTGCTCGAGCAGCCGCCCGTCGCTGTGCCGCAGGCGCACGGTGGCGCTCGCCGGCCCTTCGGTCACCGCGTGCGTCTCGAGCGCGGCAAGGCTCCACGGACCGGCCGCGGTACCCTCGGCGCGCAGCACGAGCGCCTCGATGTCACCGTCGAACAGCTCCTTCTTGCGGTCGGCGAGCGCCTTGAACTCCTCGAACACTTGGTTCAGCTCCTGCTCCTCGAGTTCGAAGCCGAGCGCGCGCACACGCTCGCGGAAGGCATGCCGACCGCTGTGCTTGCCGAGAATCAGGTGGCTGCGCGAGAGTCCGACGTCCTCCGGGCGCATGATCTCGTAGGTCGAGTAGTGCTTGAGCACCCCGTGCTGATGAATGCCCGCCTCGTGCGCGAAGGCGTTCTCCCCGACCACCGCCTTGTTGCGCGGCACGGGCATCGCCGTGATGCTCGAGACCAGGCGGGAGGTCGGATAGAGCCGGGTGGTCTGGATGGCGGTGGTGACATTGAAGAACGCCGCGCGCGTCTTCAGCGCCATCACCACTTCCTCGAGCGAGGCGTTGCCCGCCCGCTCCCCGATGCCGTTGATGGTGCACTCGACCTGGCGGGCGCCGGCGACCACCGCGGTGAGGCTGTTGGCCACGGCCATGCCCAGATCGTTGTGGCAGTGCACCGAGAGGCGGACCCGTTCGATGCCGCGCACGTTCTTGCGCAGATAGCGGAACAGCTCGGCGAACTCGTCCGGCACCGTGTACCCGACCGTGTCGGGAATGTTCACGGTGCTTGCGCCGGCCTCGATGGCCGCCTCCACCACCTGCGCCAGGAACTCCAGCTCGGTGCGCGAGGCATCCTCGGGGGAGAACTCCACGTCCTCGCACAGCTCACGGGCCAAGCGCACGCCCTCGACGGCCGCGCGCAGGATCTGCTCCTCGGCCATGTTGAGCTTGTACTGGCGGTGAATGGCGCTGGTGGCGAGGAACACGTGGATGCGCCGCCGCGGCGCATCGGCGAGGGCGCGCGCGGCGAGTTCGATGTCCTCGCGGTTGCAGCGCGCGAGGCCGGCGATGATGGGACCGCCGACCTCGCGCGAAACCGCCTGCACGCTCTCCCAGTCCCCCTTGGAGGCGGCCGGAAAGCCTGCCTCGATCACATCGACGCCGAGCTCGGCGAGCGCCCGCGCCACACGCAGCTTCTCCGGCCGCGTCATGCTGCATCCGGGCGCCTGCTCGCCATCGCGCAGCGTCGTGTCGAAGATCAGGACCTTGTCGGGTTCGACGGCCATGGGGGTATCTCCTGCGGTCTGGGGGCGAGCGCTCAGGCGCGCCGGTCGTTCAACCAGGGCATGCGGGCGCGCAGGCGCGCGCCGACCTTCTCGATCGGATGCTGGATGTCGCGCTTCAGCAGCTTCTGGTAACGCTTGCCTCCGGTGGCGTTCTCGCGGATCCACTGGCGGGCGAACGTGCCGGACTGGATTTCCTTCAGCACCTTGCCCATCTCCTTCTTCACGCGCGCATCGACGATGCGCGGGCCGCGGGTGAGATCGCCGTACTTGGCCGTCTCGCTGATGAACTCGTGCATCTTGGTGATGCCGCCCTCGTGCAGCAGGTCGACGATCAATTTCAGCTCGTGCAGGCACTCGTAGTAGGCGACCTCGGGCTGGTAGCCAGCCTCGACCAGCGTCTCCCAGCCGCGCACCACGAGCTCGGTAGCGCCACCGCACAGCACCGCCTGCTCGCCGAACAGATCCGTCTCGGTCTCCTCGGCGAAGGTGGTCTCGAGCACCCCGCCGCGCGTACCGCCGATGCCGTGCGCGTAGGCGAGGGCGCGCGCATGCGCCTTGCCGGAGGCATTCTGTGCCACCGCGATCAGGCACGGCACGCCGCGGCCCTGCTGGTACTGGCGGCGCACCAGATCGCCCGGGCCCTTCGGGGCGATGAGCACCACGTCGAGATCCGTGCGCGGCTTGATCTGCTTGAAGTGGATGTTGAACCCGTGCGCGAACAGCAGCGCGGCGCCCGGCTTCAGGGCCGGCGCGATGCTCTCGTAGAGCGACTTCTGCGCCAGATCGGGCACCAGCATGGCCACCAAGTCCGCCTCACGCGCTGCGCGGGCCGGCTCAGCGACCGCCAGGCCGTCCTTCTTCGCTTTCTTCCAGCTCGGTCCGCCCTTGCGCACGCCGACGACGACGTCAAAGCCGCTGTCCTTGAGGTTCAGCGCATGCGCGCGGCCCTGGCTGCCATAGCCCATGACCGCGATGCGCGCCCCACGCAGGGCCTTCGGGTTGACGTCTTTTTGCGAATACAGCTTCATCTCGATACTCCAAATCGGCCTCGTGGCCTGGCTTTCAGATCTCAGTCACGCAGTGACACGCATAAAAAACCCCGCAGCGGCGGGTGCCGGTGCGGGGTTTTGGTGTCTTTTCTCGCTCTGCCTGTCTGTCCTCAGGCGACTGCGAGCACCCCGCACCGGCTGCCCGTAAGGAGCAGCAGTCCGAGAAGGAGTACCGGCAGTCGGCCGAGCAACGCCGCCGCGCGCGGCGCGGTGGGAAGTCGGAGCTGGTTGGCTGCGGGTACCACGGGCCTTGGGTGCCTGGGCGAGAATAAAGTGGAGATGATTGAGACGGATGGGAGCATAACCGGTGCGCATTTGTCAACGAGCGCTCGCGCGGATCACTCTGGCGAGGCGCGCGCGCGAGGCGGTATGCTCGAGCCGTGTCGCACGAAATGTTACTCACTGGGGATCCGGGGGAGAGCCGCCCGCTGTGGCTGCTCGGCGAGGGAGAGCTCGAGGGCTGGCTCGCCGCTCGCCGCTCCCCGCTCCCCGCCTGGGTGCGCGCGCATACGTTCACGGGCGAGCGGCATCGCGTTCTGACGCTGCCGGGCGAGGCGGGGGTGGCCGGTGCGCTGCTCGGCCTCGGCCCGCTTGCCTCCGCGGCACAGCTCGGGCCTTGGCATGCCGCCGGAGCGCCGGAGCGGCTGCCGGCGCTGCCGTGGCGGCTCGAGACGCCGCTGCCGCCGGGCGCGGCCACGCACTTCGTGCTCGGCTGGCTGCTCGGCGGCTATCGCATGAGTCGTTACCGGCTCGACGCGCAGCGGCCGCCCGGGGCGGCGCTGATCGTCCCGCCCCAGGCGGACGTGCGCTACGCGATCGCCGCCGCGGCCGCCTGCGCGCTGGCCCGTGACCTGATCAACACCCCGCCGAACGACCTCGGCCCGAGAGAGCTTGCCGATGCGGCCGTGGCGCTCGCGCGCGAGCGTGGGGCGCGCTGCCAGGTGCTCAGCGGCGGGGAACTCGCCGCATTTCCTCTGCTGCGCGCCGTCGGGGCTGGCAGCGCGCGCGAGCCGCACCTGATCGACCTGCGCTGGGGCGCACCGGATGCCCCGCGCGTTACCCTCGTTGGCAAGGGGGTGTGTTTCGATACCGGCGGGCTCGATCTGAAGCCCGCCGGCGCGATGGCCCTGATGAAGAAGGACATGGGCGGGGCGGCCTGTGCGCTCGGGCTCGCCGATCTGCTGATGCGGCTCGAGGCGCCAGTGCAGCTGCGCGTGCTGATCCCGGCGGTGGAAAACAGCATCGGCGGGGGCGCCTATCGCCCGAGCGACGTGCTCGCCACGCGCAAGGGGCTCACCGTCGAGGTGGGCAATACCGATGCCGAGGGTCGACTGGTGCTCGCCGATGCGCTCACCGCCGCCGCCGAGGAGCGTCCGGAGCTCATCGTCGATCTGGCGACCCTCACCGGAGCGGCTCGCACGGCGCTCGGACCGGAGGTGGCGGCGCTCTACAGCAACCGCCCGGCGCTCGCCGAGCGGCTGCGCCAGATCGGCGAGACGGAGAGCGATCCGCTCTGGCCGATGCCGTTGTGGCCGGGCTACGAGGAGGACCTGGCCAGCAAAATCGCCGATCTCGGCAATGTCGCATCGACGCCATTCGCCGGCTCGATCATCGCGGCGCTGTTTCTGCAGCGGTTCGTCACGAGTGGCACCGACTGGGTACACATCGATCTGTACGCGTGGAACGCCAAGGAGCGCCCCGGCCGGCCGCTCGGCGCGGAGGCGCAGTGCGTGCGCGCGCTGTACCGGTTGCTGCGCGAGCGATTCGGATGAGCGCGCCACGGCTCGTCGTCCCGAGAGGCACGACTCGTCGAATTGGCCCGTCATGGTATGGATTTTCACATCTCTGTCGTCAGACTACGAAACACTAGGTGACCGTGAGCATGAAAGAGACAGTCGATCCGCGAGAATATTCGCGGCCGGTGGTGGAGGGGGTCACGCGCGCTCCGGCGCGCGCGATGCTGCGCGCCGTCGGCTTCCGCGACGCGGACTTCGCCAAGCCGCAGGTCGGTATCGCCTCGACCTGGGCAAATGTCACGCCGTGCAACATGCACATCGGGGAGCTGGCGCGCGAGGCGGCCGCCGGGGTCGATGCGGCTGGCGCCAAGAGCGTACTGTTCAACACCATCACGGTCTCCGACGGCATCTCCATGGGCTCCCCGGGCATGCGCTACTCGATGGTCTCACGCGAGATCATCGCCGACTCGATCGAGACGGTGGTCGGCGCCGAGGGCTTCGATGGCTTCGTGGCGCTCGGCGGTTGCGACAAGAACATGCCTGGATGCGCCATGGCCATGGCGCGGCTGAATCGGCCCTCGGTGTTCGTCTACGGCGGGACGATCCGTCCCGGGGCCAAGCGGCGCGACATCGTCGCGGTGTTCGAGGCCGTGGGGGCGCGGGCGGCGGGCACCATCACCGACCCGCAGCTGCTCGAAGTCGAGCGCACGGCGATCCCGGGACCAGGCAGCTGCGGTGGCATGTACACGGCCAACACCATGGCCTCGGCCATCGAGGCGCTCGGCCTGTCGCTGCCGGGCAGCTCGGCGCAGGAAGCGGTGAGCGCGGAGAAGACCGCCGACTGCCGCCGCGCCGGCGAAGCGGTGGTGCGCCTGATCCACGATGGGTTGCGTCCGCGCGACATTCTGACGCGCAAGGCCTTCGAGAACGCCATTACGGTGGCCATCGCCCTCGGCGGCTCAACCAATGCCGTGCTGCACCTGCTGGCGATCGCGCATGAGGCGCGGGTCAGGCTCAGTCTTGACGATTTCACGCGCATCGGGCGGCGCGTGCCGGTGCTGGCGGACCTGAAGCCGAGCGGCCGGTACCTGATGTCCGAGCTGGTGGCGATCGGGGGCATCCAGCCGCTGATGCGGCGGCTGCTCGAGGCCGGTCTGCTGCACGGGCAGTGCCTGACCGTCACCGGACGCACGCTGGCGCAGAACCTCACCGGGGTACCCGATTACCCGGCCGGTCAAGACATCGTGCACGGGCTCGATGCGCCGCTGCGCAAGGACAGCCACCTGGTCGTGCTCTACGGCAACCTCGCCCCCGAGGGTGCGGTGGCCAAGATCACGGGCAAGGAGGGCGAGCGCTTCAGCGGACGGGCGCGGGTGTTCGAGGGTGAGGAGCGGGCGAGCGCGGCCATCCTCGCCGGCCGGGTGCGCGCCGGCGATGTTGTCGTGATCCGCAACGAGGGCCCCAAGGGCGGACCCGGCATGCGTGAGATGCTGAGCCCGACCGGGGCGATCATCGGTCGCGGTCTCGGGGACAAGGTGGCGCTCATCACCGATGGGCGCTTCTCCGGCGGCAGCCATGGCTTTGTTGTCGGGCACATCTCGCCCGAGGCGGCAGTCGGCGGCCCGATCGGCCTGCTGCGCAACGGCGATCCGATCACCATCGATGCGCGCAAGCGCCAGATCCAGGTGGCGCTCACGGCCGCGGAGCTGCGCCGCCGGCGCGCGGCCTGGAAACCGCGCAAAGGACCCCAGCGCGGCGCGCTCGCGAAGTATGCGCAGTTGGTCGGCAGCGCCTCGCAGGGCGCGGTCACCGGCGTCGGTCCGCCCGGTCAGAGCTCCCGCTAAGCGTGCCGGCCATGTCGTATCGCTTCAATCGGCGCCATCGGACGGTCGTGCAGTTGTCAGCGCCGCTGACAGCGGTTACAGTCGCGCCTAGCATCCTCGGATGCGCATGGCGCGCACGCTTGGCTCTCCGCCCTCGAGTCGCCGTGACACCGAACCAACCAGGGGGATTGAGTGACACGAGCGCTCGCTCGCGAAGGGTGCCCGCACGTGTAATGAAGTATGAGATCACCGGCGGCACGGCCGCCGGTCAGCTTGGGGTCCGGATCGAGCCGCTTGCGGCCAGGGGAAAAGACCGCTACCTTGCGCCACTCTCGATTCTTTCCGGTGTTTTCGGATAGGCAACAGCGACGCCTCAGCATTTACACATGAGCGCTTACGTACACGACACACAGTTCTTCACCCGCCGCACGGCCGTCCTGGCGGCCATCATCGTGCTGCACCTGTTTATCTTCTGGGCGCTCGAGGCAGGACTCGCCTCCCGAGTCGTGCAGCTGGTCGCCCCGCCCCTGCAGACGACCATCGTGCACCAGGTGCGCAAGCACCTGCCGCCGCCACCGCCGCCGCCACCGCAGCTGGTGCAGCAGCAGGTGCAGGTGCCCCCGCCGATGATCCAGATCAACGTGCCGCCGCAGGCCCAGAGTCGCGCCATCACCGTGACGCGTCACGTGGTCCGCGCGGCGCCCCCGCCGCCGCCGGCAGCGGTGCGCTACACCCCGCTCAGCCCGGCCGGCGACTTCCCCTCGACGCAGGACTACTACCCGCAGTCCTCGCAGCGCCTCGGCGAGCAGGGCACGGCGATCGTTAAAGTGTGCGTCGGCCCGGACGGCCGCCTCACAGCCGAACCGCACATCATCACCTCCTCGGGCAGTCCGCGCCTCGATCGTGCCGCGTTGCGCTACGCGCGCGCCACCTCCGGGCACTGGAGCCCGGAGAAGGCCAACGGCCGGCCGATCAACTATTGCGGCAATCTGCCCATCAAGTTCCAGCTGAACGACTTCTGATGCACCCGTCCCTTCCAACTTCGACCCCGCCATTCAACGCGGCATTTGTGATCTGAGGAAATCTATGGCTATCCAAGCTACCGCATCCGTCAACAATCCGTACGGCGTCGCCGGCGTATGGAACAACGGCACCATCATCGACAAGTCCGTGATGTTGCTCCTGCTCATGATGTCGCTGGCCACCTGGTACATCATCTTCACGAAGCTGTGGGATCAGCATCGTCTGAAGAAGTCCGCGCGCGACGCGGAGAAGCTGTTCTGGTCGGCCGCTTCGGTCAAAGAGGGCGTTGACAAGCTGAAGAAGGGCAACGAGTTCCGCGCCGTGGCCGAGGACGGCCTGCGCGCGATGTCGCACCATGACGGCCGGCTGACCGACCGCATCGACCTGCACGAGTGGATCACCATGTCGCTGCAGCGCTCGGTCGAGCAGGTGAGCACCGACATGTCCAAGGGCCTCGGCCTTCTGGCCACCGTCGGCTCGTCCGCCCCGTTCGTCGGTCTGTTCGGCACGGTGTGGGGCGTCATGAACGCGCTGGTCGCGATCGGACTGGCCGGTCAGGCGAGCATCGGCAAGGTGGCCGGCCCCGTCGGCTCGGCGCTGATCATGACCGCACTCGGCCTTGCGGCCGCGGTGCCCGCGGTGTGGGGCTACAACTGGCTGCTCGGCCGCAACAAGATGCTGCAGGACGCTCTGCGCAACTTCGCGAGCGATCTGCACGCCTATCTGGTGAGCGGCGCGCGCATGGCGAGCCCCGAGCCGGGTGCTCCGAAGCCGGCGGCCGCCCCGGCCGGCGCAGTGCGCAAGTAAGGCGCTCACGGAGCCTGTGACGAAAACGACGTCGGATGCGCAATGCGTGCCCCGCGCAGGCGGGGCACGCTCTTGCGGACCGCGCCGCCGGCGCGGGGCAACCCGGACGTGAGGAGCTGTCGAAAATGGCGATGAATGTCGGAGGCGACTCCGGGGAACAGGAGGTGATGGCCACCATCAATACGACGCCGCTGGTCGACGTCATGCTGGTGCTGCTCATCATCTTCCTGATTACCATCCCGGTGATCACCCATACGGTCCCCGTGAAACTGCCCAGGGCGAACAACATCCCGACGCACAACACGCCGAAGGATGTGACGATCGCGGTGACCAAGGACGGTTCCATTTTCTGGAACAACGCTGAGATGACGAACGATACGGTGCTGCTGCAGAAGATCGAGCAGGTCGCCCTCGAAGTACCCCAGCCCTCGGTGCACATCCGGGGCGACCGCGATACGGACTACAAGGCGATCGGGCACGTTCTGTACGAGCTGCAGCGCGGCGGCATGGTGAAGGTCGCCTTCATCACCGAGCCGCACCAGAACGAGCTCGGCTCACCTTGAACCTTCATTGTCGAGCCCGTCAGGCGCTCGAGGAGTAGTCAGTTTATGGCCATGTCGATGGGATCCAGCAAGGGGCCGATGGTCGAGATCAACACCACCCCGTTGATCGACGTGATGCTCGTGCTGCTGGTGACCCTGATCATTACGCTGCCGGTGATGACCCACTCGGTGAAGATGGATCTGCCGCAGAATCAGCACCAGCCGCCGACCAAGCCGCCCGAGGTCATCAACCTCGCGATTGACTTCGACGGCACGATCACCTGGAACGGCACGGTCGTGCCGAACATGCAGGTGCTCGACGGGTACTTCGCCAGCGAATCGGTGAAGGACCCGCAGCCGGAGATTCACCTCAATCCCGATGGCATGGCCAAGTACGGCATCGTGGCGAAGGTGCTGGCCGATGCCCAGCGCAATCGCCTGACGAAGATCGGCTTCGTCAACACATCCGAATTCGCTCAGTAAAGTCGGTTCATCTACCCATGCGAGAACGTTTCATGAAGGTTAAGGGCATAGTGGCGGCAGCGGCGCTCGGCGCAGCGCTGGTGTGCGGCGTGAGCCTGCTCGGCGTGCGGGCAGCGCTCGCCGCGCCGGCGCAGACGCTGAGCCGGGATGTCGCGCTGAAGCTGCAGGCGGCGCAGAACGACATCAAGAAGAACGACTTCCCGGCGGGCATCGCCAAGCTCGACCAGGTTGCGGGCATGGCCGATGCGCGCAAGAGCCCGTATGCCATGCACGTGCTCGATCAGCTGTACGTGTTCGCCTACGAGAAGACGAACAACTACCCCAAGCTCGCCCCGAAGCTCGAGGCGCTGATGAGCGATGCGTATGCAACGCCGGCGCAGACCAAGCAGTTCACGGTGGCGCTGGCGCAGATCTACTACCAGCTGCACAACTATCCGAAGGCCGCGCAGTACGGCACCGAGGCGCTGCAGCGCGGCTACAGCTCGAAGAACGGGAAGATGACGACGCTGGTCGGGCAGGCGTACTACCTGCAGGGCGACTGGCGACAGACCATCAACTTTGAGCGCGGCTTGATCGACGCGGCGGTGAAGGCGGGCCAGAAGCCCTCCAAGCAGGCGCTGCAGCTGGTGCAGAGCTCGTGCATGAAGCTGCACGACAACACCTGCTTGCTGAACGCCCTTGAGCAGCTGGTGGTGTACTACCCGCAGCCGCAGTACTGGCAGTACCTGCTGTTCCAGACGTTCAAGAGCATCAAGAGCGATGCGAACCTGCTGGAAGCCTATCGCCTGGCCTTCGCGGTCGGAGTGATGCAGCAGCCGCATGAGTTCACCGACTACGCCGAGCTTGCCATCGAGGCCGGCTCGCCCGGTGAAGCCGAGCAGGTGCTGAGCTCGGCGCTCGGGCACAACGTGTTCACCGATCCGCACGCCAAGGCGAAGGCACAGCGCATCCTGAGCGACGCGCAGAGCCGCGCGGCGAAGGATCAGCAGACCCTGGGCCACACCGCCGAGCTCGCCGCGCGGCAACCGACCGGCGACTCGGACATCCGCGTCGGACTGGCTTACTACGGCTACCAGCAGTATCCGCAGGCGATCCACGAGTTCACCCTCGGCATCGCCAAGGGCGGTCTGAAGAACGAGGCCGAGGCACACCTGCTGCTCGGCATCGCGCAGCTGAAGGCGGGCAACGCGGCGGCGGCGCTCGATGCGTTCAACGCCGTGAAGGGCGACCCGACGCTGCAGCGGCTGGCCGGGCTGTGGATCCTCAAGGCGCGCTCGGGGGCCTGAGCGTACCGCTCGGGCTGAGACACGGATTTAGGAGAAAGGGAAAATGCCGATTCAAGCCGGACAGCGCATGCCCGCGGGCGTGCTGAAGACGATGGGGGCCGACGGGCCGAAGGACGTGCGCACCGAGGAACTCTTCAAGGGCAAGACGGTGGTGCTGTTCTCCGTTCCGGGGGCGTTCACGCCGACCTGCGACGCGAAGCACCTGCCGGGTTTCCTGCAGCTGACCGACCCGCTGCGCGCCAAGGGGGTGGACCTGATCGCCTGTATGGCGGTGAATGACGTGTTCGTGATGAACGCCTGGGGCAAGGCCTCCGGGGTGGCGGACAAGGTCATGATGCTCGCCGACGGCAACGGCGAGTACGCCAAGGCGCTCGGGCTGGAACTCGACGGACGCGCCTTCGGCATGGGACTGCGGGGGCAGCGCTTCGCGCTGGTGGTGAAGGACGGCGTGGTGCAGCACGCCAACGTGGAGGCGCCGGGGCAGTTCAAGGTCTCCGCCGCCGAGCACGTGCTGAGCCAGCTGTAAAGCGAGGCCGCGCCGCCGGATCCGAATCAGGGGGGTTCGCCCGATGGGCGAACCCCCTTTTTCATG
>JAJZFQ010000076.1 GCA_021805275.1 Pseudomonadota bacterium
GGTGACCGCCGGACGCGCTCAGCGCCGCCCCACGCAGAACCGTGAACTCGCTCAACGGCCCGTCAGGGCCAAGACCGCTCGAGTGCTGTCAGGAACAGCGCGATGAGCGGTCAGGGCGGGACTCTAATTCAAGCCAGTTGCGAACGACTTCGATGGCTTTGCCGAGAACGAGCATTTCTGTCTCGAGCTCGCGCGCCGTGTGGGCCTGCCTTCCGCGCGTACTCACTGGCGCTTGATCGGTGACGTCCCCACGCTCATCGCCGAGCGTTACGACCGCGTGGTGCTCGGAGGCCGATGGGTGAGAATCCACCAAGAGGACTGCTGCCAGGCGCTTGGCATTCACCCCGCGTCCAAATACGAAAACGAAGGTGGTCCGGGTTTGCGGGACATCATGGCACTCCTTGAGAGTGCTGATGATCCCATCGCCGATCGCACTCGACTCATGCGCACGGCCTGCTTCATCTACTTGATTGCCGCGACCGACGCTCATGCCAAGAACTATTCGCTTCTCGTGGCCCCGATCGCCCGAGCATGCGACTCGCTCCGCTTTACGATGTGGCGAGCGCATGGCCTTACCTCATGCGCATTCCCGTGCAGAAAATGAAGCTCGCGATGCGGGTGGGCAACTACTACCGCTTGAGGCAAATCCAACCGCGACACTTCGATGATCTCGCACGAAGCTGCCGTTACCCACCGGAGGAGCTTCGAGGCTCGCTCATGGAGCTGACGCAGGTCCTACCCGATGAGGCCGCAGCGCTCGGCGCGAGCTTGCGCGGGTTAACTGCGGCAGGCGAGACTCTGGGCGTTCTGGTCGATGCGATTGATAGGCAATGTCGAGCGGTCCTCGGTCGTCTTGCCGCTGCGCCCGCGCGGGTGGCGGGGGTCCGATGAGTGGCCACTCCACGACGAGCTGACCCTGAGGTCCGCGGATATGCGCACTCCTCCGGCCGCAACGACCTTGCCTACCCGCGAAGGACGGAACCAGAGCTGGAATCGATGGCGCCGGAAACATGGAACCCATTGATCGAGGCGGAACGTCGATGTCCGCGATGTCCGCCGAGGTGATCGTCACGGCGAGGCGTGAGCCGAGCTTCGGGACCCGGTGGCTGTGCAGGTATCGTCCGCCTGCGGGTCTTCGCCGCCGGCGAACCTGGCCGAGAAATGCTCGAACCCTTTTCGCCAGGGTCAGCGCGTCCGCCCGACCGAGTGTGGCCAGGCGCTTGCGGTACTTCACACCGTAGCTGACGACATCCGTCCGACGATCCGCCGGGTAGCCTCGCAGGCCGAGACAGGGGATGTCATCATCCCAATAGATGCACGGTGAGTTGTGCGCACCGACATACGCGAGGGGCCGCACGGTGTCCTGGCGCAGTTTGGCGGTGGGCATTTGCGAGTCCTACCGTCATTGGAGTGACCAACATGAAACGTACTTGAGCGCATTCGGACCTGAAACGACGCAGGCGTATGATTGTAAGCCATTGAATTCAGCAGAGTATCGTAGTTCGGCGACCTGCCGCGTAGGCCATGCGGTGGGCTACGAACCGTGAGCTCGGGCGTTCGAATCTCTCCGGGCGCGCCATTTTTCCTTCCGCGCCTCGCGCCGCCGAGGCGATCCGATCCCCGCTCCTGTGCCGTCTCGCCCCAGCCGGTTGCCGCTCGCATGGGGCGCGCAGCGTCACGCGTTGCGAGCGAGTTTGAATTACCATAGCCGCCCATCATGCGTTGCAGAATCCCATCCTATCTACTGGCCGCCACGGCTCTGTTCGCGGCACTGCCGGCGCACGCCGAGTGGGGCGCACTCGCGCGCCTGCAGCGCCAGGGCGCGCTGGTCACGGCGTTGGCAGTCGACCTGCGTACCGGCCGGGTCATCGAGCAGCTCAACCCGGACCGGCGCCTGACGCCGGCCTCGCTGACCAAGCTTGCGACTGCCGCTGCCGCCCTGCAGGCATGGCCGCCGAACGAACAGTTTCAGACCCGGCTGCTGGCGATGCAGCCGCTGCGCGCGGGGGTACTGCACGGCAATCTGGTGCTTGCCGGCGCCGGCGATCCGTCGCTCGATGACCGTGCGCTGTGGGAACTCGCCGCCGAGGCGCGTGGCGCCGGGCTTCACGAGGTCACCGGCTCGCTCATCGTCGATCCGCTGCCGTTCGGGACGGTCGCCTGCGGCAACCGCGACCGCTGTGCGGCGCTTCTGCGCAGCGACAATGCCTACAATGCGCCGCTATCGGCGATCGGCGTGGATTTCGGCACGTGGTGCGTGCGGGTCGTGCCGAGGCGCCCCGGACTCGCCGCCCGCGTCGAGGGCTGCGGGGTGACGCACCTGCCGATTCCGGTCACGGGCACCATCCGGACCGTCGGCGCACGCGCGCGCCAGACGTTCTGGGTCGAGCGGCGCACCGAGAACGGCGAGGATACGCTGGCGGTCGGGGGCGATGTGCCCCTGGGCCGCGGCCAGCGCGTCTACCGGGCCATGTCTGATCCGGCGCGCGGCACGGGCCTGCTGCTGAAAGAGGCGTTGCGCGAGATCGGTGTGCGGATCGCCGGACCGGTGCGCGTGCGCTTCGAGCCGCTGCCGACCGGTGTGCACCTGCTGGCGCGGGTCGATGGGCTCATGGTGCGCGAGCAGCTGTGGCGGATGCTGCAGTACTCCAATAACTACATCGCCGATGTGCTCACGCTCGACATGGGCGCGATCACGCAGCCGCACGAGACGCTGGCCTCGGCGAGCACGCTGCTGGAGAACTTCGTGGCGGGCACCGAGTATGGCGATCCGCCGAATCTGGGCCCGCCGCCGCTGTTCAGCGGCAGCGGTCTGACCACCGGCAACCGGCTCTCGGCGCACGACCTGGTGCAGCTGCTCAGCCACGAGTACCACGACACGCGCCGGTTTGGCGCTTTCTATGCCGGACTGGTGGCCCCGCACGATGCGCCGTTTCTGTTTCTGCGCCAGGGCAATGCCGATTGGCTGAACCGCGTGGCGCTGAAGACCGGCACGCTGAATGATCCGCGTTCGGTGTGCGGTGTGGCCGGTTACCTGCGCTCGGCGCACGGCGGTTGGATCGCCTTCGCGGCCATCGTCAACGGCGGTCCGCGCTGGCGCCACGTGCCGCTGTACCAGGCAATCGGCGCCGAACGGTCCGACATCGAGGCGCTCGCACGACGCTATTGAGGCGCGCGAGTCGGACGGGCTTTGCTATCCTCGGAACATTTACCGGAGGAAGCCCGTGGCGCCAGCGCTCGGTGAACGTCAATCGGCCGTCGCGGACCAATGGGGCGAGCGCATGCCGCGCACGGTGGGGCTGTGGAGCGCCGTCGTGGTGCTGGTGGGGGTCACCGTGGGCAGCGGCATCTTCCGCGTCCCGGCCACGGTCGATGGTCTGCTGCACTCCCCCGGCCCGGCCATGTTGTGCTGGGCGCTCGGCGGCCTGGTGGCGCTCGCCGGGGCGTTGTCCGTCGCCGAACTCGCCGCGGCGATGCCGCGCTCGGGCGGGATCTTCGCCTACCTGCTCGAGGCCTATGGTCCACTGCCGGCATTTCTGTTCGGCTGGACGGAGCTCGCGGTCATTCGCGCCTCGGCGCTGGGGGCGACGTCGACCATCTTCGCCGAGTACCTCGGTTACTTCATTCCGCTCACGCCCGCGCAGATCCACTGGGTTGCCGCCGCCACGATTCTCACCGTCGGCACGATCAACTACATCGGCGTGAAGCGCGCAGTCGCCGTGCTCGCGCCGGCCACGGTCGCCAAATTCACCGCGCTGCTGGTGCTCGGCCTGCTGGCCTTCACCGCCGTTTCCGGCGGCACCGCCGCACCTGCGCACCGCATCATCTGGCAAGGTGGGGCGCACTTGTCGCTGATCGCCACCGCGCTGGTCCCGGTGATGTGGACCTACGACGGCTGGGCCGATGTGTCATTCATGGGGGGCGAGGTGGCTCGACCACAGCGCACGCTGCCGCTCGCGCTGATCATCGGGACCTGCTGCGTGATGCTGGTCTACCTGGTGGTCAATCTCGGGTTCCTGTACGCGCTGCCCGCCGAGGCGATTGCGCATGCCCCGCTCGTGGCCACCACGGTCGCGCAGCACATCCCGCTGATCGGCAGCGCCGGTGCGGTGGTGATCGCGGCCGTCGTGCTGCTCTCCACGTTCAGCGGTCTGCACGCATCGCTCATGACCGGCTCGCGGGTGATTTTCGCCATGGGCGATCGCGGTCTGCTGTTTCGCAGCGTCGGTCGTGTCTCGCCCCGCTTCCAAAGTCCCTCGGTGGCGATCTGGATCGCCACCGTGCTCGGCTGCGTGTACGTGATGCAGAACGACTTCGCGCAACTCGCCGACCGCTTCGTGCTCGGCTTGTGGCCGTTTTACGTGCTCACCGTGGCTGGGGTCTACGTGCTGCGCTACCGGCAGCCGGATCTCGAGCGCCCGTACCGGACGTGGGGCTACCCGATCGTACCGGCCGTGTTTCTGCTCGCCTCACTCGGGATGCTGGCCAACGCGCTGGTCACCGATCCGCGCGATACCGGCGTGACGCTGCTGGTCATCGTGGCCGGCATCCCCATCTACTACCTGTGGCGGCGCTTCACGACTCCCCGGGCGGCATAGCCTCGAGTCGCTCGGGGGCATCCAACTGGTCGCCGAGGATGCGACGCACCGTCACGTAGCACAGCGGGATGATGAGCACGCCGAGGACCACGGCGCTCAACATGCCACCCACGACGCAGGTGCCGATATCGTGGCGTGCATTCGCACCGGCGCCGGTGGAGACCACCATCGGGAAGACGCCGAGGATGAACGCGAACGAGGTCATCACGATCGGCCGGAAGCGCAGCCGCGCCGCCTCGAGTACGGCGTGATGCAGGTTGTACCCCTGGCGTTGCAACTCGACGGCGAACTCCACGATCAGGATGGCGTTCTTGGCGGTCAGGCCGATGATCGTGATCAGCCCGATCTTGAAGAACACGTCATTCGAGAGGCCGTGCAGAGTCGCACCCAGCGCGCTGCCGATCAGCCCCACCGGAATCGCGAGCAGCACGGCCGCGGGGATGCTCCAGCTCTCGTACAGCGCCGCGAGCGCCAGGTACACCACCAGGATCGACAGCGCGAACAGCATCGGTGCCTGCGCGCGCGAGAAATTCTCCTGTAGCGACTGACCGGCCCAGTCGTAGCCGAACCCGTGCGGCAGATCGCGCGTCACCAGGCGCTGCATCTCGCTCATCGCCTGGCCGGAGCTGTAACCCCGACCTGCCGCACCGATGATTTCCACCGCCGGATACCCGTCGTAGCGGGTCAGTGCCGGGGCGGCGACCGTCCATCGGGTCTGTGTCACGGCCGACAACGGCACCATGGACCCGGTGCTGCCGTCGACGTAGAACTGCTGCAGATCGCGCGGCCCCATGCGATACGGTGCGGCGGCCTGCACCAGCACCTGTTCGACACGGCCGTCGTAGATGAAGTCGTTGGCGAACACCGGTGCGAGCATCAGCTGAATGGCTTGGTAGGCTTGCTGCGTCGAGACGCCCATCGCACCGGCCTCGACCCGATCGACGTGCAGGTGCAGCTCCGGCTCGGGCGCCAGCCCGTTGATGCGCACGTTGTAGAGCAGCGGATCGTGGTTGGCCTGGGCGATGAGCTTGTGGGCCGCGGCATCGAGCGCGGTGCGGCCGAGCCCGGCCCGGTCCTCCAGATAGAAGTCGAAGCCGCCGAACTGGCCGAGTCCCTGGATGGTCGGCTTATTGACCACGAAGATCTTCGCGTTGTGGATGTGCTGCTTGGCCTGGCGGTTGGCCCAGCGGATCACCTGATCGGCGGTCTCGGAGCGATCGCTCCAGGGCACCAAGTGCATGAACGCCCGGCCGGCGTTCTCAGAGTTGCCCGCGAAGCCGCTGCCGGCGAGCTGGAACACATCGTGCACCGCCGGGTTCTTGATCATGATCTGATAGAACTGGTGCAGCACCGCCTCGGTGCGCTGCAGAGTCGCGCCCGCGGGCAGCTCGACGCTCGCCATGATGTCGCCCTGGTCTTCGTCCGGCACGAAGCTGCCCGGGAGCTTCACGAACAGGAACAGTCCGAGCGCGAGCATCACGGCGAATCCGGTCATCCAGCGCGGCAGGTGCTTGACGGACTCGAACACGCGGCGCACGTACGCCGCGCGGGTGCCCTCGAACGCCCGGTTGAAATATCGGAACACCACGTTCGCCTTCAGATGCTCCGGGCGCATCAGCGAGGCGCACAGGGCCGGGGAGAACGACATTGCCAGCAGTGCCGAGAACCCGATCGACAGCGCGATGGTGAGCGCGAACTGGCGGTAGATCACCCCGGTGCTGCCGCTTTGCAGCGCGCTCGGAATGAACACCGCGGCGAGCACCAGCGTGATCGCCACGATCGCCCCGGTAATCTGCCGCATCGCCTTGCGGGTCGCCTCCATCGGCGGCAGATGCTCCTCGCGCATGATGCGATCGACCGCTTCGACCACCACGATGGCGTCGTCGACGACGATGCCGATGGCCAGCACCATGGCGAACAGCGTCAGCTGGTTGATCGAGTAGCCGAGCGCGTAGACCCCGATCATCGCCCCGAGCAGCGCCGTCGGTACGACCAGCATCGGTACCAGGGTGGCGCGAAAGCTCTGCAGAAACACCAGCATCACGATGAATACGAGCGCGAAAGCCTCGAGCAGCGTAATCGCCACGTCCTTGATCGCGGCCTTGATGAAGATCGTCGAGTCGACCGGCGTGAACCAGGTGACACCGGGCGGGAAACTCTTCTGCAGCTGCGCCATCTTGGCATTGATCAGCTTCATCACCGTGAGCGCATTCGCCCCCGGCAGCAGCTGCACGCCGAACGGCGCGACTACGGTGCGGTTGACCTTGCCGGCGAAGGAGTAGTTCTGCAGGCCGAGCTGAACGTCGGCGACGTTCTTCAGATAGACCGACGTGCCGTTGGTATTGGTGCGCAGCAGGATGTTGCGGAACTGCTGCGGTGTGTCGAACCACCCCTGGGTCGTCACGGTCGCCGTGGTCTGCTGGCCCGGGACCGCCGGAGCGGCGCCGATCGAGCCGGCGGCGATCTGGATGTTCTGGCCCTGAACGGCCGCGAGCGCGGTGGCCGCCGACATGTCGTAGGCGTGCAGTCGCGTGGGGTTCAGCCAGATGCGCATGGCGTAGTCGGAGCCGAACAGATTGGCCGAGCCGACGCCCGGGATGCGCGCGATCTGATCGATGATGTGCGCGGCCACCCAGTGATTGAGTTCGGCGCGATCCGGGCCGCCCGGTCGGGCACGCAGCGCGAGTACGGCCAGGAACCCGGCGCTCGACTTGTCGACGTTGATGCCCTGCTGATTGACCTCGGTCGGCAGCTGCGGCTCGGCGAGCGCGACGCGGTTCTGAGTCTGCACCTCGGCGATGTCCGGGTCCGTTCCGGTGGCGAAGGTGAGGGTGATCTGCGACTGCCCGTAGCTCGACTGCGATGTGAAATAGAGCAGGTTGTCGATGCCGGTGAGCTGTTGCTCGATGACCTGCGTGACCGTCGACTCGACGGTCTTGGCGTTCGCACCCGGATAGTTGGCGCTGATGATGACCTGGGGTGGGGCCACCTCGGGGTACGAGTCGATCGGCAGATGAGACACGGCGATCGCGCCGCCGAGACAGATCAGGATGGCGATGACCCAGGCGAAGATGGGTCGGCCGATGAAAAATTGAGGCACTCGCAGCTCCTAGCGATTGGCCTGCGCGGCGGCATGTCCCGCCGGCTGCAGATCGACCTTCGCGCCTGGTTGGGCGTTCTGGAGGCCGGAGACGATGACGCGCTCGCCGGCGGCGAGACCGCGCCAGACGATCCAGTCGCTGCCGGAGGTGCCCTCGGTCTCGACGGGCTTCTTCTCGACGGTGTCGCGACCGTTGACGGTGAGCACGTAGGCGGCGCCAGTGCTGTCTCGCTGCACGGCCGCCTGGGGCACCAGGAAGGCCTTGAGTGCCCGCCCGACGGCCAGACGCACGTGCACGAACATTCCGGGCAACAGATGATCGTGTGCGTTCGGAATGATTCCGCGCAGCGCGATGGTGCCGGTGGACGGGTCGACGCTGGCCGCACGGAAATCGAGCTCGCCGGGCTGACCGTAGTCGGTTCCGTCCGAGAGCAGCAGTTGCACACGGGCCTTCGGGCCCGCGAGCGCCACGCGGCCGGCCTGCAGCTCGGCCGTCAGTTGCTCCTGCAGCGCGGCGGGCTCGTTGAAGTTGACGTAGATCGGGTTGATCTGATCGACGGTGGTGAGCAGCGTCGCGGTGCCCTGGCCGACGAGCGCGCCTTCGGTGACCTGTTGTTCCTCCGCGATTCCGCTGATCGGTGAAG
>JAJZFQ010000131.1 GCA_021805275.1 Pseudomonadota bacterium
GAGCGCCTCAGGGCTGCATCCTGCGCTGTAGCATCGCGGTCGGGTCCCCATCGTCTAGAGGCCCAGGACATCGCCCTTTCACGGCGGTAACAGGGGTTCGAATCCCCTTGGGGACGCCATAAAATCAGCGTGTTACGGATCCAGAACCGGGCGAGCCACTCGCCTCGGTGAGCTGCGTTGACTCAGGGCTTTCTCTCGATCAACGCGCAGTGTCCAGGCCGGCGGCCGCTCGGATGTCGCCGCGCATCGGCGCACCACGATTGCCTGAACGAGTTGCTCGAGCTTGATCAGCGGAGCGTGGCGGACGCCTCGATTCTCTCGGCGGTGGGACCGAGGGACAGAAGTAGTGCAGTGAAGCGGCGGCCTGGGTCGGCGGCACACGAACGCTCGTTGCGGCCGTAGCGCAGTACCCGACGGCGTGCGGGCCTCTGCTTGGGGGGGAATGTCCGCGCCGGAACGTGGGCCACCGGACCTGCACCTGCCGCACCGGTGGAGAGCCCCCCGGCGGCATCAGGGGAAATTGGGCAGCCAGCTCACCACGGACACGGCGCTGCAGTCGGCGAGTACTGTGCCGGCCAGCAGACCCGGCCAGAGGCGCTGCCCTGCAATCCATGACATGGCCGGATGTGACCGCCCTCCCGCACTGGATGGAATTGTCACATCACGGTGTCCGTGACTGCCGGGTGCGCGTCCCGATCAGACGCGATCTGCTATCGTCATGCGAATTCGCGGAGACGTGCGGTGTACATAGACGTCGAGAATGCGCGGCTGTATTTCGATACGGTCGGCTCACAGCTGGAAGTTGCGGGGGCACGGATGCAGGAGCGGCCGACGCTCATCGTCATGCACGGTGGCCCCGGGTTCGATCACAGCACGCTGCGGCCGTATTTCGACCGGTTCGCCGACGGCCATCAGGTCCTCTATCTCGATCACCGTGGTAATGGCCGCTCGAGCGGCGAGAGCGATTCGTGGACGCTCGCGCAGTGGGGCAGGGATGTGAAATCCCTCTGCGATCAGCTCGGCATCACCCGGCCCGTCGTGTACGGCAACTCGTTCGGCGGCATGGTCGCCATGTCTTATGCGAAGCAGTTTCCCGAGCATCCCGCCAAGCTCATTCTGTCCTCGACGGCGGCCCGGATGCACATCGACACTACCGTGGCGCTGATGTTCGAGCGCGGTGGCGAGCGGGCCGGCGAGGTGGCGAGACGCTTCTGGCGCGAGCCCGATGAGCAGCTGATGCAGGAGTACCTCTCGGTCTGCCTGCCGCTCTACAACCCCAAGCCCAATCCCGAGGAGGCGAGTGCGCGCAGTCGGGCGATCCTCAAGCCGCCGGTGACGCGACACTTCGTGCTCGGCGAGATGCGCACCATGGATGCGCGTGCCGGCCTGGAGCGAATCGCATGTCCGACGCTGATTCTCGCCGGCGGTTACGACCCGATCACCCCGCCGGTGTGCAGCCAGGAGATCTTCGCTGCGCTCGCCCCGGGAATCGGCGCGCTGCACGTGTTTCCGGAGGCCGGCCACGGGGTGCACCGCGACGATCCCGTCGGGGCCGAACAGGTCCTGCGGGCGTTTCTCGCCGGCCGCCCGGCCTGATGGGGCCGCGGCGGCGGGGCTGCCTATCGGTCGAATACCGCGCGTCCGCCGCGCTGCGCCGCGGCGGCCCGTTCGGCTTTGACGAAGGTCTCCAAGCTCGGACCGCGCGCGGTGCGCTCCAGGCGGCGCGCCTGTGCATCGAGGCGCCGCAGAGCATCGAGCCGCTCGGTGCGGCCGAGCCGGGCCTGGCTCACCGCGACCCTCAGGACGCGCAGCGTCTCGTCATAGACCGTCAGAGGAACCGGAAACGGATGCCCGTCCTTGCCCCCGTGTGCGAGCGAAAAGCGGGCCGGGTCCGAGAAGCGCGCGGGCGTGCCATGCACGAGCTCAGCGACAAGCGCGAGGGCCTCGACCGTGCGGGCGCCGACTCCGGGCGTTAGCAGCAGATCGGCGTAGTCGCGCGGGCCGCGCTCGGCGGCCGCCGCAAGGACACCGTGCAACCGGCGCAGCACGATGTCGGAGCCGAGGATCGCGTGTCGGGCCGGCAAGCTCAGGCGAGGGAGGGAATCGGCCTGTGGCAGGGGCGCCGCTGGGGCCGTGCTCGGCGCTGGCGGGAAGAGGCTCAGGGTCCGGCCGCGCTGCGCGCCGAGCTCGCGCAGCACGCGGAGTGTTTGCTCAGGGCCGGCCTGCACGAGGTCGAGTCCGGCCGCCCGGGCGGCCCGCGCCCGGGCATCGGCAAGGTTGACGATCTCACCGACGTTGCTCCCTTCAATCGCCGCATGCGGCGAGTCGAGAAAGCTCTTCAGCCCCTCGGACTGCCAGTGATAGCGCCGGGCTTCCCGGCGCGCAGGATTCATGCCCTGCTGCACGACGGTCCAGCGGCCGTCGGCGGTGACGATGAAACCGTGCAGATACAGCTGGTAGCCGTCCTGCACGGCGGCGCTGTCGATCTTGGCGACCAGCCGGCTTGCTGCCGCGAGCGAGCCGGCATCGACCCCGGTGAGTTCTCCAACCTGCATCAGTTCGGCCGGCGTGCGGCGCGAGGCGCGACCGCGGCCGCCACAGACGTAGATGCCGAGTTCACGCTGCAGCGGAGCCAGCCCGCGCCTCAGTGCCCCAAGTACGCTGGTGGTGATGCCCGAGGAGTGCCAGTCCATGCCCATCACGGCGCCGAAGGACTGGAACCAGAACGGGTGGGCGAGACGGCGCAGCAGCTCATCCCGGCCGTAGTGCTGCACGATCGCCTCGGCGATGACCCGGCCGAGCGCTGCCATGCGCGTGCTGAGCCACGCCGGCACGTGGCCACCGTGCAGGGGCAGGTCGGCGTATCCGCTGCGGCGCGTCATGCCCGGACAGTCTGATCGCCGCGTCGCACGCGTCAAGGGGGTGGCATCGCGCCGCCGAGTGGATGCCGGGACGCACTGCGCCTCACCCCGGGTGAAGCGTGGTGTCGTAAGATCGCAGCTGCGACATGAGGCGAGGCGCGTGAAAACCTTCGGTTCCAAAGCGCACGGAGCGCGTCTCGAGCGCATGCGCAGCTCGAGCCTGTGGGTCGGCGAGGGCTTTCGCAACGTTCAGCCGATTCAGGCCGGCCTGCGCGACTCTGCGGCTGCCATGCCGAGGCTGAGTGAGTTTCTGTTCGGCCGCGGCGGGCGGCGCATGCCCACACAGCCGCTGCCCTCGGTCGATCCGCTCGAGCGGTGGCGTCGTCCGCCCGGCAGCGGCCTCAGGGTGACATGGCTCGGCCACTCGACGCTGCTCATCGAAATCGGCGGCGTGCGGGTGCTAACCGATCCGGTGTGGGGTCCGAGGGCCTCCCCGGTGCGCTTCATCGGGCCGAGACGCTTTCAGCCCGTGCCCGTCAGACTCGAATCGCTGCCGCCGGTGGACGTGGTGCTCATCTCGCACGATCACTACGATCACCTCGACTATCCGACCATCCGCAGACTCGCCCGGCGCTGCGTCCCGTTCGTCACGCCGCTCGGTGTCGGGGCTCATCTGGAATCCTGGGGCGTAGCCCCGGGGCGCATCACGGAGCTCGACTGGTGGGAGTACCACGACCTGCCGGGCTCGGACGTGCGGGTGAGTGCCGCGCCGGCCCAGCATTTCTCCGGACGAACGACCGGTACCCGCAACAGCACGCTGTGGTCCTCGTACGTCGTGCAATCCGCGCAGCACCGCGTGTTCTTCAGCGGCGATACGGGCTTGACGCCGCAGTACGCGCGGATCCGCGCCCAGCTCGGGCCGTTTGATTTGGTGATGCTTGAGGTGGGCGGCTGGCATCCCGCATGGGGGGATATGCATCTGGGGCCCGGGCACGCGCTCGAGGCGGTTGCGCTGCTCGGCGCCGCGGCGTGGCTGCCCGTGCACTGGGGGACCTTCAGCCTGGCGATGCACGCGTGGGACGAGCCGGCCGAACACCTATTCGAGCGTCGCGCCGCGGGCGGCGCGCGGCTCGTCATGCCGCGGCTCGGCGAGGCGGTCGAGCCCGATCAGTTATCCGCAGCGGTCGATCCGTGGTGGCGGGGCGTCGATGGCGCGCAGCGGCCCCTCGGCGCCGCGGAGCACCTCGAGAAGTCATCGCGAGCGATGCTCTGGCCCCCGGATTGAACGGCCGGTCGAGTCGCCAGCGCAGCACGGGCGGATATCGCTCAGGGGGCGCGAACGGTGATTTCTGTGCGCACCGAATTGGCGATGAAGCAGCTGGCATGGGCCCGGTGGTGCAGCCGCGCGATGTCGGCAGCGTCCGGCTGCCTGGCTCCCGAGAACGCCACGCTCGGCCGCAGTTCGACGCGGTCGATCCACTGTCGGCCGTCCGCAGTGTGCGTCATGTGTCCGACGGCTTGGTCGCAATACGAGTCGACGCAATAGCCTTCATTGGCCGACACGCTGAGAAACCACAGCATGTGACAGCTGGACAGCGCCGCGACGTAGGCCTCCTCGGGGTCGACATTGGCGGCATCTGAGAACGGCTCACGCACGACGTGCGGTGAGCTGGAGGCGGCAATGACGGCGCCTCCATCGAACCGCCAATGATGCGCCCGCGAGTAGCGACCATCGGTGAATGGCTGAGCGCCTCGGCTCCACTCGATGGTGACGGAATGCTGGGACATGAGGCCTCGTGCGAGGTTGTGTGGAGCCCGCAGAGCATGGCTCGCCGCTGCGTGCGGCGCGATCGGGGCGGGCTAGAGTTCGTTGCGGATGAGTTCCCCGGCACGCATGATGAGCCGCAAATTTCGCCCGTCGGCCGCGAGCAGTCCGATGTCGCTGAGCGGATCGCCATCGACGACCAGCAGATCGGCGTGCGCGCCCGGCCGGATGCAGCCGAGCCGTCCCTGCTCCTGGAGCAGCGCGGCGTTCACCGAGGTTGCCTGGCGCAGGATCTGCACAGGCGTGAACACTTCGCGGCGAATGGAAAACTCGCGGCATTGCTGCACGTACGTCTCGCCGAGCAGGTCGGTGCCGAACCCGATCTGCACCCCCGCCCGGCGCATCGATTCCATGCCGCCGAGCGCGCGCTCGTAGGCGACCTGGGCCTTCTCCATGCTCTGCGCCGGGAAGCCGAGCTGCCGGCCGGTCTCGATGAGGGCGAAGATGATGGCCATCGTGGGTACCACGAAGGCGCCGCGGCTCGCGACGAAGGCGGCGGTCTCATCGTCGATCAGGGTGCCATGCTCGATGCTGCGCACGCCGTACTCGACGCAGCGGCGCACAGCGCTGGCCGGATGGCAGTGCGCAGCGGTGTACGTGCGCCGCTCGGTCGTCTCGTTGACGATGGCGCGGATCTCATCCTCGCGGTACTGATTCATCCAGATCGGGTCGGTGGGCGAGGCAACGCCGCCTGAGCCCATGATCTTGATGCAGTGCGCACCGCGTCGCAGCTGCTCGCGTGTGGCCCGGATGCACGCGTCGACCCCGTCCGCGACGACGCACAGCGAATTGCTGGCGCCACAGCGGCAGTACTCGTGATCCGCTTCGGCCATCGGGCGCATGTCGCCGTGGCCGCCGGTCATCGAGAGCATCTTGCCCGCGTAGTAGAAGCGTGGAGCGCGGATCAGCCGCTCCTCGATGGCGCGCCAGAGACTGTAGTCCCCGCCGCCGATGTCGCGGACGGTCGTGAAGCCGCACTCGAGCGCGAAGCCGAGCATGCGGGTGGCGTGGGCGGTGCGGTAGGCCTCGCCGGCGAGCTCGATCTTCTGCACATTGACGTCGCTGCCGTACGCGTGGATGTGGGCGTCGATGAGCCCGGGCATCAGGGTGCGCCCGGCGAGATCGATGACGGTGGCGCTCGGCGCCTTGATGGGCCGAGTGGAGATCTCACGGATCTGACCCTGCTCGATGAGCACCTGCATGCCTTCCGGGCAGTCAGCGTTTTCCCCATCGAAGATGCGGGCATTGGTGAGCAGGATGGCGGTCATCGGGGTTCCTCCGTGCGCGCGGTGCGAACTCGCTATCTTACGGCGCTAGCATGAGCCGGCGGAATGCACAAATCCACAGCGGTGGCGTCGGGCCCGCCCGGCTGGCGGGACGCTCGCGCGTGCAGGCCGGACGCCGGGAGCGTATACAGGGCGGCATTTCACTGTGAGTGACCGCGGCAGATCATGAAAGACACTGAACATACCCCGGGAATCGGCACCCGACTCGCCCAGCTGGGCAGGACCTCCGAGGCGCACTACGGCTTCGTCAACACGCCCGTCTACCGCGGCTCGACGGTGCTGTTCAAGAGCCTGGACGACCTGGAGAACAACCGGGCGCGCTACACTTACGGCACGGCCGGCTCCCCGACGATCGAGAGTCTGGAGAGCGCCTGGACGGCGTTGACCGGTGCGGCCGGAACGGCGCTGAGTCCATCGGGCCTGGGGGCGGTGGCGCTCGGGCTGTTGAGCGCGCTGCGCCACGGCGATCACCTCCTCATGCCGGACAGCGTCTACCAGCCGACGCGCGAGTTGTGCGCCGGGCTGCTGGTGCGATTCGGGGTCGAGACCACCTACTACGATCCGTTGCTCGGCGCCGGACTGGAGCGGTTGCTCAGGCCGAACACCTCGACGATCTTTCTCGAGTCCCCCGGCTCACAGACCTTCGAGGTCCAGGACGTGCCCGCCATCACCGCACTCGCCCGCGAGCGCGGTCTCACGACCATCATCGACAACACCTGGGCGACGCCGCTGTTCTTCCGCGCCCACGAGCACGGCTGCGATCTGGCGGTCGAGGCGGGGACGAAGTACCTCGGCGGACACTCCGACCTGCTGCTCGGGCTGGTGAGCGCCACGGCGCGGCTGCTGCCGGCGCTGCGGCGCACCTATCGCAACCTCGCCATGCTGCCGGGCGCCGAGGACTGCTATCTCGCGCTGCGGGGCATGCGCACGCTGCACATCAGGGTCAAGGAGGCCGAGCGGCGCGGCCTCGAGCTGGCCGAATGGCTGCGCGAGCGGCCCGAGGTCCTGACCGTGCTGCATCCGGCGTTCCCGTGCTGCCCGGGTCACGAGTTCTGGAAACGGGATTTCACCGGCTCGACGGGAGTGTTTTCCTTCCTCCTGCAGCCCGGATTCACCCGGGCGGGTCTCGCCGCGATGCTCGATCACCTCGCGCTGTTCGGCATGGGGTATTCCTGGGGCGGCTTTGAGAGTCTGCTTATCCCGTTCGATTGCCGCGCCTACCGGACGGCCACGGCGTGGAATCCCGGCGGATTTGCCCTGCGCATTCAGGTCGGACTTGAGGACGTGGAGGATTTGAAGGCCGACCTGCGCACGGGCTTCGAGCGGCTCGCCCGCGCCGGCGTCTGAGCGGGCCCGGCGAGGATGCGCCGACGGCGGGGCCTCGAGCCGCCCCTCAGGTCCGGCGCAGCGCGGTGCCCGAACCGGATGCCGATGGCTCCGTCGCCCCTGTAGGGAGCACCCGCCCGCCGGTGATCTCCTCGCGCGCATTGCGCGCGAGCTCCACCTGTCCGTGATCCTCCCAGGACTTCAGCAAGGTGCTCAGCGAACGGTTGTAGCGCTCCAGCTGATCGCGCTGCTTGCGCAGCTCGCGCAGGGCGAGGCGCGCATACAGGTGGGTGAGCAGCCACGCAATCAGCGCGCCGAGCACCGTGCCGGCCAGCGTGGAGACGAGAATGGGCAGTACTTGGTTCATGCAAGGCGTCGCGCAGCCGGTTCACGGGCTGCCCGCGCATCATCAGCCTGTTCGCGCGCGCCGTCCACTGGCGGGCGAGGGGGAAGAGGCGAGGGCGTCGTTCAGCGCCGCTGCGGCGCGCTGGCGGCGGCGGTGCGGGGATCCTGGAAGGGCTGCAGGAGCTTGCCCAGCAGAATGTCGTGGTGAGCCGGCGGCAGTGCGCTGCGCGGCAGCGAGAGCCCGACGGTTGCCTTGTCGATGCGGCCGCTGGAATGCAGCACGGCGAGTGCGCCGGCGATGCGGCCGAATCGCAGCGAGCGACCGAGGGGTGTCGCCGGGAGTGTCGCATCGCTCTGCTCGGCGAGCGCGGCGCGGGCCGCCTCCGAGAGCTGCCAATCCGCGCCGATGCGCTGCGCGAGCAGTCCTGCCTGTGCCTGCAGGAGCGCGGCGAGCAGCTCTGCGGTCTGCGCGCCGCCTTTGGCCACGGCGGCGCACTGCTCGCGCGCGGCGCGGAACAGCACGATCTCAGCGAGGCCGCTGATCAGGCTGAGCAGTTCGGCGGCGAACGGCTCGGTGCGTTCGGCGACGGCCGCGTGCACGAGCGCCGCCTGCGCCGAACGCAGCGCGTGCTCCCAGACCAGGTGGGCGAAGTGCGGGAAATCGGTGGCCGTGGCCGAATTGAAAATCGGCTGCATCAACGCGGCGGCGATCACCGAGCGCAGGCCGTCGCTGCCGAGAATCGCCACAGCCCGCTCGATCGATTCCACCGGCTGCGGACTGATGCGGTAGAAGGAACTGTTGGCCATGCGCAGCAGGCTGTCGACCAGGGCCGGGTCGCGCGCGATGATGGCTACGAGCTGGCGCCGCGCGACCGTCTCGTCGTTGACGGCGTGCACCAGCTGGGGCAGCAGGTTGGGGCGACGCGGAAAGTGGCGCTGCTCGACGGCCCGGTCTGCGAGCGTCGAGAGGGCCTTGGCGAGCTGCGGGTTGCGCCCGGGGTCGGCTGCGGCGGGGGTGCTCAGGCCGAGCTGCAGCGCGCGCAGCCGCTGCAGGATCTCGGCCGGCTCGAGCGCCACGGCGTCCTTCGGCTCAGACGGTGCTTCGTGCTGCGCATCGGCGGACGACGGCGCAGAGGGCACCTGCGCAGGGCTCGTCGGCGCGGCGCAGTTCGCGCCTGAGTCCTTGGGCGCCCGCCCAGCGACAGGCCCGCCCCAGCCCAGTGCCCGGCGCAGCGCCGGCAACATGGCGGAGCCGGCGGCGGCGAGCAACAGAGGCGGGATCAGCCAGATAGCCATGGCGCGCATCAGACCTTGCGGATGAATGAAAATCTCGGCAATACCTCAGGTTGTCGGCACAAACTGCGAAATCTCCGCCTCGGGCGCGCTGAAGTGTGACCGGGCGCACGCCACGGACGGCCGCGCAGGTTCCGGCGCAGCGGACCGGTCCCGGGCAGTCGCACCCCCCCGCGCGGGCGTCAGGGCCTGCCCCCGGGTATGATCGGAGCGGTTCCCCGCCGCCCGCCATCGCCCCTTCCGGAGCGCGCCGTGCCCAGCAAGCTCAAGACCCTGGCCGCCTTTGCGACCCTGTACCTGGTATGGGGCTCGACCTACTTCGCGATCCGTGTCGGTGTGCGCGAAATGGAGCCGCTGCTGATGGCGGCGATCCGCTTCACCACCGCCGGGGCGCTGATGTGCGCCTGGGGCCTTGCCCGCGGGCAGCGCTGGCCGAGCCGACGCCAGTGGGGCTCGATCGTGCTGCTCGCCTTCCTGATCTTCGTGATGGATTACGGGCTGCTGTTCAGCGCCGAGCGGCGCATCGCCTCGGGCATGGCGGCGGTGATGCTCGCGACCATCCCCGCCTTCACCGCTGTTGCGGAAATCATCTGGCTGCGCACGCAGCGGCTGACGCCGCGACTGGCCGCGGCGCTGCTCGTCGGTCTCGGCGGCGTCGTGGTGCTGGTCGACCCCTCGCTCGGGCTCCCCGGCGCACCGGTGTACTGGCTTGCGGCGACGGCCCTGGTGCTCGCAGCGCTCAGCTGGTCGGCCGCCTCGATCCTGATGCGCCTGCTGCCGTTGCCCCAGTCCAAGGTCATGAGTGCCGGGACGCAGATGCTCGCCGGCGGTGTGCTGCTGACGGTGGCGAGCGTCATCTTCGGGCAGGAGCGGGGGTTCGACCCGGCGGCCGTGTCGTTCGGGGCGTGGGTGGCGCTGGCGTATCTGATCGTACCCGGCTCGCTGCTCGCCTTCGGGGCGTACACCTGGCTGATTCAGCACGAATCCCCGACCAAGGTCGGCACCTACGCCTACGTCAATCCGCTGGTCGCGGTGATCATCGGGTATGTTCTCGGCGGGGAGCGGCTCGATGCCCGCACCCTGCTCGGCACGGTGCTGGTGATCGCCAGCGTCGTCATCATCATCACCGGCAAGACGCGCACCGGTGCCGCCGCCGCGCCGCTCGGCTCGCGGCTCGGCGCGGAGCGTCCGTGAGCACCCCCCCGTACGCGGTGCGACACAGTGCGCGTCACGGAGCGTTCTGCCGCGTAGAATGCGCGCATCTGGCGCAACGGGCGGCGCGCCAAGCCGCCGGGACCATCGAGGAACAATGAAAATTCTGCTCACCGGCGCGGCCGGTTTCATCGGTTTTCACACCAGCCGAAAACTGCTCGAGCGCGGGCACGAGGTCGTCGGCGTCGACAATCTCAACGACTACTACGACGTGTCGCTGAAGGAAGCGCGCCTGGAGCTGCTGCGCCGCGAGAGCGGTTTTCGCTTCACCCGCCTGGACATCGCCGATGAGCCCGCGATGGCGCAGCTGTTCGCCACGGAGCGCTTCGCGCGGGTGATCCACCTTGCCGCGCAGGCCGGCGTGCGGCACTCGCTGAAGGATCCGCACAGCTACGTGCGCAGCAACGTCACCGGCACGCTCACCGTGCTCGAGGGGTGCCGGCACAATGCAGTGGAGCACCTGGTGTACGCCTCGACGAGCTCGGTGTACGGCGCCAACACCGACATGCCGTTCTCCCCACACCGTGGGGCGGATCATCCGCTGTCGATCTACGCGGCCACCAAGAAGGCCGACGAGGCGATGGCGCACAGCTACTCGGCCCTGTTCGGCCTGCCGACGACGGGTCTGCGCTTCTTCACCGTCTACGGCCCGTGGGGACGCCCCGACATGGCGCTGTTCCTCTTTGCCCGCAACATCCTCGAGGGCAAGCCGATCGACGTTTACAACAACGGGCGCCATAAGCGCGACTTCACCTACGTCGATGATATCGCCGAGGGGGTGGTGCGCGCCTGCGAGCAGGTTGCCACGCCCGACCCGAACTGGAGCGGCGCGACGCACGATCCGGCGAGCAGCCGCGCCCCGTATCGTCTGTACAACATCGGCAATCATCAGTCCGTCGAGCTGATGCGCTATATCGAAGTGCTCGAGCAGTGTCTCGGGCGCAAGGCCGAGAAGCGGTTCTTGCCGTTGCAGCCCGGTGACGTGCCCGAGACCTGCGCCGATGTCGAGGACCTGGCGCGCGAGATCGGCTACCGCCCGAGGACCTCGGTCGAGGAGGGCGTGCGTCGTTTCGTGGAATGGTTCTGCGAGTACTACGGCTACCGGCTCTGAGCGCATCGGCGCGGCGGGCCGGTTGATCATCAGACCCATCAGAGCGATGCGGGCCGTCAGGCACTGGCGCGGGCCGTCTCGGGCAAGTGGCGCTCCGGGGCGCGCGGCGAGGCCCGGGCGCCGGTGAAGGGGCGGTCCGACCGTGCAGCGCGCTGAGGGCGAGACGAACGAGGCGAGCCTGAGTCGAGCGGCCGCGGCGCGCCTTGCAGGCGCGCGCGTGCTGTGCGACTGGGGCAGCAGTCGGCTGCGGGCCTTCCGCGAGATCGACGGGACGGTCACGGAACGGTGCGATGGGCCGGGCATCGCCCAGCTCGGGTCATGTTCGCCGGCCGAAGCGCTTGCCGGGGCGCTCGAGCCGTGGCGCGCCCAGGGGCGGCTCGGACCGATCGTACTGTGCGGTATGGCGGGCTCGCGCAACGGCTTGGTGGAGGTGCCGTACGTGCGCGCTCCGGTGGCACTGGCACAGTGGCGCGCCGGCGCGCGGCGATTGCGCGATGACGAGGACGCGCTGATCGTCCTGGCCGGCATCCAGGCGCAGAATTTTCGCGACGTGCCCGACGCCATGCGTGGGGAGGAGACGCAGATCTTCGGCGCACTGTCGCTCGAGCTGCCGCTCGCTTCCGGTCGCCAGATCCTGGTGCTGCCCGGCACGTACAGCAAATGGGTGGAAGTGCGCGATGGGCGCATCGCACGGCTGCAGACGTACTGCACGGGGGAGCTCTACGAGCTGCTGAGCGCGCGCTCCTTCCTGCTGCGGGTCGGCGGAACGGCCGAGGCGGAAGAGGACGCGTTCGAGATCGGTCTGCGCAATGCGGCCCGCTACGATCTGTCGGCCAACCTGTTCGAGACGCGCAGCGCGCAGCTGATCGAGGGTCGATCGGTCGGGTGGGCGCGCTCACTGCTGTCCGGCCTGTTGATCGGTGCCGAGGTGCACAGCATGCGCGCCTCGCGCATCGCCGCCTCGGGGCCGATCACGATCATCGGTGAGCCGGCGCTCACCACGCGTTACCTGCACGCGCTCGGCCACTACGGCGAGCAGGCGCGCTGTCTTGATGGCGACGCCTGTGTGCTCGCGGGCCTGCGCGCCGCGCTCGAGGGGATGCCGGGGACCTGATGCGTCGATCCTGCGGCTCACGAGTTCGCGCCTCGGCACTGACGGACGGCGAGCCCGCAGCTTCCCTCGCACTCGAGTGCCGGCTTGGCTTTCTCACCGTCACGGCGGCGACTGCGGCGCACGCACGGCATGCGCCTCGAGCGCCCGGCGCGCGGTGGCTCTAAAGGCCGAGCGCGCTGAGGCCGGGATGATCCTCGGGCCGGCGCCCGAGCGGCCAGCGGTAGTGTCGTTCGGACTCGGCGATCGGCACATCGTTGATGCTGGCGAGGCGCCGGCGCATCAGACCGAGTTCGTCGAACTCCCAGTTCTCATTGCCGTATGAGCGGAACCAGGCGCCGCCGGCGTCGTGCCACTCGTACGCGAATCGTACGGCGATGCGGTTGCCGGTGAAGGCCCAGACTTCCTTGATCAGGCGGTAGTCGAGTTCGTTCGCCCACTTGCGCTTGAGGAATGCGACGATCTGCGCCCGGCCGCTGATGAATTCCGAGCGATTGCGCCAGCGGCTGTCTTCGGTATAGGCGAGTGCCACGCGCTCGGGGTCGCGACTGTTCCAGGCATCCTCGGCCGCACGCGCCTTGACGGCGGCAGTTTCGGCAGTGAACGGCGGCAGCGGCGGTCGGCTCGACATGGCCTTCTCCTCGGGATCGGACTCGCGCGCCGAGTCCTGCGCTCACGGTACCGATCCGGCGGCGCAGCGGTCAAGCGCGGCCGGGCGAGCGCAGCAGGCCGCGAGCATCCGCGGCGCGGGCTGCGCGAGGATGGCGCGTTGCTGCGCTGGCACCCGAGGCGCAGCGGCTCAAGGGCCGGGCCTGGCAACCGCGTCCCGAGCGAGCGGACTTCACGGCCACTGCGCGTAATGACCACGCTCCGTGGCGAGTTCTCCGCCGCCGGCGCGAGAGATGCATCGAGCGGTGTTCGATTCGATGGCGGGCGCGTGTGGCGTGCGGAGTCCGCCGGGAGAAGCCTCGGTGCTCTGGCTGCAGTCGCGCTGAGTGACCGTGTCGGTGCGGCGCACGCGGATGTCGGGATGGGTGCGACATCGCAGGCATCATCACTCACGCGGGGCTGTTGGCGCGGTGCCATGCTTTTTTTGCTGTCAGGATGTGGGGGGTGTGTTCGGAGATATGCGGGGCATGCCAGTGTTGGTATTGGCCATGATTCGCCGGATCACCTGTGCTGTTGCAAATCTGTTGGGAGCGTCGCAAGTCCGAGGGTGCGCGGCGCCGATACGCGACTGATCCGATGCGGGCGAAGCCCTGTTCGGATCCGCCGGCATCATTCTCACGTTGATTGTCTCGGCGCTGCTCATTGCCGCCTGTGCGTCGCGGCAGGTGAGCTTTCACAAAGACGTTGCGCTCATTCTGCAGCGCAACTGCGCAACATGGCATGGCCAGAACGGGGCCGGCTACCTGCAAGGTGGATTCAGCGTGGAGTCCTTCGGGGCGCTCCTGAAGGGGGTCAAGGACGCTGCGATGATCGACCCCGGATCCGAGCGCTCAGAGCAATCTGGTGCGGTTGCCGAGGCACCGTGCGCATCTGCAGATCAACCTGCCGAAGATATGCGCACAGATGGGTCCGGTGGGTGACAGGTGCGCTGGCGCCGCGGCGTCCGCCCGAAACCTCAAGAAGCGCGATATCACCCTCATTGCGACATGGATCGGTCACGCGGGCGCGCGACAACAGATGTCGGGTGCGCGGCGCCGTTTGTTCACTCGCGCGCCCGGACATTGAGCCGCGAATCCATCCGCTGCGAGCGCTGGCGTGCTGGGGCTCATCAGGCGGCACAGGGGTGCCGCACGGCGCATCAGAGCGTGCGTCCGGCCGGTCGAATCGCTCCGCGGCGCCCAGGGTCGTGCTGCCACGGATCCGATCGAGCCGGACGAGCCCGATCTGCCGCGAGGCTGTCCGGCGCCGCCGGTACGGCACGCCCCGATCGAGGCCGTGCCGGCCTGATCGCCCCGACATCCGCCCGGGGCAGGTGCGCGCAAACGGTCCGCGGCACTTACTTAACCTTAGACGTAGCTATTAGTGCAGTTCACGGCGGATTTCTTGTGGGAGTTCGATTTCCGGGGACGTCGCCCCGTCGTGGGGCGGTCAGCCTCGCCATCGCCGAGGGTGGGGTTCGATTGGTATAGTGTGCAACATGAACACCGCCCGCACACCCGACCTGTCCTCCTTCTGGATGCCCTTCACGGCCAATCGGCATTTCAAGCACCACCCGCACCTGATGGTCGCAGGCGAAGGCGCGTACTTCACGCTGCACGACGGCCGTCGGGTCTTCGACTGCCTCTCGGGGCTGTGGTGCACGCCGCTCGGTCACGGCCGTGCGGAGATCACCTCGGCGGTGAGCGCGCAGCTCGCCGAACTCGATTTCGCGCCGACCTTTCAGGTCGGCCACCCCAAGGCGTTCGAGCTGGCCGCGCGCATCGCGCGCTGGGCCCCGAACGGACTGAACCGGGTGTTCTTCTCGAATTCCGGCTCCGAGGCCGTCGACAGTGCCCTGAAGATCGCAATCGCCTATCACCAGGCGCGCGGCGATGCGCGCCGCGTGCGCATCATCGGGCGTGAGCGCGCCTACCACGGCGTCGGCATCGGTGGCATCTCCGCCGGTGGCATCGCGGCGAACCGCCGCACATTCGGTGCGCTGGCCGCGCCGTTCGTCGATCACCTGCCGCATACGTACGATCCGGCACAGATGCGCTTCAGCCGCGGCCAACCCGCTTGGGGCGTACATCTGGCCGATGCGCTCGAGCGGCTGGTCGCGCTGCACGATGCCTCGACCATTGCGGCGGTCATCGTCGAGCCCATGCAGGGTTCCACCGGCGTGATCGTGCCCCCCGTGGGCTATCTCGAACGGTTGCGCGAGATCTGCACGCGCTACGGCATTTTGCTGATTTTCGACGAAGTCATCACCGGCTTCGGCCGCCTGGGCGCGAATTTCGCCGCACAGCGGTTGAACGTGACGCCCGACATGATCGTCTTCGCCAAGGCGGTGACCAACGGCGCCATCCCGCTCGGCGGGGTGATCGTGGATCAGCGCATTCACGACGCGCTCATGCAGGGCCCGGAGCAGACCATCGAGCTGTTCCACGGCTACACCTATTCCGGCCATCCGGTCGCCTGCGCCGCCGGGCTCGCCACGCTGGAGGTGATGGAACGGGACGGGCTGATCTTGCGCGCCGAGGCGCTTAGCGCCGTTCTCGAGCAAGAAGTGCACGGGCTGCGCGATGAGCCGCATGTCGCCGACATCCGCAACATCGGGCTTGCCGCCGCCATCGACCTCACGCCGCGGCCGGACGCTCCGGGTGCGCGGGGGCGCGCGGCATTCGAACGGGGTATCGAGGCGGGCTTGTTGCTGCGCTTCACGGCCGACACGTTGGCCGTGGCCCCGCCGTTCGTCAGCACCGAGGACGAGGTCCGTCACATGATCGGTGCGCTGCGCACCGTGCTGCGGCAGGTGGAGTAGCGCGGCCCGCTCAGTCGGGCCGCTCGATGAGGATGCGGCCGGCCTCGAGGCGCACCGGGTACGTGCGCAGCGGCTCGTACGCCGGGGGCGTCAGCGCCTCGCCCGTGCGCAGGCAGAAGCGGGCACCGTGCCGCGGACAGATGATCTGGCAGGACTCGACCGCGGCACCCTCGAGACGCTCGCCGTCGTGTGTGCATTGATCATCGAGCGCATGCAGCTCGGCGCCACAGCGCACCACCAGCACCGCTCGGCCCTCGAGGTCCACTTCCAGGGGCGTCTCCTCGGACAGGTCGGCCGCCGCGCCGACGTCGAGCCAGCGCATCAGAACATCCCCGTCTGCAGGCGCGCCGCCTCGCTCATCATGCTGTGGTTCCAGGGCGGCTCGAAGGTCAGTTCGACGCGAACCTCGCGCACCGTCGGGATCCGCCCGATCTTGTCGCGCACGTCATCGACCAGTATCTCGCCCATGCCGCAGCCCGGCGCGGTGAGCGTCATGCTGACCGCGACGCTGCGCGTGCCATCCTCGTTCACCTGGACCTCGCACGAGTAGACCAGTCCGAGCTCGACGATGTTGATCGGAATCTCGGGGTCGTAGCAGGTGCGCATCTGCTCCCAGGCGAGCTGGCGCACGTCCTCCTCGGTCGCATTCGGCGGCAGTTCCGGTGCCTTGACCGGCTCGCGGCCGATGGCAGCGGCATCCTCGCCGGCGATGCGGAACAGGTTGCCGTCGACGTAGACGGTGAAACTGCCGCCCAGCGCCTGGGTGATGTAGCCGGACTGGCCGGGCTGCAACGTGAGTTCGGTGCCGGCCGGCACGATGACCGCGCGGACCTCACGCTGCACGACGAATGGTTCGCTGTCGTAACCGGGCATGGCGGTGCGTTACTCCGTCGTGGCAGCCGCGGCGCTTCGTTCGAGCGCGGCGTTCAGCGTATGCCAGCACAACGTGGCACATTTGACCCGGGCCGGAAACTCGCTGACGCCGGACAGGGCGGCGAGTTTTCCGAGCGGCGGGCCGGCGGGCGCATCGTGCTGCGTCAGCAGCGTGTGGATCTGCCGATAGAGTGCCTCGATGGTCGCTTTATCCTTGCCCTTGACCGCCTCGGTCATGAGCGAGGCCGACGCGGTCGAGATGGCGCAGCCCGTGCCTTCAAATCGAATGTCCGCGACGCGCTCGCCATCGAGCCGGACCCACACCGTGAGGCGGTCGCCGCAGAGCGGATTGTGCCCGTCGGCGTGCGTATCGGCGCCGGAGAGGGCGCCGAAATTGCGCGGCTGGCGGTTGTGATCGAGGATCACGTCGCGGTAGAGCTCTTTCAGGTCCATCAGCCGAATACCTCGCGG
Source organism: Pseudomonadota bacterium (assembly GCA_021805275.1). The sequence continues at coordinate 17,184 of JAJZFQ010000131.1, forward strand.
GCTTTGCCGAGCGCGGCCAGCAGCGCCCGCACGTCAGATTCGGTGTTGTAGCAGCCGAAGGAGGCGCGGGCCGTGGCGGGGATGCTGAAGAAGGCCATCACCGGCATCGCGCAATGATGGCCGGTGCGAATCGCCACGCCCTCGCTGTCGAGGATCGTGCCGAGATCGTGCGGATGGCAGCCGCGCAGCGTGAAGGACAGCACCGCGGCCTTGTGCGCTGCCGTGCCGACGATCTCGATGCCGGGGATGGCTTGAAGCTCGGCTGTGGCGAGTGTGAGCAGGTGATGCTCATGCGCGGCCACCGCCGCGGCGCCGAGGCTCTCGAGGTAATCCATGGCCGCCGCGAGTCCCACCGCCCCGGAGATGTTCGGTGTGCCGGCCTCGAACTTCCACGGCAGATCGTTGTACGTGCTCTTCTCGAACGAGACGGTGCGGATCATGTCACCGCCGCCCTGCCAGGGCGGCATCTCCTCGAGCAGCTCCTCGCGGCCGTAGAGCACCCCGATGCCGGTCGGGCCGTACAGCTTGTGACCGGAGAATGCGTAGAAATCGCAGCCCAGCTCGCGCACGTCCACGGCCGTGTGTGGCACGGCCTGTGCGCCGTCAACCAGCACCAGCGCCCCGCACGAGTGGGCCGCTTCCACGATGCGTTTGACCGGCAGCACGGTGCCGAGCGCGTTCGAAACGTGCGCCAGCCCGACCAGGCGGGTGCGGGCGTTGAGCAACTCGAACAGTCGCTCGAGGTCGAGCTCGCCGCGGCGGTCAATCGGCGCCACCTTCAGCGTGCAGCCGGTCTGCTCGCACACCATCTGCCACGGCACGATGTTGGCGTGATGCTCGAGTGCGGTGATGAGGATCTCGTCGCCGGGGCCGAGCCGCGAGCGGCCGTACGACTGAGCGACGAGGTTGATTCCCTCCGTGGTGCCGCGCACGAAGATGATCTCGCGCGTCGAGCGGGCGTTGAGGAAGCGCCGGGCCCGCTCGCGCGCACCCTCGAACGCTTCCGTGGCAGCCTGACTCAGGGTATGAACGCCGCGGTGCACGTTGGAGTGCAGGTGCGTCTCGTAGTGCTCCACGGCGCGCAGCACGGCCAGCGGTCGCTGCCCGGAGGCGGCGCTGTCGAGGTAGACGAGCGGCCGGCCGTTCACCTGCTGGGCGAGGATGGGGAAATCGGCGCGGACGCGTTCGACGTCGAGCGGTGCGGCGGCGTGCTTCACAGCAGTTCCTTCAGGGTTGCCGCCTCGCGCATCTGTCCGATGAGCGCGAGCTCGATCTGGCGGCGCAGGTCGGGCAGGGCGATCCGGGCGATTACGTCCTCGAGGAAGGCCCACTTCAAGAGGTGCTGGGCCACCTCGGGGGCGAGCCCGCGCGAGAGCAGATAAAAGAGCATGTTCTCATCGAGCTTGCCGGCCGTCGCACCGTGGCTGCAGCGGACCTCATCGGTGTAGATCTCGAGCTGCGGCCGCAGGTCGACCTCGGCCTCGGGGCCGTCGAGCAGTCCGCGCAGCGATTGGCGGGAATCGGTGCCACGGGCGTTCTCGCCCACGGTGATCTTGCCGTTGAACGATACCCGCGCGCGCCCCGAGGCGATGCCGCGGAAGGTCTCGAGCGTGCGGGTGCGCGGCGCGCGATGCTCGCTGAGGGCATACATGTCCTGGCTCTGCTCGCCTGCGCCGAGGGCGGCGGCCGAGAGCGTCAGCTCCGCTCCTGCGCCGATCATGCGCGCGTGCACCGTCGAGCGGGCGGCGAGGGCGCCGGCGTTCACGACGAGCAGATCGTAATGCGCCGCCTCGGCGAGCTCCGCCGTCAGCGTGTCGAACCAGGCGGCGCGCGCGCCCCCGTGCTGCAACCGGTAGTGCGTCAAGCGGGCATTCGGGCCGAGCTCGACGCGCACGGCGCTGTTGACCAGGCTCTGCGCAGCGGCGGGGCCGAGATGTCGCTCCACCACCGTCAGGCGAGCGCCGGAGGCAAGAGCGAGGCGCACGCGCGGGTAGGAAGCGCCGCTCTGCGCACCGGCGGCGGCCAGGAACACCAGCTCGATGCCCGCCGCATCGGCCCCGGCGCGCACCTCGATCGAGGCGGCATCGGTGGCGAAGGTCTCGTTGAGCAGCGCCAGGCGCGCCTCGGGCAGATCCGAGCCGAAGCGCCAGCCGTCGGCCGGTGCGCCTGCTGCACGAAGACTGCGCACCGTCACGCCGTGCGGCGCGGGGGCTTGCGAGCGCAGCTCTGCGTCGACGAACACATAGCGGGCGAACCCGCTCAGCGGCTCGGGCAGCGGGGGCGTCGCCGCCTCGGCTGGCGCGGGGGTGAACCGGGCGCGCTCGAGGACGCGCAGGTTCGCGTAGCGCCAATTCTCCTCGCGCGTGGCCGGCAACCCGAGCGCGCAGAGCCGCTCGAGGGCGTCCTGCCGCGCGGCAGCGGCGATGACGTTGGCCGGCAGCGCAGCGCGCACCGCGCCGAATTCCTCCCGTAGGCGGGTCAGCAGCGCCGTGCTCATGCCGCCTCGTCCATCAGCCAGTCATAGCCGCGCTGCTCGAGCTCGAGTGCGAGGGTACGGTCGCCGCTGCGTACGATGCGGCCCTTGATCAGCACGTGCACGCGGTCCGGCACGATGTGCTCGAGAAGCCGCTGGTAGTGCGTCACCAATACCATCGAGCGGTTCGCCGCACGCAGCGTGTTGACGCCGCGCGCCACGATTTTCAGCGCATCGATGTCGAGCCCCGAGTCGGTCTCATCGAGCACCGCCAGAGCGGGTTCGAGCACCAGCATCTGCAGGACCTCGTTGCGCTTCTTCTCACCGCCGGAGAAGCCCTCGTTCACGCCGCGCGAGAGCATGCTCTCGTCCATGCGCATCAGGCGCATCTTCTCGCGGACCAGCGTGAGGAACTCGAAGGCATCCACTTCGGGCAGGCCGTGATGCTTGCGCGCGGCATTCACGGCAGCCTTGAGCAGATAGACGTTGTTGACGCCGGGGATCTCGACCGGGTACTGGAAGCCGAGGAACACGCCCTCGCGCGCCCGTTCCTCCGGGGCCAGCGCCAGCAGATCGCGTCCCTTGAAGTGCACCGTGCCCGAGGTGATGGTGTAGCCGGGGCGGCCGGCAAGCACGTGTGCGAGCGTGCTCTTGCCCGAGCCGTTCGGCCCCATGACCGCGTGGACTTCGCCGGCGGGCACGTCGAGCTCGAGGCCTTTGAGAATTTCCTTGCCGTCCACCGCGGCATGCAGGTTCTTGATCGTGAGCATGTCTGTGATCCTGGAAAGTTAACCCACCGCGCCCTCGAGGCTGACGGCGAGCAGATTCTGGGCCTCGACTGCGAACTCCATCGGCAGCTCCTTGAACACCGATTTGCAGAAGCCGCTGACGATGAGATTGACCGCGTCTTCGGCGGAGATGCCCCGGGCGAGGCAGTAGAAGAGTTCGTCTTCGCTGATCTTCGAGGTGCTCGCCTCGTGTTCGACCGTGGCGGAGGCGTTCTTGACCTCGACGTACGGGAAGGTGTGCGCCCCGCACTTGCCGCCCATCAGCAGCGAGTCGCACTGCGTGAAGTTGCGCGCGCCGCTGGCGCTCGGCAGGACCTTCACGAGGCCGCGGTAGGTGTTCTGGCCGAAGCCGGCGGAGATGCCCTTGGCGATGATCGTGCTGCGGGTGTCGCGGCCGATGTGGATCATCTTGGTGCCGGTGTCGGCCTGCTGGCGGTTGTTGACCGTGGCGACGGAGTAGAATTCCCCGACCGAGCCTTCGCCGCGCAGCACGCAGCTCGGGTACTTCCAGGTGATTGCCGAGCCGGTCTCGACCTGAGTCCAGGAGATGTGCGAGTTGCGGCCGCGGCACTCGCCGCGCTTGGTGACGAAATTGTAGATGCCGCCGAGGCCCTCGGCATCGCCCGGGTACCAGTTCTGCACTGTGGAGTACTTGATGTACGCATCATCGAGGGCGATGAGCTCGACCACCGCGGCATGCAGCTGGTTCTCGTCGCGCTGCGGGGCGGTGCAGCCCTCCAGGTAGCTGACCTGGGCACCCTCGTCGGCGATGATCAGGGTGCGCTCGAACTGGCCGGTCTTCGCCGCGTTGATGCGGAAGTAGGTCGACAGCTCCATCGGGCAGCGCACGCCCTTCGGCACGTAAACGAACGATCCGTCGGTGAATACCGCCGAGTTCAGCGCGGCGAAGAAGTTGTCGCCGTAGGGCACGACGCTGCCGAGGTGGCGCTCGATGAGTTCGGGGTGCTCGCGCACCGCCTCGGAGAACGGGCAGAAGATGACCCCCGCCTCGTGCAGCCGTTCCTTGAAGGTCGTGGCCACCGAGACGCTGTCGAACACGGCGTCCACGGCGACCCCGGCGAGGCGCGCCCGCTCGTGCAGCGGTACGCCGAGCTTCTCGTAGGTCTCGAGCAACTTCGGGTCGACCTCCGCGAGGCTCTTCGGGCCGTCGGTGCGCTGCTTCGGCGCGGAGTAGTAGGAGATCGCCTGATAGTCGATGGGCGGATAGTGCGCGTGCGGCCAGTGCGGCTCGCGCATCGTCGCCCAGTGACGCAGCGCCTTCAGGCGCCACTCGGTGAGAAACGCCGGCTCGCCCTTCTTGCGCGAGATCAGGCGGACCATGTCCTCATCGAGTCCGGGTGGCACCGTGTCGGAGTCGATCTCCGTCACGAAGCCGTGCCGATAGCCCTGGCTGACCAGATTCTCAAGCGGTGTCGTTTCGTTCATGTGCGGTGAGACGATGAGGTGGGTCAGGCGCTCGGAACGCGCAGTGGAATGGACGAGACGGCGACCTTCAGGTCGCGCTCGAGCGCCGCCAGGCGCCGCGGGAACGGGTCAATGCCGGCGAGCTGCGCGAGGCTGACGTCGACCAGGGAGCGGCGGATGGCGAGGTTCAGCCGCTGCCACACATGCCCGACGCGGCAACTGTGCTCGATCTCGCACTGCCCGCGCGCGACCGAGCAGTCGGTGAGCGCCATGGGTCCCTCGAGGGCATCGAGGATCGCCGCGGCGCTGATCTGCGTCGCCGGGCGCGCCAACTGGTAGCCGCCGTGCAGGCCCCGGGTCGAACTCACCAAGGCGGCCCGTTGCAGCTGCTTCAGCAGCTTGCTCACGGTGGGCGCGGCAATATGCGTCTGCTCGGCGAGTGCGGCTGCGGTCTGCACACGCTCGGGTTGCGTGGCCAGGACGGCGAGCAGCACGGTGGCGTAGTCAGTGAGCCGGCTGATGCGAACCATAGGGGATTCCTCCGGAACTAGGACTAGTTTAGTGCTGATTGCGGTCGGAACCAAGCCGGGACCGGAACCGAAGGCCGGACGGGACGGTCAGTACAGGGGCGGATGGCGTGCCGCGCAACCGGTTCCGGCGCCGCGTGACGTTCCGGGCCACCGCGTCGTTGTCGTCGTACGGCGACGCCTGAACGGGCCCGAGGCGCAACCCCGGCTCGCGCGCGGGTGTGCGGATGGCCCCGCCCGGGCTGCAGGTTGATGCGTGGAACCTCAGGGGCATTTGGTATCCTTGCGCTCCTCGCGGCGCGCGAAGCGATGCCCACCGGCCGGCGCGTGCGGCCGGATTACCCTGTCGCGGAGAATCGTCATGAATCGCAGTGAGCTTGCTCGAATTGCCCAGGCGATGGTTGCCCGGGGCAAAGGGATCCTGGCCGCGGACGAGAGCACCGGCACCATCGCCAAGCGCTTCAATGCGATCCGGCTCGAATCGACCGAGGAGCATCGCCGAACGTACCGTGAGCTGCTGTTCACGGCCCCGGGCACGGCCGAATCGATCAGCGGGGTGATCCTGTACGAGGAGACCATCCGCCAGAGGACCGCCGACGGCACGCCGTTTCCGCAGTACCTGGCGCAGCAGGGCATCGTGCCGGGCATCAAGGTCGATCGGGGCGCGAAGCCGCTGGCCGGCTTTCCCGGGGATACCATCACCGAGGGTCTCGACGGGCTGCGCGAGCGGCTCATCGAGTACCACCAGCTCGGCGCACGCTTCGCCAAGTGGCGCGCCGTCATCGACATCGCCGCCGGGGTGCCGAGTGCGTTCGCCATCGAGGCCAATGCGCATGCGCTGGCGCGCTACGCCGCGCTCTGCCAGGAGAACGACATCGTGCCGATCGTCGAGCCGGAGGTACTGATGGATGGGGCGCATTGCATCGAGCGCTGCGAGGAGGTCACCGATGCGACCCTCGGCAGTGTGTTCCAGCACCTGCAGGCGCACCGGATCGATCTGGAGGGCATGGTTCTTAAGCCCAACATGGTCATCTCCGGCAAGAAAGCGCCCGAGCACGCCTCTCCGGAGGCAGTGGCCGCGGCGACCGTGCGCTGCTTGAAGCGGCATGTGCCGCCGGCCGTGCCGGGTATCGCCTTTCTCTCCGGCGGGCAGTCCCCCGAGGAGGCGACGTTGCATCTTTCCCTGATCAACCGCGCAGGGCCGCTGCCCTGGGCGGTCACCTTCAGCTACGGTCGGGCGCTGCAGGAAACGGCGCTGCAGGCCTGGGGCGGACGCAGCGCCGAGTTCAGGGCCGGTCAGCAGGAGTTCGCGCGGCGCGCGCGCCTGAACGGGCTCGCGAGCACCGGTCGCTACAGCCCCGAGATGGAAAAAGCCGCCTGATGGGCCGCGCTGAAAGGATTCACGTGACAGACCCGGGACCCGTCTCGCCCCAAGCCTCGAGCGACGCCGTGGTCGACGTGCGCGACGTGCACTATGCCGTTGACGGTCGGCCGATCTTCAGCGGACTCGACATCGTCGCCCGTCGGGGCCTGATCACCGCGGTGATGGGGCCGAGCGGCACGGGCAAAACCACGCTGCTGCGCCTGATCACCGGGCAGATCTACGCCGACCGCGGATTGGTGTCGGTGTTCGGCCGCGACGTCGGGACGCTCGGTGCCGCGCAGCTCTATGCCACACGCCAGCGCATGGGCATGCTCTTTCAGAACGGCGCGCTGCTCACCGACATCGACGTGTTCGAGAACGTCGCCTTTCCGGTGCGCGAGCACACGGACCTGCCCGAACCGCTGATCCGCAAGCTGGTGCTCACCAAGCTCGAGGCGGTCGGCCTGCGCGGTGCGGCGCACCTGATGCCCGCGGAGCTCTCCGGTGGCATGGCGCGGCGCGTGGCACTGGCGCGGGCCATCGTCATGGACCCGGAGGTGCTGATCTACGACGAGCCGTTCGTCGGACTTGATCCGATCTCCCTCGGCGTGATCCTGCGCCTGGTCAAGCAGATGAACGACGCGCTGAACATCACCAGCGTCGTCGTCTCGCACGACGTGCAGGAGATCTCCAGCATCGCCGATTACAGCTACCTGCTCTCGGGCGGGCGCGTGGTCGCCTCGGGAACCCCGGCCGAGCTCGCGAGCAGCGATTCGGCGACGGTGCGCCAGTTCATGACCGGCAGCGCCGAGGGGCCGGTGCCGTTTCATTATCCGGCGGCCGATTACGCCACCGAGCTGCTGGAGAGCGCACGATGAGCGGTGCACCCAAGGCAGGGCTCCTCGAGCTGGTGCGCAAGACCGGCGCGACAGGCCTGTTTTTCTTGCGACTGCTGCGGGCCTGTATCCCGGCGCTCGCCCGGCCGCGGCTCATCGTGGCGCAGATCTACAACGCCGGCGCCCGCTCGCTCATTATCATCATGCTTTCGGGGCTGTTCACCGGCATGGTGCTCGGGCTGCAGGGCTACGATCTGCTGCGCCGCTTCGGGGCCACCGAGGCGCTCGGCACGGCCGCGGCGTTCTCACTGCTGAAGGAGCTGGGCCCGGTGCTGACGGCGCTGCTGTTCGCCGGCCGGGCCGGCACGGCGCTCACCTCCGAGATCGGCCTGATGCGCGCGACCGACCAGCTCACCGCCATGGAGGTGATGGCGGTCGATCCGATGCGCTACGTGGCCGCGCCGCGCTTCCTCGGCGGGCTGATCGCCGTGCCGCTGCTGACCGCAGTGTTCAATGTCATCGGCCTGTACGGTGCTCAGCTCATCGGCGTGCAGCTGATGGGCGTCGACCACGGCATCTTCTGGGCGCAGACGCAGAGCGCGCTCGCCCTGAAGGACGTGACCGAGGGAATCGTCAAAAGCGTGGTGTTCGGCGCCGTCGTGAGCCTGATAGCGGTCAACGAGGGCTACCACGCTGAGCCGACCGCCGCGGGGGTCGGCATGGCCACCACGCGCACCGTTGTCGCCTCCTCGGTGATGACGCTACTGCTCGATTACGTGCTGACTGCTGCATTCTTGTAAGAGGATTTTTTCCGCCATGCGCGCCAATCGCTCTCTTGAAATCGGAACGGGCCTGTTCGTGCTGCTCGGGCTCGCGGCGCTGCTGTTTCTCAGCATGCAGCTGCCGGCCAACGGCTTGAGATTCGGCTTCACCCAGCCGACCGGCTACCAGGTCACCGCGGAATTCGACAACATCGGCGGCCTGAAGGTCGGCGCGCCGGTGCGCATGGCCGGCGTGCGCATCGGGGACGTGACCCGGGTCGGCTTCGACACCAACACCGAGCGGGCGGAGGTGTGGCTGCGCATCGATCCGCACTTCAACCAGATCCCCGCCGACAGCTCCGCCAGCATCGATACCGAGGGCATCCTCGGGGCGCAGTACATCAGCATCAGTCCGGGCGGCCTGCCGACCTACCTCAAGGCGGGCAGCCAGATCATCCAGACCCAGTCGGCGCTGGTGCTGGAGAACCTGATCAACAAGTTCTTCGCCAACTTCGCCAGCAAGAGCAGCGCTCAGAGCTCGGGTGGTGGCACAAAGGAGCAGAAATGATGAAGTCCCTGACCGTGATTGGCGCCGCGGCGCTGGCGGGCATGCTGGCGCTGCCGGTGGCGCGCGCCGCCGCGCCGGGCGCCCAGAATGCACCGGTGGCGTTCGAGCAGCCCTCGCAGATGGTCCAGGCGGTCGCCGATCAGCTCCTCAAGGCGCTCGGTGGGCACCGGGCCGAGCTGCGTGGCCATCCGCGGGAGATCGCCGCGATCGTGGACAAGTATCTGATGCCGCACTTTGACACCACGCTCGCCGCCGGCGGGGTGCTGGGACGCTTCGCGCGCCAGGCGACCCCGCAGCAGAAGGCGCGCTTCATTCAGGCGTTCAAGGATTCGCTGGTCACGAACTACGGCGTCTTCCTGCTCGATTTCCGCGCGGACATGCTCACGGTCTATCCGACGCACGTGAAGCCCGGCACCCAGGTGGCCACGGTGCGGACCGCCTTTACGCGTGCGGACGGATCGAAGGTGCCGGTGCTCTTCTACGTCTACATGACCCCGAGCGGCTGGAAGGCGTTCGACCTGAATGTTGAGGGGATCAGCTACGTCACGAGCTATCGGGCCTCCCTGGGTCCGCAGATCGAGCAGTACGGCCTCGACAACGTGATCGCGCGGCTCGAGAACGGCGAGAAGCCGAGCGCGCTCAACAAGCAGTGATCGCGGCTATGGCCGGCAACTCCACGGGGACTGAGTCTTTCGCGTTGACGTTGCGCTCGCCCGAGCGCGGCGAGGCGCGCGGGCCGCTCGTTTTCGCAACGGCGCGACGCGCTCGCTCGGCGGGCCTCGCGGCGCTACGCGGCGCTGCGACCGCCTTGGTGATCGACTGCGGCGCGCTGGGGCAGACCGACAGCGCAGGCCTTGCCGTGCTGCTCGACTGGCTGGCCGAGGCGCGCAGCGCCGGGCGCAAGCTGCGTTTCGAGCACCTGCCCGAGGAGCTGCTTCGCCTGGCGCGCATCAGCGCCGTCGACGGCATGCTGCAACAGGGCGTCTGATCGGCCCGCGGGGCGGCGGCTAGTTGCCCCCGCCCTGCAATTCCTTCAGCTCCTGTGCGGCGCTGTTCGCCGGCGGGGGGCCATTGACCATGAACTCCCGCTGCGCGAGATACGCGTGGCGCGCGAACGAATAGGGGTCGAGGGAGCGACGGATCAGGTGCAGCGTCGGCTGCAGGCGCGTGTCGGTGTCGACGAGGCCGACGGTGCGCGCGCTGTAATCGGCCCAGGTGTTCTGCACGTAGTGCAGCGGATCGGTGTACTCGGCCGGCACCAGTCCGATCGCATCGCGTACGTCCGAGGGCCCGAGAAACGGCAGTACCAGATACGGTCCCGTGCCGATGCCCCACTTGCCGAAGGTCTGGCCGAAATCGCGTCGCTCGCGCGGCATGCCGAGGTGCACTGCCGGGTCGAGCAGTCCACCGATTCCGAGGGTTGTGTTGACCAGTAGCCGGCCGGTGTCGCGGGCGAAGTCCACCACCTTGCCCTGCAGCAGATCGTTCACGATCACAGTCGGATAGGCGAGATTATTGAAGAAGTTGCTGATGCCGGTGCGAATCGGATGCGGGACGACGCGCACGTACGTCCGCGCCACGGGCGTGCCGATGTGATCGTAGAAGCCCATGTCGAAGCGGAAGGTGACGCGGTTCATCCGCTGCCAGGGGTCGCGCGGATCACGCGCCGCCCGCGGCACGGCCGCGCAGCCGAAGAGCGTCAGGGAAAGAAGGGTGAGCGCGATGAGCGCGATTCGCTTGCCGTTGTGTGCCATGACGTTTCCGTGCGCAGTCCGCGTGCGCATTGTATCGTTCCAGGGATGATCCGTTCACGGCGCGCTGTGGCGCCGTCGCCCGGCGTGGCGTGCCTGCCGGTCAGCTGTTGTGGCGCGCGCGCGCGCGCACCAGATAATCCTTGACCTCCTTCAGTCTCGCACTGATGCGCTGGCGCTGCACGTAGTTCAGGTGCGGCATGGTGAGGGCAAGCTGGTACTGCTTGACCGCGAGTGGCAGATTGCCCTGCGAGAGCTGGTACTCGCCCATGTAGTAGTACGCATCGCCGAGATCGCCGGCGGCGCTGGCCGCCCGCGCGGTGAGCTCGATCTGCCCCGGCGTCGGATTCACCAGGTTGAACAGGTTGAGCAGCATGCGGTGTGCCGCGGCGTTCTTGCCGTCCTGCATCAGCGCCTGCGCATAGCGCACGACGACCGGCACGTTGAGCGGAAAGAGGCGCTTGGCGCGGGCGAAGGTGGCGAGCGCCTCGGGCATCTGCCCGGCCCGCGCCTGCGCCTGGCCGAGCGCGACGTACAGCAGGTGCAGGTCCGGATGTGCCGCGAGCAAGGCGGCGAAGCGCTTGACCGCCTTCTGCGGCTGGCCCTCGTCCATCAGCGCCAGGGCATCGCCGTACTCCGTGCCGATGCCGTGATCACCGTGCGCCAGACGCTCGGCGTAGTAGCGAATGAGATTTTCCGAGGAGGGCGCGGTGATGACCCGCAGTCGGGCCCGGATGATGTAGTAATCCGGCGAGCTCGTGTCGGGTTCCGGGGGGAACTGTGCGGCGCGCGCCCGGGCCTGGGCGATGCGATCGACGGTGATCGGGTGATCGATCAGCACCGCCGGGACCCAGCTGTCCTGGATGCCCTCGAGCCGCATCATCTTCTGGAAGATGTCCGCCATGGCCTCTGGGTCGAAGCCCGCGGCCGCGAGGTACTCGATCCCGACGCGGTCGGCCTCTTCCTCGACGCCGCGGCTGTAGTCGATCTGCTCCTGGGCCGCCAGTCCCTGCGAGGCGACGATGCCGCCCTCGATCGCCTGGCCGCTGCCGCTGACCGCTCCGAGCAGGATCGTGGCGAGCATGGCGGCGAGCGATTCGATGTTGGTCTTGTGGGAGTTGACCAGCTCGCGGGCAATGTGGTTCTGGGTCTCGTGCGCAGTCTCGTGCGCCATCACGGCTGCGAGTTCCGACTCGGTGCGGGTGAAGATGAACAGGCCGGAGTTGATGAACACGAAATTGCCGGGTGCGGCAAAGGCGTTCACGACCGGCGTGTTGACGCACAGATAGTGGAAGTGCGCTGCGCCCTTGGCGCTCTGCGAGGCGAGCCGCTTGCCGACCGTGTTGAGGTATTCCTCGACCTCCGGGTCGCCGACGAGCTGATGCTGGTTGCGCATCTGCAGCATCATCATGTAGCCGATCTGGAACTGCTCGGACTCGGGCAACTCCACCGAGGCGGTGCTGCCAAGGGCCGGCAGCTGAGAGTCGATCGCGGAGGGCAGGTCGGTGGTGAGCGGAATGGGCGGCAACGGGGGCGGAACCGCTGCCGTGGCCACAGCAGCGTTCAGGAAGGCAGCCAGCACAATCCATACGGTCGAGCGCATTAAAGTTCGACCACGGCGGACGGCCATCGGTTTCCCTTTACGAACAGAAGCTTGCAATTCTTCAGCCGTGGGACGGCGCCCCGGTCCCATCGGCAGCTTACAGCATGTCCGAGGCAAAGTCCGCCAGGCGGGAGCGCTCGCCCCGCACCAACGTGACGTGTCCGGAATGGGGCCAGCCGCGGAAGCGGTTCACCACGTAGGTGAGCCCCGAGGTGGTCTCCGTGAGGTACGGGGTGTCGATCTGGGCCACGTTACCGAGACAGGCGAGCTTCGTGCCGGGGCCGGCCCGCGTGATCAGGGCCTTCATCTGCTTCGGCGTCAGATTCTGCGCCTCGTCGAGGATCACGAAGCGGTTGAGAAAGGTTCGGCCGCGCATGAAATTGAGCGAGCGGATCTTGATGCGGTTGCGCAGCAGGTCCTGCGTGGCGGCCCGCCCCCAGTTGCCGCCCTCGGGGCTCCCGGTGAGCACCTCGAGATTGTCCATCAGCGCGCCCATCCACGGCTCCATCTTCTCCTCCTCGGTGCCGGGCAGGAAGCCGATGTCCTCCCCGAGGGGGATCGTCACGCGGGTCATGATGATCTCGGCGAAGCGGTTGCTCTCGAGCGTCTGCATCAGCCCGGCCGCGAGCGTGAGGAGCGTCTTGCCGGTGCCGGCCGGTCCCAGCACGCTGATGAAATCGATTTGCGGGTCCATCAGCAGGTTCAGCGCGAAGTTCTGCTCGCGGTTGCGAGCCGTAATGCCCCAGACGCCGTGCCGCTCGTTGCGGTGGTCGCGCAGCAGTTCGATCACCGCGCGCTGCCCCTCGATGCGCCGCACGATACCCTCGATGCCTTGCTCGCCGGCCTCGTACAGGCCCTGGTTGGTTTGCCACTGGCTCACCGCCGGCCCGGTGATTTCGTAGAACGTGCGGTCGCCTTCCTTCCAGGAGCGCATGTCCTGGCCGTGGCGGTCCCAGAAGTCCGCCGGCAGCTCGCTCATGCCGCCGAACAGCACGTCGGAGTCCTCCAGCGTCTTGTCGCTGTAGTAATCCTCGACGTGCACGCCGAGCACCGCGGCCTTGATGCGCAGGTTGATGTCCTTCGACACCAGAATCACGGTCGTATCCGGCAGCTCCCGTTGCAGCGCCAGGGTCTGGGCGAGGATGGCGTTGTCGTTGCCGGCGACCGGCAGCGCCGAGGGGGTCCCGCTGGCCGGCCGTGTCTGGAAATACAGCCGTCCCGAAGAGACCGTCTTGCCGTGATTGCCCGTGTAGCCGGAGGGCAGCGGCAGTCCGCGATCGATCTGCTCCTTGGTCGCCCCGCGTATCATGTCATCGAGGAACCGGCTCACTTGGCGTACGTTGCGCGAGGCTTCGGAGAGCCCCTTCTTGTGCGCGTCGAGCTCCTCGAGCACGATCATCGGCAGATAGACGTCGTGCTCCTCGAAACGGAAGATGCAGGTCGGATCGTGCATCAGCACGTTGGTGTCGAGCACGAAGATCCGCCGCGCGCCGCGCGGCCTGACCGTCTGCACCGCCTTCTCGGTGGCCCCTGTGGCCCCGGCGGCGCCGCCGCGCGCGGCGCGGGACGGGTCAGAGGGATCGCGCCGCTTCAAGTACTTCCTCCGCATGGCCCGGCACTTTCACCTTGCGCCATTCGCGGCGCAGCACGCCGCGCTTGTCGATGAGGAAGGTGCTGCGCTCGATGCCGAGATATTTCCGCCCGTACAGGCTCTTCTCGCGGATCACATCGAACAGTTTGCATACCCGCTCCTCAGCGTCGCACAGCAGCGCAAAGGGCAGGCTCTCCTTGCTTCTGAACTTCTCGTGCGAGGCGAGGCTGTCGCGCGAGATGCCCACCACCTGCGCGCCGGCCTTGCCGAAGGCCGCGTGCAGATCGCGGAAGTCCTGCGACTCGCGCGTGCACCCGGAGGTCATGTCCTTCGGGTAGAAGTAAAGAACCAGCGCCTTGCCCGCGGCGCCCTTCAGGGTGAAGCTCGCCCCATCGGTGGCGGGCAGGGAGAAATCTGGGACCTTGGATCCGGGTTCGAGTTTGGGCATCGGTCAGGATTTCACCGGTTCGAGAATGGCATCCAGGTTGAGCGAGTCGCAATAATCCATGAATTCCTCGCGCAGGTGCGCCACGGGGATGCGGCTCGGCACGTTCACGACCATCTGCACGGAGAACATCGGCGCCCCGGTGTGCGCGGCTGGATAGCCGCGGGTCGAGACCTCCGCGATATCGATGCTGCGGCTGGCGAAAAACCCGGAGAGCCCCGCGACGATGCCGCTCTGGTCGAGACTGACCACATCGATCGAGTACGGCAGCATGTCGGTGCGCGAGGGGCGTGGCTCGGTGCGGCGCATGTGCACGCTGAAGGTGCCGGTCGCGGCCAGGCGGGTCAATTCGGACTCGAGCTTGGCAAGCGCGTGCCAGTTGCCCGAGATCAACAGCAGCATGGCGAATTCCGAGCCCAGCGCAACCATGCGGCTCTCGGTGATGTTACCGCCACATTCGCTGATCAGCCGGGTCAGCTCGTGGGCCATCCCTGTTCTGTCGCTGCCGATTGCCGAAACGGCCAGGTGCTGCTTCATCGTATCTGTCGTTGCGGGCATCAGTGAACTCTTGGGTGCAGTGTACCGGGAGCGAGGGGCGCTGGCGACCGCCCGGCGTCGGTGATGCCGGCGCGACGCAAGAGGCTGCGCAGCGGATATACTCCCGTTCCAGCCGTGATTATTCACGCAACCCCTCGACCAATGACAGCCTTGAGCCCGCTCGCAGCCACCGTGGCAAACCGCCGCGGTATCATCGACGTGACCACGGGGAGTCTCGTGGCCATCGTCACGCCCATGAACAGCGACGGGGCGATCGATCTGGACGCCTGGGATCGCCTGGTCGATTGGCATGTGGCGAGCGGCACGCGCGCCCTGGTGATCGGCGGAACGACCGGCGAGTCCGCCACGCTCACCGAGGGCGAACTGCGCCAGCTCACCGAGCGGGCTTGTGCCCGGGCGGGGGGGCGGATCGGGATCGTGGTCGGGGCGGGATCGAGCAGCACTGCCGCCGTGGTGGTGAGGGCCCGTGAGCTGTCGCAGCTGCCGATCGATGCGCTGCTGGTCGTCACACCGGCGTACAATCGCCCGACCCAGGAGGGGTTGTACCGGCATTTCGAGGCCGTCGCAGAAGCAACGACCAAGCCTTTGATTCTTTACAATGTTCCGGCCCGCACCGCCGTGGACATGCTGCCGGCGACAATTGGACGGCTCTCGCAACTCCCGCGCATCGTGGCGGTCAAAGAGGCCGTTGCGGGTGCGGATCGGGTGCGCCAGATCCTCGCCGCGAGCCGCGAGGGGTTCGTCGTACTCAGCGGCGATGACGCCACGGCGCGCGAGGCGATACTCGCCGGCGCGCGCGGGGTGATCTCGGTGAGCGCCAACGTGGTGCCGGGGGCGATGGCCGAGATGGTGGCGGCCGCGCTGCGCGGGGATGCGGCGGAGGCGGCCCGATTGGACGAACCGCTCCAGGGCGTGCATCGTGCGCTGTTCGTGGAGGCCAATCCCATTCCGGTCAAATGGGCCCTAGCGCAGCTGGGACGCATCGGTCCGGGGATCCGCCTGCCGCTGACGGAGCTGTCGCAGTCCCACCGAGCGGATGTGCAGGCCGCATTGTACGCCGCCGGCCGGGTGGTCTGATGGCCCCGATCGGGGCCCTGAGTGTGATTTCGAGCGAGGAGAATCGTTGATGAAGTTCAGAGCCGCCTGGGCTCTTGCCGCGGTGCTACCGGTCCTGTCCGGCTGTCACACGCTGCGTGAGATCACCTCGGAGTCCTGCCATAAGCCGCAGCCGTACATGGCGGCCCGCAGCGTTCCGCCGCTGACGATTCCCACCGGACTCAGCAGCCCGAATACCCGCGATGCGCTGGTGGTGCCGCCGCTGAAGGGCCCGATCCTTGCGCCGCCGACGGCCAAGGAGCCCTGCCTGGATGCCGCGCCGTCCTATATTGTCGCGCGCCCCAAGCCGGCCCCGAAGGCCTGAGAGGCCGCGGCGCGGTCGGACTGCCTCCGGCGGCCCGGCGTAGTATCATGCGCGCCCCGCGCGCTCCGTGGGAGCGACCGGCATACGGGGAGCGGGATGGGGCAGTGCGCCCCGCCGGACGCAGGACGGTCCGGGCCGGAATGCGGAGAGGTGGCCGAGCGGTCGAAGGCGCTGGACTGGAATTCCAGTAACATCTTCACGGGTGTTCGTGGGTTCGAATCCCACCCTCTCCGCCAACATCATTTCTCAGGGCATCTCGTACGGTCTCAGACGGTCTCGAATATCCTGAAAATCGCCTGAAATCAGGCAATTGCATTTCTCAGGGCGTCTCGCTCAGGTTCTTGCTGTCTCGCCGCGGAGCGGGTACATCTGGGCACTGCCACTGAATTCGCCAACGGGTTCGGCCGGTACAAGGCGGAGGTGCAGCGAGAGCCGATCGCAATCACCAGCTACGGCCGGATGAGCGGTTATTTCATCTCCGCGCGCGAATTCGACGAGTTGCAGCGCCTGCGAGCACTTTGGCGCTGCGCATACCGGATTGCCGCCGGAAATGGCAGGGGCGATCGAGCACCCTAGAATGGGTGCGATGGACGACCACCGCAACGCTCTGTTGGAAGATCAAGTAAGCGAGCGGAGACTGTGAGGGGGCAGGGCGGGGTTTCCTGAACCCGAGGCCGGTCTCGTGATCTCTTACTCGTACCTGTGCAAGGACGAGGAGGATCGAGGGCAGACCGAGGGCCGCAAGGACCGCTCGTGCGCCATCGTCTTGGTTGTCGATCATCCCTGAGCTTCGCACCGCGGGGCGCAAGCGGGTTGTGGTCGCGCCGATCACGCACCCCGCGCCCCCCGATTCGGGTATTGCCGTTGAAATTCCACTACGGGTCAAAGAGCATCTGGGCCTGGACAGCGATGGCTCCTGGGTCATCCTCGCGGCACTCAACGTATGTCATCCGGCCCCGGAGCCTCGCCGCGCTTGCGGCGCATGATCTGGTCGAAGGCCCGAAAATCCGCGCGCTCCCTGCGCTCGGCGAAGAAAACGGCGGAGTTCATGACGGCCAGCTTCTCGGCCACGGCCGTAGCCACGAACTGATTGACGCTAATGCCGTCGGCTTTCGCACGCCGTTCGACTTCCGCCTTGACCGAACGCGGAAGCCGGAGCGGATACGTGCTTTGCGGGTTCTTGCTCATGTCCTCATCCTGCGTAAGGTTTCTGCCGGCGTCAGCACCTCGACGCCGAATTGCAGCGGGATGACGCCGAAGTCCCGCTTATTGAACGTCACGATCGCTGTCGCTTGGCCGTTGGCAGCGGCTTCGAGAACCAGCTCGTCGCCCGGGTTACGCAGCAGCGGCCGCCATACATAATGACTCTCGACCGGCTCGATCATGGCGATCACGGCATCGAGGAAAATCCCGACCTCTGATGGGTCAAGCCCGGCCGCGATGCCATGCTCGGGCCGGCGACAAGTGGCCTCGTATTCGAGCGCGAGCGCTACATTCGCCAAGAGCGTGACCTTGCCCTGTCGTGCCAGCATCAGCAGCGCCGCGGAGGCTCCAATAGGACTGCGCATGGCGGCGATCACGGCGCTGGTGTCGAGCACGACTCTCACATCACCGGTGATATCATATCGCCGGCGATACTAAAAGTGGTTTATCAGCAAATTGTAAGGGTTCGTGGCGCACGCTGACGAAGGACTGGGCCGTTATCGCGGCGATACGGACATGGTGGAACAGGACCGCTGCCCTGCGGCGCTATCGGCCGCGGCTGAGCACTCTGAGGATGGTATCGAGTACCCGATCGGGCTCCTTGCCCGCGTCCGCGGCGAGGAAGCGCAGGATGAAGTGGCGATTCTCCTGCAGGAGCGGGTCCTTGCGCCGGTCCCGCCGATACGCCTCGGGAGCCCCGAGATGCTGGCTGCCATCGAGCGCAATGACCAAGCGCGCCTCCGGGCAAAGGAGGTCCACCTCGAGAGAGCCGGTCGGGTCAAATGCGACGGGTAGCTTCTCGTTCAGGCGAAAACGCCCCTTCGTGTCGGGCAGGGTCTCCAGGCGCCGGAAGAGGAACGCCTCCGTCGCGCTGCGCCCTCGGCATCGTCGCAAATCGTTCGGGATGCGTGCACGAAGAGGCTGGCGAGAGGTTTGTCGACGCCATCGCGGAGGAGCCGCCGTACGCTGCCCGAATAATCCCGCTTCCAGGCGGGATCGGCGGGCAGGACGACATCGATGGGCCAAGCGGGTATGGCGCTGGCCGGTAGCAGTATCGAGTAGCCGAGGGCTTCGTAGCCTCGAGATCTTCGATCGAACATCCGCGCCAGCATCGGCACGTTGAGATCGGCGTAGTCGTAGATCTGCACCTCGCGTTTGCCGTCGTAGAGGCGGTGGAGCCTTCCGGCGGGCCGCGCGAGGTCCGCCGCTCGCGCCGATTGCTGATGCGCTACCATCGCGACGGATGCGCACGGGATGAAACGATGGACATCATCGGTCTGATCGGCGGGATGAGCTGGGAGTCGACGGTGACGTACTACCAGGTCATCAACGAGGAGGCGCACCGTCTGCTCGGCGGCCAGCACAACGCGCGCTCCATCCTGCACACGGTCGACTTCGCTGAGATCGAGGCCTGTCAGCGGGAAGATCGCTGGGACGACGCTGCGGCGCTGCTCGGCGCCTGCACCCGTTCACTCGTGCAGGCCGGGGCGCGGATCATCGTGCTGTGCACCAACACGATGCACAAGGTCGCCCCGGCAATCGCCGCCGCCGCCGGAGCCGCCGAGTTCATCCATATCGCCGATCCGACGGCAGCGGAAATCCGCCGCCGGGGCCTGTCGCGCGTGGCGCTGCTCGGCACCCGCTACACCATGGAGCAGGATTTCTATCGCGGCCGGCTGGAGGAGAGGGGGCTGCGGGTCATGCTGCCGCAGCAAGCCGAGCGCAAGGTGATCCACCACATGATCTACGAGGAACTGTGTCACGGCCGCGTCACCTCGGCGGCGCGTGAGGCCCTCGGCGCGATCATCCAGTCGCTGCGCGGCGAGGGTGCCGAGGGGGTCATTCTCGGCTGCACGGAGCTGGGGCTGCTGCTCGCAGCGGATGAACCGGGGGTCGCGGTATTCGACACCGCCCGGCTGCATGCGCTGGCGGCGGTGCACGCCGCGCTCGGCAAGCCGGCGTGAGGCACTGGACGGACGGACGGGGCAGGCGAGGCGCGCACGGTGCGGGGAGCGTGGCGGGATGACTCGGGCGGAATTCGCCATTCTCGGACCCGGCGCTCTCGGCACGATTCTGGCGGCGCACCTGAGGCGCGCCGGGCACACGGTGATCGTGCTGGCGCGCGGCGAGAGGGCCCGCGTCCTCGAGCGCGACGGCGCGCGTGTCACGGGTCTGTCCGACATCGCTGTGCCGGTCACCGTGCTGACGGACCCGGCATGCCTCGAGGCGGCCGATTGCCTGATCGTCGCGACCAAGACGCCAGGCACCGATGCGGCCCTTGAGCGGCTGCGGCACGTCCGGGTGGGCGCGGCGTTTTCGGTGCAGAACGGGTTGTTGAAGAACGAGCTGCTGAGGGGGACCTTCGGCGCCGCTTGCGCTCTGGGCGCGCTGGCGAATACCAGCGGCGAGTTGCTCGCCTCGGGCGAGGCGCTCTTCACGCGCAACGTCAATCTGCTGCTCGGCGAGCTCGACGGTCGCCAGAGCGAGCGGGCGCGGGCCCTGGCGGGGACCCTTGAGGCCGCCGGGGTGCGTTCGGCGGCCGTGCCCCGCATCCTCTCCTGGGAGTGGAGCAAGTTCGTGGCCTGGCTGCCCATGATGAGCCTGGCGGTCACGACGCGTCTGGCCACCTGGCGGTATCTGAGCGATCCGGGCAGCGCGCGCGTGCTGGTGCGCATGGCGCGCGAAGCGGCGCTGTTGGCGCGAGCGGCCGGCATGGAGCTGACCGAGGAGGGGGCGATCCTGCCGCTGCAAGCCATCCTCGGCGGACCGGAGTCGCAGGCGGTCGACTCGGTGCGCGCCGCCGGCGCGCAGTTCGCCGCCAATGCACCCGGGCACCGCATGTCGGCGCTGCAGGATCTCGAGGCCGGCCGCCCGCTCGAGGTCGAGGAGACCTTTGGCGATGCGGTGCGCCGGGCCCGGGCCGCCGATGTGGCGGTGCCGCTGATCGAGGCGTTCTATCACCTGGTCGCGGCGATCGATCGTGCGCGACCCCCGCGTCACTGAGAGCGGCTGGGCGGCGCGGGGTCGGCGCGCCGCCCAGCCGCTCACTTCATGCGCAGTTTCAGCCGGATGTGCCCGTTCCGGGGCTCACCGGCTTCCTCGGTGGTGAGGAACACGCGCTTCGCGCCCAGCGCGCCCAGCGCGCCGTGCGCGAGCATCGCATTTTGTACCGCCTGGGCCCGGGCGAGCCCGAGCGCGGCGAGCGCCCCGGGGTCAGGGCGCACGCTGGGGCGCAACTGCTCGCGTAGCCAGTGCACCTCACTGCGCTCGCGCTCGAGGCGTTTGTCCGGCGGCGGGGGCGTGCCCGGGTGGGCCGCGCCGGTGGCCGCCGGCGTGGTTGGCTCGAGCGGCAGATGCGGCGGAAAGTGCGGACGCTTCCCGATTCGAGCGCGGTACAAGGCCGTCAGCTCGCGCAGCTGGCGCGCGGCGTTCAGCGCGCCGAAGCCGCCCGGCGGGGGGCGACGCAGGTGAGCCAGGGCGAGCGCCTCGATGCGCAGGTTCTCGATGGCGAGGGCATCCTGGGGTCCGGCCGGCCCTGCCGGGATGTCCACCTGCAGCGCCGGACGGCTCGCCAGTGCCTTCGCGAGCGCCGCGAGACTGGTTGCGGCGGCGGGCGAGAGCGCCGCCGATCCAGGCTGGAACTCGATGTACTGGGCCTGCGCGGCGCCGGCGAACAGTCTGCCGATCAGGTTGAAGGGTGCGAGCGCGGCCTTCTCGAGCAGATGCCACAGCATCGTCCAGACGATCGAGGCGATGTGGAAGTCCGGGTTGTCGAGCGAACCGGTGACCGGCAGGTGAATGCGGATCACCCCGTTGCGGTCCTTCAGCAGCGCCGTGGCGAGGCGGATCGGCCAGCCGACGCGTTGCTTGCTTGCGCTCGCTCCGCCCCACTCGAGATGATCCACGACCACCAAGTGATCGGCGTTGAGCTTGCGATTCTCGATCCGATAGCGGAAGTGCGCGCTCAGGATGCCCTTGGCGATCGCGTAGCCGGCGTAGCGGTCCGAGTACGGATTGAAGATCGGCAGCTGGATGTTGTCGAATGCCGCGCGGATGTCGGTCTGGCTGCCAAGTCCGTAGGGGTTGAACGAGCCGCTGATCGTCACGGGGGAGTACCGGTTGATCACCTGGCCGGCGAGCGCGATGCGCGCGATTGCCGTCTTGTCAGTCGAGACGTTCTCGATGGTGCCGTGCAGATCCTCGATGGGCGCCCGGAAGTGCGGCTCGATCGACTCGTCGGCAAAGGTGATCGAGCCATTGACGATCTGCAGGCGCCTCAGCAGCGCCGCGAACGCCGGCGCCGTGCTCGGCGCGCCGAGCGGCGCGCGCGCCATAGGCGCCGGCTTGCCGGCCGGGGCGACCGCAGCGCGGGGCGAGGCGAGGGCGGCGAGATTCAGCGTGCGGTTCGGCAGGATGACGATCAGACCCGCCGGCGCGACGAGTTGCGCATCGGCGATCGTCAGGTGCGAGGGACGATAGGCGATGCCATGAACGCTCAGGCGCTGCCAGCCGAACAGTCCGGTGCCGTTGGCTCGATCGAGCAGGCTCAGATCGCGCAGGTCGAGCTGCCCGTCGAGACGCGCCAGCCGGCCATCCTCCAGATCGGCGAACAGACGCGCTCCGATGGTGCCGGAGTGAACCTCGGTGCTCGGCGCCAGGGGCGCGTAGGGCACGAAGGGCTGCAGCGGCAGGCGCGCCAGCGACACCCACACCGCGGCGCTCTTGCGCGCCGGTGTGACGCGGCCGCTCACCAGCAGGTACGCCCGGGGCGCGAGGCCGGCGCGCAGGGTGAACGGCACGGACCGCTCGAGGTCGGTGCTCAATGCACGGGCCGTGAGCGAGTACAGCTGGACGGTGAACTGCGCCGCCGGCCTCACCGCGAGGTCGTGCACCGGAACCGTCGCGTCGCGCAGTTCGAACCGGGCGAGCTGCACCTGCCATTTCGCCGCAGGGGTGCCGGGCGCGCCCGGCAGCGCCGCTGGCACTGCCGGTGCCGCCGGGCTCGCCGGCTTGCCGCCCGGCAGCCAGCGCAGCAGAGCCAGCTGTCCGTCCGGCTCGCGGTCCATCGGCAAGTGCAGGCCGCGCAGGGCGAGCGAACCGAGCGCGATCCGGTGCTGTGCCGCCTCGAGCCGGGTGTCACTCAAGACCAGATGCTGCAGGCTCAGGTTCTGGCCGCTCGCCGCCGCGCTGCCACGCAGCTGCACGCCGGTGATGGCGAGCCGCGCTAGAGAGGCCCCGGGGCTGCTGCCGGGCTGCACGCTGAGTGTGCCGCCCATGGCGCGGATGCTCGCGATGCGCACGGTGCCGTGCAGCTCGGCGCCGCCCTCGAGCGTGAGCGCCTGCAGCACCAGATCGAGGTTCGAGACGCTCAGGGCGAGCCCGCGGGGGCCTTCGCCGAAGTTGTACTGCGCGCTGATGCCGAGCTGGCCGGCGCGTGGGACGAGCGGCAGGTGCGTGGGCAGAAAGTGCGCCAGGTCGCGCAGCGGTGCCGCGGCGAGCGACACCGTGCCGGAGGAGGCGAGCGGGGTCATCGACACCTGGCCCCACCAGACCATCTGTGCCCCGTCCGCGGTGTTGGCCTTCAGTGCGAACTCACCGCCGGTGCGTCCCCACGATTTGAAATGCAGCAGACGCAGCGTGATGGGGGCAAGCGTCTCGCGCGCCACGGGCGAGCGCCTGAGGTCGCTGAAGGTCACCTGGCCGCTGTCGATGCGCAGATCGTCGATGCGGATCTGTGGCGGCGGGCCGCTCGGGGCGGGGTGTGCGGCTTTGGCGCTGGCTGGTGTCCCGAGCGCGGCGAGATTGAGCGCTCCGTTGGCGCCGATCGCCACGTGGACCTGCGGTGTTTCCAGATCCAGGGCCGTGACGTGATAGACACCGGCGATGAGTGACAGCGGCGCGAGTCCGACGAACAGCCGTTTCATGCCGATGAGCGGTTGACCGGCCTCGCGCAGATCGATGTCGCGCACCGACACGGTGAAATGCAGTGGGTCGACCGCGATTTGCCCGAGCGCAAGCGTCACGCCCGGATGCGACTGCGCCCAGCCGGTCGCATAGGTGCGGATCAGGCGCGGCGCGAGCACATAGCCGGCCCACAGATAGCCGAGGAACAGCAGCACCAGCGCCGCGCTGGCGATGAGCCAGCGCCGGCCCACCTTGCCCAGCACGCCACGCAGCCTCATACGCGCCTCGCAACGCCCGATGCGCGGTCGCGGCGCACCCACAGGTGTCCAGTGCTCATGTTGCTGGTCCGCTCCTCGGCACTCGGTCCGCTCTGCAATGCCCGCGTTCCGTCCTGTGTTCCGCGCCCTGTGTCGTTGGCGCGCGAGCGCGAGTCTACAATATAATCGGTTGCGACGGACTCGCCGCCGGCGAGGTCATGTCCGCATTGGCGAACCGGAGGCCTGTATGACCGAGATCACCCCGCTCTACATCGCTCACGCCAAGGCTACCGGCGGACGTGACGGCAGCGCCGCCACCGACGACGGCCGGCTCGCCGTGAAGCTGTCGGTGCCGAAGGAACTCGGCGGCGCCGGTGGGGAGGGGACCAACCCGGAGCAGCTGTTCGCGGCCGGCTACGCCGCCTGCTTCATCGGCGCGATCAAGTTTGTCGGCAGCCGCGACAAGGTCGCCGTTGCGGCTGGCACGTCGATCGAGTCCTCGGTCGGCATCGGCCCCATCGCGGCGGGGTTCGGAATCAACGTGCAGCTGCGGGTGTCGCTGCCTGGCGTGGCGCGCGAGGTGGCCGAGCGTCTGGTGAGCGAGGCGCACAAGGTGTGTCCGTATTCGAACGCGACCCGCGGCAACATTGATGTGACACTGATCGTCGTCTGATGCGCGCGCGTGCGCCATGGGCAGCGGGCATGCCGCGCGGACCTGCCGCGACCGTCTAGATGGAGGCGTTTCTCGCCAGCCTCTCGACCGTGGCGATCGCCGAGATGGGCGATCGCACGCAGCTGCTGCTGCTGATGCTGGCGGCGCGCTACCGCCGCCCGTGGCCGATTCTCTCCGGGATGTTGTGCGGCACGATTGCCAGCGCGGCGCTTGCTGCGCTGGTCGGGGAGCGGCTCGGTCACCTGCTCAGCGGCCGCGTGGTCAACCTGCTCGTCGGCATCAGCCTGATCGTCATGGCCCTCTGGGAGCTCAAGCCCGAGCGGGCCGATGAGCCGGCCGACGGGGTGCGGCGCGGGGGAATCTTCTGGAGCACGCTCGTCACGTTTTTCTTCGCCGAGTTCGGTGACAAGACGCAGCTCGCCACCGCGGTGCTCGCCGCCGCCTACGGCAATTTCACGACCGTGGTCGCGGGTAGCACCGCCGGGATGGTGCTCGCCTGTGCTCCGGCGGTGTTCATCGGTCACGCGCTCGCCGCGCGTCTGCCGCTCAGGGCCATCCGCATCGTGGCCAGCCTGCTGTTCCTCGGTCTCGGCATCGTGTTTCTCGTGCGCGCCGCGCAAGGGGCTCTCTGAGGGGGCGCGCGGGACGGCCCGCACGGCTCAGAGGCGAGCGGACTGGCGCGCCGGTCCCGCCGGCGGGTCCAGGATGTCGAGGCCCTCTGCGCCGAGCGCACGAAGGATGGGGCAGTCGCTCGGCTCGCCGTGGCCGGGACAGGCGGCGATCAGCGAGGCAAGCCCACTGCGCATGCGCTCGAGCGCCGCGATGCGCTGCTCGACGTCGGCGAGCTTCGTCTGCGCGGCTCGCTTGACCCGTGCCACGTCGCGCCCCGTGGAGAGCGTGAGTAGCTCGCGGATCTCCTTCAGCGAGAACCCAAGCGCCTGGGCGCGGCGAATGAAGCGCAGACGCGCCAGCTCCGCCTCGCTGTAACGGCGGTAACCGGATTGCAGGCGCGCCTTCGGCGCCAGCAGGCCGCTACGCTCGTAGTAGCGGACCGTGTCGATGCGCACCCCGGCTCGCTTGGCGAGCGCCCCGATGCCGAGCGTTTCCATGCCGGACCCTCCGCGGTGTCGTAAGGGGCCAGTCTATCTCCTGGAGCAAGCTCCAGAGTCAAGAGTTCTTCGGGACGCCGCTGCGAACGCGGCGCTGGCCCGCCGGGAGCGCGCGCTGGCCTGCGGCCAGTGCGTATTGACCCGGGAGTACGCTCCCAAGATTAATCTTGCCGACGCGCGTACCGCAGCATGTCGCTCGCCGGGGTGGCGCTTGGAGGAAGCTAATGAACGATACGTCAATCAGCCGCCGGACGTTCCTGGCGGGTGCCGCGCTCCTCGGTGCCGCGCTGGCGGTGGAGACTGCGGCCGCGGCGGCGTCCCCGGGCCGTGCGAGCGCGGTGCGAGTGCGGTTTCACGGCACGGGCTTCCAGCCCATGACTGCCGTGCTGCGTCGCGGACAGACGCTGTGGATCGATTCCCTCGCGGCGCAGCCGCTGCAACTGCTCAGCGCCCCTTCGGCGCCGCAGCGGATCGCACGGTACATCGGGGCCGGCCGAGCGGCCGCGTTGCGCCTCGAGGTGCCGGGTCTGTACCTTCTCTACGATGCGCTCAGCACCCGCTTTGATCCGGCGGTCCAGCAGGTGGCCGCGCGGCCCGGCTCGCGGCATTTTCCGCTGCCGGCGTACGCGGCGGTGCTGGTTACCGATCCAGACGGTGGCGGCGTGCCCCTCACCGGCGCAAACGTCAACATCCCCGATACCAGCATGACGTTCCAGCCCTGGGCGCTGGTATGCCGTGCCGGGACTGCGGTGCGCTTCACCAACAGTGACATGGACGCGCACGTGGTCCTGCCCGTGCCCGTGCTGGGGCGGGGCGAGTCCGCACCGTTTGCCGCGCTGCCGCTGCCGGCGCACGGGGGGAGTGGAACCCTTCGCCTCGAGCGGCCCGGCCTGTATCACTACTACTGTCCGCTGCACGCGCGCTATCGGCCGAAGGAGTACACACTCGAGCCGTTGCGCCAGTTCGCCGGCTTTCCCTTTGTCATGGATGGGCTGGTCGCGGTAGTGCCGCCGGCACCGGTGTGAGCGGCCGACCCCGCAGCGCCACCGCCCCCCGGCGGAGCGCTCTGGGTCCCGATCGCCCTGCGCGGCCACCGGCAATGCCCGGCGCTTCTCGGGCACCCCCTCTGCTATGATGGCCCCTGCCGCTGATCACCCCGGGCGAGGGCCGCAAGGACCCGTGCGGGAGCGGGTGAGTCCGCGCACGCGGACACGCGTTTTTATTGGCTGTGGTGGCCCGCATCGGCTACTCCGCGACGACCAGTCGTGAACCCCGTCAGGGCCGGAAGGCAGCAGCGGCAGCGGCGATGTCGGGTGCCGGAGCACCCGCTGGTGCGGGCCGCCTCCCATTCCGGTTTGTGGATCCATGACCGAGACCTACACCGCGCTGGCGCGCAAGTGGCGCCCCAAGTCGTTCGCCGAACTGGTGGGGCAGGACCACGTGCGCCAGGCGCTCGTCAACGCCCTGCAGAGCGGGCGGGTCCATCACGCGTTCCTGTTCACGGGCACGCGTGGGGTGGGCAAGACCACGATCGCGCGCATCCTGGCCAAGTGCCTTAACTGCGAGGGCGGCGTGACCGCCACGCCCTGCGGGCAGTGCGCCAGCTGCCGGGAGATCGACGCCGGCCGGTTCGTCGACCTCATCGAAGTGGATGCGGCCTCGCGCACGAAGGTCGACGATACGCGTGAGATCCTCGACAACGTGCAGTTCGCGCCCACCCGCGGGCGCTACAAGGTGTATCTCATCGACGAGGTGCACATGCTCTCGACACACTCCTTCAACGCGCTGCTGAAGACGCTGGAGGAGCCTCCACCGCACGTGAAATTCCTGCTCGCCACCACCGATCCGCAGAAGCTGCCGATGACGGTGCTCTCGCGCTGCCTGCAGTTCAATCTCAAGCGCATTCCGGTCGCCCAGATCGCCGAGCACCTGCGTGCCGTCCTCGAGCAGGAAGGCATCGCATTCGAGCCGGCGGGTGTTGCGCTCGTGGCGCAGGCGGCCGACGGCAGCATGCGTGACGGGCTGTCGCTGCTCGATCAGCTGATCGCCTTCGGCGGTGGACGGGCCGGCGAGGCCGAGGCGCGCGCCATGCTCGGCACCGTAGCGCGCGACCACGTCGTCCAGCTGGCCGAGCGGCTCGCGGCCGGGGAGGCCGCCGAGCTGCTGCGGTACGCCCGTTCGCTCGAGCAGTGGGCGCCGGATTACACCCAGCTGCTCGATGAGCTCGCCGGGCTTCTGACGCGTATCGCGCTGAAGCAGGTGGTGCGCGATTACGAGGGCGATGAGCTCTACCCGGTGGAACTCATCGAACGGCTCGCGGGCGCGCTTGCGGCCGAGGACGTGCAGCTGTACTACCAGATCGCGATCATGGGCCGGCGCGATCTGCCGCTGGCGCCCGATCCGCGCACCGGCTTCGAGATGACGCTGCTGCGGATGATCGCTTTCCGGCCGCCGAGCGCGACCGCCCCGGAGGCGGTGCGCGCGGGGAGCCCCGCCGGCGGGACTCGTCCGGCCGAGCGCACCGCCTCCTCCCGCCCCGCCGCGCAGCCCGCAGCGGCGGGGGCGCCGCAGGGCGAATGGGCGCGGCTGCTGGCCCAGCTCGACCTGCAAGGCGCGGCCCGCCAGCTCGCCAGTCACTGTGTGCTCATCGGACGCGACGGGACGCGGGTTCGCCTCGCGCTCGATCCGCACAGCCGGGCGATGCGGACCGCCGCGCTCGAGGAGAAACTCGCCCAGGCGCTCTCGCGCCATTACGGCGAGACGGTGCGGCTGGAGTTCGTCATCGCCCCCGAGACGGGCGAGACCCCGGCGCAGGCCCAGCAGCGCGCCGAGCGCGCGCAGGCGGATGCCGCGCGCCAGGCGTTCGAGTCCGATCCGGGCGTGCGCGGCTTTCGCGAGCAGTTCGCCGCCGAAGTGATGCCCGAGACCATTCGTCCCCAAAAATGAACCGTCGCCGCCGGCGACCCGTGTGACACCAGCGAGGAGTGACCTCATGCGAGGCAATATCAACCAACTGATGCGACAGGCTCAGGCCATGCAGGCCAACATGCAGAAGGTCCAGGAGGAGATCGCGAGTCTGGAGGTCGTCGGGGAGTCCGGCGGCGGTATGGTCAAGGTCACCATGACCGGCAAGCACGAGGTGCGGCGTGTGGCGATCGAACCGACGGTCGTCGGGGAGGATCGCGAGATGCTGGAGGATCTGGTGGCCGCCGCCATCAATGACGCGGTGCACAAGGTCGAGGCGCGCGTGCAGGAGAAGATGGCCTCCGTCACCGCCGGCCTGCAGCTGCCGCCAGGCATGAAACTCCCGTTCTGACCGAACCGTGAAGCACCCGCCGCGACTGGCCGAGTTGATCGAGGCGCTGCGAGCGCTGCCGGGCGTCGGGCCGAAGAGCGCCCAGCGCATGGCGTTTCATCTGCTGCAGGACGGCCGCTCCGGTGCGCAAACCCTCGCGCACACGCTCGAGGCGGCGCTCGCTTCGGTGCGTCGCTGCGGGCGCTGCCGCATGTTCGCCGAGCAGGAGCTCTGTGGCGTCTGCGCCTCCCCGCAGCGCGAAGCGGCGCTGCTGTGCGTGGTCGAGTCGCCCGCCGACGTCGTGGCGTTCGAGCAGTCCGGGAGTTTTCGCGGGCGCTATTTCGTGCTGATGGGGCACCTCTCGCCGCTCGATGGTATCGGCCCGGAGCAGCTCGGGGTGCGCGAGCTCGAGGCGATCCTCGATGAGGGCCTCGTGCGCGAGCTGATCCTGGCCACCAATCCAACGGTCGAAGGGGAGGCAACGGCGCATTTTCTGGCCGATCTGGCGCTGCGGCGGGGACTCACCGCGAGCCGCATCGCGCACGGGGTGCCGATTGGCGGGGAGATCGAATACGTCGACGGCGGCACGCTCGCCCGTGCCTTGGCCGGCCGCCAGAGCGTCTGAGCCGCTCAGCCGCGGCGCCGCGGCGGCTCGTTCGGGCGGCGCAGCGTGTGCTGCAGCCGGCGCAGTCGCCGGTAGCTCTCGTAGCGGCGCGGGTCCATCTGCCCTTGCTCGACCGCGGCGTGCACCGCACAGTCCGGCTCGCGCAGGTGCTGACAGTCGAGAAACCGGCAGCCGCCGGCGAGGCGCTCGACTTCCACGAATCCGAGGCTGCGCGGCTCGAGGGATTCGAGTGCCGGGGCGAAGTCGCGCACCCCCGGGGCGTCGATCAGCGAGCCTCCGCCGGGTAGCTCGAACAGCCGCGAGGCGGTGGTGGTGTGCCGGCCCTCGGCCGCCCGCGCCAGCGCCCCGATCTCGATGCGCTCGCCGGGCAGAAGCTGTGCGGCGAGCGAGGACTTGCCGACGCCCGACTGTCCCACCAGGGCCGCGGTGTGGTCGTGGCAGGCCGAGCGCAGCGCCTCGAGGCCCGCGCCGCTCGTGGCCGAGACCTCGATGCAGCGGTAGCCGGCGAGTGCGTACCCGCCGAGGGCAGCGGCGAGGGACGCCTCGATGCCCAGGTCGGCCTTGTTGAGCACCAGCACCGGCTCGATCCGCGCCGATTCGGCCGCCGCGAGGTAGCGGTCGGCCACGAACAGATCGGGCGCGGGGAGCGGCGCGATCACCACCAGCAGCCGGGTGAGGTTCGCGAGCACGGCCTCGGCCCGGCCGCGGGCGTTGGTGCGGTGCAGCGCCGTGCGCCGCGGCAGCACTTCGAGCACGTGCACCTCTCCGTGGCGCTCATCGGCCCGGCAGCGCACCGTATCCCCGCAGACGATATCGAGGTCGCGCCCGAAGGGCCGTGCGGGGAATTCGCGCCCGTCCGGGGTGCACACCCGGACCTGGCGGCCAAAGGCGCCGGTCACGCGCGCGTCGAAGGTTGCTACACTCATCGGCCGCCGATTATCCCGCACAGCGAGCCAAGTATGCCGAGCGCCGGTAACCTGATCTGGATCGACCTGGAAATGACAGGTCTGAAGCCCGAGAGTGACTCCATCATCGAGATCGCCACCATTGTCACCGACAAGCAGCTCAAGGTGCTCGCCGAGGGGCCGGCGATCGCCATCCGCCAGAGCGAGCAGGTGCTCGCCGGCATGGACGAGTGGAACCAGAAGCAGCACGGCGGCTCGGGGTTGCTTGCCCGGGTGCGCGCCAGCAGCATCGATACCGCCGGGGCCGAGGCGCGCACGATCGCGTTCCTCGAGCCCATGGTACCGGCGGGCGCCTCCCCGATGTGCGGCAACAGCATCTGCCAGGACCGGCGCTTCCTCGCGCGATTGATGCCGCGGCTCGAGCGCTTCTTTCACTACCGCAATCTCGATGTGAGCACCCTGAAGGAGCTGGCGCACCGCTGGGCGCCCGGCGCGCTCGAGGGGCTCGCCAAGCAGGATGCGCACCTGGCGCTGGCCGACATTCGCGACTCGATACGCGAGCTCGAGCACTACCGCGCCAAGCTGTTCCGCCCGGCGTTCGGGGGCGAGTCGTACTGAGGATCGCTCGGGCGCTCAGCGCGCGCTCTCGCCGGCGAGGAACAGCCAGGTCTCGACCACGGTGTCGGGATTGAGCGAGAGGCTCTCGATGCCCTGCTCGAGCAGCCAGCGGGCGAAGTCGGGGTGATCCGAGGGGCCCTGGCCGCAGATACCGATGTACTTGCCCTGCTTGCGGCAGGCGGTGATCGCCATGGCGATCAGCAGCCGCACTGCGGCGTCTCGCTCGTCGAACTGTCGGGCCACGATGGCCGAGTCACGGTCCAGTCCGAGCGTCAGCTGCGTCAGGTCGTTCGAGCCGATCGACATGCCGTCGAAGTGCTCCAGGTACTGCTCGGCGAGCAGCGCGTTGGTTGGCAGCTCGCACATCATCACGACCTTCAGGCCGTTCACGCCGCGCTGCAGCCCGTTTGCCGCGAGCAGCTCGGTCACGCGCCGGCCCTCCTCCACGGAGCGCACGAACGGGATCATGACCTGAACGTTGGTCAGGCCCATCGACTCGCGCACCCGGCGGATCGCCCGGCATTCGAGCTCGAAGCACGGCCGGAAGCGCTCATCGACATAGCGTGAGGCGCCGCGAAAGCCGAGCATGGGGTTTTCCTCGTGCGGCTCGTAGCGGCTGCCGCCGATGAGGTTGGCGTACTCGTTCGACTTGAAGTCCGACAGGCGCACGATCACCGGCTCCGGAGCGAAGGCCGCGGCGATCTGCGCAATGCCTTCGGTGAGCTTCTCCACGTAGAAACCGACCGGATCGTCGTAGCCGGCCATCTGCGCGTTGATCTGATCCTTCAGGACCGCATCGAGCCGGTCGTATTCGAGCAGCGCGCGCGGGTGCACGCCGATCATGCGGTTGATGATGAACTCCAGGCGCGCCAGTCCCACGCCGCGGTTGGGAATGCCGGCAAAACCGAAGGCGCGGTCCGGATTACCGACATTCATCATGATTTTCACCGACAGCGGCGGCAGCGCGTCGAGCTCGATCTGCCGTCGCTCGAACTCGAGCACGCCCTCGTACACGTAGCCGGTATCGCCCTCCGCGCACGAGACCGTGACCGGCTGCCCCTCGGCGATGCGCTGCGTGGCGTCGCCGCAGCCGACCACGGCGGGTATGCCGAGCTCGCGGGCGATGATGGCCGCATGGCAGGTGCGCCCGCCGCGGTTGGTGACGATGGCGGCGGCGCGCTTCATGACCGGCTCCCAGTCCGGATCGGTCATGTCGGCGACCAGCACGTCGCCGCTCTGCACGCGGGCCATTTCCGCTACGTCGCGGATGACGCGTGCGGGGCCGGCGCCGATGCGCTGACCGATGCTGCGTCCGCTGGCGAGCACCTGGGTGCGCGCCGACTTCAGCGTAAAGCGCTGGATGGTGCGCCCGGCGCGGCTCTGCACGGTCTCTGGGCGCGCCTGCAGGATGTACAGCTCGCCGCTTGCGCCGTCCTTGCCCCACTCGATGTCCATCGGCTTGCCGTAGTGCGTCTCGATGAGCAGCGCCTGGCGGGCGAGGGCGAGCAGGTCCGCTTCACTGAGGCAGAAGCGGACACGGTCCTCGCGCGGCACCTCTACGGTGCGCACGCGCTCGGCGGACCCTGCCGGGGCATAGATCATCTTGATCGCCTTGGCGCCGAGATTGCGCCGCAGCACCGCTTCCTTGCCGGCCCGCAGCGCGGGCTTGTAGACGTAGAATTCGTCCGGGTTGACCGCGCCCTGCACGACGGTCTCGCCGAGTCCATAGGAGGCGGTGATAAACACGACGTCGCGGAAGCCCGAGTCGGTGTCGAGCGTGAACATGACCCCGCTCACCGCGAGGTCGCTGCGCACCATGTGTTGAACGCCGGCCGAGAGCGCCACCGCGCCATGGTCGAAGCCCTGGTGCACCCGGTAGGAGATCGCCCGGTCGTTGAACAGCGAGGCGAACACCTGGTGCATCGCCTCGAGCACCTGCGCCTCCCCGCGCACGTTCAGGAACGTCTCCTGCTGGCCGGCGAAGGAAGCCTCGGGCAGATCCTCCGCCGTGGCCGAGGAGCGCACCGCCACGGCGATCGACTCGCCGCCACTCATCTGCCGCAGCGCGTTCTTGACCGCCTGCTCAAGCGCCGGCGGGAAGGGCGTGGCGAGGATCCACTGCCGGATGCGCGCCCCGGCGATCGCCAGGCGCGCCACATCGTTCACGTCGAGCGATGCGAGCTCGGAGCGGATGCGCGCATCGAGCCCGTCCTGCTTGAGGAACTGCCGATAGGCGAGCGCCGTCGTGGCGAAACCACCGGGCACCTTGACGCCGAGCCGCGTGAGCGACCCGATCATCTCCCCGAGCGAGGCGTTCTTGCCCCCCACGGTCTCGATATCGTGCTGCCCGACCCGCTCGAAGGGAATGACGTATGCGTCCACAAGAAACCCCGTCTGCCGCTTGCTCCGCGCCACGCGCGGTGGAACACTGCCTGCCCCAGTTGTCGCTACCGAGTCTTGCGCCGTGGGCCGACGAACCGTTTTCTTCGTCTCCGACCAGACGGGAGTGACCGCGGAAACGCTCGGTCACAGTCTCATGACCCAGTTCGAGGGTCTCGAGTTTCGCGCGGTGACTTTGCCATTTGTATCGACCCTTGACAAGGCCGAGGAGGTGGCGCGGCGCATCGACAGGACGGCGCTCGAGGATGGCCTGCGGCCCATCGTTTTCAGCACGCTCGTGCAGGACGAGCTGCGCGAGGTGGTGCGCCGCTCGAACGGCCTGTTCCTGGATTTCTTCGCGGCGTTCGTCGGTCCGCTCGAGCAGGAACTCGACACGCGCTCGACCCACCGTGCCGGCCGGGCGCACGGCATCGCCGATCCGGCGCTGTATTCGGTGCGCATCAACGCGACCAACTTCGCGCTGGCCAACGATGACGGCACCGGTGGCGATTACGAGCACGCGGACGTCGTGCTGATCGGCGTGTCGCGCTGCGGCAAGACCCCGACCTGTCTGTACCTGGCGCTGCAGTACGGCGTATTCGCCGCCAATTATCCGCTCACCGAGGATGATCTGGAGGCGGGGCGGCTGCCGGAACGCCTCGAGCCGCATCGCAGCAAGCTGTTTGCCCTGACCATCCGTCCGGAGCGGCTCCAGCAGATCCGCAACGAGCGCCGCCCGCAGAGCCGCTACGCCTCGGCCCAGCAGGTACGCTACGAGCTGAGCGCCGCCGAGGCGCTGGTGACGCGCCACGGCATTCCCTCCCTCGACACCACGGATTACTCGGTCGAGGAGATTGCCAGCCGCATTCTCAACATCACCGGCATCGAGCGGCGCAGTCGCGCCTAGCCGAATTTCTTACCACGGAACCTGCAAACCCGCAAACGACCCGTGCATGGGATGCGCGGCCGCTTGCGCTAGCGCGCTCCTCGGCTATAGTCGGGGTGATGCTGAACGACGCACTGACCCAAGCTTCCTGGCGCGCGCGACCGCGCAGCTTTGTCGCGCTGATGAGTCTGTACGAGAGCAATTACATCCGCCTCGGATGGCTCGCGGGAGACTTGCCTCGGCTCGCCGGTGCGCATCGCTCGCACATCGAGGGCGACTGTGACTTGCTGCTCACGGTGATCGAGCGGTGCGCCTATACCAGTATCCTCGATCTGACCTATGAACTGCCCGCGCCCGACGGGACGGTGCGCTGCCCGGACCTGCGGCTGCGCGTGTATCACGATGCCCGCCTCGTCGAGGCCGAACTGCCGTCGGTGCGTACGGTCGAGCTCGCGGCAAAGGTGGGCGCCTGCACGGAGCGTGAACTCCGTCAGCGCTGGGTCCGCAACATGATGTTAAATAAATGGTTGGAGTATTGTGCGGAGCGCGGTCATCGCTTCGCGGGGGACGCCGTGTGACAGGTCGCGGCGACCGCCGCACCCGTCATGAAGGCCTTTCGACAACTCGGTTTCCTCAAGCTGCCCTTCCAGCGCGCGCAATCGCAGCCCGAGGATCATCGGGTGCTCGCGCTGTTTCGCAATCGCGCCGAACTGAAAAAGGCCTTCGGGGACCTGAAGGAAGAAGTCGAGCGTCTCAAGGATCGCGTCAAGCAGCAGGAGGGAGTCACGCGGCGTGTGCGCGAGAGCCTCGCGGCGCTCGAGAATCGCCTCGGGGTCGATGAGACCGCCTACCCGGCGCTGGTGTTCTACCAGCTGCGCCGCCTGTGGCGCAGCGGTCATGATCTCATCGAGCGCTTCGCAGCCGAGCTCGCCGCGCAGCAGGAGGAGCGCGAGCGGCGCCAGCACCTCGCCGAGCACAATCGCCGGCAGTTCGCCCGCCGCCAAAGCGCCGAGCAGCACCTGCACGTGGTCCGCCAGCTCGCCGCGCAGGGGCGTGAACACCTCGCGGAGCTCGAGGGACGGCGCTCCCGCCTGCGGCGGTTCTGGCAGTTCTTCAAGCGACGGGCGGTCGAGCAGGCCATCGGCCAGGCGCGCGCCGCGGCCGCGGCCGCCGACCTGACGGTGGAGTCTGCGAGCCGGGCGGCCGCCGACATCGCGACCGAGCCGGTACCGGAGTTTGCCGGTCTGTCGCTGCATGCGCGTCGGCTGATCAACCTCACGACCATCGCGTACGCGGAGATGATGTGCGTGCGGCTGACCGTGCTGCCGCTGCTGGTGATGCGTGCGCGCGATGCGACCCAGCGCCGCGAGGTCATCGACGAGTACGGCACTCGCGAGGAATGCCTCGGGCTGATGCGGCAGATTCAGCGCGCCGAGGCGCTGCTCGGGGCGCACGGCGGCCTCAGCCGGGATATCCGCGCGCGCCTGCAGATTCTGCGCCGACTCGCGCAGTACCGCGACGCCGAGGAGGCGATCCCGACCGCCGAGTCCCTCAGCAGCGACCCGGGCAATCCAGCCGCCGCGCCGGAGGGCATCCCCAACGTCCTCGCCGAGGACACCTGGAACATCCACGGCGTCCTGCTGCGCTGAGCGCGCCGGCGCGCCCGTTCAGCGGGCGCTGGTGGCCTGCAGTGGGGCCACGGCCTGCTGGTCCAGCAGGATCATGTCGGCCATGATGTCCTCGGCCTGGTCGAGGATGACGTCCGGGATCTTGTCGGTCTTGCCGCCGATCTGCCGTGAATTCTTCAGCAGCGGCAGGTCGAGCGCGGCGCGACGCGCATTGTCGAGCGCCAGCATCTGCTGATCTTCCCGGTGCCGCTCGGCCTGACGCGTGGCCAGGTTCAGTGACACGGAGGTCTGCGCCCGCATGGTGTCGATGAGGTGGATGTCCCCGACCAGCCAGCGGAAGTTCGCCTCGCGGCTCTCGCGGGCGAGCGCCTCGGCGCGTAGCGTGGCGATCGAGGGTACCGCAGCAGGGCCGGTCGCGACCGGGAAGGGCACCGCCGCGATGGTGTCCCACGGCAGTGAGCGCGGCAGGGCGCTCTCGCCGACGACTTTCGGATTGACGGGCGAGGGCAGCTCGATGTCCGGAACGACGCCACGGTGCTGGGTGCTCTGGCCGGTCACCCGGTAGAACTTGCCGATGGTGACGGTGAGCTGCCCGTCGACCGGCTTGCGGCTCCAGCGGTCGAGGGGGATGAGGTTCTGCACCGTTCCCTTGCCGAAGGTGTTCTGGCCGATGATCACGCCGCGGTGGTAGTCCTGGATCGCGCCGGCGAAGATCTCTGACGCCGAGGCGCTGTAGCGGTTCACCAGCACCGCGAGCGGACCGGTGTAGGCGGGCGTCTTTTCCGGGTCGTCCAGTACCTCGATCTGCCCGCTGCGGTCGCGCAGCTGCACCACCGGGCCGTGCTGGATGAACAGCCCCGTCAGGGCGAGCGCCTCCGGCAGATAGCCGCCGCCGTCGTCGCGCAGGTCGAGTACCAGACCGTCGATGTGCTGCTGCTCGAGCTTCAGCAGCAGGCGCAGCACATCGCGCGTAGTGCTGCGGTAGTTGCTTTCCCCGGCGTCCTCGGCCTGCACGTCCTCGTAGAAGCTCGGCACCGTGATGACGCCGATCTTGTACGCGTGGCCGCGCCGCGTCACCGTGACGAGCTTGCTTTGCGCTTCCTGGGCCTTCAGGGTCACCTTGTTGCGCACGAAGCTCAACACCTCTTCCTTGCCCCCGGTGTGCTCGCCGGCCGGCAGGATCTGCAGTCGCACGGTGGTCCCGGCCTTGCCGCGGATCAACTGCACCACGTCGCTCAGGCGCCAGCCCACCACGTCCGTGATCGCACCTGTCTTGCCCTCTCCGACCCCGGTGATGCGGTCGTTGGGCTTGAGCGTGCCGGCCACCGCCGCCGGGCCGCCGGGAATCACGTTGACGACGGAGACGTAATTGCCGTCCATCTGCAGCGAGGCGCCGATGCCCTCGTAGTTCAGGCTCATCTCGATGCGGTATTCCTCGGAGCTGATGGGCGAGAAATAGCTCGTGTGCGGATCGTAGGTGAGCGCATACGCGTTCATCACGTCCTCGAAGACGTCCTCGGAGCTGATCTGCGTGATGCGGTGCAGCTCGGCCTGATAGCGCTTGCGCAGGATCTCGACGGTCTGCGGCCAGGTCTTGTGCGCCAGCAGCAGCGAGAGCTCCTCATTCATCACGCGCTTCAGCCACAGCGTGTTCATCTGCGACTCGTCGGTCGGCCAGGGGGAGTGCTTGCGGTCGAAGTGGTAGCTGGCGTCGGTATCCCAGTTCGGCTCCGAGGAGAGCAGGCTGAGCGCGTAGCGGATGTGCGCCTGACTCAGCTGCTTGAAGCGCTGGAAGATCAGGAACGCCGGGTCGAGCTTGCCGGCCTCGATCAGCTGCGCGAAATCATTGCGGTAGGCCGCCGAGAAGCCCTGCACGTCGCTCGCGAGGAAGTAGTCGTGCTCGGGGTCGAGGAAATGCAGGTAACGGTCGAAGACCAGCTGCGAGAACTGCGCATCGATGTCCGGATGGCTGTACTGGTACTCGTTCAGGATGCGCGCGACTTTGCGCGCAATGGCGCGCTGGCCGGCCGTCGGAGCGAGCGCGCCGGGGGGCAGAATCGAGGCACTGGCCGGAGCGCGCAGCAGCAGCGCACCGGCGGTGCCGAGGGCGATCACGGCCGCCAGGGCGGTCAGCCAGCCGAGACGGGAACGCAGAGATTGGGTCATCGTGAGAGAGCTCGCGGCAGTCCTTGGGGCACAGAATCAGGCACAGGGCGTGATCGAGAGGCTAGGGGGCGCGGCACAGGCCGGCAAGTCCCTCACCGGCGCGGCAGGCGCCGCACAAGCGCCAGCCACAGCCTGGTGGCAACGAGCACCGCCAGCGGTCCGGTGGCGACCAGCCAGTACATGATCCAGCCCTGGCCGAGGCCGGTGAAATAATCCGCGTACAGCGCCAGCGGGCCGAGGGCCGGTCCGGTGTCGCCGTGCGTGTACGGGCCGAGCGTGGCATGGCCCGCCACCCAGATGAGCAGCGGGATGACGAGCAGGCCGAAGCCGAGCGCGCCGCCGAGCAGTGCCAGCTCGCGCCGCAGACGCAGCGGTCCCCAGGCAGGAGCCGCGGAAGATGCGGAACTTGAGTCCACCATTGGGTGCCAGTGTAGCCGATCCGTCGCCCCGGCGACGGCCCTAAAGCGCCGCGCACGGGGCGGATCGGGGCGGCGCGCGCAAGCGCGGCAGGTCATAATGGCGCCCATGGAGCAGATCAAGGCAGCCGTCATCGGCGTCGGCTATCTGGGGCGTTTTCACGCCCAGAAATACGCCCAGTCCATCCAGTGCCGCCTCGAAGCGGTGGTCGATGCCCGCCCCGAGGCGCGCGAGCAGGTGGCCGCCGAGGTCGGCACGCGCGGGTTGGCCGATTACCGCGAGCTGCTCGGCAAGGTCGAGGCGGTGAGCGTCGTTACGCCGACCTCGGCGCATTTCGCGATCGCCCGGGACTTTCTGCTGGCCGGGGCGCATGTGCTGGTGGAGAAGCCGATCACCGACACGCCGCGCGAGGCGCGCGAGCTGATCGACCTCGCCGCGCGGCGCGGGCGGATCCTGCAGGTCGGGCACCTGGAGCGGTTCAATTCGGCCATCCTCGCCGCCGAACCGTATCTGCGCGCGCCGCGGTTCGTCGAGTGCCACCGGCTGGCCCCGTACAAGGAGCGTGGCACCGACGTGAACGTGGTGCTCGATTTGATGATCCACGACATCGACCTGGTGCAGACCATCGTCGGGGTGCCGGTGCTGAGCATCGATGCGGTCGGCACGCCGGTGTTCTCCGATGCCATCGATATCGCCAATGCGCGCCTTCGCTTCGCCAATGGCTGCGTGGTGAACGCCACGGCCAGCCGCGTCAGCCTGAAGACCGAGCGCAAGATGCGACTGTTCGAGGACGATGCCTATCTGTCGCTCGACCTGCAACAGAAGATCCTCACCCTGATCCGCAAGCGTCCACCGGGGGAGGCCGGAGCGCTGCCGGTGAGCATCGAGGAGCAGAGTCTCGAGCAGGGCGATGCGCTCAAGGCCGAGATCGAGGCCTTTCTCGAGTCGGTCCGCACCGGCAAAGCGCCGCGGGTGAGCGGCGAGGATGGTCTGACGGCGCTCGAGACGGCCATGCGCATCACCGAGCAGGTCAATGAGTCCCTCGCTGCGCGGCGGCTGCTGGAGCGGGGCGCGCATGGTTGAGCAGCCCGCGCACCTGCGCCCGACCCCCCGCACGGTGAAGGTGGCGGCGATCCAGATGTCCTGCGGCTGGGACGCCGAGGCGAACCGCATCCACGCCGAGCGCCTGGTGCGCGAGGCCGCCGCCGCCGGCGCGCAGGTCATCCTGCTGCCGGAGCTGTTCGAGACGCCGTATTTCTGCATCGAGCAGGACGCCCGCCACCTGCGTCTGGCGAGCACCGTGGAGGAGAATCTCGCGGTGCGCCGCTTCCGCGCCGTGGCGCGCGAGCTCCGCGTCGTGTTGCCGATCAGCTTGTTCGAGCGGGCCGGGCCGGTGTACTTCAATTCCGTGGCGATGATCGATGCCGACGGCGCTGTGCTCGGCGTGTACCGCAAGTCGCACATTCCGAACGGGCCGGGGTACCAGGAGAAGAACTACTTCAGCCCCGGGGACAGCGGCTTCAAGGTCTGGCCGACCCGCTTCGGGCGTATCGGCGTCGGGATCTGCTGGGACCAGTGGTTCCCCGAGACGGCCCGCGCCATGGTGCTCGGCGGGGCGCAGCTCCTGCTCTATCCGACCGCCATCGGCAGCGAGCCGCCGCCGGCGCTGCCCGTGGACTCGCGGGCGCATTGGCAACGGACCCAGCAGGGCCACGCGGCGGCCAACCTGACCCCGTTGATCGCGGCCAACCGCTACGGGCTCGAGCGCTCGCTGCAGGACCCCGAGGGGCTGTATCTGCGCTTTTACGGCTCCTCGTTCATCACCGATGCGCTCGGCGCGAAGATCGCCGAGGCGCCCGCGGAGGGCGATGCGGTGCTGATCGCCGAGTTCGATCTGGATCACACCTCAGCCCTGCGCGACAACTGGTTCGTGTTCCGCGACCGGCGCCCCGAGCTCTACGGCGCGCTGGTCACGCTTGACGGTCGCAGCCGATGAGCGGCCCCGTCGGCTCGCCAGGCGGTGCTGGCCGCGTCGCACTGGTCAGTGCGCGCGCCGCGCGCGGTCTCGACGAGGACATGCCGCTGCTCCTGCCGGCGCTCGAGGCCGCGGGCCTGCACCCGCAGATCGTCGATTGGGACGACCCGCAGGTGCCCTGGGCACAGTACGACCTGGCGCTGCTGCGCTCGACCTGGGATTACACGGACCGGCTGGCGCAGTTCCGGGGCTGGCTCGCGCAGGTCGCCTCACTGACACGGCTGCACAACCCCTACTCGCTGGTCATGTGGAACACGGACAAGCACTACCTGCGCGAGCTGGCGGCGCAGGGGCTGCCGGCGGTCGCGAGTGCGTTCATCGAGCCGGGCGAGACGCCGCGACCGGCCATCGAGCGATTCCTCGCCGCCCAGTCGTGCGCGGAGTTCGTCATCAAACCGGCCGTGGGGTCCGGCTCGCGCGGGGCGCGCCGCCTGGGTCGCGAGCAGCTCCCCGAGGCGCAGGCGCACGCCGCCGGGCTGCTCGCCGCCGACCGCAGCGTGCTCCTGCAGCCGTATCTGGAGGACGTCGATCACGGCGGGGAAACGGCCCTGCTGTTCTTCGGCGGACGCTTCAGCCACGCCATCCGCAAAGGACCGCTGCTGCTGCGCAATGCCGATCCCACCCGGGCGCTGTTCGCGCCCGAGCACATCACGGCACGCACGCCGCAGCCAGCCGAGCTCGCGGTGGGCGAGCGGGTCGTGGCGACGCTCGCCGCCGAGCAGCTGGGCGGACGGGCGCCGCTCTATGCGCGGGTCGATCTGCTGCGCGACGCGGCCGGTGCCCCATTCGTGCTCGAACTCGAGCTGACCGAGCCGTCGCTGTTCCTCGGATTTGCCGACGGCGCGGCCGAGCGGTTCGCGCGGCAGGTCGCCGAGCTGGTGCGCGCCGGCTGACCGGCTCGCTCAGGGGCGCGGTTCGCGCCGCCAGAGCAGCGTGCGGTTGTTTGCGGGCATGGGGCAGTCCTCGACCAGGGTGAACCCGCTCTGGCGCGCCAACGCATCGACGGCGCTGAACTCGCGGATGCCGCTCTCCGGCGAGCGCCGCTTCAGCCAGGTGTCGAACGTCTCGTTGCTCGCGCTCGTGAACGCCC
The DNA here is from genome assembly GCA_021805275.1 of Pseudomonadota bacterium. The sequence continues at coordinate 58,483 of JAJZFQ010000131.1, forward strand.
CGTCGTAGTTGAACGGACCATACACGGCGAGCACGGCAGCCGCACTCAGCACGCCGGGCAGCGCCGCGAACAGCGCGCGCACGCTCGACCAGCTCATGATATGCAGCGTGTTGGCGGTGAACAGCGCATCGTATCGGGCCTGCGGCCAGCGGCCGGTGACATCGAGCGTCAGCGGCGGCGGCAGGTTCACCAGTCCCGACTCCTCGATCCACCGGCGGATGCCGGGCAGGTTCTCCGCGCAGTCCGAGGTCTGCCAGGTGAGCTCACGCAGCGCGGCAGCGAAGTGCACCGCGTGCTGTCCGGTGCCGCTGCCGACCTCGAGCACGTGGCGCCGATCCGCGAAATGCCGCTGCAGCACCGCGAGGATCGGATCGCGGTTGCGCTCGCAGGCCTCGGAGTAGGGTTTGTCCAGCACGCTGTGGCCGCTCGGCTCTACGCGAGTGCCCGGCGCGCAGTCAGGTAGGCCATGCGCTCGGTGCTCACCGCGCCGGGATCCTCGATGACCGGGCGCATGGTGCGCTCGAACAGCTCGCGCTCCGCGGCGCTGAACTGCTCGGCCATGATACGACTCAGCGGCGGGGCGAGCGGGTGCGGGGTGCTCTCGAGGAACACCTCCCAGGAGCGCATGATCGAGGGGTAGGTATCGATGTGCAGCTCCAGATGCACCTCGGCGAAACCGGCTGCCTGCGCGAAGCGCGGCAGGTCGCGCTCGGAATAGCTGGCGATCGCGCTGGCGCGGATCTTCTCCTCCGTGTCCGGATACTGCGCCGCCTTCCAGCGATGCAGCAGAGGCATCATGGGATTCAGCGCCGCAGGCGCGGTGGCCTCGATCACGGTGCGGATCGCCTGCGCGGCCACCGCCTCGTCGAGGAACACGGGCTCGGCGAGCGAGATGCGGCCCCCGGGCTTGAGCACCCGGTGGAACTCGCGCAGCGCGGCGAGCTTGTCGGGCACGTACGCGAGCACCGAACGCGTGCAGACCGCATCGAGCGATGCATCGGCGATGCCCTCGAGCCGATCGGCGGGGGCCTGCAGGAACGCGCATCGGTCTGCCACCCCGCGTGCGAGCGCCTGTTCGCGGGCGTGCTGCAGCAGCGGGGCTGAGATATCCGTGAGCCACACCCGCAGCGCACCGGCCGTCCGCTCGATGGCCCGCAGGGCGAGCAGCCCCTCGCCCGTCCCGACGTCCGCGATGCTCTGACCGGCGGTGAGCTGCGCTCCCTCGAGCACCCGCTCGATGTAGCGATCGACGAGCGCGCGCATGGCCTGCTCGTAGTGCGGATCGCCGGCGTGGCGCCGGTGCAGCAGCCATTGCGACCAGAGGTCACCGGCCGCCAGGGGCTCGTTACTGCCCATGTCCCGTCCGCCGGCCGATCTGGGTGCCCCCGGTTGCGCCCGCAGGCCGGCGTGCCGGTTCGCGACGCTCAGCCTTCAAGGTACTGGCGCTGCGCGGCGGGGGAGGGCGGCGTGTACTGATACATCCAAGTCTCGGTGAGCGCCTGGCCGTTCAGCGCCAGGTACAGCCGCAGATCGATCTGCTGCTGCGCCGCGCCCGGCACCAGGTCGAACATCGCCCGCCAGCCCTTGATCGGCACGAGCGGCCGGGCGGAGACCAGCTGCACCTGCCCCTGCGAGGCGCTCACCACGGCGTCCACGTTGTCGCCGGCGGTGAGCATGGACAGGTCGCCGCCGACGAAATCCACCACGAAGCGCCAGGAGAATTCGCTGCGCTTCTGGCCGACGATGCCCCCGATGCCGTCGCGCGTGGCCTGCACCTGCGCCAGCGGGGGCTTGAAGGGATTCTCCTGGCACCAGTAGAGACGGTAGCCGTAGGTGTAATCGCGGCCGGGCACGATCTCCTCGGCGGGATTCCAGAACGCCACGATGTTGTCCATCGTCTCATCGATGGTCGGAATCTCCACCAGCATGACCGCCCCCTTGCCCCAGGCGCCCTTCGGCGCCACCCAGCAGCTCGGTCGGCGGTTGTACCAGACGCCGTCGTCCTGGTAGTCGGCGAACCGGTGATCGCGCTGCATCAGGCCGAAGCCACGCGGATTGTCGTCCAGGTAGGCGTTCACGCGCAGCGTGCCCGGATTGGTGAGTGGCCGCCAGATCCACTCCCCGACACCGGTGTGCATCTGCAGGCCGTCGGAATCGTGGATCTGCGGCCGCCAGTCGTCGGCGACCCGGTGGTCGTTCTGCCCGACCAGATACATGCTGGTGCCCGGCGCGATGCCGAGCCGCGCGATCTGCCGCCGCGGGTAGAGCGTGAAGTCCACGTCCATCACCAGGGTGCTGGCGACGTCGATGATGAACCGGTAAGCGCCGGCGACACTCGGGGAATCGAGCAGTGCGTAGACGGTGAGCAGCGTCGACTCGCGCGCCGGCTGCTCCAGATAAAATGCGACGAAGTCCGGAAACTCCTCCGGCTGCGGCATGCCCGTGTCGATGGCGAGCCCACGCTGGGACATCCCGTACTGTCCGGTGCCGTCGACGGCGCGGAAGTACGAGGCGCCCTGGAACACCGCCCGGTCGTCCGTCCAGTTGGTGTGAAAAAGCACGTTGAAGCCGGAGAAGCCGAGCGTCGCCGGGATGTCCGCCGGCTTCAGCCCCGAGCGGCTGTAATCGAACAGCTTCGGGTCGAACAGGATCTGCCGGGCGAGTCCCTGCTCGAGCGCATACATGCGCACCGCGCGGGTCATCGTGAAGCCCAGGTGGTCGAAGCGGATGCGGAAGAACAGCTCATCCTCGTACCACAGCGTGCGCTGCGGCTGGTAGGTGATCGACTCCCACTGGTCCCAGGAGAGTTTGGCGATCCCCGGGGGCAGGGGCGCGAGCGGCTCGCTGTAGACAGTCAGGGACAGCGAGCGCGCTAGCGCCTTCAGCGAGGCGAACGAGAACGGCCGTGGGGTACCGAAGTGGGTGACGCCGAGGGGCGGCCCCTGCGGACGTTTCTTGCGTGTGAACTCCAGGGGCCAGGGGGCGACAGCGGCGAGGCTTGCTGCGCCACCGCGCAAAAATCCACGTCGATGCATCAAACTGTCCTCCGCGTAGTCACCAGATCGAGTGCTTGCGCCGCCGCAGCGCCTCGCGCACGCTGAACGCATATTGCAGCGCCTGCGGCCGCATTGGCAGCGGGACGTGCGGCGGGACCCGGTCCTCCAGGTCACGCAGCAGCTCGCGTGCGGCCGCCGGGTCGGCGTGCGGGTCGGGCGGCCTCCGGGTTGCCGCCGGCGGATGCGCCAGGCTGCTCTGCAGCGCCGCGAGCTCGGCCGGCGGATCGCTTTCCTCGGGGGTCAGGAGCAGGCGGTGGCGGCGCAGCCACTGGCCGGGTGCGACCCGGCTGGTGAACATCGTCAGCGGCACCGACAGCACCATGCCGGCGATGACCGGCAGCAGCCAGCCGATGTAGCGCGGCGCGAACTGCAGGATGAGCGCCCCCCAGGTCAGCCCGATCAGCACATGCCCGGCGTGCCGCCGCAGCGCTTCGGCGAGGCTGATGCCGCGATCGCCGCGCTCCTGCGCGTGCCAGAGGACCGGCTTGCCGGCGAGCGTGCTCACCACGAAGGCGGTGTGAAAGAGCATCATCGCCGGGGCGAGCAGGATGCTGAAGATCTGCTCGATCAGGAGGCTGAGCGCGATGCGCGATGGGCCGCCGAATCGCTGCCGCAACGCCGGATCGCGGATCGCGAGCCACGCGGCGAGCGTCTTGGGGCCGAACAGCGCCACGGCCGTGAGCGACAGCAGCGCGGCGATTTCCCCGTCGCGGTAGTGCGGCCAGTGCGGAAACATGCCGTGCTGGCCCGGCAGGAAATACTGATGGCCATGCAGCGCCTGCAGGATGACCACGGTCGAGCTCAGCGCGAGCATGAGCAGCCACAGCGGCGAGGTCAGGTAGGAGAGCACCCCACCCACCAGGTGCAGCCGTGACAGCCAGTGCAGTCCGCGCGCCCGGAGCAACCCGAGATGCTGGATGTTGCCCTGCGCCCAGCGCCGGTCGCGCGCGGCGTAATCGATGACGTTGGAGGGAATCTCCTCCCAGCTGCCGTGCTCGATCGGCAACAACCAGACCTCCAGGCCCGCGCGGCGCATGAAGGCCGCCTCGACGAAGTCGTGGCTGAGGATCTCCCCGCCGAGCGGCGGTGCGCCGGGCAGGCGCGGCAGGGCGCAGAACTCGGCGAATGGCCCGAGGCGCAGGATCGCGTTGTGGCCCCAGTAGTTGCTCTCACCGAGCTGCCAGTAGGCCAGGCCGCTCGAGAGCATCGGACTGCTCAGGCGCGCGGCAAACTGGATCAGGCGCGCGAACAGTGTGTCGCGCCCGGCTGGCAGCGGCAGCGCCTGGATGATGCCCGCGCGCGGGTTGGCGTCCATCAGCTGCGCGAGCTCGAGCATCGTCTCGCCCGACATGATGCTGTCGGCATCCAGCACGATCGCGTAGTCGTACGCGCCACCCCAGTTGTTGATGAAATCGGCGATGTTGCCGGCCTTGCGCGCGGTGTTCTCCGGCCGGCGGCGATAGAAGATGCGCCCGCGCGCGCCATGGCGGGTCACCAGGTCGCGCCAGGCCGCCTCTTCGGCCGCGCCGATTTCGCGTTGGCGCGTGTCGGAGAGGATGAACAGATCGAATGCGCCCTGCGCGGGCAGGCGCGCGAGCGAGGACCAGATCACGTCGAGTCCGGCCGCCACGCGCGTGGTGTCCTCGTTGTAGATGGGCATGATCACGGCGGTGCGGCCGCGCAGCGGCGCCTCGGCCCGCCAGCGCTCGTGGATCTGGGCGCTGTCCGCGCCGCGCATCCGGACCACCCAGCCGGCGGCGGCCGTCCAGAAGGAACTCGCGATCCAGGTGAACAGGACGAAGAAGATTGCGAGGCCCACGCGGTCGAGCGCGTTCAGGCCGTTGGCCGCGAGGATGTCCCACATCATGGTGGTGGCCGCCGCCGCGGTGAGCAGCGTCAGCGTGAAGAACACCGAGCGGCGCCGTCGCGCCAGGTGCGACAGCCAGTCCGGCGGCGGCTTCACGATCCCGGGGTCCACTGATACGTCCATGTCTCGGTCAGCGCCGAGCCGTACAGCTCCAGATAGCAGTGCAGGTCCACCGGCCGGGTACCGGTCGGCTGAACCAGGAAGCTCACCCGCCAGTGTCCGTTCTCGGCCAGACGCTGCGTGCGCACCTGCAGGATGCGCGCCCCGACGGCGTTGATCACGGCACGGACCGGCTGGCTCGCATCCAGGCCCTTGAGGTCCCCGCCGGCGAAGTCGATCAGAGCGTGGCGCGTGCCGCTCACCGCGTGTCCGGCGCGCACCAGCGGCCCGAAGCGCGTGGCCACTGCCTTGCCACCCGGCGGCCAGCGCTCGCCGGAGTGCAGGTAGGCGGACAGCACGTAGGAGAAGGCGAGCGGCTGGCCGGCGCGCACCGGGGCGCTGGGCACCCAGTAGGCATCGACGTTGTAGTCGATGTCCTCGCGGCTGGGGATCTCGACCAACTCCACCCCGCCCGAGCCCCAGTTGCCGAGCGGTTCGACCCAGACGCTCGGGCGCCGCTCGTAGCGGGCGTCGGGGTCCTCGTAGTCGGCAAAGCGCCGGTCGCGCTGAATGAGCCCGAAGCCGCGCGGGTTGTCGTCCATGTAGCGGTTGACCTGCAGGCGCGGTGGATTCTGCAGCGGGCGCCACAGCCACTCGCCGCTGCCGGTGTGCATCATCAGCCCGTCGCTGTCGTGCACCTGCGGACGCCAGTTCTCAAAGCGCAGCCGCGCCGAGTTCAGCCCGTAGAGGTACATGGAGGTGAGCGGGGCGATGCCGAGCTTGTCGATGCGTGCGCGGGGGTAGAGCACCGCGCTCACGGTCACCTGCGTGATCGCCCCGGGACGCACCTCGAAGCGGTACGCACCGGTGAGGTCCGGGCCGTCGAGCAGCGCGTAGAGGGTCATGGTCGTGGCTTCGGGAGCCGGCTGGACTAGCCAGAAATCGGTGAAGTACGGAATCACCTCACCGCCGGTCGTGGCGGTGTCGATGGCCAGCCCGCGTGCCGTCACGCCGGGATCCTGGTTGCGCCCGAGCAGACGAAAGTACGAGGCGCCGAGGAAGGCGAGCACGGTGGTGTGGTGCTGCGGGGTGTCGAGCGGATAGCGCACCGCGAGTCCTGCGAAGCCAGTGCTCGGTGGCAGGCGCAGGCGCTCGAAGGGGCGCGGAAATTCAAACATCGAGGAGGCGTAGCGCAGCTCGCGGACCACGCCGGCGGCGACCGTGAAGATGTGCACCCGGTGCGTGAAGGCGAAGCCGCGGTGATAGAAGGCGACGTTGAACATCGCGCGGCCCCGCCACAGCGCATCCTCGGGGCGGAAGCGGATCTGGTGGTAGTGCGCGTAGCTCAGCTGCCGCAGTGCCTGCGGCAGGGGCGTCGAGGAGGGCTGGTAGGCCCGCTCGGCGCGCAGTGCCGCCAGCCGCTCGACGGTGGCGAAGCTGAACGGCCGGGGAGTCCCTGCCATGGGCAGGGCGTGCGAAGCGGCGAGGCCGGAGGCGCAGACAAAAGGCGCAAGCAGCAGGACTGCACTGAGGGTGATGCGGCTCTTTATGGACACCAATTTCTCGCAGGGCCTCGAACTCGACGCCGCAGCGCCCGTGTGGATGGCTCGCAGCATAACACCGGCCTGTTGTCGCTACCTGACGACAGATCGCGCATGCCATCTAACACGCTGATGGGGCGGAAGCTTAGCGCATTTTGTCGCCCCGGAGAAACATCTGCGGCCGCGCGCGCCGTGTCAGGCGCTCGAGATGTTGACGGCTGTGTGCCGCCGCGGTTGATCAGACTGGGAGCCTCGCGCCGGTCATCTCGATGGACGCGTGAGGGCCGGCGGCAGCCCGGTCCCGGCAGCTCGGCCGGGATCGGGCGTTCTTGGCAAGTGGTGGAGGCGGGGGGAATCGAACCCCCGTCCGCAAGTCCTAGACTTCAGACTCTACGTACGTAGCCCTCTCTTTAGTTCTCGCACCGCGCTACCCGAGGGGCAGGGAAGACGAAGCGCCAGCGGACGGTGACTCTTAACGATCCGGCCCGTCGCACGCCGTATCGCGATCCTGTGAACGCGTCCCCCGAGTCGACCGCACAGGCACGGACCGGTCGGAGGTCAGCCGCGGTTAGGCGGCGAGAGCGAAGTTGTCGTCGTTGGCAACTATGGTTTTGCAGCGAGATTTACGAGGGCACTGCGCCTCGGTACGCCTCTGAAGGTTCGCAACCCACGTCGAAACCGGTCGCCCCCAGAAGAGAGCCTGCAGCATACCGCACGGCGGCCCGGTGTGCACCTGCGCGGCGTCCTCGGGGCGTATGCGGCGTCCCCACGGGGGGCGGGCGGGGTGCTCCGCCCCGAGCCGCTCGGTCCGTCCCGCGGGGCGGCCTCACCTCCGGCGCAGCAGCCGGGCCTTGTCGCGCTGCCAGTCGCGGTCCTTCTCGGTGGCGCGCTTGTCGTGCTGTTTTTTGCCCTTGGCGAGGCCGACGGCGAGTTTCGCGCGGCCGTGCTTCCAGTACAGCTCGAGCGGCACCAGGGTGTAGCCGCGCCGCTCGACCGCCCCGATCAGGCCGTTGAGCTCGCTGCGGTTGAGCAGCAGTTTGCGCGTGCGCACCGGGTCGGCGATGACGTGGCTCGAGGCGGAGGACAGTGGCGACAGATGCGCGCCGATCAGGAACGCCTCCGCGCCTCGCAGGTAGACGTACGCCTCGGCGAGCTGCGCGCGGCCGGCGCGCAGCGACTTGACCTCCCAGCCCTGCAGGACGAGTCCCGCCTCGTAGCGCTGCTCGATGAAGTAATCGAAGCGCGCCTTGCGGTTCTCGGCGATCAGTCGGGACGAGGAGTCGGCCTTGGGGGGCATCGGGGCGAGCCGGTCGGTCGGGGCGCGCATTGTAGCGCGCGCCGCGCGGGGTGGATCGGGCGCTCTCGCGCTGTCCTTGCGCGGCGGTTCCTGGGACAATGCCGTCCATGCGAGAAGTCAAGCGCTCGGCGCTCGTTAGCCTGCCGCCGAATCGCCTGTTCGCGCTGATCAACGACATCGACAGCTACCCGGAGTTTCTGCCCTGGTGCACCCATGCGCGGGTGCTCTCGCGCAGTGACAGCGAGATCGTTGCCACCATCGGCGTGCGGCGCGGACCGTTCAACGGAGAGTTCACCACGCGCAATGCGCTGGAGCCCGACCGGCGCGTGCACATGCGTCTGGTCAGCGGGCCGTTCACCGCGCTCGAGGGGGAGTGGCGCCTCACGCCGGCCGGCGCAGGCACGCTGGTCGAGTTCGCGCTGCGTTTTCAGCTGAAGAGCTCGCTCTCCGCAGTGCTGTTCGAGCGCATCTTCGCCGAGACGGTTGGCTCGCTGGTCGATGCCTTCGTCGTGCGCAGCCGCGCGCTCCCACCGCCCGCGGGGCTCACCGGGCCGTGAGCGCCGGGTCGCTGAAGCGTTGCACGGTGGCCTATGCCGCGCCCGAGCGGTCGTTTCTCTGGCAGCTGGAAGTGCCCGTCGGCGCGGACATCGCCGCGATCATCGCGGCTGCGCGGCGCGCCGCCCCCGAGGCGCAGGTGCCCTGGGAGGATGCTCCGGTGGGGATTTTCGGCGAGCTGCGCGGCCGCGATGCGGTGCCCGCCGACGGGGATCGGATCGAGCTGTACCGGCCGCTGCTCGATGACCCGCGTGCGCGCCGGCGCACGCGGCTCGCTGGCGCGCGCCGCTGAAGTTACAGCAGTGGGAATTTCTTCGGTGAAGGCAGCAGGCCCGGCGCGATTGGCTGGCCCTTCGGTACGTTGTACAGCGCGAAGCGGCTGACCTTGCCGTCGTGGAAGAACACCGTCACGCGGCTCTGGATCGGCCGCTCGATGTAGCCGCGCTTGAAATAATAGACGTAGTCCCAGCGGTTGGTGTCGAACACATCGGCAATCATCGGCGTGCCGAGCAGGTAGCGCACCTGCACGCGCGTCATGCCCGTCTTCAGCTGCCGCACGGTGTGTCCGTCGAGATAATTGCCCTGCTGAATGTCCATCCGGTAGACACAGCCGGCCAGCAGTGCCGAGAGCGCAGCGAGCAGCACAGTCGCTCGCAGGGTCGAAATCAGGTGAGCTGGTCGCATGGCAGTCCGATGGGCAATAATTGGGGGCGGATCATACCTGATCGTGCGAAGGCCGCTCTGATCGTCCGCGGCGGCCACACCCGGAGGCTCGAGACGCGTGGAAGGCAAAGACCTGCGCAAAGCCGGCCTGAAAGTGACGCTGCCGCGCCTGAAGATCCTCGAGATCCTCGCGGGCAGCGAGATGCGTCACCTCTCGGCCGAGGACATCTACCGGACCCTGCTCGAGTCGCACGAGGACATCGGGTTGGCAACCGTCTATCGGGTGCTCACGCAGTTCGAGGCTGCGGGTCTGGTCACGCGGCATCACTTCGAGGACGGCATGGCCGTTTTTGAGCTCAATCAAGGCGACCATCACGATCATATCGTGTGTCTTGACTGCGGCCACGTCGAAGAGTTCGTCGACGAGGGCATCGAGGCGCGCCAGAACGCGGTGGCCCACCGGCTGCAATTCGATATCCGCGACCACTCCCTCATCCTCTACGGGCATTGCCGCCGCGAGGCCTGTCCCCGTCGGCGCACACTGGGCCACTGAGGGGCGGCTCAGCGGCGCCGCGCGGCGCCTTTCGGGCGGCGCGCGGGGGCGGGCGGCGGCGGCGGTCCGCGCAGCATCTGGCGCGCATGCTCGCGCGCCGTCGCGGTGACGTCGACCCCGCCGAGCATCCGTGCCAGCTCCTCGATGCGTTCGTCCTCGGACAGCTCGCTGAGGCGCGTGTGCGTGGCGCTGCCGGCGGTGAACTTGGCGACCCGCAGATGCTGATGGCCCTGCGAGGCGACCTGCGGCAGGTGCGTCACGCACAGCACCTGGCCGCGCTGCCCGAGCGCGCGCAACTCCCGTCCGACGATCTCGGCGACCGCGCCGCCGATCCCGGAGTCGACTTCATCGAACACCATGCAGCGCGTCTCGCGCGCGCTGCTGGCCACCTGCACCGCGAGCGAGAGGCGCGAGAGCTCCCCGCCCGAGGCGACCTTCGCGAGCGGGCGGACGGGCTGGCCCGGATTGGCGCTGACGCGGAATTCGACATCGTCGGCGCCGTGCGGCGCAGGCTCCTCGCCACGGGCGCTGAGGGCAGCCTCGAAGCGTCCCCCGGCCATGCCCAAGGCCTGCATGTGAGCGGTGACGGCCACCCCGAGCGCCTCGGCCGCCTGCGCGCGCGCCGCGGAAAGCGCCGCGGCGCACCGGCGATACTGTGCGAGCGCCTCGGTGAGCTCGGCCCGCAGCGTCTGGAGGTCGAGCCCGGCGCGCTCGAGCCGCTCCAGATCCGCCCCGAGCTGCCCCTCGCGTGCGGCCAGCTCCCCCGGTGGCACCCGGTGTTTGCGGGCGAGGTCCTCGATGGCCGCGAGCCGACTCTCGACGGCGTCCTGTCGGCCCGTGTCGAGCTCCAGCGTCTCGCTGTAGCGCTCGAGCTCGCGGGCCGCCTCGCGGATGTTCACCTCGGCCTCCTGCGCCAACGCGATGATCGGCTGCAGCTGCGCGTCGATCGCCACGGCCCCGCGCAGCGCCTGCAGCGCGCGGCCGACGCCCCCGTGAGCATTGTGCGTCTCATCCTGGTAGAGCAGCCCGAGTGCGCCCTGCGCCGCCTCGGCCAGCCGGCCCCGGTGGGCGAGGCGCGCGCGCTCCTCGCCCAGTCGATCCAGCTCGCCCGGCTCCAGTTTCAGAGCGCCGAGCTCCCGGACCTGATGGCGCAGCAGATCGAGCCGCGCGTCGCGGTCGCGGGCTGCCTCGCCGAGCTCGCGTTCCTGACTGCTAAGCTGACGCCAGTGTTGATAGGTCTCGCCGACCTCCGCCAGGGCCGACCCGAGCCCGCCGTACTCATCGAGCAGCTCGCGCTGGCGCGTGGCGCGGGCAAGGGATTGGAATTCGTGCTGCCCGTGAATGTCGATGAGCAGGCCGCCCGCCTCGCGCAGCAGCTGCACGGGCACGGGTTGACCGTTGAGCCAGGCGCGCGAGCGGCCGTCGGCCGCCAGCAGGCGGCGCACGATCAGCTCATCCTCCGTGATCGCCTGGCACTGGAGCCACTCGCGCAGCTCCGGCGGCGCATCGCGCACCTCGAAGGTGGCGGTGATGTCGGCGCGCTCGGCGCCGTGGCGGATCATCTCCGCGCCGGCGCGCCCGCCGGCGATGAGCTGCAGCGCATCGACCAGGATGGACTTGCCCGCACCGGTCTCCCCGGTGAGCACGGTCAGTCCCGGGCGCAGTGCGAGCTCGAGTTCCTCGATGATCGCGAAATCGCGGATTTTCAGGGCAGTGAGCATGGCAGATCGAAGGTCGGGCGGTACGCTCAGCGCTCCGCGTCGCCGCGGCCCCAGTGCAGTTTCGAGCGCAGCAGCCGGAAGTAATCGTGTCCGGGCGGGTGCAGCAGCGTGATGCGCTCGGGGGCGCGCAGGATCTCCACACGCTCCCCGGGGGCGAGCGTGCCGAGGATCGTGCCATCGCAGGTCACCTGGGCACGCGTGTCGGGTCGCTCGAGCAGGCCGATCTCGATCACCGAGCGACCCGAGACCACGATTGGGCGGTCGGAAAGGGTATGCGGGCAGATCGGGGCGAGCACCAGGATGTCCAGCTGCGGCTCGATGATCGGTCCACCGCAGGACAGCGCGTAGGCCGTCGAGCCGGTGGCGCTCGCCACGACGACGCCGTCGCCGGCATGGGTATTGACGTAGCGGCCCGACACGCGGGTCTCGAAGTCGAGCATGCGTCCGGTGGCGAGCTTCTGCAGCACCACGTCGTTCAGGGCCAGGCATTCGCGGCGGGTGCCGTCGAGGGAGTGCAGCCGCGCCAGCAGCAGCGGGCGCTCGTCGGCGGCGAGCTGCCCGGCGAGCGCCGCATCGAGGCAGGCCGGGATGTCCTGCGGCATGACGTCGGTGAGAAACCCGAGGCGCCCGCGGTTGATCCCGAGCAGCGGTACGCCGTGACGGGCCACCAGGCCGGCCGCATAGAGCAGCGTGCCGTCACCGCCGACGGCGATCATCAGGTCGACGCCGCGGGCGAGCTCGCTCTCGGGCACGCCGTTCGCGCCCGGGCAGGCCGCCAGCGTCGCAGTGGCATCGACCCGCACCGTGACGCCCCGGGCGCTCAGGTGCACGAGCGCCGCCTGGGCCGATTCGGCGACGCGCGGGTCTGTGAATCGGCCGACCAGCGCGCAGGTGCGGGGAGGGAGCATCGGAAAATCGTAGCAGGACGGGCGCGGGCTTGCTTGACGCTCGTGCCTTGTGACTATAGTTTCAGGTGTGCGGCTGCGCGAGCGCGGCGATTGCGCGCGCCGGCGGTGCACTTATGACGCAAGACACCCGGGACGAACAACTGAATGATCGCGCGCAGCACCTGCTGCGCGTGCTCGTGGAGAGCTACATCCGCGACGGCCAGCCCGTCGGCTCGCGCGCGCTGTCGCGCGAGTCGGGCCTGCAGCTGTCCTCGGCCACCATCCGCAACGTGATGGCGGACCTGGAGGAGTTCGGCTTCGTCGCCTCGCCGCACACCTCTGCCGGGCGCGTGCCGACCGACAAGGGCTATCGGTTCTTCGTCGATTCGCTGCTGCACGTGCAGCCGCTCGAGGCCGCCGCCGCCGCCGAGATCGAGCGGCAGTTCGAGGCGGTGCGCGAGAGCGGCAAGGACCTGGTGAGCACCGTCTCGCAGCTGCTCTCGAGCCTGACGCGCCTCGCCGGCGTGGTTACCCTGCCGCGCTCGACGCAGGCCTCGATCACCCAGATCGAATTTGTCGGGCTCTCGGAGAACCGGGTGCTGGTGGTGCTGGTGTACGGCGAGCGCGAGGTGCAGAACCGCATCATCCACCTTGAGCGGCATTTCTCACCCGATGAGCTGCGGCGGGCGGCGAATTTCCTCAATGAGCAGTTCCGCGGCCGCTCCCTTGCCGAGGTGCGCCAGGAGATCCTGCGCCAGCTGAGCGAGACTCGCGCGCACATGAACCAGGCGATGCTCGATGCGATCTCCGTCGCGCAGCACGTGTTCCAGGCGGGCGGGCAGGATGCGGAGCTGGAATACGTCATCAAGGGCGAGACCAACCTGATGAGCGTCGCGGAGCTCTCGAGCGTCGAGCGGCTGCGGCGGCTGTTCGAGGCGTTCAACGAGAAGCGCGACTTCCTGCACCTGCTCGACGACAGCCTGCGCGCCGAGGGGGTGCAGATCTTCATCGGGCACGAGTCCGGCTACCACATCCTCGATGACTGCAGCATGGTCACCTCGCCCTACGGGGCGCCGGGTTCGGCCTTCGGCGTGCTTGGGGTCATCGGCCCGACCCGTATGGCCTATGAGCGGGTCATTCCGATCGTCGACATGACCGCCAAACTGCTCGGCGCTGCCTTGAATTCGCGGCGCTGATCCCCACACCGACGGCTTGACGGCGCTCCGGCGCGAGCCGGCCGGCGATCTTTTGACCAGAATGCGAGAGCGAGGACGGCGGATGAGCACTGAACAGGCCGGCGCGCAGAGCGTGGACCCATCGGACGGCAGCGAGACGGCGGGCACGCCCGCGGAGGTGGCCGCTCTGCAGGAAGCGCTCGCCCAGGCCGAGCAGCGCGCTCGAGAGCAGCGCGAGCAGTACCTGCGGGCCGTGGCCGAGCTCGACAACGTGCGCAAGCGCGCACAGCGGGACATCGAGGCGGCCAACCGCTACGGATTGGAGAAATTCGCCGCCGAGCTGCTGCCCGTGCAGGACAGCCTGGAGCTGGCGCTGCAGAGCGCCGGTCAGGGGGAGATCGATGCGCGCAGCCTGCGGCAGGGCCAGGAGGCGACTCTGAAGCTGCTCACCCGGGCGCTGGAGAAGCTCGGTGTGACCCCGATCCGTCCGCTCGGTGAGCCGTTCGATCCAGCCCGCCACGAGGCGATGCTCGCGCAGGAGTCCGCCGGCGCCACGCCGGACACGGTGCTGCAGGTGGTGCAGACCGGCTTCGAACTCAACGGCCGGCTGCTGCGGCCGGCACGGGTGATCGTCGCTAAGGCTCAGGCCCAAGGTTAAGGCGCGCGCAACCCTTGAATCGCCAGGGCTGAACCCCAGTAAGACTCCCAGCAGACCCATAAGCAACTGATTTCGGCGGAGCAGATCATGGCAAAGGTAATCGGCATCGACCTCGGGACCACGAACTCGTGCGTCGCCATCATGGAGGGCGGCAAGCCCCGGGTGATCGAGAACAGCGAGGGCGACCGCACGACTCCGTCCATCGTCGCCTTCACCAAGGACAACGAGGTGCTGGTGGGCCAGCCGGCCAAGCGTCAGGCGGTCACCAACCCGCAGAACACCCTGTTCGCGATCAAGCGCCTCATCGGACGGAAGTTCGAGGACGAGGTGGTGCAGCGCGACTCGAAGATGGTTCCGTACAAGATCGCCCGCGCCGACAACGGCGATGCGTGGGTCGATGCGCAGGGCAAGAAGATGGCCCCGCCCGAGGTCAGCGCGCGCGTGCTGATGAAGATGAAGAAGACCGCCGAGGACTATCTCGGCGAGCCGGTCACCGAGGCGGTGATCACGGTGCCGGCCTACTTCAATGATTCGCAGCGCCAGGCGACCAAGGATGCCGGGCGCATCGCGGGCCTGGAGGTCAAGCGCATCATCAACGAGCCGACTGCCGCCGCGCTCGCCTACGGGCTCGACAAGCAGAGCGGGGACCGCAAGATCGCCGTGTATGACTTGGGCGGTGGCACTTTCGATATCTCGATCATCGAGATCGCCGAGATCGACGGGGAGCATCAGTTCGAGGTGCTCTCGACCAACGGCGATACGTTCCTCGGGGGCGAGGATTTCGATCTGCGCATCATCAATTTCCTCGCCGAGGAGTTCCTGAAGGAGTCGGGCGTCGATGTGCGCCGCGACCCGCTCGCCATGCAGCGCCTGAAGGAGGCGGCCGAGAAGGCCAAGATCGAGCTGTCCTCCACGCAACAGACCGACATCAACCTGCCGTACATCACCGCGGACGCCTCGGGGCCGAAGCACCTGAACATCAAGCTCACCCGCGCCAAACTCGAGTCGCTGGTCGAGGAGCTGGTGCAGAAGACCATCGCGCCGTGCCGCACCGCGCTGAAGGATGCGGGGCTCTCGGCGAACGAGGTCGCCGAGGTCATCCTGGTCGGCGGTCAGACGCGTATGCCGCTGGTGCAGAAGTACGTGAAGGATTTCTTCGGCCGCGAGCCGCGCAAGGACGTCAACCCCGATGAGGCGGTGGCGGTGGGCGCGGCGATCCAGGCGGGCGTGCTCGCCGGTGAGGTCAAGGACGTGCTGCTGCTCGACGTCACGCCGCTGTCGCTCGGCATCGAGACGCTCGGCGGGGTGATGACCAAGCTGATCGAGAAGAACACCACGATCCCGACCAAGGCATCGCAGGTGTTCTCCACTGCCGACGACAGTCAGACGGCGGTGACGATTCACGTCCTGCAGGGCGAGCGGGAGCGGGCGGCCGACAACAAGTCGCTCGGCAAGTTCGACCTGACGGACATTCCGCCGGCCCCGCGCGGCATGCCGCAGATCGAGGTGTCCTTCGACATCGATGCGAACGGCATTCTGAACGTGTCCGCCAAGGACAAGGCCACGGGGCGCGAGCAGAAGATCGTGATCAAGGCATCGAGCGGTCTGAACGAGGACGAGATCAAGCGCATGGTGCGCGATGCCGAGGCGCACGCGGCCGAGGACAAGCGCTTCCGCGAGCTCGTCGAGACGCGCAACAAGGCCGATGCGATGGTGCACGCCGCGGAGCGCAGCCTGAAGGATCTCGGCGATAAGGTCGATGCGGGCGAGCGGGCGAGCGTGGAGTCGGCCGTGTCGGATCTGCGCACCGCGCTGAAGGGTGACGACCGCGAGGTGATCGAGAAGAAGACCGAGGCCCTCGCGCAGGCGTCGGCCGGCATTGCCCAGAAGGCCTATGCCGGGTCGGCCGGTGAGGCAGGTCCTGCCGGCTCCGCGGGCGCCGAGCCGGGTGCTGCGGGCGCTGCGGGCGCCGGTGCGGGCGGCGGCGGCAAGGAAGATGTCGTCGATGCGGAGTTCGAGGAGGTCAAGGACAAGGGCCGCAAGGCATCCTGACCTGACCGGCGAGCGAGTCGGTATAGTGAGCGGGGTTCGCGAATCGCGAACCCCGCTATTGCTGCGCGAGGCGCATGAAAAAAGACTATTACAAGGTCCTCGACGTACCGAGGACGGCCACCGAGGCGGATATCAAGAAGGCTTACCGGCGCCTGGCGATGAAATATCACCCGGACCGCAATCCGGATGACGCGGAGGCAGAGGATCGATTCAAGGAGGCCAAAGAGGCCTACGAGGTGCTCACCGACGCCCAGAAGCGCGCCGCGTACGATCAGCACGGTCATGCCGGAGTCGAGGCGGCGGCGGCCGGCGCGCGCGGTCACGCGAGCGCGGCGGATGCGTTCAGCGATATCTTCGGCGACGTCTTCGGGGACATCTTCGGCGCGGCGCGCCGCGGCGGTCACGCGCAGGTATTTCGCGGCGCGGACCTGCGTTACGAACTGGAGCTCGATCTGCATCAGGCCGTCTTCGGCCACACGGTGGAGATCGAGGTGCCGAAGTTGGTCGAATGCGAGACCTGCCACGGCAGCGGCGCGGCCAAGGGCAGCAAGCCGCAGGCCTGCGATGCCTGCGGCGGCAGCGGCCAGGTGCGCATCTCGCAGGGCTTCTTCCAACTGCAGCAGACCTGCCCAAAGTGCCGCGGTGCCGGCAGCATCATCCGCAATCCCTGCGACACCTGCCTCGGCCAGGGGCGGGTGCGCCGCACCCGCAAGCTGTCGGTGAAGATTCCTGCCGGCGTCGACACCGGCGATCGGATCCGCCTCGGCGGGGAGGGCGAGGCGGGGCGCAACGGGGGACCGGCGGGGGACCTCTATGTCGAGGTGCACGTGCGCGAGCACGCGATCTTCGAGCGCGACGGGGAGCACCTCTCGTGCGAAGTGCCGGTGAGCTTCGCCACCGCTGCGCTCGGCGGCACGGTGGACGTACCCACGCTCGATGGCAATGTGGCGCTGAAGATCCCGGCGGAGACGCAGTCGGGCCGGGTCTTCCGGCTGCGCGACAAGGGCGTCAAGCCGGTGCGCGGCGGCTCGCGCGGGGACCTGTTCTGCCGGGTGGCCGTCGAGACGCCGGTGCACCTCTCCGGGGAGCAGCGCGAGCTGATCCGCAAACTCGAGGAGTCACTGAAGCAGGACCACACGCGCCACTCGCCCCGGGAGAAGGGATTCTTCGAGGGCGTGCGGCGGTTCTTCGGCGTCTGAGCCGGCACCATGGCGCTACGGGCAGTCATCATCGGGGTGAGCGGTCGCATGGGCTGCTCCCTGGTGCAGGCCATCCGGCACCGCCCCGACTTCGCCCTCGCCGCGGCGATAGCCCCGGCGAGCGGCTCGGCGATCGGCCGGGACGCCGGTGAACTCGCCGGTGGCGCGCCGCTCGGCGTGGTGGTGAGCGCCGATCTGCCGGCCGCGCTCGCGGCGGCGGATGTGGCGATCGATTTCTCCCATCCGCGCGCCGCCGCGGCGCATCTGGCGGCCTGCCGCGCCGCCGGCACGCCGCTGCTGATCGGCACCACGGGCCTCGAGGCGACGCTCGAGGAGCCGCTCGAGGAGGCGGCGCGCCGCATCGCGCTGCTGGTGGCGCCGAACACCAGTCTCGGCATCACGCTGCTGCTGGAGCTGGTGCGCTCCGCGGCGCGAGCCCTGCCGGAGGATTTCGACATCGAGATCCTCGAGACGCACCACCGACTCAAGCGCGACGCCCCGTCCGGGACCGCGCTCGCCCTGGGGCGGGCGGCGGGCGAGGGTCGCCGGCTCGGCGCCGAGGCGGCGCTCGCCGGGGCCGGTGCCTCGCGCGGCGGGCCGCGACCGGCCGGACAGATCGGGTTCGCCGTGCTGCGCGGCGGTGACGTCGTCGGGGAGCACGACGTGCGCTTTCTCGGGGCCGGCGAGCAACTCGTCCTGGGGCACCGCGCGACCGATCGGGCCGTGTTTGCCCGAGGGGCTCTGACCGCTGCGCTCTGGCTCGCGCAGCAGCCGCCGGGCCGTTATGGTATGCGTGATATTCTTTCTTAAAATCAATTACTTAAAGAATTTCCTGCAGCGGATTCCCGCCCCGCTTGCGACGCCGCAGCGGACCAATTTTCCATGGACACTCGCGGCGGCCGACCGTAGAATTTCGCCCGATCCGCGTGCGGGTTAGTCGATTCGTGTGCGGGTTAGTCCACGCAAAGCGGGAGGATGTTCACTCGGAACTCCTCCCGCTTTGTGTATCCGCAGGTTACGGACCGAAAAACCCGTGCGGCGCGCCGCGCCGATGGGGGTTGCCGGCTGGCGCGAGAGCGAACCTGAAAAGAGAGGATTCATCGAAGTGAGCGTACCGGCAGTCCTGGCCCTGGCGGATGGAACCGTCTTCCGTGGCCAGTCGATTGGTGCCAAAGGCAACACCACGGGCGAGGTCGTGTTCAACACCGCGATGACGGGCTATCAGGAGATTCTCACCGACCCGTCCTACGCCCGCCAGATCGTCACGCTCACCTGTCCGCACATCGGCAACACCGGCACCACGCCCGAGGACCTCGAGTCCGCCCAGATCTACAGCGCTGGGCTCGTGGTGCGCGATCTGCCGGCGCGGTGGAGCAACTGGCGCGGTAGCGAGTCGCTCGGGACGTTCCTCGAGCGCGGCCGCATAGTCGCCATCGCCGGCATCGACACGCGCCGCTTGACCCGTATTCTTCGCGAGAAGGGCGCGCAGGCCGGCTGCATCATGACCGGCGAGAAGGCCGATGCGGCCGCCGCGGTGATCGCGGCGCGCAAGTTCCCGGGCCTCAAGGGGATGGATCTGGCCAAGGTGGTCAGCGTCCGGCGCGCCTTCCAGTGGAACGAGGGAAGCGTCTGGCCGGAGAGCCCGCGCACGCTGCGCTCGCATCAGCGCCTGCACGTCGTCGCCTACGATTTCGGCATCAAGCGCAACATCCTGCGGCTGCTTGCGGATTTCGGCTGCCGCATGACCGTCGTGCCGGCCGAGACCAGTGCCGAGGAGGCCCTCGCGCTTGCCCCCGACGGGCTGTTCCTCTCCAACGGCCCGGGCGATCCGGAGCCGTGCAGCTACGCCATCGAGGCGACGCGCGAGTTCCTGAAGACCGACCTGCCCGTCTTCGGCATCTGCCTCGGACACCAGATCCTCGGGCTCGCCAGCGGGGCGCGCACCCTGAAGATGAAGTTCGGCCACCACGGCGCGAACCATCCGGTGCAGGACCTCGAGACCGGCCGGGTGCTGATCACCAGTCAGAATCACGGCTTCGCGGTCGATGAGACGACGCTGCCGGCCAACGTGCGCGCCACGCACCGCTCGCTGTTCGACGGCTCGCTGCAGGGGCTCGCGTTCCAGGACCGGCCGGTGTTCGGCTTCCAGGGCCACCCCGAGGCGAGCCCGGGGCCGCACGACATGAAGCCGCTGTTCGAGCGGTTCGTGCAGCTGATGGTGCGGCGGCTGCAGGCGCAACTGCGTCAGGGACAGGCCACGGCCGCGCCCACCCAGAGTCCGCCGCGCCAGCCGGCGGTTTCCCGTTGATGTCGAGACTGACCCAGTGCCCAAGCGCAGCGACCTGAAGAGCATCCTGATCATTGGCGCCGGCCCGATCGTGATCGGCCAGGCGTGCGAGTTCGACTACTCCGGCGCGCAGGCCTGCAAGGCGCTGCGCAGCGAGGGGTTCCGGGTGATCCTGGTCAACTCCAACCCGGCGACCATCATGACCGACCCGGAGATGGCCGATGCGATCTACATCGAGCCGGTCAACTGGCGCACGGTGGCGCGCATCATCGAGAAGGAGCGCCCGGATGCGCTGCTGCCGACCATGGGCGGCCAGACGGCCCTCAACACCGCGCTCGATCTGGTGCGCGAGGGCGTGCTGGAGAAATTCGGCGTCGAGCTGATCGGCGCGAAGCGCGAGTCGATCGACATGGCCGAGGACCGCGAGCGCTTCCGCGACGCCATGACCGAGATCGGTCTGGAATCGCCGCACTCGCAGATCGCCCGCAATCTCGAGGAGTCCTTCACGATCGCCGGGCAGATCGGCTATCCGATCGTCATCCGACCGTCCTTCACCCTCGGGGGTTCCGGCGGTGGCATCGCCTACAACCGCGAGGAGCTCGAGGCGATCGTCGCCCGCGGCCTCGATGCCTCCCCGACCGGCGAGGTGCTGCTCGAGGAGTCGGTGATCGGTTGGAAAGAATTCGAGATGGAGGTGGTGCGGGACAGCAAGGACAACTGCATCATCATCTGCTCGATCGAGAATCTCGATCCGATGGGCGTGCACACCGGCGACTCGATCACCGTCGCGCCGGCCCTGACGCTCACCGACAAGGAATACCAGCGCATGCGCGACGCCTCGATCGCGGTGCTGCGCAAGATCGGCGTCGATACCGGCGGCTCGAACGTGCAGTTCGCGGTCAGTCCGCACGACGGGCGGCTGCTGGTGATCGAGATGAATCCGCGCGTATCACGCTCCTCGGCGCTCGCCTCCAAGGCGACCGGCTTTCCGATCGCCAAGATCGCCGCAAAGCTCGCCGTGGGCTACACGCTCGATGAGCTGAAGAACGATATCACCGGCGGGGCGACCCCGGCCTCGTTCGAGCCGGCCATCGACTACGTCGTGACCAAGATTCCGCGCTTCACGTTCGAGAAGTTCCCCGCCGCCAACGACCGGCTCACGACGCAGATGAAATCCGTCGGCGAGGTGATGGCGATCGGACGGACCTTTCAGGAATCGCTGCACAAGGCGCTGCGCGCGCTCGAGACCGGACTCGACGGGCTCACCGCCCAGCCGCTGCCGCCGCCCGGCGAGGAGTGCGACGGGAAGCTGACGCACGAGCTGCGCGCCCCGGGGCCGAACCGGCTGCTGTATGTGGCCGATGCGTTCCGCGCCGGCTGGACCTTCGAGCGGGTCGCGGAGCTGACCCATATCGACCCGTGGTTCCTTGCGCAGATCGAGGATCTCATCGCTGAGGAGCGGCAGGTCGCAAGCGACGGGTTCGCGGCCCTGACCGGCGCGCGGCTGCGCGTGCTGAAGCGCAAGGGCTTCTCCGATGCGCGTCTGGCGCGCCTGATCGAGATGCCCGAGCAGGCCGTGCGCCACAAGCGTTACGACCTCGGCGTTCGCCCGGTCTACAAGCGCGTCGACACCTGCGCCGCGGAGTTCTCGACCTCGACCGCCTACCTGTACTCGACCTACGAGGAGGAGTGCGAGGCCGAGCCGACCGGGCGGCGCAAGATCATGATCCTCGGCGGCGGACCCAACCGTATCGGCCAGGGGATCGAGTTCGATTACTGCTGCGTGCACGCGGCGATGAGCCTGCGCGAAGACGGCTTCGAGACCATCATGGTCAACTGCAATCCGGAGACCGTCTCGACCGACTACGACACGTCGGACCGGCTGTACTTCGAGCCGCTCACGCTCGAGGATGTGCTGGAAGTCCTGGAGAAGGAGAAGCCCGAGGGCGTGATCGTGCAGTTCGGCGGACAGACGCCGCTGAAGCTGTGCCGCGCGCTTGAGCAGGCCGGCGCGCCCATCATCGGCACCTCGCCGGAGTCGATCGACGTCGCCGAGGATCGCGAGCGCTTCCAGGCGCTGGTGCGCGAGCTGGGACTGCGTCAGCCGGCGAACGCCACCGCGCGCACCGAGGAGCAGGCGGTGCAGCTGGCGCGCGAGGTCGGCTTCCCGCTCGTGGTGCGGCCCTCGTACGTGCTCGGCGGACGGGCGATGGAGATTGTGTTCAACGAGGACGATCTGCGCGGCTACATGAATCGCGCCGTGCAGGTCTCCAACGACAGCCCCGTGCTGCTCGATCGGTTTCTCGACGTGGCCATCGAGGTCGACGTCGATGCGGTATGCGACGGCGAGCAGGTGCTGATCGGCGGCATCATGGAGCACGTCGAGCAGGCAGGCGTGCACTCGGGGGATTCCGGCTGCAGCCTGCCGCCGAACAGCCTGAGCGAGGCGCTGCAGGAGCAGTTGCGCGAGCAGACCCGCAAGCTCGCCGCCGCACTGAAGGTGGTCGGTCTGATGAACATCCAGTTCGCCATCCAGAACGGCATCATCTACGTGCTCGAGGTCAATCCGCGCGCCTCGCGCACCGTGCCGTTCGTCTCCAAGGCCACCGGACTGCCGCTGGCGAAGATTGCGGCGCGGGTGATGAGCGGCCGGCGGCTGCGCGAGCTCGGCGTCAGCGAGCAGCCGGCCCCGCGCTACTATTCGGTGAAGGAAGCGGTGTTTCCGTTCGTGAAATTTCCCGAGGCCGATCCCATTCTCGGCCCGGAGATGAAGTCGACCGGAGAGGTGATGGGGACCGGGCGGACCTTCGGCGAGGCCTACGCCAAGGCGCAGAGCGCCTCAGGGGTGACCCTGCCGCGCGAGGGGGTCTGCTTCATCAGCGTACGCGATCGCGACAAGCCCGGCGCGGTGCAGCTCGGACGGCGCTTGATCGAGCGGGGATTCTCGCTGCTTGCCACCGAGGGCACGGCGCGGGCCTTGCTCGAGGCGGGCCTGGAGTGCCGTCGCGTCAACAAGGTGCACGAAGGGCGTCCGCACGTCGTCGACATGATCAAGAACGACGAGATCGATCTGATCATCAACACCACCGAGGGCAAGCTCGCCATCCTCGAGTCGAACTCCATCCGTCGCGAGGCGGTGCATCGGCGCGTAACGTACTACACCACTCTGGCGGCGGGTCTCGCCACCTGCGAGGCGCTCGATCATCTCGATGAGGTCGAGGTGAACCGGCTGCAGGATCTGCATCAGGAAGCGATCAACCTATGAAGCGCACTCCCATGACGCAGCGCGGCGCCGAGGCGCTGCGCGCGGAGCTGAAGCGTTTGAAGAGCGAGGCGCGACCCGCGGTGATCAAGGCGATCGCCGAGGCGCGTGGTCACGGCGATCTGTCCGAGAACGCCGAATACCACGCCGCGCGCGAGCAGCAGGGGTTCATCGAGGGGCGGATCCGCGAGATCGAGGCGAAGCTCTCCAATGCCGAGGTGATCGATCCGAGCACGCTGCCGAACAGCGGCCGGGTGGTGTTCGGCGCGTTCGTCGAGCTGGAGGACGAGGAAGGCAACCGGCTCATGTACCAGGTCGTCGGCGAGGATGAGGCCGATATCGGAGCCGGCCGCATCTCCATCACCTCGCCAATCGCCCGCGCCCTGGTCGGCAAGTCCGAAGGGGACGTCGTCGACGTCACCGCTCCCGGTGGCGTGCGCTCCCTGGAGATCGTGGTGGTGCGCTTCGAGTAGGCGGCGCCTCCCCGGGGATCACGATGCGCGGCACGTCGGACCGCGGCCGGTACAGCGCCGCGACGTTGCCGATGCGCTGCACGAGCGCGCTGGCGGTGCGCCGGGCCAGCTCCGTGAACAGCGTGTCGCGGGCCTCGCGATCGCCGCCGGGCCCCTTGACCTTGATCAGTTCGTGATCGGTGAGGGCCCGCTCGGTCTCCAGGGCGACCGCCTCGGTGAGGCCGGCGTTGCCCAGGCGCACCACGGGCTTCAGCGCATGCGCGAGCCCGCGCAGATGGCGGCGCTGGCGCTCGGTGAGGGTCAATTCAGGGGACATCGCGAGGATTGTACAGACTCACATGGCGAAGCGGTCCAAAAGCAGTGCTCGGTGGTTGCAGGAGCATTTTTCCGACCCCTACGTGAAGCGGGCGCAGGCCGAGGGCTGGCGCTCCCGGGCGGTGTTCAAGCTCGAAGAGCTCGATCAGCGGGAGAAAATGCTGAGATCCGGGTCGATCTGTCTCGATCTGGGCGCCGCGCCCGGGGCCTGGAGCCAGTACGCGCGCCGCAGGCTGGCCCGTTCCGGCCGCGTCGTCGCCACGGACATATTGCCGATGGAGCCGCTCGAGGGCGTGGAGTTCGTCCAGGGGGACTTCCGCGAGACGGAGATTTTCGAGCGCATTCTCGCGCTGTTGCCCGGGCGGCAGGTCGACTGGGTGCTCTCGGACATGGCGCCGGCCATGAGCGGTATCGACGCGGTCGACCAGCCACGCGCGATGTATCTGGCCGAGCTGGCGCTTGATATGGCCGGCCGGGTCTTGAAGGATGGCGGTGGCGCCCTGATCAAGGTGTTCCAGGGTGCCGGCTTCGAGGCTTTGGTGCGCGAGGCCCGCAGCCGCTTCGAGCGGGTGAGGCTGGTCAAACCCTCCGCCTCGCGAGCGCGCAGCCCCGAGGTCTACCTGCTGGCTAAGGACTTCCGCTTGGTGTAGCGTGCAACTGTGATGAACGATCTGACCAAGAACATCATTCTCTGGGTAATCATCGTCGTGATTCTGCTGGCGGTTTTCAGCCGCTACATGCCGAGCACGAACGAGCCCCAGCCCCTGACGTACTCGACGTTCCTGAAGGACGTGCAGACCAACCAGGTCACCACGGTGACCTTCCAGGGAACGATGCTCTATGGCGTTCTGAAGAACCATAGGCAGTTCAAGACGTTCAATCCCGAGACCGATTACACGGCGCTGATCGGCACGCTCGAGAAGTACAACGTCGACATCTCCGGCAAGCCGCCCAAGGGCGAGGGCATCCTCGAGCAGGTGCTGATCCAGCTGCTGCCGGTGCTGGTGCTGATCATCGTATTCGCCTACATGCTGCGCCAGATGCAGGGCGCCTCCGGGGGCCGTGGGGCGATGTCCTTCGGCAAGAGCCGAGCGCGGCTGCTCGGGGAGGACCAGGTCAGCATCACCTTTGCCGATGTGGCCGGGGTCGATGAGGCCAAGCAGGAGGTCGGGGAAATCGTCGATTTCCTGAAAGACCCGGGCAAGTTCCAGAAGCTCGGCGGCAAGATTCCCAAGGGCGTGCTCATGGTCGGCTCCCCCGGCACCGGCAAGACGCTGCTCGCACGCGCCATCGCCGGCGAGGCGAAGGTGCCGTTCTTCACGATCTCCGGCTCGGACTTCGTCGAGATGTTCGTTGGCGTCGGCGCATCGCGCGTGCGCGACATGTTCGAGCAGGCGAAGAAGCATGCCCCGTGCATCATCTTCATCGACGAGATCGACGCGGTCGGCCGGCATCGCGGTGCGGGTCTCGGCGGCGGCCACGACGAGCGCGAGCAGACGTTGAACCAGCTGCTCGTCGAGATGGACGGCTTCGAGGGCAACGAGGGCATTATCGTCATCGCCGCGACCAACCGTCCGGACGTGCTCGATCCGGCGCTGCTGCGGCCGGGCCGCTTTGACCGCCAGGTGGTCGTGCCGCTGCCCGACGTGCGCGGTCGCGAGCAGATCCTGCGCGTACACATGCGGCGTGTGCCGCTCGGCGATGACGTCAAGCCGGCGCTCATCGCGCGCGGCACGCCCGGATTCTCCGGGGCCGACTTGGCGAACCTGGTTAATGAGGCCGCGCTGTTCGCCGCGCGTGCCAACAAGCGCATGGTCGGCATGGAGGAGTTCGAACGCGCCAAGGACAAGATCATGATGGGCGCGGAGCGGCGCTCGATGGTCATGACCGAGGACGAGAAGCGCATGACGGCCTACCACGAGGCCGGCCATGCAATCGTCGGCATGTCGGTCCCGGAGCACGACCCGGTCTACAAGGTGACGATCATTCCGCGCGGACGGGCGCTCGGGCTGACCCAGTTCCTGCCCGAGCAGGATCGCTACAGCATGTCCAAGCGCCGCCTGGAGAGCACCATCGCGACGCTGTTCGGCGGACGGGTGGCCGAGGAACTGATCTTCGGGCCCGAGGCAGTCACCACCGGGGCCTCGAACGACATCGAGCGGGCTACCGAGGTGGCGCGCAACATGGTCACCAAGTGGGGTCTGTCCGACAAGCTCGGGCCGCTCACCTATACGGAAGATTCCGGCGAGGTGTTCCTCGGCCGCAGTGTCACGCAGCACAAGCAGGTCTCGGACGTCACCGCGCACGCCATCGACGAGGAAGTGCGGCGGTTGATCGAGAGCAACTACGAGCGGGCGCGGGAGGTTCTCACCGCCTCGATCGAGAAGCTGCACGCGATGGCCGAGGCGCTGATGAAGTACGAGACCATCGAGGAAGATCAGCTCAAGGACATCATGGCGGGCCGGCCGCCGAAGCCCCCGAGCGGCTGGGATGACTCCCTCTCGCATCGTCCGCCGATGCCACCGGGCCCGCTGCCGGGCGCGCCGCTCGGCTCGCCCGCGGGCTGAGCCGCCCGCGGCGCAACGGGCGCGGGCGGGCACGATGCGGTGAGCGCGCGGCTGCGCTGTGGCGAGCGGACGCTCGCGCTCGATTCCCCGGTGGTGATGGGTGTGCTCAACCTCACCCCGGACTCCTTCTCTGACGGCGGCCGCTATCTCGATCCCGACCGTGCGCTCGAGCGAGCGCTCGAGATCGTCGCCGAGGGAGGCGCGATCATCGATCTCGGCGGGGAATCGACCCGTCCGGGCGCTGCCGCCGTGAGCGCAGCGGAGGAGCTGCGGCGCGTGCTGCCGCTGCTCGAGCGGCTGCGGCCTCGCACCGCCGCCATCCTATCGGTTGATACCAGCAAGCCGGAGGTCATCCGCGCCGCGGCTGCCGCGGGCGCGGATCTCATCAACGACGTCTACGCGCTGCGCGCACCCGGTGCGCTCGAGGCGGCAGCTGAATCCGGCTGTGCGGTGTGTCTGATGCACATGCAAGGCGAGCCGCGCACCATGCAGCACGCACCGCACTACGTTGAGGTCGTGCGAGAGGTTCGCGAGTTCCTCCACGAGCGGGTCGCGGCGTCCCGGGCTGCGGGTATCGCCGCGGAGCGCATCGTGCTTGATCCGGGCTTCGGATTCGGCAAGACGCTAGAGCACAACCTGACACTGCTGCGCGGCCTAGGGGCCGTGCGCATTGAGGGACTGCCGATGCTTGTCGGGCTCTCGCGCAAATCCATGATCGGCGCGATTAGCGGCAAGCCGGCCGCAGAGCGCGCGCACGGCAGCGTGGCCGCGGCGCTGATCGCGGCGCAGAACGGAGCCGATATCGTCCGCGTCCACGACGTCGCCGCCACGGTCGATGCGCTGAGCGTGCTGCACGCCGTTGGCAGGCCCGATCGGGGGCGCGAGCCGGCCTAGGCGGTCTGTCGAGTGCCCCCGGGGGGATTGCACGCGCGGGCCCCGCTGGGGCATCTTGTGAGCCGTCGCGGCTCTGTGTGCCCACCGGACCGGAATGCGACGGACCTGAGGGGTTCAATCGGGAGAGTCACTCCGATGGAGGGACGCGGTCTGATGGTGTTGCTCCGGGTGCTGGCTGCGGCGGCCTGTCTGGTTCTGGCCTCACCGGCAGCGCCGGCGGGAGTGGCCGGTGCCCCCTCCCTGTGCACGCGCCTCGCGGTGCGTCTGCGCCGCTCGCCGGCGGCTGTGGCGCGGGACGCGCGAGCGTCGGACCGGGGGCTGCGTCCGTGGGTGCGCTTTGCGCGCGCCCATCCGGTCAGTGCCAGTGCTCTGGACCGGCAAATCAAGCGACTTTGGCGAAACGAGGTGGGCGGTGCGCCACCGACCCACGTGCAGAGGCTGCAGGGCAGCGACCTGATGCGCTTCAGCGACAACGGTGCGGATTCCGGCGACGAGTGCTCTCAGGCAATGTATGTCAGGCGCACGCGAGGCGGCGCGTTCAGCGTGCTCGCAATGCCGATGCTGAAGAGGGGACCATGCCTCAGATCGAGGCAGCGGCGCGGACTTGCCAGGGTTCTGGGGCAGCCCGCGTACGTCGAATCCGCTGCGCTCGATGTCACGAATTCCGATGCGCTGCTGTGGATCGCGCCTTGGCTGGGGCGTGACTGGGGACGAGTCTGTCCGCTGGCGATCCGCTTCAGCTATCAGGCCACGGTAACGCACCGGCTGTATTGCCGGGCCGGTCGCGCGGTGTGCGTGGCCGCCGGGAAAGTGGCTCCAGCGCTGGGGCGGCGCTATCGCCTCTACCTCATCAATGCGGTCACGGCCGTCACTGAACGGGGAGCCGCGCCGCAAATTCGCTTCGCCGCTTCGCTGACTCGGCAGCAGTGGCGGCTGATCGAGCGCGCGCAACGCCTTGCGGCGGCGAATGGCGCGCCACCCTCGCCACTCGCTCAGCTGCCGCTGCGCTTTGTGGAATACTTTCCGCTGCAGCTGAATGGCAGCGAGTATCTGGGGGCGGTCGGCCCGGGACCCTCTGGAAGCGAGGTGTCGTTCGGCGTGTTCCGCGTGCCGGGCGCGCGCCGCCGTCGGCTGCAGGGGCTGGCTGCATTCCAGATGCGCTGGCAGCCGGTCAGATTGCAGTCGATCCAAGCGCCGGATCAACGGGTGGTGAGGCCGCTGGAGTGAGAATGGTGTGCTGGCGAGGGTGGAGCGGATGAACACCGGTGCGGCCCCGGCGGTGCGCGTAGGGCTGGCCTCCCTCATCGCGGCCGCTGCCGTCTTCTGGAATGCGGCGGCGAGCGGCGCATCCGCCGCATCGGTTTGCGCACGGCTTGGGACACAGATCCACGGTGCTGCCCCGGCAGTGCGGCGCGCGGCGCTCTTGGACAATCGTCCCTCGCAGCCCTGGATCACCTACCCCGCGGTGCGCCTGCCGCAAGACACGGAAGCGTACCGTCGGGTCGCCGCGGCATGGCGGACCGGGTACTCTCCTCGGCCAGGCTCTGCCCCGCCGCTGATGAGCGTCGAGGCGCTGCAGGGAACGGGCGTGTTCGTGGCGAACGCGATTCTGGGCTCGGCGGATTGTCTGGCTGCGACGTTCATCGAATGGCAGCCGGGCGGGCCTGTGCGGGTGATCGACGGCCCGCAGCTGCCCGTGTCTCCCTGCGCGCGCGCAGGCGATTGGGCCGCCGTTGCGCGGGTGGCGGGGCAGCCGGCCTATGTCGAGACCACATCGGTCAATTCCGCGCGAGAAGACCCGGTGCACTACGTCATGCTCTGGAGCGGCGGCAAGTGGAGCCCTCCGTGCGCCGTGTCGATCCGCTACGCCGATCGCGTGAGGCAGTTGTATTGTCGGGCCGGTGCAAGCGTCTGTGGCGCCGCTGGCAGGATCTCCCCGGCAGTCAAGCGCCGATATGGCCGCTATTCGCTGGGGATGAAGCAGGCACTGAACGGCGGTGGCGGTGCGCTTCGCATATTTCTTGCGCAGGGCGCCCCGGATGCGCAGGACGGGGTGCTCCTGGCTCGTGCGCGGCGGCTCGGGATACCCAAGCGGCTCGTGCCGGCGGGCGCCGGGCCTGCAGCATGGGCGCGGCACTTCAGTCCCGCCGCTGCCGTGCTTTTCCCGCTGCGCCTTGTGGGCTCGCGGTATCTGGGTGCGGTGGTGCGTTCACAGAGCCCGCGCACGGCGTCCCTGCGGCGCGACTGGCTGTTCGTCCTCTTCGAGGCCCCGCAGGCGAGCAGCCGTCATCTGGTGCCGCTGGCCGCATTCACCGTGCATCAGACCATCGCAGCCGTGACATCCATCCGGGCGGCAGAGGGGGCTGCATCGCCGAGCCCCGCAGTCTTGCGCCCGTGAACGTCATGCGCGCGCGCCGAAGGGGCAGCGCCCGTTGGATTGGCCCGCAGCAGTGAGCGGCGTCGCAGCCGCGCCGGCCCGAGCTGGCCCGGCAGCGGGCCAATGGCCGATAATGCCGGCCGCAACAGGTCTGAGAAGGCGAGGCCGGACGAGTGAGCAGAAAATACTTCGGAACCGATGGCGTCAGAGGCCGCGTCGGGGAACGCCCCATGACGGTAGATTTCGCGCTGCGCCTGGCAAGCGCGGCCGGTCGGGTGCTTGCCCCGCAGGGCGGAACGGTGCTGATCGGCAAGGATACCCGCGTCTCGGGCTACATGTTCGAGTCGGCGCTCGAGGCGGGCTTCGTCGCCTGCGGGGTGAACGTCATGCTGATCGGGCCGCTGCCGACGCCCGGCATTGCGTACATGACGCGCCGCTTCGAGTGCGACTTTGGGGTCGTGATCAGCGCCTCGCACAATCCCTACGACGACAACGGCATCAAGTTCTTCGATGGCGAGGGCGGCAAGCTCTCCGATGAGCTCGAAGGGCGCATCGAGGCCGAGCTCGACAGCCCGGTGCTCACCCGGTCCTCGCGCAGCCTCGGGCGCGCCATGCGCGTTGACCGCTCGCGCACGCATTACCAGGACTTCTGCGCCTCGACGCTGCCCTCAGGCATTGACCTGGCCGGACTGAAGATCGTCATCGACTGCGCCAACGGGGCGGCCTACAAGGTCGGCCCGCGGATCCTGGCCGATCTCGGCGCGGAGATCGTGCCGATCGGTTGCTCGCCGAACGGACGTAACATTAACGACGGCTGCGGCTCGCTGCATCCGGAACTGCTGCAGCTCACCGTGCCCGGTGTGCGCGCGCACGTGGGTGTGGCGCTCGACGGGGACGGTGATCGGGTCGTGCTGGTCGATCACCTGGGGCGCATCGTCGATGGCGATCAGCTGCTGTACATCATCGCGCGGGCGCGCCAGGAGGCCGGCGAGCTCGCCGGGCCGGTGGTCGGCACGGTCATGAGCAATCTGGGGCTCGAGGTGGCGCTGCGCGAGCGCGGCATCGAGTTTCGCCGCGCCGCGGTCGGGGACCGGTACGTGCTCGCTCTGCTTCGCGAGTGCGGCGGCTCGCTCGGGGGCGAGGCGTCCGGACATATTCTGTGCCTGGACAAGACCACCACCGGGGATGGGCTGGTGAGTGCCCTGCAGGTGCTGGCGGTCATGCGCGCGACCGGCCGGACGCTGGCCGAGCTGGCCGCCCCCATGCGCAAGTTCCCGCAGGTGCTGCTCAATGTGCAGGTGGCCCGGCGCTTCGACCCCAATGCGGTTCCTGAGGTGTGCGAGGCGATGCGGCGCATCGAGGGGGGCCTGGGCGGCGACGGCCGAATCGTGCTGCGCGCCTCGGGTACCGAGCCGGTCATCCGCGTGATGGTCGAGGGACGGGAGGAGGGCCGGGCGCGTGCGGCGGCCGCCGAGCTCGCCGAGGTTGTGCGCCGCGCCGCCGGCTGAACGCTCGGCGCGTTGCACTGCGCGGGGCGCGTCGCTATGATCGCGCCCCCGTTTGAGGTCGGAAACCGCGGATGCGTCGCCCCATCGTTGCCGGAAACTGGAAGATGCACGGGACGCGTGCCGACAACGCGCGTCTGATCGAGGAGCTGCTCGGTGGGCACCCGGACCGTGCCGCGGCCGAATGCCTGGTGTTCCCGCCGTTCGTCTATCTGCAGGAAATCGGCCGACTGGTGCGCGATACCCCGATCGGCCTGGGTGCGCAGAACGTGTGCGCCGAGGCTCAAGGGGCGTTCACCGGGGAGGTCTCGGCCGGGATGCTCAAGGACGTCGGTTGCAGCCACGTGCTGGTCGGCCACTCGGAGCGGCGCTGGATCTATCACGAGGATGACCCGTTGGTGGCGCGCAAGTTCGCAGCCGCCCAGGCCAAGTCGCTGGTGCCGATCCTGTGCGTCGGTGAGCACCTGTGGGACCGCGAGAACGGCCGGACCGAGGAGGTGGTCTCCCGCCAGCTGGACGCGGTGATCGACCTGTGCGGGGTTGCGGCTCTGGAGTCCGGGATCATTGCCTATGAGCCGATGTGGGCGATCGGCACCGGGCGCACGGCGACGCCGGAGCAGGCGCAGGCGGTGCACGCGTTCATTCGCGAGCGGATAGGCGGGCGGGATGCTAAAATAGCAACGGCGACCCGCGTGCTCTATGGCGGCAGCGTCAAGGCGAGCAACGCGGCCGAGCTGTTTGCACAGCCGGATGTCGACGGCGGCCTGATCGGCGGCGCGTCGCTCAATGCGGAGGAATTTCTCGCGATCCTGGCCGCGTGCGGATCGCGCTAAGCGGTTTCTAATTATGCTGCATGACGTACTTGTGATTATTCAGCTCATCGCCGGGGCGTGCATCGTCATCCTGGTGATCCTGCAGCACGGACAGGGCGCCGATGCGGGCGCAGGTTTCGGCGCGGGGGCATCGGGCACGGTGTTCGGTGCGCGCGGAGCCACGACGGCGCTCTCGCGCGCCACGGCCATCTTCGCGGCCATCTTCATGCTCAACAGCGTCGCGCTGACTTATCTCAGCACCCGCGCGCCGGAGCATCAGAAGACGATCCTGGATCTGGCGAGCCAGACCCAGGGCGCGAGCGCGAAGGCGCCCGCGCCGGCGGCGCCGCAGAGTCCGGGCGCAGCCGCGAAACCCTCGGCCCCGGGCGCCGCGCCGGCGCATCCCTGAGGGACGAGGAGCGCAGCACGGGTTGATTGATGTTGCCGACGTGGTGGAATTGGTAGACACACTAGCTTGAGGGGCTAGCGCCGCGAGGCGTGTCGGTTCGAATCCGACCGTCGGCACCAAATTGTTTTCGTGCGCTGCTACAATGCGCAGCCGCGGAGGGGAGGCTGCCGTGAGGGGCTTCCTTTTTTCCGTGGCTTTGCCTAGGCGATGGAAGCATGCTGAACAATTACCTGCCGATTCTGATATTTCTCGTCATCGCCACCGCGTTGGCGCTGGTGCTTCTGACCCTCG
Source organism: Pseudomonadota bacterium (assembly GCA_021805275.1). The sequence continues at coordinate 90,998 of JAJZFQ010000131.1, forward strand.
GCACCACCATCGGACGGTTCTTCGCGCGCGACCCGGCGGACCGGGAAAAGCTCTCCGCCTACGAATGCGGCTTCGAGGCCTTCGAAGACAGCCGCATGAAGTTCGACGTGCGCTACTACCTCGTCGCGATCCTGTTCATCGTCTTTGACCTCGAGATCGTCTTTCTCTTCCCGTGGGCCGTGGCGCTCGGGTCGATCGGGGTCGCGGGCCTGCTCGCGATGGTGGTGTTTCTCGGCATCCTCACCGTGGGTTTCATCTACGAGTGGAAGAAAGGGGCGCTCGAGTGGGACTGACGCAAGAGTCTGAAGGCTTCGCGCAGCGGGGCTTTCTCACCACCCAGGTCGACAGTCTGCTCAACTGGGCGCGGACCGGCTCGCTCTGGCCGATGACCTTCGGCCTGGCCTGCTGCGCCGTCGAGATGATGCACGCCGGCGCCTCGCGCTACGATCTGGACCGCTTCGGCGTGGTGTTCCGACCGAGCCCGCGCCAATCCGACGTGATGATCGTCGCCGGCACGCTGGTGAACAAGATGGCCCCCGCGCTGCGCAAGGTGTACGACCAGATGGCCGAGCCCCGCTGGGTCATCTCGATGGGCTCGTGCGCCAACGGCGGCGGCTACTACCACTATTCCTATGCGGTCGTGCGCGGCTGCGACCGCATCGTTCCCGTGGACGTCTACGTGCCGGGGTGCCCGCCGACGGCCGAGGCTCTGGTGTACGGCATCATCCAGCTGCAGAAGAAGATTTCCCGCACCAGCACCATCGCGCGATAGACCGCACCACCATGGAACACTCCAACGCCCAGCCGGTCGGTACCGGCGCTGCCCTCGAAGCGCTCGCCCGGACCATCGAGCAGCGCCTCAGCGGCGTGCGCCGTCTGCCCTCGCTGCCGGAGGACTTGGCCTACGAGGCCGATCCGGCGCGACTGCTCGAGGTGTGCCGGACGTTGCGCGATACCCCTGAGCTCAGGTTCGAGGTACTCGTGGACGTCGCCGGGGTGGATTTGCTCCATCACGGCCGTGAGGAGTGGCTCACGACCGCTGCGACGCGCACTGGGTTCAGTCGGGGACGCACGGGGAGCGCGCCGCCGGACCCGGACATGCCGGGACGCTTCGCGGTGGTCTACCAGTTGCTCTCGATCACCTACAACACGCGGCTGCGACTGCGCGTGAGCTGCCCGGATACGCGCGAGCCGCTCGTGGACTCCCTGACCGAAGTGTGGGCGAGCGCCAACTGGTTCGAGCGCGAGGCGTTCGACCTGTTCGGCATCGTGTTCCGGGGCCACCCGGATCTGCGCCGCATCCTCACCGATTACGGTTTCATCGGCCACCCGTTCCGCAAGGACTTCCCGCTGATCGGCAACGTCGAGACGCGCTACGACCCCGAGAAGAAGCGCGTCGTGTACGAACCGGTAAGTATCGTGCCGCGGGTGCTCGTGCCCAAGGTGATTCGGCACGACAACCGCTATGAGCCGGCGCTGAAGGCTCCGGAGTTGCCCCGCTGATGGCCCAGTCGACTCACGATCATCCGCTCGCGGAGATCCGCAACTACACGATGAATTTCGGGCCCCAACACCCCGCCGCCCACGGGGTGCTGCGCCTGGTGCTCGAGATGGACGGCGAGGTGATCCAGAAGGCTGATGCGCACGTGGGGCTGCTGCATCGCGGAACGGAGAAGCTGGCGGAATCGAAGCCCTTCAACCACTCGATCGGCTACATGGACCGTCTCGATTACGTGTCCATGATGTGCAGCGAGCATGCCTACGTGCTCGCGATCGAGAAGCTGCTCGGCATGACCCCGCCGGAGCGCGCCCAGTACATCCGCGTGCTGTTCGATGAGATCACGCGCATCCTGAATCACCTGATGTGGCTCGGCGCGCATGCCCTCGACATCGGCGCGATGACGGTGTTCCTGCTCGCCTTCAAGGAGCGCGAGGAACTGATGGACGTGTACGAGGCGGTCTCCGGCACGCGTATGCACGCCACGTACTACCGGCCGGGCGGGGTGTACCGCGACCTGCCGCAGAGCATGCCGAAGTACCAGCCCTCCAAGTGGCACTCGCGCAAGGAAGTCGACCGCCTGAACGAGTCGCGCTCGGGCACGATGCTCGATTTCATCGATGCGTTCGCCGTGCGATTCCCGAGCGCGATCGCCGACTACGAGACCCTGCTCACCGACAATCGCATCTGGAAGCAGCGCACGGTGAACATCGGGGTCGTGCCGCCGGAGCGGGCGCTGCAGCTGGGGTTCTCCGGACCGATGCTGCGTGGCTCGGGTGTGGTGTGGGACTTGCGCAAGAAGCAGCCCTACGAGGTGTACGATCGGATGGACTTCGACATCCCGGTCGGCACCAACGGCGACTGCTACGACCGGTATCTGGTGCGCATCGAGGAACTCCGCCAGTCGACACGCATCATCCGCCAGTGCGTCGAGTGGCTGCGCAACAATCCAGGTCCGGTGATGATCGACGAGCGCAAGGTGCGCCCGCCGAGTCGCGAGCACATGAAGGGCGATATGGAATCGCTCATTCATCATTTCAAATTCTTCACCGAAGGTTACGACGTGCCCGCGGGGGAGACCTACGCGGCGGTCGAGGCGCCGAAGGGCGAGTTCGGCATCTACCTGGTGTCGGACGGCGCCAACAAGCCCTACCGGCTCAAGTGCCGCGCGCCCGGATTCGCGCACCTCGCCGCCCTCGAGGAAATGGTGCGCGGACACATGCTGGCGGATGTGGTCGCGGTGATCGGCACGCAGGACATCGTGTTCGGGGAAATCGACCGTTGAGTAACGATAAGCAGACGACGCCGGCGGCCGGCGAGAGCGCGCTCCTCGCGGAGCACACGCGTCGCGAGATTGATCACTGGGTGGCGAAGTTCCCGCCCGGACAGCAGCGCTCGGCGTGCATCGCAGCGCTGCGCGCCGCGCAGGAACAGAATCAAGGACACCTCAACAAGGCTTTGATGGATGCGGTCGCAGCCTATCTCGGTCTGCCGCCGATCCAGGTGTATGAGGTGGCGAGCTTCTACTCGATGTTCGAGACTCACCCCTGCGGCCGCCATCACGTGAGCATCTGCACGAACATCTCGTGCATGTTGAATGGTGCGGAGGCGCTGGTCGCCCACGCCGAGCGCAAGCTCGGCATCAAGCTCGATGAGAGCACGCCTGACGGAAGAATCTTCCTGAAGGACGAGCACGAGTGCCTGGCGGCCTGTACCGGCGCCCCGATGATGATGGTCGATCACGTCTTCCACGAGCATCTCACTCCCGAGAAACTCGACAAGATCCTAGATGAGCTGAAGTAGTCCCATGCCCATCAGCCCCGACAAGATGAACCTGGTGGTGTTCGAGCCGCTGAAGCTCGAGCGATCCTGGACGCTGGAGACCTATCGCAAGATCGGCGGGTACCAGGTTTGGGAGAAGATCCTCGCCGAGAAGCCCCCGCGCGAAGAGATCATCGAGGCGGTAAAGGCCTCGGGACTGCGCGGGCGCGGCGGAGCGGGCTTCCCGACCGGCACCAAGTGGAGCTTCATGCCGCGCAATTCGCCGGTACAGAAGTACATGGTGTGCAATTCCGACGAGAGCGAGCCGGGAACCTGCCACGATCGCGACATCCTGCGCTTCAATCCGCACGCCCTCATCGAGGGGCTGGCGATCTCCGGCTACGCGACCAACTCGACGGTGGGCTACAACTATATCCGCGGCGAGTTCCTCGGCGAGCCGGTGCCGCGCTTCGAGGCGGCGCTGCAGGAGGCCTACGACGCGGGGCTGCTCGGGCGCAACATCCGCGGCAGCGGGGTCGATTTCGACCTGTACACGTTCGTCGGCGCCGGCGCCTACATCTGCGGCGAGGAAACAGCGCTGCTCGAGTCGCTCGAGGGCAAGCCGGGCCGGCCGCGTTTCAAGCCGCCGTTTCCGGCCAACTTCGGCCTGTACGGCAAGCCGACCACCATCAACAACACGCAGAGCTACGCCTCGGTCCCGACCATCCTGCGCAAGGGCCCGCAGTGGTTCGCCGAGCTCGGCCCGGCGAACTCCGGTGGAACGGTGATCTTCTCGGTCTCCGGCCACGTCGGTCGGCCCGGAAACTTCGAGCTGCCGCTCGGTACGCCATTCGCGGAACTGCTCGAGCTCGCCGGCGGCGTGCGCGGCGGAGCGAAGCTGAAGGCGGTCATTCCCGGCGGCTCCTCGGTGCCGGTGGTGCCGGGGGAAGTGATGCTCAAGGCCAACATGGATTACGACTCGCTGCGCGCGGCGGGCTCGGCGGTGGGCTCCGCGGCGGTCATCGTGATGGACGAGACCACCTGCATGGTGCGCGTGCTCGAGCGTATCTCGCGCTTCTACATGGCCGAGTCCTGTGGTCAGTGCACGCCCTGCCGCGAGGGCACCGGCTGGATGAACCGGATCGTTAAACGGATCCTCGCCGGCGAAGGCCAGCGCGAGGAGTTGAATCTGCTGCTCGACGTAGCCAACCGCATCGAAGGGCATACTATCTGCGCCCTCGGCGATGCGGCGGCCTGGCCGGTGCAGAGCTTCCTGAAGCACTACCGCCACGAGTTCGAGTACATGATCGACCACGGCGGGCGGAGCATCGTCGCGGATCAGCTCGGCGCACGGGCGGCATAACATGGCTGAAGAATTCGTCAACATCGAGATCAATGGCACGCCGGTCAAGGCGCGCAAGGGCGACATGATCATCCGCGCCACGGACGCCAACGGCGATTACGTGCCGCGGTTCTGCTATCACGAGAAGCTCGCCGTCGCAGCCAATTGCCGCATGTGCCTGGTGGAGGTCGAGAAGGCGCCGAAGCCCCTGCCGGCCTGCGCCACGCCAGTCATGGAGGGCATGAAGGTCTTCACCCGCTCGCCCAAGGCGATCGCCGCGCAGCGCGCGGTGATGGAGTTTCTGCTCATCAATCATCCGCTCGACTGCCCGATCTGCGATCAGGGCGGGGAGTGCGAGCTGCAGGACCTGGCGGTCGGCTTCGGCCGCGACTATTCGCGCTACAACGAGCGCAAGCGCTCGGTGCAGGACGAGGACCTCGGCCCGCTGATCGCCACCGACATGACGCGCTGCATTCACTGCACGCGCTGCATACGCTTCAGCGAGCAGATCGCTGGCGTGCAGGAACTTGGCATGGTCGGACGCGGCGAGCAGATGAAGGTGCGCCGCTACATCGAGAGCACGGTCAACCACGAGCTGTCCGGCAACATCATCGACCTCTGCCCGGTCGGCGCGCTGGTCTCCAAACCCTACCGCTTCACCGCCCGAGCCTGGGAAATGACCGCCGTTCCACTCGTCTCGCCGCACGACGGGGTGGGCAGCAATCTGTATGGCCACGTGTTGCGGGGCAAGCTGATGCGCGTGGCGCCGCGGCAGAACGAGTCGATCAACGAGATCTGGCTCGCCGACCGCGACCGCTTCAGCTACGAGGGCGTCTACAGTCCCGAGCGCCTGCAGCGCCCGATGGTGCGTGAGAATGGCACCTGGGTCGAAACGGACTGGGAAAGCGCCCTCGCCAAGGCGGCCGAAGGACTGCGCGCACAGGCGAGCTCGCTCGGCGTGCTGGCCAGCCCCTCGAGTACGCTCGAGGAGTTGTACCTGGCCGGACGAATTGCGCGCGGCCTGGGCAGCGCACACATCGACAGCCGCCTGCGCCAGCGCGATGCACGCGACCAGGCGCAAGACCCGCTGTTCCCCAACCTCGGCATGCGCATCGCTGATGTCGATGCGCTCGATGCGCTGCTCGTCGTCGGCTCGAACCTGCGGCGCGAAGCACCCATCCTGGCGCACCGCGTGCGCAAGGCCGCGCTGCGCGGAGCGAGCGTGGCGTTCGTCAACCCGGTGGCGTTCGGGTATCACTTCCCGCTCGCCGCCCACCTGGAGTCGGCGCCCGCAGCGCAGGTGAGCGATCTGGCCGCCGTGCTCGGCGCGGCGCTCGAGGCGGCCGGGCAGTCCGCTCCGCCGCACCTGGCGCAGGCGGTACGCGCCGGCGCGATCGGGGAGACCCATCGCGCCCTCGCCGCAGCGCTGGCGCGCGGCGAGCGGCGCGCGCTGTGGCTCGGTGCCCTGGCGCAGCGCCACCCGCGTTTCGCGGATCTGCGCGCGCTCGCGGCGGCGATTGCGGCCACGACCGGCGCGGCCTTCGGCGTGCTTGCCGAGGGAGCCAACGCCGCCGGCGCCTACCTCGCCGGAGCGGTGCCGCACCGTGAGGCCGGCGGCAAGGCTGCCGGGAAAGTCGGACTCAGCGCCGCGGAGATGCTGGCGCAGCCGCTCGCCGGCTACCTGCTGGTCGGAACGGAGCCTTGGCTCGATGCGCCCGACAGCGGCGCGGAGCGCACACTCGCGCAGGCGCGCTGCGTGGTCGCGGTGACGCCGTTTGCGAGCGAAGCGCTGCGCCGGGTGGCCCATGTGCTGCTGCCGGCGGGCACCTTCGCGGAGACCTCGGGCACCTACGTGAACCTAGAAGGTCTGTGGCAGAGCCAGAGCGGCGCGGCACAGCCGGTCGGGGAGGCCCGCCCGGGCTGGAAGATCCTGCGTGTGCTCGGCACGCTGCTCGATCTGGCGAACTTCGGGTATCTCTCGAGCGAACAGGTCCGTGAGGAGCTGGTAACGCTCAGCGGTGGCGCCACGGCCTACGCGGCCCCGGCCTATGCCGGCACCCATACCGTCGAGGCTGGCGGCGCGGCGGCGCGGGTCATCGACCTGCCGATGTACCAGATCGATGCGCTCGTACGCCGTGCTCCCTCGCTGCAAAACACGCTCGAGGGCCGTACCCCTGCGGTGACCTACTGACGATGCACACGCAAATCCAACACCTGCTCGCGCTCTGGGGCACGCTCCCGGAGATCGTCCGCACCGTCGTGTGGATCCTGATCATCACGCTCGTTGTCATCCTGTGCGTGGCTTTCCTCACGCTCTGGGAGCGCAAGGTCATCGGCTGGATGCAGCTGCGCCGCGGACCGAACCGGGTGCGCATCTTCGGGCTGCTGCCCGGATTCGGCCAGCCGTTCGCCGACGTGTTCAAGCTGCTGACCAAGGAAGTCGTGGTGCCAAGTGGCGCCAACAAGTTCCTCTTCCGCATCGCCCCGGTGCTCGCGCTCGTTCCGGCGCTCGCGGCCTGGGCGGTGATCCCGCTCTCGCCGCAGCTGGTGATCTCCAAGGCGAACGCCGGGCTGCTGTACCTGCTGGCGCTGTCCTCGATGGGCGTCTACGGCATCATTCTCGCCGGCTGGGCGGCCAATTCGAAGTACGCCTTCCTCGGCGCGATGCGCTCGGCGGCGCAGATGGTCGCCTACGAGATCGCCATGGGTTTCGCGCTGGTCGGGGTGCTGATGGCCGCCGGCAGCATGAACCTCGGGCGGATCGTGCAGCATCAGCAGGGCGGCTGGCTCGCCTGGAACTGGTTCTGGCTGTTCCCGCTGTTCGTGGTGTACTTCATCGCCGGGGTGGCCGAGACCAACCGTGCGCCGTTCGACGTGGCCGAAGGGGAATCCGAGATCGTCGCGGGCTTCCACGTCGAGTACTCGGGCATCGCCTTCGCGCTGTTCTTCCTCGCCGAATACGCCAACATGATCCTCATCTCGGCGCTGACCGCGGTGTTCTTCTTCGGCGGCTGGCTCTCTCCGGTCGCCGGCTACCCGGTGCTCGGCGCGACGTTTCTCGGTGACCCGAGCTTCTTCTGGCTCGGCCTGAAGGTGTTCGTGTTCCTGTTCCTGTTCCTGTGGTTCCGCGCGACCTTCCCGCGCTACCGCTACGACCAGATCATGCGGCTCGGCTGGAAGGCGCTGATTCCCGTGACGCTGGTGTGGATCGGCGTGGAGATGCTGATGGCGGCCATTCATATCGGCCCGTGGGCCAGACCCTGGTTCCACTGAAGGAGGAGGCAATGGCCAATCCACTGAAGACTTTCCTGTTGCCGGAGCTCCTGAAAGGGATGTCCGTCACCGCACGCACGCTCTTCACGAGCAAGTACACGCTGAACTATCCCGAGGAGAAGGCGCCGCAGTCCCCGCGCTTTCGTGGGCTGCACGCGCTGCGCCGTTACGCCAACGGCGAGGAGCGGTGCATTGCCTGCAAGCTGTGCGAGACGGTCTGCCCGGCGACGTGCATCACGATCGACTCGAACGTCGCGGAAGACGGCACCCGGCGCACCACGCGCTACGACATCGATCTGTTCAAGTGCATTTACTGCGGCTTCTGCGAGGAGGCCTGCCCGGTCGATGCGATCGTGCTGACGCGTATCCACGAGTACCACATGGAAAGCCGCGGCGAGAACATCATGAGCAAGGACAAGCTGCTCGCCGTGGGCGAGCGCTACGAGACCCTGATCGCCGCCGACAAGGCGGCCGACGCGCCGTACCGGTGAGGTCGCAAGCGTGTTAGTGCAAATACTCTTCTACCTGTTTGCCACGCTGCTGGTGGCTGGCGCGCTCGGAGTGATCACCTCCCGCAACCCGGTGTACTCGGCGCTGTTCCTGGTGTTTTCCTTCGTCAACTCGGCGGCGATCTGGCTGCTCGTCGAGGCGGAATTCCTGGCCATCGTGCTGGTGCTGGTCTACGTCGGCGCGGTGATGGTGCTGTTCCTGTTCGTGGTGATGATGCTCGACATCAACCTCGCGGAACTCAAGCAGGGCTTCACGCGCTTCGCCTGGCTCGGCTGGATCACTGCGCTCGCGCTCATCGCCGAGATCATCGGGGTGATCTGGGGCCACGGACTTGGCGGCATCGACGTCGGTCGCGGCTTCGTCAGTGAGCCGGCCAACTATAGCAACACGCGCGAGCTCGGCGAGGTGCTCTATACGCGCTACGCTTATCCGTTCGAGCTTGCCGCGGTGCTGCTGATCGTGGCCATCGTGGCGGCCATCGCGCTCACCCTGCGCCGTCGCCCGGGCCTGAAGGTGCAGGACGTCTCGCGCCAGGTGGCGGTGCGGGCCGAGGATCGGCTGCGCGTGGTGAAGGTCTCCCCGGAGAAGCGCTCATGATCACGCTGGCCGATATGCTCACCCTCTCCGGGATCCTGTTCGCGCTCGCGGTGGCCGGGATCTTCCTCAATCGCAAGAACGTCATCCTGCTGCTGATGTGCGTCGAGCTGCTGCTGCTCGCGGCCAACTTCAATTTCATCGCCTTCTCGCGCATGCTCGGCGACTTGACCGGCCAGGTGTTTGTGTTTTTCGTACTCACCGTGGCGGCGGCCGAGTCGGCCATCGGACTGGCGATCCTCGTGGTGCTGTTCCGTGAGCGGCGCAGCATCAACGTCGAAGATCTGAACACTCTCAAGGGCTGAGGCCGCATGAACCCGCATCTGCTGATCGCCATCCCCCTCGCGCCGCTCATTGCGGCCGTGATTGCGGGTCTTGCCGGACGCTGGATCGGTCGCATTGGCGCGCACACGCTGACCATCGCGGGCGTCGCTCTCGCCTGTGGTCTGTCGCTGTACGTACTGAAGCAGCTTTACTGGGGTGGCGTCGCGTCGTTTAACGGGCCGGTGTACACCTGGCTGGTGAGCGACGGGGTGCACATGCAGGTCGGATTCCTCATCGACCGGCTCACCGTCCTGATGATGTCCGTGGTCACGTTCGTGTCGCTGTGCGTGCACGTGTACACCATCGGCTACATGAGCGATGACCCCGGGTACACCCGCTTCTTCAGCTACATCTCGCTGTTCACCTTCGCGATGCTCATGCTCGTGATGGCGAACAACTTCATGCAGCTGTTCTTCGGCTGGGAAGCCGTCGGCGTCGTGTCCTACCTGCTGATCGGGTTCTGGTACACCCGGCCGAGCGCGATCTTCGCCAATCTCAAGGCATTCATCGTCAACCGCGTCGGCGATTTCGGCTTCGTGCTCGGCATCGCGGCGCTGTTCTCCTTCACCCACTCGCTCTCTTACACGAGCGCGTTCGCCGCGGCCCCGCAGATCGCCCAGCAGACGCTGCCGGTGTTCGGCGGCGTCAATGCGCTGACCCTGATCTGCGTGTGCCTGTTCATCGGCGCAATGGGCAAGAGCGCGCAGGTTCCCTTGCACGTGTGGCTGCCGGACTCGATGGAGGGTCCGACGCCGATCTCCGCCCTGATCCACGCGGCCACCATGGTGACCGCCGGCATCTTCATGGTGGCGCGCATGTCGCCGCTGTTCGAGCATTCGGATGCGGCGCTGTCGTTCGTGCTCGTGATCGGCGCCACGACGGCGTTCTTCATGGGACTGCTCGGTGTCGTCAACAACGACATCAAGCGCGTCATCGCCTACTCGACGCTCTCGCAGCTCGGCTACATGACCGCCGCGCTCGGTGCCTCGGCCTACAGCGCGGCGATCTTCCATCTGATGACGCATGCCTTCTTCAAGGCACTGCTGTTCCTCGCGGCCGGGTCGGTCATCATCGGTATGCACCACGAGCAGGACATGCGCAAGATGGGCGGACTCGCCAAGTACATGCCCGTCACCGCCGTGACCTGCTGGATCGGTGGACTGGCGCTGGTTGCGACGCCTTTCTTCTCCGGCTTTTACTCCAAGGACGCGATCATCGAGGCGGTCGGCCTGACGCACCGCTGGGGCGGCACTTACGCCTATTGGTGCGTGCTGCTCGGCGCATTCGTCACCTCGCTGTACACGTTCCGGCTGCTGTTCATGACCTTCCACGGCAAGGAGCGTTTCCGCGACGCGCCCGCCGGTCACGGGCATGGACACGACGCGCATGACGCGCACGGTGGGCACGAGCCGCACGAGAGTCCGTGGGTGGTGACGGTGCCGCTGATCGCGCTGGCGATCCCCTCGGTGCTCATCGGCTACTTCACCGTGGGCAAGGTGCTCTACGGCACGTACTTCGGCAGTGCCATCGAGGTGCTGCCGCAGCATGACGTGCTCGCGCGCCTGGCGGCCGACTATCACGGGCCGGCCTCGCTCGCGCTCGAAGGCTTTATGGGCCTGCCGTTCTGGTTCGCGCTCGCCGGACTCGTCACGGCGTGGCTGTTCGTGCTGAGGCGGCCGGACTGGGCGGATGCGGCTGCAGTGAAGTTCGCCTGGCTGAAGCGCATCCTCGACCAGAAGTTCTACTTCGACTGGTTTAACGAGCAGATTCTCGCGCGCGCGAGCCGCGCCATCGGCACCGGGCTGTGGAAGGTCGGTGACCAGGGCCTGATCGACGGCGGGCTGGTCAATGGCACCGCCGCCTCGGTCGGCTGGTTCGGCGGCGTGGTGCGGCGGGTGCAGAGTGGCTACCTGTACTCGTACGCCTTCTGGATCGTCATCGGCCTGGCGGCACTGCTCGGCTGGTTTCTGGTCCACGCGTAGGCCCGCGCGGCGCATTTCGGAGAAAGCACAAGAATGCACGATCACCTGCTGTCCCTGCTGATCTGGCTGCCGATTGCGGCCGGCATCGCGGTGCTGCTGCTCGGGGAGCGCAATATCGTCGCGGGTCGCTGGCTCGCGCTCGCCGCCTCGCTCGTGGCGCTGGGGCTGTGCGTGCCGCTGATGCGGGACTTCGACACCCACACCGCGGCGATGCAGTTCATTGAGAAGGCGGCGTGGATTCCGCGCTTCCAGGCCTATTACGCCCTCGGCGTCGACGGCATCTCGATGCCGCTGGTGGTGCTGACCGCGCTCATGACCATCCCGGTACTGATCGCCGGCTGGCAGGTCATCGCCAAACGGCCGGCGCAGTACTACGCGGCCTTCCTCATCATGGAAGGACTGATGATCGGTGTGTTCTCGGCTACCGATGCGCTGCTCTTTTATTTCTTCTGGGAAGCGATGCTGATCCCGATGTTTCTCATCATCGGCATCTGGGGCGGCCCGCGGCGCGTGTACGCGACGATCAAGTTCTTCCTCTATACCTTCCTCGGCTCGGTGTTCATGCTGGCCGCGCTGATCTACATGTACATCAAGGCCGGCAACTACTCGATCGCGAGCTTCCAGTCGCTGCCCCTGACGCTCACCGAGCAGCGCTGGATCTTCGCCGCCTTCCTGCTCGCCTTCGCGGTCAAGGTGCCGATGTGGCCGGTGCACACATGGTTGCCCGATGCGCACGTCGAGGCCCCCACCGGCGGCTCGGTGATCCTGGCGGCCATCATGTTGAAGATGGGCGGCTACGGGTTCCTGCGCTTCAGCCTGCCGATCGTGCCCGATGCGTGCCGCGAGCTCGATGGGCTGATGATTACCCTGTCGCTGATCGCCGTGATCTACATCGGCTTCGTCGCGCTCGTGCAGCAGGACATGAAGAAGCTGATCGCCTACTCCTCGATCGCCCACATGGGTTTTGTCACCCTCGGGGCGTTCCTCGTGTACGCGATCGTGCGCACCACCGGCATCACCACCGGTGCCGGCATGGGCATGGAAGGGGCGATGGTGCAGATGGTCTCCCACGGATTGATCTCGGGGGCGCTGTTCCTGTGCGTCGGGGTGCTCTATGACCGGATGCACAGCCGCCAGATCGCCGATTACGGCGGCGTGGTCAACACCATGCCGGTATTCGCCGGCTTCATGGTGCTGTTCGCCCTGGCCAACACGGGACTGCCCGGCACCTCGGGATTCGTCGGGGAGTTTCTCGTCATCCTCGCGAGCTTCAAGGCGAGCTTCTGGTACGCGGCGCTCGCGGCCGTGACGCTCATCCTCGGGGCCGGCTACACGCTCTGGCTGGTCAAGCGAGTCGTGTTCGGCCCCATTGCCAATGAGCACGTGGCGGAGCTGCACGATATCAACGGCCGGGAGTTCCTGATCCTCGGCGTGCTGGCGCTTGCGGTGCTGCTGCTCGGCGTTTGGCCGGAGCCGCTGCTGAAGGTCATGGAGCCCTCGATTCAGCACCTGGTCAGCCAGGCCGCTGCCACCAAGATTCCGGTGTAGAAGCGATGCCCGACCCGATGACGAACCTGCATTCCATAGCCGCCGCGATTCCGGAGATCTATCTCACCGCAGCGATCTGCGTCGTGCTGCTGTTCGAGGCGTTCGTCGGCGCACGACGGCCCGGCGCTACCGGTACGCTCACGCTATTCGCGCTCGTGATCGGGGCGGCCCTCACCGTGGTGTTCGCCGACGTCGCGCAGCCGACGGTGCTGTTCTACGGGACTTACATCGCCGACCCGCTCGCCTACCTGCTGAAGCTCTGCGGCTTCCTCTCGGTGGCGGTGGCGCTGCTGTACTCGCGCACCTACCTGTACAATCGCGACATCCTCAAGGGCGAGTACTACGTGCTCGCGCTCTCGGCGCTGCTCGGTATCTTCGTGCTGATTTCCGCCAACAGCCTGCTCACGGTCTACCTCGGCGTCGAGCTGCTGGCGCTGTCGGTCTACGCGATGGTGGCGTTCGACAGAGAGTCGGGCGTTGCGGCCGAAGCGGCCATGAAGTACTTCGTCCTGGGTGCGATCGCCTCGGGCATGCTGCTCTACGGCATGTCCATCATCTATGGCCTCACCGGGACGCTCGATCTCAATGGCATCGCCGTGGCGCTGGTCGCGCCGCACGATCTGGGGGTTATCCTCGGCCTGACGTTCATCGTCGTTGCCGTCGCCTTCAAGCTCGGGGCCGTGCCGTTTCACATGTGGCTGCCGGATGTCTACGAGGGTGCGCCGACCAGTGTCACGCTGTTCATCGGCACGGCCCCGAAGATCGCCTACTTCGCCCTCGCGCTGCGACTGCTGGCGCACGGACTGGCCGGGACGGCGGTCGACTGGACGGCCATGCTGACCCCGCTCGCGGTGCTCACGCTGGTGGTCGGTAACCTCGTGGCCATTGCGCAGAGCAATCTCAAGCGCATGCTGGCGTACTCGACGATCGCCAATGTCGGCTTCATCCTGCTCGGGTTCGTGGCCGGAACGCCCGAGGGCTACAGCGCCGCTCTGTACTACACGCTGGTGTACGTGCTGGTGGCACTCGGCTCCTTCGGGGTGATCGTGCTGGCAAGCCGCAAGGGTTTCGAGGCCGACCGTCTGGAGGACTACAAGGGGCTGTACCGGCGCGATCCGCTGCTGGCGCTCGCCATGGCGATGCTCATGTTCTCGACCGCCGGGGTGCCGCCGTTCGTCGGCTTCTGGGCGAAGCTGCGGATCTTCCAGGTGTTGTGGGAGACCCACCACCTGTGGCTGGTGGTGATCGCGGCGGCGATGTCGGTGGTCGGCGCCTTTTACTACCTGCGGGTGGTGAAGCTCATGTACTTCGATGAGCCGTCCGAGACGTTACCGGCGACCGAGGGCAGTTTCGGGGTGCGGTTTGCGCTCGGCCTGAACGCCGCTGCGGTGCTCGTGCTCGGTGTCCTGCCGGCGCCGCTGCTCGACCTGTGCTCGCGGGTCATTCACTGAGACAGCGCAGCGCGCCGCCGCGGGCCGCTACGAGGGGCTCGCAGGCGGCTTCTTGCGGCGCATGATCAGGCGCGCCGCGAGCAGCATCACCACGATGTTGAGCACCCACCACGCGCCGTAGCCGTGCTGCTCGAGGACCGCGAGGCGACTCGCGCGCTTCGGCAGCGTGACCACCGCGCTCAGTACTTCGTGGATCCCATCGTGTGCGACGATCACCTGCAGCGTGTGCGCGCCGCCATCGACGTCCCGGGTGTCCAGCAGGTACGCATTGCCTTGCGCGGTGAGTGGCACGGGGTGGCCGTCGATCGCGGCGCTGACGTTGCCGGCGCCCGCGACGGGCGCCGCCCCGGCGGTGCGCGTGATGTGCAGCACGATCTGACGAGGCTGGATGCTCGCATCGAGCACCAGCATCGCGGAGCTGGCGATTTGTACGCTCGGGGCGGCCGGTGGTGCCGCGGCCCCGGCCAACGGTGCGAGCAGCGCCAGGATGAGTCCGGCGAGGGACATCAGCCGCATGATCCGCATCACTCCTCCAGCTGCAGGAAGCGCTCGAGCGTCTCGAGCGCGGCGAGAAATCCGGCCTGTTGCTCCGCCGGCAGGCACGCGAGCAGGCTCGCTTCGCGCTCGAGCGCGATCGGCACCAGTTCGCCGTACAGGCGGCGTCCGGCCTTGCTGAGGCGCACCTGCCGTTCCCGCCGGTCCTGGGCGCTCGAGACGCGCTCGATGAGCTGACGGCCCTCGAGCTCGGCGATCGCCCGGCTGACGCGCGTCTTGTGCATGCGCGTGCTCGAAGCGATGTACTGAGCGGTACAGTCCTGCCGTGAGCCGACCGTGGCCATCACCCGCCACTGCGGAATGTCCAGCCCGAAGCGCCGCTGGTAGACGCTTGCCAGGTACTGGCTGGTGCCGCTCGCCAGCCGGTTCAGGCGGAAGGGCACGAAGGCGGCAAGTTCGAGCGACCGCTCGGGCACTGGGCGGGCGGGCACGGCGTCTCTCCCATAAGGTTGCGAGCGCAACCAATTGTGTCATCATAGCCCAAAGCATACCGGGAGTCCGTCATGCGCTCCGCATCCGCTGCCGCCCCCGAGGCGGTCCGGCCGCCTCAGTACCTCAGCGGCTTCGGCAACCACTTCGCCACCGAAGCGCTGCCCGGGGCTCTGCCCGAAGGGCGCAACTCCCCGCAGCGCTGCCCGTACGGGCTGTACGCCGAACAGCTCTCCGGCACCGCCTTCACCGCACCGCGCGCGGCGAATCGCCGCAGTTGGCTGTACCGGATCCGGCCCGCGGCGGTGCAGGGGGAGTTCCGTCCGCTCTCGCACCCGGGGCTGCTCGGGCGGTTCGCCGAGCTGCCGACGCCGCCGGATCCGCTGCGCTGGAGCGCGCTGCCGGTGCCCACGGAGCCGACCGACTTCATCGACGGGCTGCTCAGCGCCGGCGGCGCCGGCTCGAGCGAGGCGCACAGCGGTTGCGCCATCCACTGGTACCGTGCAAACCGCTCGATGCGGGAGCGGTTCTTCTACGATGCGGATGGGGAGCTGCTCATCGTGCCGCAGCTCGGCGCGCTGCGCGTGGCGAGCGAGCTCGGGGTGCTCGAGCTCGAGCCGCAGGAGATCGTCGTGGTGCCGCGCGGGGTTCGCTTCCGCGTGGAGTTGCTTGGGCCCGAAGCGCGCGGCTATGTCTGCGAGAACTTCGGCGCGCCGCTGAAGCTGCCCGATCTGGGGCCCATCGGTGCGAACGGACTCGCCAATCCGCGCGATTTCCTCGCGCCTGTCGCCTGGTTCGAGGAGCGCGAGGGCCCGATGGAACTGGTGGCCAAGGTGGGCGGGACGCTCTGGAGCGCCGCACTCGATCACTCCCCGCTCGATGTGGTGGCCTGGCACGGCAATCACGCCCCGTACAAGTACGATCTGCGCCGCTTCAATGCCATCGGTTCAGTCAGCTACGATCATCCGGATCCCTCGATCTTCCTGGTGCTGCACTCGGTGAGCGACACTCCCGGTGTCGATGCGATGGATTTCGTGATCTTCCCGCCGCGCTGGCTGGTGATGCAGGACACGTTCCGGCCGCCCTGGTTCCACCGCAACATCGCGAGCGAGTTCATGGGACTCGTGCACGGCACGTACGACGCCAAGGCGAGCGGCTTCGAGCCCGGCGGTGCCTCGCTGCACAACTGCATGACCGGCCACGGACCGGACGCGCAGACCTTCCAGAGTGCCAGTCGCGTCGACACCAGCGTACCGCAGCGCATCGCAGATACCATGGCCTTCATGTTCGAGACGCGCACGTTGATTCATCCGACGCCCCAGGCCCTCGCGCTGCCGCAGCGCCAGCGCGACTACGCACGCTGCTGGCAGGGCCTCGGCAAGCACTTCGACGCGCGCGCGCGCGAGCCGCGCTGAGCGGCGGCCCGTCATGCGCCAAATCGACGAGACGCACGATCCGGGACTGACCAGCTGGGTCGGCTCGGCGAACCGCCCCGGGAGCGACTTCCCGCTGCAGAACCTCCCGTTTGCCGTGTTCCGCCGCGCCGGCAGCGACGAGCCGCTGCGTTGCGGAGTCGGCATCGGCGATGAGATCCTCGACCTCGCGGCGCTCGGCGCGGCCGCGGCGGGCGCCGGCGAGGCGGCGGGGGCGCTCGCGGCCTGCGCCGCGCCGGCGCTGAATGCGTTGATGGCGCTCGGCCCGGGTGCCGCGCGCGCGCTGCGTCACTGGCTCTCGCGGCGGCTGCGCGCCGGGGCGGGACAGACCGAGGCGCTTGCCGCGGCACTCGTCCCCCAGTCGCAGGCCGAACTCGCTCTGCCGGCGCACATCGGCGATTACACCGACTTCTACACCTCGATCCACCATGCCACCGCGGTCGGGCGGCTGTTCCGGCCAGACCAGCCGTTGCTGCCGAACTACCGGTGGGTGCCGATCGCCTATCATGGGCGAGCCTCCTCGATCGGGGTGAGCGGGCAGCGCGTGCGCCGACCGCACGGACAGCTGATGCCACGCGGCGCTGAACGGCCGCAGCTGCGCGCGAGCGAGCGGCTCGACTACGAGCTCGAACTCGGCGTGCTCATCGGCGCGGGCAACGCGCTCGGCAAGCCGGTGCCGATCGAGCATGCCGAGGCGCACGTGTTCGGTCTGTGTCTGCTCAACGACTGGTCGGCCCGCGACGTGCAGGCCTGGGAATACCAGCCGCTCGGCCCGTTTCTCGCCAAGAACTTCGCCACCACGATCTCGCCCTGGGTGGTCACGCTCGAGGCGCTCGCACCGTTTCGCATGCCGTGGCAGCGGGCCGAGCAGGAGCCGGCGCCGTTGCCCTATCTGGACAGCCCCGCGCTGCGCGAGCGGGGCGCCATCGACATCACTTTGGAGGTGGCGCTCGAGTCCGCCGCCATGCGCGCGCACGCCGTGCCGCCGGTGCGCCTGGCCCAGGCGGGTTTTCGCGACAGCTACTGGTCGATTGCGCAGATGGTGGCGCACCACACGGTCAACGGTTGCAACCTGCAGCCCGGGGATCTGCTCGGCACCGGCACACAATCCGGTCCGCGGCCCGAGCAGGCCGGCTCGCTGCTGGAGCTCACCGCCGGCGGTACTCGAGCGGTGAGTCTGCCGGGTGGGGAGCAGCGCTTCTTTCTCGCCGACGGCGACCGGGTGATCCTGAGCGCGTGGTGCGAGCGGCGCGGCTTCGCCCGCATCGGCTTCGGGCAGGCGGCAGGCACGGTGGTGGCGGCGGACTGACTTCCCGCGCGGGTGCATGTTGGCTTGCTCGCTGCAGCGGCGTGTGCGCACGCGTGGTGCGCGTTTCGCTATATACTGCGCGGCGATCCCCGCCGCTGCGGGCGGGATGCGCTAGATCCTGTCACGAGGCGGTGCGGGCAACGCTATGGACACCACGATCATCCACGAGTCCCGGCGCCTGCTGTTGCCGCTCGACACCGTCGTCGATGCGCTCGTCGAACTGGAGATGAAGCACGGCCGCTGGCCCGGCCAGGCCGAGCTGGTCGGGGTGAGCTTGCGCAATGGCGGTGCGCAGGGCGAACGCAGCATCGTGATGTTGGTGCGGGCCTCGCGGCACGAGGAGCCCGTGCAGCGCATCTACGCGCTACCGCTCATCGCCGCCGCGATCGTCAACTATTGCATGAAGCTGCGCGTGCCGATGCCGCGCAGCTCGACCAAGACCATCGACATCCTGCCTGATGGCATCGCGCTGCAGCTGGACAACACCCTGAAGCTGCCACGGCAACACCCCGAGGGACCCGAGGTGAGCATCGAGGCGGTTCCGGCGGGTGGGGCGGCCGAGGCTCACGAGGCCGCCGGACCTGAGGCGCCGAGCGATGCCGGCTCAAGAGGACCGCAGGGCGAGGAGGCACCCGAGGTGCCTGTGGAAAGCCCCGCGCCGGCCGCCGACGCCGAGGCGCCACTGGCCTGAGCGCAACCTGCGCGACGTGAACCAGATTTCCTGCCCAGTCCGAGATATAGCTTAGAACGGGGCGCGGCACTGACGGTCTAATTTGGCGTGGTAGAGTTTTCCGGCCTGGGCGCCGGGGCGTTGCGACGCCAAGTAGGAGAAGGCCATGTTCACCGATATTCCTGCGGGATGGGCCCGTGCCACGGCCCCGCCCCGATCCGTCGGATCCGCCGTGGGCGCCGGTACTGCCCGGGGGATCGGCCGAGCCGGCCTGTACCTGGCCGCTCTGGCCGCGCTGGCGTTGCTCATCGGACCCGGCCGGGCCTATGCCGATCCGCCGCACGGTGGCCCGCACTTCAGCGGGCATTTCGACGGCGGCCGGGCTCCGGGCGGCCACTTCGCCGGACCCCGGGGCCCGGGGCCGGGTGAGCGCTTCGCCGGGCCGCGTGGCCCGGGACCGGGCGAGCGCTTTGGCGGGCCGCGTGGCCCGGGACCGGGCGAGCGCTTTGGCGGGCCGCGCGGGGGCACCTACTGGGCATCCCGCGGCGATCGGCCGGATCGCGGCGGTTGGGCGGGAGGATGGCACGACCCCGGCTGGCGCGGCCCGCACGACTACCGGGGCTGGGATGGCGGGTGGCGCTATCCGCACTGGCGCGGCGGGATGTGGCTCGGGGGTAACTGGGGCGGGTATTACTGGCCACCGGTGGACTACGGTTGGAGCTACCCGTGGTTCCTCGCCACCATTCCCTTCGGGGCGATGACCCTCACCTTCGGGGGCGTGCCCTACTACTACGTCAACCAGGTCTATTACGTCTGGGACCCCGCCGACAGCGGTTACGTCGTCACCGACCCGCCGCCCGTCGCGCAGGGCGGTGGCGCCGCGTCCGCTGCGCCACCGCCGCCAGCAGGCGCATCCGGCGGCAACGGGGTGCTCGCCATGCAGGTGACGCCGTTGAAGGGGCAGGATCGGCAGCAGACCGCCAATGACCGCTACGCGTGCAACACGTGGGCCGTCGCCCAGAGCGGATTCGATCCACTGAATTCGCAGCAGGACGCGCAGGCGACGGGGCAGATGCGCGGGAATTACCGCCAGGCCTTCGCCGCCTGTTTGCAGGCGCGCGGCTACAGCGTGCAGTAGCGGGGGCGCATTGTTCTCGGTCAGGGACATCGGCGACAATGCGCCGATGCTCCCGGCCGAAACCTCTCCCGCCGCGGCGCCCGGAGTCCGCCCCGAGATCGGCCCAGGCCCGTCCATCCTCATTTGTCGGCCGAATACGCGGCTCGGCAACACGCTGCTGTTGACGCCCCTGGTGGAGGAGCTGCAGAACACCCTGCCGAGCGCGCGGATCGAGATACTTTCGGCCTGCCCCGCGGCGCGCGAGGTCTTCCAGGAATTCCCCGGCGTGCGTCGCGTGCACGAACTGCCGTTTCGCGGCGCACGCCATCCGTTGCGCTACTTGGGCACGCTGCTGCGGGTACGACGCTCGCGCTACGATGTGATCATCGACCCGAGCCCCAACTCCTGGACGGCGCGTTTTCTGACGCGCTGGCTCGCCGGGCGGCTGAAGATCGGCTTCAGCACCGCGCGCAGCAAGCCGGGCCTCGACGTCAGCATTCCCTTCCAGGGCGCGCCGCGGCACATGGGGGCCTACCCGGTGTACCTGGCGCGCCGCGCGCTGTTTCATCTTGATCCGAAGGCCTCTCATGCCGATGAGGTCACGCTCAGCGTGCGCCTGACGCAGGCCGAGCGCGCCGCCGGACGCGAGGCGTTGCGTCGCCTGCTCGCAGCGCAGAGCTCCGGGCCGGTGATCGCGGTCGCCACCCACGCAACCGGCTCGAAGCGCTTTGCGCTGCCGTGGTGGCGGGCGTTGATCGCGGAGGTGCGCACGCGCTTGCCGGCGGCCCGCTTCGTCGAGATCCGCCCGCCCTCAGGGCAGGCCTCGCTGTCGGAACTACCCGGATTTTCCTCGCGGCGCACCCGCGAGGTCGCCGCGCTGGTCGAGGCGGCCGACTGCTTTGTGTGTGCCGATTCGGGACTGATGCACCTGGCGGCCGCGACCGATGCGCTGACGGTGGGTCTGTTCAAAGTGACGCTGCCGGAGCTGTATGCGCCGCGCCGCGGGCGCAGCTGTGCGCTCAGTGCGAGCGACGGCGCACCGCAGGCGGTGGGCGAACGGCTGGCGCAGCTGTTGCGCTGAGACTCGCGATGCAGTTCCAGATCATCCCCGTCACCCCCTTCCAGCAGAACTGCTCGCTCCTCTGGGACGCCCATGGTGCGGCCGCGCTCATCGATCCGGGCGGGGACCTGCCGCGTGTGCTCGGGGAACTCGACCGGCGAGGCCTGACGCTGACGCGGATTCTGCTCACCCACGGGCATGTCGATCACTGCGCCGCCACGGCGCAGCTGGTGCGCGAGCGCCCGGTGCCGGTCGAGGGTCCGGCCCGCGCCGACCGCTTCTGGATCGAGGCGTTGCCGGCGGCGGCAGCCCAGTTCGGCATGCCGCCGGCCGAGCCCTTCGAGCCTGATCGCTGGCTCGAGGACGGCGATGCGGTCCGGGTGGGCGAGGAGACGCTCGAGGTGTTGCAGTGCCCGGGCCATACGCCCGGTCACGTGGTCTTCTTCCATCGCGGCCTGCGCTGCGCGTGGGTCGGCGATGTGCTGTTCGCCGGGTCCATCGGGCGCACGGACTTCCCGCTCGGGGAGCACGCGGCGCTCATCCGCTCGATCCGCGAGCGGCTCTTTCCGCTCGGCGATGACGTGCGGTTCGTGCCGGGGCACGGCCCGATGTCCACCTTCGGGGCCGAGCGGCGCACCAATCCGTTCGTCGCCGACCGGCTGTTCGCCGCGGCGCAGCGCTGAGGGTTTCTGGGGGCGCGGCAGGAGGATTTCGGCCCGCCCGGCGTCTGTGCTCAAGTAGGGCGCTAGAATCAGCCCGCAGGGTCGCCCGGGGGGGTGGCCGACGCGCACTCATGCAGGAGGTTCACAACATGAACGAGAGCCCGCCGCCCTGGGCCCAGGTGGTCCAGCGGATGATGGACTGGCGCATCGGCGTGGTGCCGGTGCCAGTGGGGGTGCTGCTCGCGGCGGCGCTGGTGTACTTCGTCTCGCACGGCAAGGTCGGCACGGGATTGCCGATGATGATCGGCGTCACGGTGCTCCTGTCGTTCCTCTGTGCGGCGGTCGGTCAGGCGATCCCGGGACTGCGCATGGTCGGCGGAGCGGTGATCGTCGCGACGTTCCTGCCCTCGGCGCTGGTCTACTACCACCTGCTGCCGGAGAGCCTGGTGAGCGCCGTGAGCGTCTTCACCAAGGGATCGGACTACCTTTTCCTCTACATCGCCGCGGTGATCGTAGGCAGCGTCTTCGGGATGGATCGCACCGTGCTGATCCGCGGATTCCTCAAGATCTTCGCGCCGCTTGCGGCCGGCACCGTCGCGGCGGTGATCGTCGGCACCGCAGTCGGTATCGCGCTGGGTCTGGGTCTGCACCACGTGCTCTTCTACGTCGTACTGCCGGTGATGGCCGGTGGCGTCGGCGATGGCGCGGTGCCGCTGTCGCTCGGCTATGCCGGGGTGATTCACCAGAATTTCGGCAGCCAGTTTGCGCTGATTCTCCCGGCGGTGATGATCGGGAGTTTCTTTGCGATCCTGCTCGCCGGCGGCCTGAACCTGCTCGGCAAGCGTCGCCCGACCCTGAGCGGCGGCGGACGGCTGCAGCCGGGGGCCGAGGACGATACGTTCCTGCGTCGGGACGTGCCGCCGCCGCACCTCGACGTGCTGACGATCGCCACCGGTGGCTTCACGGCCGTCACGTTGTATCTGGTCGGGGAGCTGGCCTATCAGGCCTGGAAGCTGCCGGCGCCGGTGGTGATGCTGGTGCTGGCCGTGGCCATGAAGCTCGGCTGGGCGGTCACCCGCCGGCTCGAGCTCGGCGCCGATGCGATCTTCCAGATGTTCGCCAAGGTGGGGACCTATCCGCTGCTGTTCATGGTCGGGGTGGCTTGGACGCCCTGGAGAAGCCTGCTGTCGGCATTCGATCCGGCCAATTTGATCACGATCGCCGCCACGGTGGTGACGCTGGTTGGGGTGGGCTTCTGGGTCGGCCGCAAGGTCAACCTGTATCCGATCGAGGCGGCCATCGTGAATGCCACCCATGCGGGGCAGGGCGGCACCGGCGGCGTGGCCATCCTCACGGCCGCCGAGCGGATGGAACTGATGCCGTTCGCCCAGATCGCGATCCGCATCGGCGGGGCAATCGTGGTGACGCTGGCGCTCCTGGCCTTCGCGCGGCTGGGGTGAGCCGCGCCGCTGTGCTAGCGTGAAGCGTCGCAGGCGGCCACACACGTCATAATCACCCCCATGAGTTTGCCCCCCGAAAAAGTCGCCCTCATCGCCGGTAACGAGCTGGCGAGGCGGTTTTCCGCCCCGCTGCGCAGCTACTTCATGCGCCGCGTGCGGGACCGGGACAATGCCGAGGACCTGACCCAGGAAGTGCTGCTGCGGGTGATTCGCGCCGGGGAGGCCGAGGCGATTCAGCGCCCCGAGAGCTACGTGTTCAAGGTTGCGGCCAATTTGCTGAAGGACCTGCGCCGCAGCGCCGCGCGCCGCGCGAGCGTGATGAGCGCGGCCGTGGAGGAGGGGGAGGAGAATACCCCCGAGGGGCTCATCGACGAGCGCTCGCC
The DNA here is from genome assembly GCA_021805275.1 of Pseudomonadota bacterium. The sequence continues at coordinate 114,359 of JAJZFQ010000131.1, forward strand.
CGAGCGGGTCATGCTGGGGGAGGCCAGTCTGGCGCAAGTCTTGCAAGCTCTAGGTGAGCTGAATGAACTGACCCGCAACGTGTTCATACTATTTCGCCTCGAAAGCATGAAGCAGAAGGACATCGCCGTCCTCTACGGCATCGCGCAAAGCACCGTGGAGAAGCATGTCATGCGCGCGATGCTCCATCTTGCGGCACGGTGTGGCAGCCAGTGAACACCCCCGGCGCGCCCCCGATTGCCGCACGCAGTCTCGAGCAGGCAGGCGCCTGGCGGGTCCGGCTGTCGGAGTCGCCGGACCTGTACCGCGCGGACTTCGGGGCGTGGTTGGACGAGCACCCGGACAACGAACGGGCCTGGCGGGCGGTGCAGGACCCGTGGATGCTCCTCGGCGAGCAGGCAACCTCCCCGGGCGTGGTGCGGTTGCGCCGCGCGGCGCTGGTCCATGCCCACAGCGCGATGCGCAGCAACTGGCTGCGCGCGAAGCTGCGCCGGCCGCCGGTGCGACTGGCCGCCGCCGCGGCCGCCGTTCTTGCCATTACCGCCGCAGCGCTGTGGTGGCAGCTGCGCCCGCAGGTGTACCGGACCGGTCCGGGCGAGCAGCGCTCGGTGCGCCTCGCGGACGGTTCGCGCGTGATGCTCGATGCGAGCAGCGAAGTGACCGTGCGCTACACCGGCGTTGCGCGTCAGCTCGCCCTTATCCGGGGCCAGGCTCGCTTCGACGTCGCGCACAACCCGCTGCGCCCCTTCACCGTCACGGCCGATGGCCATAAGGTCGTCGCCACCGGGACGGCCTTCGACGTCAATCTCATCGGATCGGAGTTGCAGGTCACGCTGCTCAAAGGGCACGTGGTCATCCTGCCGGCCGGCGCCTCGGTGCGGCCGTTCGTCCCGCTCGGGGTGCCCGGGGTCGCTCCTCGGCTGATCGATGTGGCAGTGACGGGCGTTCCGCCCAATTGGCGGCGCATCGCGCTCGATCCGGGTGAGCAGCTGGTGCTCGCCGGGCATGCGCCACCGCGCGTCAGCCGCGTGAACGTGCGCCGGGTGACGGCCTGGCAGCGCGGCCAGCTGGTCTTCAGGAACGAGACGCTGGCCAAGGTGCTCACGCGCATCGATCGGTACATCCCCGAGCCGATCGTCGCCGGCGATGCGCGCACTGCGCAGATGCGCATCAGCGGGGTCTACCAGGAGGGCGATGCGGGCGGGTTCGTCAGCACCATCGTCAATTACCTGCCCGTGCAGGCTCACGAGCTCGGCGATGGGCGCGTTGTGCTCACCTATCGGCCCTCGCCTGCGGGTCCTCCATCACTCGCGCCACGCTAGTGCCACCGCGCCCGGGATGGCCGGGTGTTGTTTTTTTGCCAAGATGGCGGCCGACTGGAGGATTCTCCGCGCCGCGGCGTCTATCTCTCCTGAGGGCCTAAAACCACAGGCCGATTTGCGATGCGCAATCACTTTCGGGGGGGACACTCATGCTCAAGTCCGATTCATCGCCTGGCGTGCAGCACGCCGGCGCACGCCGCACACCGCTCGCGCGGGCCGTGTTCGCGACGGTGGCCGGCCTGATGGCCACTGCCGCTGCCGCTCATGGCCGGCTGTTTCACTTCGAAATCAACCACCAGCCGCTGTCCGAGGCGCTACAGACGTACGCGCAGATCTGCGGCAAGGATGTGATCTTCACTCAGTCGGTCGTCGCCGGCTCGCGCGCCGCTTCCCTGGTCGGGGACTACACGGCCCAGGATGCGCTGAGCCACCTGCTGCAGGGCACGACGCTGACGGTCAAGCGCTCGCCCTCCGGCGCGCTGATGATCCTCAAGCGCGGTGCGCGCACCGCCGCACTCGCGAGCGACCCGCCGGCCGAGACGGCCGCTGCGGCCGCCGGGGATCCCCCGGCCGCCGGTGATCCCCCGGCCAACGACCCGCCGCTCGCCGATGCAGCCAGCCAGGCCGTGCCGCAGCCGCCCGCGCCGAGCGCCCCGCAGAGCAACCTCACCGAGGTCGTCGTGACCGGCAGCCTCATCGCCAGCCGCAGCGACACCTCGTCGAGCCCGCTGGTCACAGTCGGGGCGGCGCAGATTGCCTCCACCGGCCAGGTGTCGCTCGATTCGGCACTCGGTCAGATGCCGCAGTTTGCCGCTGCCCAGGGCCAAGCCGAGGTCGGTGACGTGCAGGGCGCGACCGGCTTCCAGGGCGGTCAGTCCTACACCGACCTGCGCGGACTCGGGCCGCAGCGCACCCTCGTGCTGCTTGACGGACAGCGCCTGGTGCCGACCAACCCGAACGGCTCGGTCGACCTGAACGTGATCCCGATGGCGCTGATCAAGAGCGTCGATGTGATCACCGGTGGCGCCTCTGCGGTCTACGGTTCGGACGCCATGGCGGGCGTGGTCAACTTCCGCCTGCGCCAGCACTTCCACGGCATCCAGCTCTCCTACCAGCACGGGGCGACCACCAGCGGCTACGGGCCGGAGGACAGCCTGAGCGTGCTGATGGGCGGGAACTTCGATCACCACAAGGGCAATGCGGTCATCGACCTGGAGTACAACGAGCGCGGGGCGATCACCGGCAACGACAGCCCGTTCTTCTCGAACAACGTCAACTTCAATCGTGGCGTACCGCGCGGGCCGGAGGCGATCTTCAGTGCCGGGGAGCTTGGCGCGAACATCCCGCTCTCCGCGGTCAACGGGGTCCTCGCCCAGTACCCGGGCACCAGCCCGGTGGCCGGCGACAGCTCGGGCAACTATCCCGGCTACATCGGCATCAACAGCAACGGTTCGCTGTTCACGACCCGCGATCCGGGCAGCTGCGTGCAGAACTACCAAGGTCCGCTCGGCAAGGACCCGGGGCTGGCCGTCACGCCGGACTGCACCACCATCAAGTCGTACCTGGGACCGTATTTCTACGTCCAGACGCCGCTGCAGCGCTACAACCTGTTCTCGCACGTGACGTACAACATCAATGACAACGTCCAGGCGTACGGGCAGATCAACTTCATGCACTCGACGTCCGGAGACGTCAACGCAGCCTCCTACCTCGGGCCCGGAAAGTTCCTCTACGTCCCGACGAACAATCCGTACGTCTACGGCAACCCGGCGCTGAACTCGATTCTCACCGCCGCCGGGGTGCCGGTGGGCGCCAATGTCGGCTCGGGTAACGCGATCCACATGGAAGACTGGTTGACCAGCATGGGGCCGCGCATCGAGACCTTCCTGTACAACGACTACCAGCTCACTGCCGGGTTGCGGGGCGGGATCGGCGCCACGTCCCTCACCTGGAACGTGTTCGGATCCTACGGTCAGACGTACCTGGAGAACGACGAGCAGAACAACATCAATCTGCCGGCGCTCGAGACGATGCTGTACGGCACGGCCAATTACCAGGGCGCCAACGGCGCGAACTGCATCGGCTATGCCTGGAATCCGCTCGGTGGCCAGCCGATGAGCGCCGGCTGCCGGCAATACGCCAGCGGCACGGCGAAGAACACCAACCTGATCACCCAGAAGTACTTCCAGGGAACCCTCTCCGGGAATCTGTGGAAGCTGCCCGAGGGTCACTTGAAGTTCGCCCTCGGCGCCGACTATCGCGGTGAGAGCTTCAACTATCAGGCGAGTCCCTTGCTGAATCCGGCGTTCAACGCGCTGTCATCGAACTACGGCGTGACGGACATCATCTCTCCGTCCTACGACCTGATCAGCTCCTCAAGCGGCACGCAGAACGTGCGCGAAGTGTACGTCGAGCTGCGCGCCCCGCTGCTCAGGAACAAGCCGTTCGCGAAGGACCTGTCGGTGGATGTCGGTGGGCGTCATTCGCAGTATGACCTGTTCGGTGGCGTCAACACCTGGAAGGCGGATCTGCGCTGGCAGGTGAACAACGCCGTGATGTTCCGCGGCGGCTTCGAGCGCGCGATCCGCGCCCCCAGCCTGCAGGACCTCTATAATCCGATCGTGCAGGCGCAGGATGCGCTGAACGTCGACCCCTGCAACTACAACAGCAGCTACCGCACCGGCCCGAACGCGGCGCAGGTACAGGCGCTGTGTGCGGCGCAGTCCCCCGCCGCAGGCGCCCCGACGTTCAATTACGGATTGCAGTCGGCGAACGGAATCATCCGCGGCAATCCGAACCTGAAGCCGGAGGTTGCCAACACGTACTCCTTCGGGTTCGTGCTGACGCCGCACTTCCGGGCACCGATGGCCCGCGATCTGGGCGCATCCGTGGACTACTACCACATCCAGATCAACGGTGCGATCGCCGGTGAGACGTTGAATGCAATCGTGCAGAACTGCTTCAACACCAGCGGCGGCAATCCGACCTACTCGGCGAGCAATTTCTACTGCCAGCAGATCACCCGCGACCCGGCCTCGGGCGCGATCGTTCTGGCCAAGGAGTTCTCGCTGAACATCGGTTCGTATCTCACCGAGGGCGTGGACATCGAGGGACATTGGGGCTTCCCGCTGCATGACCTCGGCCTCTCGCCGCGAGCCGGCCGTGTCATGTTGCAGAGCTACCTGTCCTACCTCGACAAGCTGGCGATCAGCGGCGTGCCGGGCGTGCCGAACGTGAACTTCGCCGGCTCGATCGGTGATACGCAGACGGTGATGCAGGCCGACGGCACGACCGCCTCGGACATCTCGCATCCGCGGTGGAAGGCGAACACCATGCTCGGTTACGCCAACGGACCGGTCTCGGCGGCGCTGCACTGGCGGTTCATCTCCGCCATGGCGGACCTCATGGATGGGCCCAACAGCGGCGATCCGGGCGTTCCGGCCTACAACTACTTCGATCTGAATGTCGGCTGGCAGGCGACTGCGCAGATCAAGGTGGCTGGAGGCATCACCAACCTGTTCGACAAGCAGCCGCCGCGCGTGGCGGGGGCACCGCTGTTGACCGATGCGGCGACCTACGATGTGATGGGCCGCGCCTACTACGTGGGTGTGACGGCGAATCTGGACTGACGAGCGCGCACGGTCCCGGCTGCACAAGCAGCTGGGACCGGTCTCGATTCCTTATCCGGCACCGGCTGCCTGCGCAGCCGGTGCCGTTTTCGTTCCGGGCACCCGCGGTGCGCAGCGCGGCGCGTATGCGGTAGACTGGCGCACCATCAAGTTCGCTCAATCCCCCCCGGGGCGGGAAGTGCGCATGGCCCAGCGCTGCGGCCTGTCGGCCTGCATCATCACCTTCAACGAGCACGATCGCATCGAGGCGTGCCTGCGCTCGCTCGAGTTCTGCGAGGAGATCATCGTGGTCGATTCGCACTCGACGGACGGCACGCCGGAGCGGGCCGCCGCGCTCGGGGCGCGGGTGATCGAGCGCGACTGGCCGGGATACCGCTCGCAGAAGCAGTTCGCGGTGGATGCGGCGAGCCATGACTGGGTGCTGTGCCTCGATGCGGACGAGCGGGTGAGCGCACCCTTGCGTGCGCAGATCGAGCAGCTGCGCGCCGGGGGATTCGCCGGGCTTGCTGGCTGCTCGCTGCTGCGCATCACGGATTACTTCGGACGCTTTCTGCGTCACGGCAACGCCTATCCGGATCGCCTGGTGCGCCTGTTCGACCGCCGTCGCGGGCGCTGGGTGGGCGATGAGATCCACGAGAACACCCGCGTCGAGGGCCGGGTCGTGCGGCTGAGCGGTCACCTCGAGCACTACTCCTACCGCAGCCTCGCCGACCATCAGCGGCGCATGCAGCGTTACGCGGAGCTCATGGCCGCGGCCCTGTATGCCCGCGGCAAGCGCTGCGGGCTCGGCCGCGTGCTGGTGAACCCGGCCTGGCGGTTCGTGCGCGGCTATGGACTGCGGCTGGGATTCCTCGATGGCTGGCGTGGGCTGGTGTTCGCGCTCCTCGAGTCCAACTACGTGCGGCGAAAGTATCTGCACCTGTACTTTCTCAGCCGCGGGCTGCCCGGCTGAGTGGCCGATCAGGGCGCCCCGTCGCTCGGCCCTGCGGCGCGCAACCGGCGGATCATGCGCGGCAGTAGCGCCGCGCAGGCGAGCAGGGCGAGGGCGATCAGGCCCTTGCGCAACACTCCGGCGTGGCCCGCCAGCGCCGCGCGCCCTGCGTAACCGAGGTAGGTGTAGGCGAAGGTGCCCGGGAGCATCGCCAGGTAGGAGGCGAGCATGTAGCGGGACACTCGCACGCGTGTCAGGCCCAGGGCGTAGTTCAGCAGGTTGAACGGCACGAGCGGCACCAGGCGGACCAGTGCCACGAACCGCCAGTCTTCGCGCTCAACGCCACGGATCAGTTGCTCGGCGCGCACGCCGAGGCGCGCGCGTACCCAGTCTGCGGCGAGGTAGCGCGAGACCAGGAAGGCGCCGGTCGCCCCGAGGGTGGCCGCGGTCAGATTGTAGAACGTGCCGGCCAGCGGGCCGAATAACGCCCCGCCGAGGAGCGTCATGACGGTTCCGGGCAAAAGCGCCACTGTCGCGGCGGCGTAAGTTGCCATGAAGACGAGCGGTCCCCAGGCTCCGGCGCCGGCGAGCACCGCGCCGAATGAGTGCGCATCGAGTGCGCCGCGATGCAAAAACGCCCAGATGGCGACCGTCCCGAGCAGCGCGAGGAGCGCCAGCCGCCGCGCGCCTGCGCGTGTCATCGGCATCGCCCCGCGCGCCGCCGTGCGCACGTGCCGCAGCCCGACTCGCGGTCGGGCAGGAAGGGCGAGGCTCCCGGGCGGGGGCCGCTCGGCCGGCCTACGGCGATGAATGTAGCTGTGCTCACCCTGCTGGTTCGCTGCTCGGCCGGAAGGGGCTGCAGGCGATGATAGGCGCCCCGTGCCGTGGCGTCACGCCGGCGGCTCGCCGCGTCATCGGCGCGTCATGCCCGGGCGCTAAGCTCGCCGGGCGACTTGACCGTCGGGGCGAGGTCGCGCAGATTGGCATCCCCGCACGCGATACACCAGGAACCGTTCATGCGTCCGATTGCGAATGTGCTGCCGGCTCTGTTTTGCACCGTGGCGCTTGGCGCCCCCGCCGCCGTGGCGGCGCCGCGAGGACTGCTCGCCGAGCGCGAGCCGACGGCCACGCCGATCAAGCACCTGGTGGTGATTTTCGACGAGAACGTCTCGTTCGATCATTATTTCGCAACCTATCCGCATGCCGCCAATCCGCCCGGCGAGCCTCGCTTCGCTGCGCCGCCCGGCACGCCGGCGGTGAACAACCTGCTCGGCGGGCAGCTCCTGACGCACAACCCGAACCTCAACCCCCGCAACGGGCGCGGCGCCACCAATCCGTTCCGACTGGATCGCTCGCAGGCGGCCACCGCCGACCAGAACCACGGTTATACCGCCGAGCAGCTGGCCTACGACGGCGGCGCGGCGGATCTGTTCCCGCTGCATACCGGCCAGGGAACCCCGGGCGGCGCTGGCGCGTTCGGCACGCCGGGGCAGGTGATGGGATATTTCGACGGCAACACCGTGACGGCGCTGTGGCATTACGCACAGCACTTTGCGATGAGCGATGATGCCTACACCGGCACCTACGGACCGTCCACCCCCGGTGCGCTCGAGGTGGTCTCGGGTCAGACCAACGGCGTGCGTGTCGTGCGGAGCACGAACCACCAGTACTACATTGCCGACGGGGCGGGCGGCTATACGCTCGTCAGCGACGTCGATCCGGCCTATGACGTCTGCTCCAGCCCGCGCAACCAGGTGCGGATGCTCGGTCCGAACATCGGCGAGCTGCTGAGCGCGCACGGGGTGAGCTGGGGCGGGTTCATGGGCGGATTCGACCTGAAGCGCACCGACTCCAACGGCACGCGGGGCTGTGCGCGCAGCACCTACTCGGCCGTCGTCGGGCAGCGGGTGCGCGATTACATTCCGCATCACAATTGGTTCCAGTACTTCAAACCAACCGCCAATCCCACGCATGCCCGGCCGGCGTCGCTCGCGGCGGTGGGCTTCACTTACGATGCGAACGGCAAGCGCGATCCGGCGAACCACGAGTACGGACTGGCGGATTTCTACGCCGCGGCGCGCGCCGGGAACCTCCCGGCGGTGTCCTTCCTCAAGGCGCCGGCCTATCAGGACGGGCACGCCGGCTACTCCGATCCGCTCGATGAGCAGGCCTGGATCGTCAAGGTGATCAACTTCCTCGAGCAACAGCCCGCGTGGCGCGACACCGCCGTGATCATCACCTGGGACGACTCGGACGGCTGGTATGACCATGCTTTCACCACCCCCACCAATCCCTCCCATGACAAGACGGCCGATCAGCTCGACGGGCCGGGTGTGTGCGGACGGGGCACGCCGCTTGCGGGCATCGCCGGTCACCCGGTGAACGGCCGCTGCGGTCCCGGCACGCGCATTCCGTTCCTGGTCATCTCCCCGTTCGCCCGCATCGATTACGTGAGCCACGTGCGCATCACGCAGGCCTCGGTGGTGCGCTTCATCGAGGACAACTGGCTGCACGGGCAACGTCTGGGTCACGGCTCGTTTGACGCCAGCGCCGGCAGCATCCTTAACCTGTTTGATTTCAAGCGTCGTCGCGCCGCCCCGCGCCTGTTCCTCGACGAGAGCACCGGGGAGCCCGTGCACGCCGGCGCCTGAGCGCATGCGCCGTGCCGGGGGGCTTGCTGCGCCGCTGCTGGCGACGCTCGCCGCCGTCCATTGCGGTGCGGGCATCGGCGCCGGGCTGCGCGCCCGGCAGCGGCTCGCGGCGGGGTGGAACCCGCACCCGGTGCGGCTGCGCGTCCCGCCGGCGCGGCCGCTCTCGGCGGTGGCTCGCCTCGGGCGCTCGTTGTTTTACGACCCGTATCTGTCGGCCTCCGGACGCATGTCCTGCGCAAGCTGCCACAGCCCGGCGCATGCCTATGGCCCGCCGCACCGCTCCGCGGTGATGCTCGGCGGCCCGCAGCTGCGGACGCCGGGATTTCGTGCCGTGCCCTCGCTGCGCTATCTGTACCGCCAGCCGCCGTTCACGATCGGTCCGGACCTGCAGAACGGCACCGACGTGCCTGTGCCGCTCGCACGGCAGGTGCGCCGTGCGGGCCGACATCGGCGGGTGCTGAAGAGCGCCGGGCAGCCGCTCGCCGCGGCGACGAACCTGGTGCCACAGGGCGGTCTGTTCTGGGACGGGCGTGCCGACACGCTCGAGCAACAGATCAACGGGCCGCTGTACAACCCCGCGGAGATGGACGGCGGCACGCCGGCGCAGGTCGCCGCCAAGCTGCGCCGCGGCCCGTATGCGGCCGCGCTGGTGCGGCTGTTCGGCCCGAGCGTGTTCGACAATCCGCGCCTGGCGGTCGCCGAGGCGATGTTCGCGATCGGGCGCTTCGAGCGCGAGGATCCGAGCTTTCATCCGTTCTCGAGCAAGTTCGACGCATGGCTCGAGGGCAAGGCGCGTTTCACGCCGGCCGAGCTGCGCGGTTACCGGCTGTTCAATGATCCCAGCAAGGGCAACTGCGCGGCCTGTCATCTGGATCGGCCGGGTCCGGACGGCCTGCCGCCGCTGTTTACCGACTTCCAGTACGAGGCGCTCGGGGTACCGCGCAACCCGGCGATCCCGGCCAACCGGAACCGCCGCTACTACGACCTCGGTCTGTGCGGGCCGTTCCGGGGCGACCTGCACGCCGAGCGCCAGTATTGCGGCATGTTCCTCACCCCCTCGCTGCGTAACGTGGCAACCCGGCACGTCTTTTTTCACAACGGCGTGTTCCACTCGTTGCACCAAGTGCTCGAGTGGTACGTCAACCGCGATCTTCACCCGGGGCGCTTCTACCCGCGCAATGCGCAAGGACAGGTGGTCAAGTTCAACGATCTGCCGCCTGCCGACCGGCGCAACGTCGACACGGTGGACGCGCCGTTCAACCGCCATCCCGGCGATGCCCCTGCACTGACGAGCGCCGAGATCGGCGATGTCATCGCCTTTCTCGATACGCTCACGGACGGTTACCGGGGGACTCGGCGCTGCGCGCTCGACGGACGCGCGGCCTGCGCGGCGCACGCCGCGGCGTCTCCCTGAGCAGCCGCGAGCCGAGCCGCACCATCGCGTCGATCACGGGGACGAGTTCGCGGCCGAGTGCCGAGAGCCTGTAGAGCACGGCGGGCGGGGAGCTCGGGGTGACCTCGCGGATCACTACACGTTTGGCTTCGAGTTCGCGCAGCCGCGAGGTGAGCATCTTCGGGGAGATCCCCGGGATGTCCCGACGCAGCTCCCCGAAGCGCCGCGCGCCGGCGCTGAGTTGCCAGATCACACTCGTCGTCCAGGCCCCCCCGAGCAGGCTCATGCACGCGCCCATTGGGCAGGGCGAGGCGCCGGCGGCGGCATTGCGGGTCGTTTCGGTCACATGTGTGTTCCTGGCCGGAAGGATAATGCACTTTCTGACTTACTTAAAGTGATCTGCTATACAATCGTAACTTCGGTGGCCCGCCGGCCGCCGCCTGGACTCACATTCAACGGGAGATTCGCATGAAATTGTTCTATGCGAGCGGTGCCTGCTCGCTTTCCCCGCACATCGTGGCCCACGAGGCCGGTATCGCCCTCGAGCTGCAGAAGGTCGATCTGAAGACCAAGACGATGATCCGCGAGGGCGACTACCTGGCGGTGAACCCCAAGGGATACGTGCCGGCCCTGCAGCTCGACAACGGCGAGCTGCTCACCGAGGGAGCGGTGATCGTGCAATACCTGGCCGACCTGAAGCCCGAATCGCACCTCGCGCCGCCGCCGGCGTCGTTCGAGCGCTATCGGCTGCAGGAGATGCTCATCTACATCAACTCCGAGCTGCACAAGTCGTACTCGCCGCTGTTCAACCCGGCGACGCCGCCGGAGACGCGCGCCGAGCGAGCGGCCTATCTCACCCGCCGCTACGGATACCTCGAGAAGCAGCTGCAGGGCCGTCCCTACCTGTTCGGCGAGCGCTTCTCGGTCGCGGATGCCTACCTGTTCACGGTGTCGAGCTGGGCGCGAATGGTCCAGTTCGACCTCGCGCCGTTTCCGAACGTGCTCGCCTTCCAGGAGCGCACGGCGGCCCGCCCCGCGGTGCAGGCCGCGATGCGCGCCGAGGGGCTCATCAAGTAGCCGCCTGCGCGCCTTGACCGGCGCTGCGGCGCGGCCGCAAGGCCGCGCCGCAGCGCGCACGGTCGATGCTATCATCCGAACGCACTGCGCTGCCGGCTGGATGTTGCCGGGGCGCCTCCGAGGGATCCGTCATGTCCGAGCACTCGCCGAGCGTCACGCTCCATCAGACCCACGAGTATCAGTTCGATATCGCCTTCGCCCCGGGGATGGCGCACCTCACCTCGGACGAGGGACCACCGCTCGGCTCGGCGCAGGGACCCTCGCCGGCGCATCTGCTGCTCTCGGCGGTCGGCAGCTGCATGAGCTCGAGCTTGTATTTCGCGCTGCGCAAGTTCAAGAACGACCCGGGCGGGATCACCACCACGGCGCAGGGGCGTCTCGGGCGCAACGAGGCCGGCCGGCTGCGTGTGTTGCAGATCGAGGTCGAGATCCGCCTCGGCGCACGCGCCGATCAGTTGCAGCACTTGGAGAGAGTGCTCGGTCAATTCGAGGAATTCTGCACGGTCGGAGCCAGCGTGCGCGCCGGCATTCCCACCGATGTATCCGTGTTCGACGGCAGCGGTGCGAAGCTCAAGTGATCTGCCGGGTCGCGCGCTGCGCGTCGTGCCGGAGTTCTGTTCAGGGGGGGATTCCATGATGAATTTCATCGGTCCAAGGGTCCGCGCCGGGGCGCTGCTCGGTGCACTTGTACTGGCGTTCGCGGTCAGTTCCCCGGGGCGCGCCACGCAGGCGGTGCCGCGTACTGCCACCGGCATCCGGCTGGATGCGCCGTGGAAGGTGAAAATCTACGCGCTCGCGCACAGCCAGTTCCTGCACCCGGCCTGGGGCTGGCAGCACTCTGAGCGCGACTATCGGCTCGCCCTGCATCTGGCCCGGGTGGATCATCTGAAGATCGATAAGGACGCCCTGTTCGCCGCGGCCTTTCTCCACGACATGGCGGCGTTCAAGCCCTGTGCCGATCGCAAGATGGAGCACGGCGCATGCGCCGCGCTGCAGAGCCCGGCGATCCTCCGGCGCGTCGGGTTTCCCGTGCAGAAGATCCCGCTCGTGCAGCAGGCCGAACGTGGACACATGTACTACAGCAACCCCGGATCCAATCCCACCGCCATCGTGCTGCACGATGCGGACTCGCTCGACTTCCTTGGTGACATCGGCGCGGCGCGCATTCTCTCGCTCACCGGCGCGAAGGCGCCGAGCTTCGCTCCGGCGGTGAAGACGCTGCGGGGGTTGCTGCGCTCAATTCCGCCGCGGCTGATCACTCCGGCCGCGCGCCGCATCGGCAAGCGGCGCGCCGCGCAGTTGCGTGCCTTTCTCCGGACCCTGCAGAGGCAGACCTACGCTGGCCGGGCGATGTAGTCGGCGCTGGGATCGCGGCGGGTGTGATTGACGCCCGGTGCGGCCCCTGCATACGTTGCATGGGGTCGCAGCAAGAGCTGAAACTTATGTGAGAGGCACGGTCTGGGCGGGGAGAGCCGCTCCGCACAGGATTCCCGCTCGTCCCGATTGCCCTGGGCACTGCGTGCGATTTGCCGGGTGGCGCCGGGGCGGCTGGGCACGGGCCCCTTTGCGGTGGCGCCTCTCAGCCGCTGCGACAGCTCGTGCCGCTGGGGTCCGAGCGCCTGTTGGGCCTGATGCCGGGTGCGCTCCTCGGCCCGCAGGGGTTGGTGCCAAGATCCGCTCGGTCTGCGCCGATCCGAGGGATACGGGTCGCTTGCGCCGCCTGGGGGTTGTCGTGCTGTTCGATCCTGACAGCGGCGCCGTGCAATACATCGCGGCTGCCGAGGAGGTGACCCGGATCTGCACCGCGTCGACCTCTGCCGTTGCGACGGATGCGTTGGCGCGCTCCGCCCCAGACGATCAATGAGCGTACTGGGCGAAGAACGCTCGCGCGGCCACCATGCAGTAGGGGGCCGCGTCGGTATGGTAAGCCTCCATGGCGACCTGCGCGCCCCTGGCGGTATCGACGGCATGTTGGTACGCGGTGAACGCCTGCTGCAGCCGTCGGGCAAGCGAACGCAGTGCGTCGCTGCGGGCAGCGCCGAGGCCGTGCGCGAAATACGTCCCGGCGCTGCCGGCGCTGGTGTCGAGGTCGAGGGTGGCGAAGCGCAGGTGCGGATCGGTGGTGATCTTGCTGCGCAGCACCGCGGTCATGGCACCCGCGCCCTGATTCCAGAAGACCTCCGGGTCGCCGTGCCCACCGCACATCAGCAGCGGCATGCTCGGCGTGTAGTTGCGCAGATCGTTGGCCTTGATGTCCTGGCGCAGCCTCAGTTGCGGAGCGGCGGGCAGGGCCGGCACCGTGCGGGACAGATCGGGCGCCGAGCCGTTGCTCGGCGCGGCGCCATCCGGGTGCGCATCCACGTCGGCCACGTAGGCGGCACGGAACGCCGTGCTCACCAGGTAGACCGATGGGTTGAATCCAGCCTGAAAGAGCGGAGCGCCTTCGGGAAGCGCGGCGAGCGCCGGGTACTGGGCCGCGGAGAACCCGGGCGCTCCGGCCGTTGGCGAGACGGACTGGAACACCGCGCTCGCCGGGATCTTCCCGGCCGCGACGAGTTTGCGGAAGTGGCGGTAGCCGGTCTCGCCCGGGAAGAGCCGGGCCGCCGCGCCGAAGCGATGGCTGAGCACCTGTGCGGGGTTGATCGAGTCGTACTTCAGGTGTGCGTAGGAGTTCACGACCAGCGGCAGGTAGGCGGTGCCGCCGAAGTCCGGGTGCCCGAGGAAGATCTCATCGGCCATCGCGAGCAACGCGTAGGGTCCGGACATCGGCGCCCCGGCGGTCGCCGGGCGGCCCTCCTGCTCGAGCGCCCGCAGTGTCGCCATCGACACGAATCCGCCTTGCGAGTAGCCGGTGACGAACAGCTTGCCGGCATCGCGGACGGTCCCGTGGAGCCGGCTCAGCAGCTGCCGGGCGGCGGTGAGGCTGTCGAGCGCGTCCCGGGACTGTTCGGTGCGGTTCAGATACGGGTGATAGCGCAGCGTCGACAGATCGTAGCCGGCGTAGTTCGGCGCCACCGCGATGTAGCCGTGCGCGGCAAATATGAGGGCGAGGCGAATCGCGGTGCCGTAGGCGGGATTGGCAGGATCGGTGACGGCCGAGAGGTCTTCGTTGTGGTTGATTGCCGTACCGTGCGTGTAGAGCACGATCGGTCGGGGTCCCCGGCACTGCTCGGCGTTGCCGGTCGGCACCATGAGGGCGCCGGAGGCATCCGTGGCCTCCCCGCGTCCGCCGACGGTGGCGTAGGCGAATTTGTAAACGCGCACGCCGCACGCAGGGGCGCCGATCATCGCCGTGAGCGTCGGCCGTTTCGAGAATTCCCGCTGCAGCGTTGCCTTGAGGTGCTGGATCGACAGCGTGGTGGGTGACCCGAGTGGTCCGGAGATCAGCGTGGCGCTGGTGTCGGAGGAGCGCGACCGGCCGCCGAACGCCGCGCAGGCACTGAGTGCGGTGAGGCACACGGCGGCGAGCAAGACCTTGAGGTACGCAGCACGCATGGGATCTCTCGCACAGGTCGGTTGCAGGAACGGGTTCGCGAACGGGCCTCGATCGCGCCGGTCGGCCCTCGTGCCGCGGCGGCCGGGCGCACCGATCAGCTCAGCAGGAAAGAGGCCGGCTCGAGCGCCATCTTAGTCTGCGGCGCAGCGACACTCAAAAGGCGCCGCGCCGGTGCGTGCAACGACCCCGCCGCTGAGATCTGGAGCGTCGGTCGATCCGGATCGGTGGGTGAGACGAGCGGACATGGTGCTTCGCGGAGATGCTTGACTATCTAAAACTATATCATACGATATGTCTGTCGTAAATTAAGGAATCGATCATGCACCGACACTTTCATCATCACGGCCGGTATGAGGACTTCGAGGCCCGGATGCACGTCATGGCGCACCGACACGGGAAGGGCTTCGGCCATTTTTTTGGCGGTTTCATGGGCGGCATGGGTATGGGCGGGCGGGCGTTCCGTGCCGGCCGCCGACTCGCCTCCGGCGACCTGCAGCTGCTGCTGCTGGCGTTGCTCGCCGATCGGGCGAGCCACGGTTATGAGCTCATCAAGGCGCTTGAGGAGCGCTCGGACGGCTTTTACAGTCCCAGTCCGGGCATGGTTTACCCCGCGCTGAGTTGGCTCGAGGACATGGGCTACGCGAGCGTGGCCACCGAGGGCGTCAAGAAGCTCTACCGCATCACCGAGACCGGGCGTGCCTACCTGACGGAGAACAGGGACGCGGCGGATGCAATGCTGCGCCAGCTGGAGCAGGTCGGCCGCAAGATGAGCCGCCTGCGCGAGGTGTTCGGCGCCGAGGAGGACGAGGAGGCCGACGGGCTGGAGCTCGCCGCGCTGCGCCGTGAATTGCGCGAGGCGCTGCGCGAGAAGCGCCGCAGCTCGGCCGAGGAGAAGAGTCGCGTTCTGGCGATCCTGAGGCAGGCCGTGGCGCAGATCCGCAGCAAGGACTGAGCGGGTCGCGGTCTGGCGGCGTGGTATCGCCCGCGGCTCGCCGCTGCGACAGATCTCGCGCCTCGGGTCTCGGCGCCGCTGCCAGGGAGCGCGCACAGCTGCCGCGGACGCCGCGGGCGGAGCGCCACTCACACGGAGGGGTGTTTCGCTGACGGCAGAGCGCGGAGCGCTGCCTCCGGCGCGGACCGTTCAATCTACAGAATGCAACGGCTTTCCGACGGATGCCGAGGTCCCGGTTGCGTCCGGCGGCGCGCATCGGTACCGTCCCCCTCATCAGCGCTTGGGCCGCGAGTGGCGGGCGCACAGACATTCATGGGGGGGGCGACGAGCATGAGGTATTCCGTCCTGAAGCAAGCCTTGGCGACGCTGCTGATCGGCGCGTGTGCGCTGCCGAGCGCCTTGGCTCAGCCGCTCGCCCGGCCGGCGGCGAAGCCGCGAGACCCATTCGCCCATGTGGAATTTCGCAACCTCGGCCCGGCGGTGGCCGGTGGACGGGTCACCGCGGTGGCCGGCGTTCCCGGCAACCCGCGCATCTACTACGTCGGGTCGGCCGGCGGCGGGGTGTTCAAGACCACCGACGGCGGACTGCACTGGCAGGCGATCTTCACGCACGAGGCGACGAGTTCGATTGGGGCCATCGCGCTGGCACCGTCCAACCCGAACCTCGTATGGGTCGGCACGGGGGAGGCCAATATCCGCAACGACGTCATACCCGGCGCGGGGGTGTACCTGTCGACGGACGCCGGCAAGACATGGCGGCGCATGGGTCTGGCGGACGTGGGGCAGATTGGTCGTATCGTTGTCGATCCACACGATCCGGATCACGTCGTGGTCGCCGCGCTGGGCCAGGAATGGACCCCGAGTGCGGACCGCGGCATCTTCGTGACGAGCGACGGGGGCAAGACCTGGCGCAAGTCGCTGTATGTCAATGAGAAGACCGGCGCGATCGACGTGGCGATGCAGCCCGGCAACGGTCAGGTGCTGCTCGCGGCGACCTGGCAGGCCTACCGGCAGCCTTGGATGCTGCACGACGGCGGTCCCGGCTCGGGAATCTGGCGCTCGACCGACGGCGGGGAGAGTTGGAAGCGGCTCAGTCACGGGCTGCCGGCCTCGCCCATCGGCCGCATCGGCCTCGCGTTCGCACCGAGCGAGCCGCAGCGCGTCTACGCGCTGCTGGAGGCGCCGATCGGCAAGGGGGCGCTGTTCGTCTCCGACGATCTGGGCGATCACTGGCATGAGGTCTCGGATAACCACGCGCTCAACGTCCGCGGCTTTTATTTCACGACGCTCGAGGTCGCGCCCAACGATGCCGACCGAGTGTATTTCCTCGGATTCCAGCTGCTGCAGTCCAACGACGGCGGCAAGACCGTCCGCGCCATCGATCCTTCGGTGCACGTCGATCATCACGCAATGTGGATCGATCCGCTCAATCCGCAGCGCATGATCCAGGGCAACGATGGCGGGGCGTATCTGTCGCTCGACGGCGGGCGGAGCTGGCGCTTTCTCGACGGCATGCCCATCGAGCAGACCTACATGGTGGCCGCCGACAGCCACACACCCTATGACCTGTGCACCGGTCTGCAGGACAACAGCGCCTGGTGCGGACCGTCTTCCTCGCTCGCCGACTCGGTCGTGTCGGGCCAGGACTGGTTCACGGTGGTCGGGGGCGACGGCGAGTACGCAGTGCCGGCGCCGTCCGATCCGGACATCATTTACGCCGACGCCGAGGATGGATCGATCGTCAGATTCGACCGCAAGACCAAGCAGACGCTGTTCATCATGCCGTATCTGCATGGGCCGGGTTACGTCAATGATCTGCCGACGTTCGCGCAGAAGGTACGCTTCAACTGGACACCGCCGCTCGCGGTCGATCCCCACGATGCCAACACCGTGTATCTGGGCGGTAACGTGCTGCTGAAGTCCACGGATGGAGGACTGCACTGGCGGACGATCAGCCCCGACCTGACCCGCAACGACAAGGCCAAACAGCAGCTCTCCGGCGGACCGATCAACTATGACCTGTCGGGCGCGGAGACCTATGACACGCTCCTGTCGGTGCAGGTCGCGCGCAGCGATCCCAAAGTGATCTGGACCGGCGCGGACGACGGGGTGGTGTCCGTGACGCGTGACGGCGGCAAGACCTGGCGCAGGGTCACGCCCCCGCAGGCCCCGGTCTGGGCGCGCGTCTATCAGATCGACGTGTCGCCGTCGGCTCCGGGCACCGCCTACGTCGCCGTAGACGCCCATGAGCTCGGCAACAACAGGCCCTACGCCTACGTGACGACCGATTACGGGCGGCACTGGCGTTCGATCGGCGCCGGACTTGCGCAGGATGCATCGGTCATGGTGGTCCGTGCCGATCCGGCCGATCGGGAGGTACTGGCGGCCGGAACGATGCGCGGGGTGTGGATCTCCCGCGACGGCGGACACAGCTGGCGGCAGCTGAAGAGCAACCTGCCGACGATGCCGGTGTTCGATCTGAAGTTCGTGCGTGGCGACCTGGTGCTGGCGAGCCATGGTCGGGGGCTGTGGGTGCTGGATCACTTCGCGTCCGTCGCGCAGCTCGATCCGGCCGCGGTGCCCGCGCATGCGCGGCTGTTCAAGCCGCGCGCCGGCATTGAATTCCAGCGCTGGAGCCGGGGTGAGGGGGCAGAGCCCTCATTCGTCACGCCCAACGCGCCGGACGGCGTCATCATCGACTACAGCCTGGCGCATACGCTGCACCCCGACGCGCAGCAGAAGGCGCAGCAGCACACACCGGTGAAAATCGAGATCCGCGACGCGCACGGCGAGCTGATCGCCACCCGCTATGGACCGGCGCATTTCGGATTGAACCGCTACGTCTGGAACATGCGCTACGAGGCGCCTGCGGCTACGGACTTCGAGGCCTCGCCCCTGCAGGGGGCGCCGCCGGCATGGTCTGAGCCACTCGAACCGCAGGTGCTGCCGGGGACGTATGCGATCCGCGTGACGGTGCTTGGGCAGACCCTGACCGAAACCGCGCAGGTCATGGCCGACCCGAACCAGCCGCCGGCGCTCGCCGCGCAGCGACGCGCCCTGCAGGCCGCGCTGCAGGCACGCGCGCAGGTCGATGCGATGAACCGCATGCTCAATCGCATCACCGCCATGCAGTCGCGGCTCGCGGACTATCGCAAGACCGTGCACTCGGAGGCGAGTGCCATCGATCCGGCACGTCAGGCACATGCGCACGCGTCCACGGCGCTGCTCGCGCGCGGCAAGGCCCTGGCGAGCGAACTCTCAAAGCTCAAAGACTCGGTCTATAACCCGAAAGTGCAGCACAAGGTCTTCGAGGACAATCTGCATCAGCTGACCGATCTGCACGATGCGCTCGAGTTGAATGCCGCGACGCTCGCGAGTCTGGGGGTGCAGGCGCCGACGGGCCCACTGCGGGCGATCACGCGGGAGCTTGCCGGGGAGCTCGCCGGCAAACTGGCCGAGTACAACGCGCTGCTCGCCGGCGATGTCGCCGCCTACGATCGCACGGCCTATGCAGCGGGCGCCCCGACGCTCGGCGTCGGCACGCCCATCACGGTAGCCGCACCGCCCGCGATCGATTAACGGCCGGTCGGAACGCCCGGACGGTGGCTGGAGAGCTGCCGTCTGGGGCGCCGCGGGCGGGCTGGCAGGGACGTGCCGCCCCTCGGCGCTAGGTCCGATCCAACGGATGAAGCCCGTTGGGCTCGGGCGCGCCAGCCCACCGCTCGGTCTGGTGCGCCGTTGTGCTCAGCGGGTGAGGTTCGTCCCCGCCCACCGAGCGCCAAGCGGGCTCGACTCGATTACTGCTATTGCGGCGGCGACATCGCACGAGTTGAAATGCGGCGTTTCCGGGCGAAAGACCGACAAGATCGCGCAAGCCAGCGCGATGCCGACCAGAGAGGCCGTGACGAGGTGGAAGCCCGCCATCAAGGCAGGCTGGCTGGATTACCGCGCTCAAGGGCACTCAGATCCGCTCCCTGGTGCAGGGCGAGACGCTGCAGCTGGGGCTGTTCGATGAGCGCAATCTGATGGAGCTTGCACACCCGGAGTACTCCGGCGAGCCCCTCGGGGCCTGCCGCAATCCGCAGCTCGCGAAGCTGCCCCGGAGTGCTGAGGGCGGGCTGACGGGTAAGGACAGGATCGGCCTGCGTGTCGGACGCGCCGTCAACCAATACGCTCTCGACCAGCGCGCGCAGCACTTGCCGCACACCGGGACCGGTCGAACGCTCCGGCACCTTCGATCTCATCACCGGGCCCACCGCAAAACAGCCCCAGACCCTGAGTTGATCGACACCATCACCGTGTAGAGAGAACCCCGGCGCTCTCACCGGCCCTATGGCGGCGAAATCAAAGGGAAAATCTGTCCGGCCGCGGTAGAAACTTCAGCCTGCCGGGCTGCACGGCGACTTTGGCTCCTCGACTGTGCGGTCTTGCGACATCCGACCGGCCCCTAAGGCAGTGCCGGTGAAGTGCGCTCGCGCCGGCAATTTTCGCGAGCGCAGGGCTTGCACGGGAGTCGCTGAAGCTTCACCGGGAAAAATAGTGGCGGTGTGGTGCAATTCGCTGAGTTCAGCGGTCAGCGCGTGCTGCGTCGGATCGCCGATTCTGGGTCGGTACGGCCGGTGGTAAGCAGCGCGATGTGCATCGGATGCATGATGTACGGGCCTTTGATGAGTGCGTGCCACCCCTGATATCCCCGACGACGTACTCCAGGCCGCCCAGGAGCGGGCACGATACGAAAAAACGTGACTGGGGGCCAGATGATCGCAGAGCTTGCGCTGCGCGCACCGAGGGCGTGGCCGCAGACGGGCGAGATGCGCGAGCCGACGTCAGCTTGCGGCGTGCGGCCGTTCGCCGCGCGCGGGCGCTTGGTGAGGAACGAACAGGCCAACGAACTCCGCAAGGACGAGCTGTATTGGCAGCCTGAAGCGGGCAGGCGATGTCTTCAGAGACTGGGCGATGAGTCTTGCGAGCGTGAAGTTGCGGGAACGCAATGCGCTCTGTGCCTGACATCAACCTGCCGATTGCCAGGCGTGATCCTGATGCCTTGTCGCACCGATCCGAGATTGCGTGGCGAGCAAGGCATGCCAACGAAGGTTGGGCATCGTGTCCGGTGATCAAACAGGGCTGCGTTCGCCGCATGTCGAGCCCGTCGTGGGCCAGCTCGCAGTCCGATCAAGCGCTCCTCAGGCGGCTTGACGAGGTGTGCGCTGAGAGCGTCCACGAGTGCCGGCTTGATGTGCCGGGTCCTCTTGATGCAGCTGTATTCGATGCAACGCGGCTCGATCCCGCGACGGCCTCACGTGCTGGAGCGGATAGTGGCGGCGCGCAGGGCTCGATCATCCGGAAAATTCCGCAGCAGCGGCCGGAGCCGACTTCAGGTGCGTGTCGATTGTTCAGACGTTGCCCGAGACAACATTGTGCGCACGTTGGCCGTCGCGAGCACGTGAAGATACGAGCGGACCTTCGCAACTCGTTCCAGTCGGCTGAACTCGACTGTAAAAAGATCGTGAACATCCTCGGGTGATGCACCTGAGGCGTCGATCAACGCGCGGATTGCGCGCTCCGCTATGGTGGCATTTCTATCTTCGTGTCTGACTGCACTCATCGTGATAGCCCGCTCATCCCGCGGCTGCCGACGGTTTGTCGGCCTGACCGAGCTTTCCCCACAGCCGCTTCAGCCTGTCCAGGAATCGCTGCCATCCCGATTCAACCGCATGGTTGCTCATGATGTGTCTCCGCTTACGCATGCTGTGTCCGCCCAGCGCCGATCCAGGGCGACGCATGGACAGTGTGCGCCATTTCCACGGAAGCCGCCGAACCTTCGGATGTCGGCGGCGCCTTGACGCCCATGTATTTGCGAAAGGCGCGCCAAGCGTTCACCGTCGGTGTAGAGTCGGCGCACTCAGGGCCCCTCGGCTCGTCCGGCCTCGCGCGCAGCGTCACCCCGGCTCGCCTTCCGCCAGCAGAATCTGCCAACGGAAGAGGCGACCGCAAACGCGTGCGAGACGTTGCCTATGTCCGTGCGGGCGGGGTACTCACACCAGGTAAATCATATGTCGTCGAACCCTTGGAGTCTCAACTCGCAGCTGCCGCCGGCGGCTGACCATGCCAATTCGCCAACGGGCTACCCTGCGCGGATCATGCGCGAGCAGAAGGAGGAGGCGGAGCGGGCGCAGCGGGAACGGGTCGAGCAGTCATCTGAACTCAATACTCCCGCTACGCGAATTCGCGCTTGGGAAAGACTGCATCGCCTGACGCTGCCGCGCGGATCGGCGCACGCTGTGCTCAATGTCATTGCACAGGCCACGCGCCTGACGCTCGAGCAGGTGCATGAGGAGCAGCGGCGACGCTTGGAACCTGACCGGCCGGCGCAACTGGTCGATTCCGCGGACAATCACGAGGCAACTCGGGCTCCCGAGTAATCCGGTAGCGGACGCAACACGCCACCGCCGCCTGATGCATGGCGGGCTGGCGCCATCGGCGGAAGGCTTGCCGCGATGTAGCGCAGAGCAGGCAATCATTGCGCGGCTTGCGCCGCCGCAAAGTGCTAGACTGAATCCTCAGAACTCTCGACGCGCGTTCTGCGCATGCCGGAAGAGGAGCGTCCGCCCCACTGCTGATCAGTCGGAGACTCCCCCGGTTATGATCTGCAGCGACTATCGAAGCTTCGAGCGCGGCGCAAGCATCAGCTGTGCGGACGTGTCGGAGGCGAGCTTAGATGCAGTCAAACACTGATTCTCTCTCGAGCTCATCCGGAGTGCGCAAGCGGTTGCTGCCGAAGGAGGGCGAGAATCCCGCTGCCTTCGCCGGGGAGATCGATATTGCGAGCCAAGCGGTCCTTGCCTACACGTCGGATGATCCCGACCACCCGATCGACAACCTGATCGATGGACATTACGGGCGCGACAGTACGTTCTGGGCTGGCGCGAAGCCGAATACCCTGGAACGTATCATCGTGGAGTTTGACCAACCACAGAGTGTCTCGTGGATGATCTACGAGGTGGAGGAATGCGCCTGTGCGAGGACGCAGGAGGTGAGCGTCGAGGTATCCCTGGACGGGGGCAGCACCTACCGCCAGATGCTCGTGCAGGAATACACCTTCAGCCCTGCCGGTGCGACGTTTCAGCGCGAAGTGCAGCGCTTGAACCTGCCGCCGATTAGCCATCTTCGCCTGACCATCGTCCCTGACAAACACGGCTCGGGACCGGCGAAATTGAACTCGCTGCGTCTCTTTGCCGCAGAATCGAGGAGTGGCACATGAGCGAGGGAACTGAAACAAACAGCGACAGGAAGATGCGGCCGGCCAAGGCGCTGTGGAGAGGCGAGCGGCGAGGCGCGATCGGAGGGCAACCACAAGCGCGTCGCGAGCCCTCGCGCGAGTTGATGGCCCGGCAATCTCTTGGGGCTCGCTGCTGACCGGAGCGCAGTTCTCGGGACAGCCATCCCATCGATGGCCGGCGGGCTGGCCGCGCCGAGACGCAGTCGGACGATCCGTGCTCACAGAGGAAACCCAGTGCCGAGACAGAACTACCGCCAAGTCAAGAAGCAGAAGGAACTGAGCAGGAAGTCGCGCCAGCTCGAGAAGCAGCAGCGCCGGACGGCTCGCCCGAATGGCGCCGGAGAA
Source organism: Pseudomonadota bacterium (assembly GCA_021805275.1). Next base: position 137,432 of record JAJZFQ010000131.1, read on the forward strand.
ATCGTGACGCCATCGGATGAGCGGCCCGTTGATCCTGGCGATCCGGCATTGGGCGGCAGAACATGAGGCTCGGCTGGACAATATGGCCTAGATTCCCATGCTCGCACCGGCGACTAACGAGCGCCTACTATCTCGGGGCTGCATTAGGCTCTGCTTATCAGACACTCGGGGACCCGCAGTTTGCGGAGCGGAATTGCTCGGATTCACGACACCGTCTGGTTCTGCACATCGCCGCGCACACGTCCAGCGACTTCTCGCTGAGCTCATAACGGTTTGCTGAATTCGTCGGCGTCGAATCCGCAAGACGATCATGCGTCGACCGGGTTCGCCGTCGGATGTCGCCACACGCGGGCAGAACTAAAAAGCCCGGATCCGAAGAGCCCTCGTACACCACTCCCGGAGGGGGGGGGCCTGAGCAGCGCTCTGGGCCTACGCGGGAGCAGTGGATGGGCAAACCTGGGAAATGGTAGCGGGGGCAGAATTCTAATTTCCGCAGGCGCCGGCCACTCTTGCGAGCGGCATAGGTCCGCGGGGCTTCACCGGCTGCGGGTCCGCCAAGTCCGAGGGCAGCCAGCCGCAGGTAGCGATGGCCTTTACATCTGATGCGTGATGCAATAGCATTTGATGCATGCGCACGACCCTCGACATTGCAGACGATGTCCTCCAGGCCGCAAAGGAGCGGGCACGATACGAGAAGAAGACTGTCGGGCAGATGATCTCAGAGCTCGCCCGGCGAGCGCTGACGACTCCGCCGAAGACAGGTGCGGTGAGGGAGCCGAAGGCGCTCTACGGCGTGCGGCCGTTCGCGCCACGCGGACGCTTTGTGACGAACGAGCTGATCGATAAGCTCCGTGAGGACGATGCGTATTAGCCGCCGAGCGGGCAGGACTCGCCCTCAGCAGTTGAACGATAGTGCTTCCGGGTATCGGATCGCAGGCTGAGCAGTGCGCGCTCTACTTGACATCAATGTGCTGATCGCCCTGTTTGATCCTGATCATGTCTCGCACGAGCCTGCGATGGCGTGGTTTGCAAGACACGCCAAGGAAGGGTGGGCATCCTGCCCGCTCACTCAGAATGGCTGTGTACGCATCATGTCGAGTCCGACTTATCCCAGCCCACAGCCCGTTCAAGCACTCGTCAGGCGGCTGGCCGAGGCGTGCGCAGACCGCATCCACGAGTTCTGGCCGGATGAGCCGAGTCTTCTCGATTCAACCGCATTCGACACAACGCGGATTCACGGTCCACGGCAGATTACGGACGTGTACCTGCTCGGCCTCGCCGTGCGGCACGACAGTAGATTCGTAACGTTCGATGGCAGGATTGCACTAGAGGCCGTTCGGCAGGCAACCGAGAGGAATCTCGTAGTGCTGCAATCCTGAGGCGTGGGCCCGTTCCGTCCGTCGCTGCGGCGCAGCCTCATGACGCGCGTCCACAGTGGTTGTCGTTCGAGTTCCCCGGCAATGCCCGCAAATTTCCCCAGGCGAGGTTCATTGTTGCATTGATCGCGGAGACGGAGGGCAGGCGAAAGCCCGACAAGAGGGCGAGGGGTCTTCGGCAGCCTCGAGATGGAATCCGGCGCGCCGCCCGTAGGCCCATCATCCGTAGACAGCGCTGCGCGTGCCCCCTTCGCAGACATCTGCTCGAGATGACACGGGGCTCGGACCCGCCGGAGGCTGCTCCTTCGCGACAGCCGGCTTAGGATCGACTCCGACCTCTCAGCGAGTTACGTGAGATTGTGCAGGGCGATATGTGTGGCCCCGGCTTGGACCGGTTACACGCACATGCGCTTGGCCAGTGAAGGTTCGGCCCAGGGACAAGCACAAGCCTACGCCCCTCGCTACGCGCGGCGGGTGAGCTGTCA
>JAJZFQ010000195.1 GCA_021805275.1 Pseudomonadota bacterium
CTCGCCGCCGCCTGAGCGCGCCGCGCTCTGCCCGGAGGCGTCGCCCCGTCGGCGGCGCCTCCGGCCCCGGACGGGAGCCGCACGCCGCTAGGGTGTGGCCGCCACCCAGTCCCGGACCGTCACACCGAAGTGCGCACCGGCGCCGCAGCGCAGATCGCTGCTGAGCACCTGCACGGGCAGCGTGGCGAGCAGCGTCTGGCGGATCTGGCGCAGCAGCCGGCAGTCCGTCGGCCGCAACCGCTTCGGCTCGCCCGGCTGCACGATGACGGTGCGACGCACCGCGCGCAGCTGGGCCCATTGCACAGCCTTCCCGTGCAGAATGGACGGCATGCGGAAACTCACCTGGACGCGCGGGGAGCGGAGGTCTCCGGAGGGCGTACGGCTGCAGCGGTACGGAAGGATGTGCACGCTGTCGGACGGCACCCCGAGACGCAACAGCACGCCGCGAAACACGTACCACAACTGGTCGCAACTGTAGGTGCGCGGCAGCTTGTCCAGATCCACGATCAGGTCGTAAGTCCGCCACACCGCCGGCTGACCCGGCGCCGCCGGACGCACGACGTGCGCCCCCGCACCGAGCGCCGGCATCACCCCGATCAGGCACGTCCAGACGAAGCCCCGCAAGCGCCTCATGTCGATCATCCTCTGCACCGTCCCCTCGCCGATTTGAGCGCGCCGGCCGCTCGGAAGTTTCCCCCGGCCCGGGCGCCGCTCACGTTCCAGGCCGCTGCAGGCCCGCCCGCAGCACCAGATCGAGCCGCTGTCGGTACGGGTCCGGTTCGAACACCGGGCCGTGGTCGGTGAAGTTCATCAGCCGATCGGCACGGATCTGGTAGCGCGGCCAGCGGGGCGCGCCGGCCGGATCAGGATGGCCGGTCCGCGCGAACGCGACCCAGTACCGCTGCATCGTGCGGGCCATGGCCTCATCGGCGCGCGAGGTGAGTGCCCCGTAGTGCACCCGCACGGTATCGAACACGAACGGAATCTCGGTGGCGTGCCAGGCCCCCCACCAGGTGCCGCGCATCGAGGTCGGCACGTAGGAATACCGATACTCGTACACCGGCTGCCCACGCGCCGAGAGAATCCGTGCAATGGCGCGCGCCGGCTCGATCATCCACAGATCGCCCCCGACTTCCGCCGACACCTGCTGCAGCGGCAGTTCACCGGTCGGATCGAACAGCGCGCGGGCCCGGGCGGCATACGGGCCGAACTCGGCAAACAGTGCCGGCAGGGACTTCACCGGCATCCAGCCGAGATCCGCGCTATTGGAGCCGATCATCACCGGGATGCGCGCGCCCATGCCCTTGGCGTACTCGCGCACCGGCGCTCCGAAATACAGCCGGTCATCGACCACCGGTCCGCCGACATAGCCGACGACGTGAGCACGCGTACGCATGTTCACACCCTCCAGCACCCGTTTCGCCGGCAGCGCGCGCAGCTCCGCAAGCGCCTTCGTCCCCTGTCCGCGCACCCCGAGCTGACGGGCGAGCCGCACACCGGCCGCCTCGGCCGATGGTGCCCCACCGCGCAACGGGCGATCGGGCCCCAGCCAGCCGGCGCCACCGCCGGACTCGATGATCGCCTTCTGGAACAGCCCCCGGGCGAGCGGCGTGATCAGCAGCGCATTCACCGATGCGCCACCGGCGGACTCTCCGAACACCGTCACGTTGTGCGGATTGCCGCCGAACGCTGCGATGTTGTGCTGCACCCAGCGCAGCGCGGCGATCTGGTCCATGAAGGTGAAATCGCCGACCGGTTGATGCCTGCGCAGCAGTGCCGGGAAGCTGAACAGACCGAAATTGCCGAGCCGATAGTTGAAGCTGACCAACACCACGCCGCGCCGCGCGAATGAGCTGCCATCGTAGATCGCCGGTGACGTGCCGCCATCGACGTACCACCCGCCGTAAATCCACACCATCACCGGCAAGGGCTTGCCCGAGGAATGCGCCGGCCGCCACACATTGACGTACAGGCAGTTCTCGCTCGGCCGGGTGCGCAGCGGGGCCTGATCTCCAGGCGTCGGACGCTGCATGCAATCGGGTCCGAAATGGCGCGCCGAGCGCACACCGTGCCAGGAGCGCGGCGGCTGCGGCGCCGCCCAACGCAGCACGCCCTCGGGCGGCGCGGCATACGGAATGCCCTTGAACGCGAGGACACCGCGCGTAAGCGCACCGCGAACCCGTCCGTATTCGGTACGCACCGTGAGGGGCGCATGGGCCGCATGCGCCGTACCACAGATCAGCGCGAACGCCGCTCCGATCGTCACGGTCGCGGCACGCCGCATTGCCCCGATAGGCCTGGTTTCCGCGGCGCTTCGCATCGCTACACCCTTTGGCAATCGGCCGGTTCCGGCGAGCCGAAGCCGCGGCCGGCAAAAAAATCCCGCATCACCTGCATCCCGCGGCTCAGATCAAGGCCCTTGGCCGCCACCCATTCGTCGTTGAAATAGGTCGACGCGTAGCGCTCACCCTGATCGCACAGAATCGACACCACCGAGCCGCTCTCGCCCTGCGCCACCATCTCGCTGATCAGGCGGGCACAGGCCCACAGATTGGTGCCGGTCGAACCGCCGCACGAGCGCCCGAGGCGCTCGCTGAGGACGCGCGCGGCGGAAATGCTCTCCGCGTCGCGGACCACGAGCATTCGGTCGACCACCTCCGGGATGAACGAGAGCTCGACACGCGGGCGCCCGATCCCCTCGATGCAGCTCTCGCAGCGCTCGAGCGTCGTCACGCTCCGATCGGCGAAGTAGCGGTGAAAGACCGAGCCTTCCGGATCGGCGACGCAGATCTCAGTGGCGAAATGGTTGTAGCGCACGAATCGCCCGAGCGTCGCGGAGGTGCCGCCGGTCCCGGCGCCGCACACGATCCAGCGGGGCACGGGATGCCGTTCGCGACCGAGCTGGTTGAAGATGGACTCGGCGATATTGTTGTTGCCGCGCCAGTCCGTGGCTCGCTCGGCATACTTGAACTGGTCCATGTAATGGCCGCGCACGTCTCGCGCCAGTTGCTCGGCGTGCGCGTACACCCGGTTGGGGTCGTCCACGAAATGGCACTCCCCGCCCTGGAACTCGATGGCCGCGATCTTCTCCTGGGCGGTGCTGCGCGGCACCACCGCAATGAAGCGCAACCTCAGCATGCGCGCAAAATAGGCCTCGGAGACCGCCGTGGAGCCGCTCGAGGCTTCGACTACCGGGGTTTCGGGGCCGATCCAGCCGTTGCACAGACCATATAAGAAGAGTGAGCGCGCCAGGCGATGCTTGAGGCTGCCGGTCGGATGGCTCGATTCGTCCTTCAGATACAGCTCGACCCCGGGATAGTGCGGCAGCTCGATCGGGATCAGGTGCGTATCGGCGGATCGGTTGAAGTCCGCTTCGATGCGCCGGACGGCTTGATCCGTCCAGGCGCGGCGGTCGCGCTCGGATTTAGGCATGCTCGGAAACTTAGCAGATCCGACCGGCCCCGTCAGTCGGCAGGCCCGGCGCGCGCGGGCGCGATTTGACGCCGGTCAAAGCCGCAGGCCCGGTCCGGCCTTATTCTGCGGGTGCGCACCGCGCGGCTCGGGCAGACCCGAGCCCGATACCGCCCCCCGCCACCGAATCGGTCCGACACGTCATGCGACTGCTGCTGATCAATCCGAAATCGCCCGAGAGCTTCTGGAACTTCCGCTGGGCCGTCGATGAAGTGCTGAGCGGCAAACGGGCGGTCAATCCGCCGCTCGGTCTGGCCACGCTCGCCGCGCTCACCCCCTCACACTGGCAGGTGAGCATCGTCGATGAGAACGTGGAGACTCTGCCGCTCGCGCCCGAGGCCGACATCATTGGCATCGGCGGCATGGGCGTGCAGTTCCCGCGCCAGCGCGAGCTGATCGAATTCTACCGCCGCCAGGGGCACTTCGTGGTCGCCGGCGGCAGCTTCGCCTCGCTCTGCCCGGAACGCTACGAGGGCCTCGCCGATGCGGTGATCAGCGGAGAAGCCGAACACATCTGGCCGCGCTTTTGCGCGGACTTCGAGGCCGGTGTCACCCGGCCGCTGTACCGCGAGGAAGGCGTCATCGCCCTCGAGGACTCCCCGGTCCCGCGCTTCGACCTGCTGCGACTGGATCGGTACACGACGGCCACGCTGCAGTTCTCCCGAGGCTGCCCATTTCTGTGCGAGTTCTGCGACATCATCGTCATGTTCGGGCGCAAGCCCCGTCAGAAGAGCACCGAGCAGATCGGACTCGAGCTCGACGCGCTGCGCGCCCTGGGCGTGCGCAAAATATTCTTCGTCGACGACAACTTGATCGGCAACCGGGCGGTGGCCAAGCGGCTGCTGCACTTCCTGATCGAATATCAGCGCCGCCACGATTACACGTTCAGCTTCGGCACCGAGACTTCGCTGAATCTCGCCGAGGACCGGGATCTGATGCAGCTGATGCACGCGGCGGGATTCCGCTGGACGTTCATCGGCATCGAGTCTCCGGACGAGGAGAGCCTGCGCGAGATGCGCAAAGTGCAGAACATGCGCACTGACGTGCTCGCCGCCGTGCATCGCATCCATCGGCACGGCATCGAAGTGTTGGCGGGATTCATCGTCGGGTTCGACAACGACACTCCCGCGACTTTCGAGCGCCAGTATCAGTTCATCGTCCGCTCAGGCATTCAGACGGCCATGATCGGCCTGTTGCATGCCATGCCGCGCACCCCGCTCTATGAGCGTCTGCGCAAGGCCGGTCGCCTGCGCGAGACCGACAGTGGTGGCGACAACACCAAGCTCGACACCAACGTCGTGCCGCTGAACATGACCGGCAGGCAGCTCATCGACGGCTACCGCGAGCTGCACCGCCGTCTGCTCGCCGATGGCACCATAGCGCAGCGCATCCGCAACAAGTGCCGCACGTTCGGCCGCAGCGGCGGCGGCGTGGAATACTCCGCGGCGGCCGGGCTCGCCATCCTGCTGCGACTCGTGCGCCGCGGGATCCTCCCCGGCGGACCGGGACGCGTATGGCACTTTCTGCGCACCATTCCCTGGCGGCGCCCCTGGCTGTTTCCGCTCGTCGTCGGCGACTGGATCACCGGGCTGTCCATGCAGGACTATGCTCGCCGGCACTTCGCGGCAGCGACCTCGAGCGACTCGCCCGCCGCCACCGCACGGCTGGCGCGGCTCGCTCGGCTCCTGCGCCGCTCCCATGCAGGACAGATGACCGTACCGTCTGTTGCGAGCGAGGAGTCGGCCCTGGTGCTCGATCTGCGCCTGCAGGCGATGCCACGGCGGGTGTTGCGCCGGATCGGCGCGGAACTCACCGCGGTGATGCGCGAGACGCCGGCACGCCTGACTCTGCGCATCGAACATCTGGGGGGCTCGGAGCTGGCGCGAGTGCGCCGGCTGTTGCATCACGCACAGTGTTTCGCCGACCGGATCTGCATCGAGGCGGGCACGCTCAACACGCCGCAGCTGCCGCACCTCTGGCCGTTCCAGCTACGCCTGGATTGCGGGACCACCCGCCCCTAGCCCGCCCTAGGCGCAGTGCGGTACGCCCGCGAGCGCCGCGAGCGCATCGGGCCGCAGCACACTGATGTCGCGGGCGCGTACTCGCAGCCAGCCCTCGCGCTTGAAGGTGCCGAAGGCACGACTGACGGTCTCGAGCGTCAGGCCCAGATGGCGCGCAATGTCGGCGCGACTCATGCTCAGACGGAAATCGTAGGGTGGAAAGCCGCGCCGCGCGAGGCGTTCCGACAGATCGGCGAGAAACCGCGCGACGCGGCCGCGAGCATCGGTCTCGGCCAGCTCCCCGCGCAACCGCTGCGCCTCTTCGAGTGCCTGTCCCAGCAGGCGCAGCATCTCCCGGCGCAGCCCGGGCAACTGCTCGAGCAGCTGCTCGAGCTTGTGCATGGGGACGCGGCAGTAGCTGAGCGGCTCGAGCGCATTGACCTCGCAGCCGTACCGTCCCGTGGCGAACCCTTCCAGGCCCACCGCCTCTCCGGGCAGTACGAACCCGTGCACCTGTTCGGTGCCCTCCAGGGTGAGGCTGAAGCGCTTCGCCGAACCGCTGCGCACGACCAGCAGCGCGTCCATGGCCGTCCCGGCACGCACCAAAGCCATTCCGGGGCCGAGCTGACGGCCACGCTCGACGGCCGACTCGAGCGCACGAGCCTCCGGCGCCGGCAACTGCCCGGGCAGGCAGAGCGGCTTCAGCGCGCAATTGCGGCACGACACGCCGGCATGCGCCCCGGTCTCGATTTCTTCGCTGCGGATCGTCACGATGGGCCAGTGTAGCGCGCGAGCGCGCAACCCCGGCTGCGGAATGTCAGTTCTTGATCAAGATCAAATTGCAGGTGCGGCCGGCCGCTACGATGGAGGGATGATGTCGCTCCTGCCGCGCTGCCCGCCGTCCTTCGGGCCATTCGATCCGCTCGGGGAACTGTTCGTGCGGGTGTTCAACCATGCCATGCGCGGCCAGAACCTCAGCGCAGCCCTCGCGCCGCTCGACGGCAAGCGGGTGCGGATTCAGCTCACCGACGCACCGCTGCAGCTGAACCTGCGCATTGCGGGCGACCGACTGAAAGTCGCGCCGGCGCGCGAGAGTGCGCACGTCACGATACGCGGCCGGCTGGCGGATTTCGTGCGGCTTGCGAGTCGCGCCGAAGATCCCGACACCCTCTTCTTCCAGCGGCGGCTGAGTCTCGAAGGGGAAACCGAGACCGGACTCGCCATCAAGAATGCGCTGGATGCACTCGAGTGGGACTGGCGGCGCCACTGCGAAGCAGTCCTGCCGCCAGGGGCCGCACAGGTCCTGCGCGCGCTGAGCGCGCGGCTGCCGCGACCGACACTGAGCCCGCTGCGGCGACACCGCGCACCCCGGTGAGCAATCAGCGCGTCGTCTCGAACATCGGCCCGCTGCAGTAGCCCCCCGGGAGCGCGCTCGCCGGACACTGCACGGCCTGATCGCCACGCACCGCCTGCGCAAAGGCCTCAATGACCTCCGTGAACGGCACCGCCTCGTGCGAGTGCGGGGAGATGCGCAGCATCTGCACGCCGGCGGCCTGCAGCTCACCGATGCTGCCGAGCAGATTGCGCACCTGAGCGGACTGTGTCTGCACGCCGTTCAGGGCGAACAGCGGCTCGTGTTCACGCGTATAGACGGTCAGTCCGTCACGCTCCTCGCCGCAGACGAAATTGCACTCGTCCTTGTTGCGCCGGCGCACGCGGGCGCTGAAACACCGTGCCGAGAACGCGAGCGGCATCCGGCCATAGGCAAACACCTCGCACTCCATGTCCTGCGGCCGCTCGGTGAGCAACTCAGCGATCGCTGCGCTATCGAGCTCGAGCGGCGGTACCCAGCGCCGCGCGCCGAGTGCTCCGAGCAGCCGCAGCGTCGGCCCATTGTAGACATTCAGGTGCGGCCCGGCGACGAACGGCCGGCCGCCGGCGAGTTGCACAGCGGACATGTCATTGGCCTCGATCGTCACACTGCCGGCCGCCAGGCGCGCAAGCGCCGCCAGCTCCGATTCCGCCTCCATCAGCGCAAGGGTGGAGAAGATGACCTCTTTACCGGCGTCGGCCAAATCCCGCCCGATCGCCTCCCAATCCTCCGGCTTCACCGCGCGGCGCTTGGAGCACACCACCTCACCGAGATACACACTGTCGATCGGCGCGCTCGCCAGCATGCGGTAGAAGGCGAACACCTGTTCGCGTTCCCAGTAGTACAACAGAGGCCCGACTGACAGCTTCATCGCATGGATTCCTTCATTGCCAGGGCCTGCTGTAGGCCCCCAGAGTCTGGGCATGACCTTCGGTGAGCCGCGCGAGCGCTGCGGCCGGTGCAACCGGTGGCCGGTAGCCCGCCGGATCGCGCCGACAGGCATCGAGCGCCGCGCGCAGCGCGCGGGTCACCTGCGCGACGTACGCCGGACTTCGCTGGCGTCCCTCGACTTTGATCGCGCGGACGCCGGCGCCGAGCAACTGCGGCAGGATCTCCAGCACGTTGAGGCTGGTCGGCTCCTCGAGTGCATGCATCACCGCGCCGAGCGTCTCGAAGCGACCCTTGCAGAGGGTCGGATAACCGGCCGCCTCGTTCGGCGCGAACTCATCGATCAGCACGCCGTTCAGCCGCGCCTGGCGGCCCGTCGGCTGCTCCTGCCAGCGCACCGCGTGTGCCGGTGAGCACACGCCGTGCGTATTGGGCGACTCCCCGGTCACGTGCGCCGAGAGCGCGCAGCGCCCCTCCACCATGATGCACAGGCTGCCGAAGCCGAACACTTCGATTTCAATGCCGCTGCGCTCGATGA
>JAJZFQ010000031.1 GCA_021805275.1 Pseudomonadota bacterium
GACAGTCGACGAGCGTCGTCTTGCCGTGATCGACGTGCGCAATGATGGCGATGTTGCGGATGGGTTGGCTCATGAGGGGGGCGGGGACCGCAATGCGGCCAGATGACAAAGACTTCGAAGCATAGCATACTTTTGAAGACCTGCCTCCCCGTTGCGTTCGCAAACGGCCACGCCCACGCTAGGCGTCGGTTGGTTCCGGCTTGCGGTCGAGCGGCCACGCCCTCACTCTGAGGAGCAATGCCGACATCCGCCAGCGCCCGCCGCCCCGCCGCTCCGCCGCCGTCCGAGGGGCTGACCTTGCGGGCTTTCCTCGGGGTCTTCCGCTACAGCCGCCATGCCGTCGAGCTGGTCTGGTCGACCAACCGGGCGCTCACGGTCGGCCTTGCGGCCCTGACGCTGCTCGCCGGCGTGCTTCCGGTCACGGTGGCCTATGCCAGCGGGCGCATCGTCGATGCCGTGGTGGCGGCGATCCGTTCCGGTGGCACGGGGGTGCACGCCGTGATCGGGTGGGTGATCCTGGAAGGGGTGCTGGTGGCGGCGCTCGCCGCGGCGCAGCGCGGCCTGACGCTCTCGCGCTCCCTGCTGCGAGTGCAGCTCGGGCAGCGGGTCAACGAGCTGATCCTCGAGAAGGCGGTGACCCTCGAGCTGCGTCATTTCGAGGATTCGGAATTCTACGACCGGCTGACGCGCGCACGTCGCGAGGCCTCGACTCGGCCGGTGAGTCTGGTGACCCGCACCTTCAGTCTGGCGCAGCACCTGATCGCGCTGGTGAGCTTCGCGGCTCTGCTCGCCGGGTTCTCGCCCTGGGCGGTGCTCGCGCTGCTGCTCGCCGGGGTGCCGGCGTTCATTGCGGAGGCGAAGTTCTCCGGCGATGCGTTCCGCCTGTTCCGCTGGCGCTCCCCCGAGACGCGCATGCAGACCTACCTCGAGACCGTGCTCGCCCGGGAGGACTACGCCAAGGAGGTCAAGCTCTACGGGCTCGGCGCGCGGCTGCTCGAGCGCTATCGGGACATTTACCGGCGTCTCTATCGCGCCGATCGCGCGCTGACGCTGCGGCGCGGCGCGTGGGGGTTCGTGCTCGGGTTGATCGGAACGCTCACTCTGTACGCCGCCTACGCGTGGATCGCCCTCAGCACCGTGCGGCGTGCGATCAGCCTGGGCCACATGACCATGTACCTGGTGGCGTTCCGCCAGGGGCAGGCGGACGTCTCGGCGATGCTCGCGGCCGTGGGCGGGATGTACGAGGACAACCTGTATCTGTCCACCCTGCATGAGTACCTCGAGACGGACGTGCCGGCGGCGCCCGGTACGGCGCAGCGCGGTGCGCGACCCGGCGACGGGATTCGCTTCGAGGATGTGAGCTTCTGTTATCCGGGCGCTGAGCGCCCGGCGCTCGAGCACATCACCCTGCACGTACCGGCCGGCAGCACGCTCGCTCTGGTCGGGGAGAACGGCTCGGGCAAGACGACGCTGATCAAGCTGCTGACGCGGCTGTACTCACCGAGCAACGGGCGGATTCTGCTCGATGGGACTGACCTCACCGAGTGGGACGAGCCGCGGCTGCGCGAGCGCATCGGGGTCATCTTCCAGGATTTCGCCCGCTACCAGATGCCGCTCGGGCACAACATCGGCGCCGGCGACGAGCGCGCCTTCGAGGACGAGGCTCGGTGGCAGGCGGCGGCCGAACTCGGTCGCGCGAGCGATTTCATCGCGACGCTGCCCGAGGGCTACCACACGCAGCTCGGCAAATGGTTCGCCGACGGCCGGGAACTCTCCGGCGGGCAGTGGCAGAAGGTGGCCCTGTCGCGCGCGTTCATGCGGACCAGCGCCGATGTACTGGTGCTCGATGAGCCGACCGCATCGATGGATGCGCAGGCCGAAGCCGAGGTGTTCGATCACGTCCGCGAACTCGGCGGCGAGCGCATGGTCCTCCTCATCTCGCACCGCTTCTCGACGGTGCGGCGGGCTGACCGAATCGTGGTGCTCGAGCACGGCCGCATCCTCGAGCAGGGCTCGCACGAGGCGCTGATGCGCGCCGATGGCATCTATGCGCGGCTGTTCGACCTGCAGGCCCGCGGCTACCGCTGAGTCTTGCCGGCGGCCTTGGGGCGATGCGCATCGCGCTGCATGCGCCGGTAGTCGATCGGCTGGATGGTCGAGATCATGCAGCGCCAGCCGTCTGCCGTGACGAAGTCGAAGCGCGCTTGCACGGTGTTGACCGTCGAGGTGATGCCGATGTGACGGGCGAACATCAGATCGGTGCAGGGGTGGAACACGGTCACCAGATAGGGCTGATCGAGATCGGTCCACACCAGCAGCTTATCGCGTGCCAGCGGGGACCAGCTCTTGTAGCCGGTGTTCCACGTGAACTCGTGGACCGGCTTGCCCGCATAGGCCTCGTAGCGGTGCAGTCGGGCGCTCTGGCGCTGGGCCAGCGGAATGCCCGAACAGGACGCGAGCGTGAGCGCCGCGGCAAGCAGTGCCGTGCTGAGCAGTCGTTCGATCGAGGGTCGCATGAGGCCCACTCCTTTCCAATGGCCGCGCCCGCTTAGGATAACGCGCGGCGCGGCGCACAGTTGACGGTCGGTGCCTATTCGGGGGTCAGCACGAGCACGCTGAGCGGCGGCAGGCGCAGCGCGAGCGAATACGGCCGGCCGTGCAGGGCGTGCTCCACGGCGTCGGTGCCACCGAGGTTGCCGATGCCGCTGCCGCCGTACTCCGGAGCGTCGCTGTTGAGCCGCTCGATCCATCGGCCGCCGAACGGGACGCCAATGCGGTAATGCTCGCGCGGCACGGGCGTGAAATTGCAGGCGATCAGCGCGACCTCGCGCGGCCCGTCGCCGCGACGCAGGTAGACCAGCACGCTGTCATCGGCGTTGTCGCAGTCGATCCATTCGAACCCCTCGGCGGTGAAGTCGCGCGCGTGCAGCGCCGGCAGCGAGCGGTACAGCCGGTTCAGGTCTCGCACCCAGCACTGCACGCCCTGGTGGGGTGCGTACTGCAGCAGGTGCCACTCGAGGCTCTGCTCGTGCTGCCACTCGCGGGTCTGGGCGAACTCCCCGCCCATGAACAGCAGCTTCTTCCCGGGGTGGGTCCAGAGGTACCCGTAGAGCAGCCGCAGGTTCGCGAAGCGCTGCCACTCATCCCCGGCCATCTTGCCGATCAGAGCGCCCTTGCCGTGCACCACCTCGTCGTGCGAGAGCGGCAGCACGAAGTTCTCGCTGAACGCGTACCACAGGCTGAAGGTGATTTGGTGATGGTGGAATTTGCGGTAGACCGGATCGGCTGCGAAGTACTTCAGCGTGTCGTGCATCCAGCCCATGTTCCACTTCATACCGAACCCGAGGCCGCCAAGATGCGTCGGGCGCGAGACCATCGGCCAGGCGGTCGATTCCTCCGCGACGGTCTGGGTGTCGGGATGATCGCGGTACACGGACTGGTTCAGCAGCTTCAGGAACTCGACCGCCTCGAGGTTCTCGTGGCCGCCGTAGCGGTTCGCAATCCACTCGCCGTCCTTGCGCGCGTAGTCGAGATAGAGCATCGAGGCGACGGCATCGACGCGCAGCGCATCGATATGGTAGACCTCGAGCCAGAACAGCGCGTTGCTCAGCAGGAAGTTACGCACTTCCGCGCGGCCGTAGTTGAAGATCGAACTCTTCCAGTCCGGGTGATGCCCCTGGCGCGGATCGGCATGCTCGTAGAGATGCGTGCCGTCGAAGAATGCGAGCCCATGCTGGTCGGCGGGGAAGTGCGAGGGGACCCAGTCGAGAATGACGCCGATGCCGCGCTGGTGCAGGTAATCGACGAAATACATGAAATCCTGCGGTGTGCCGTAGCGCGAGGTCGGCGCGAAGTACCCCGTGACCTGGTAGCCCCACGAGCCGTAGAACGGGTGCTCCATGACCGGCAGCAGCTCGACGTGGGTGAAGCCCAGGTCGGTGACGTGCGCGGCGACCGCCTCGGCAAGCTCGCGGTAATTCAGCGAGCGGTTGTCCTCCTCGGGCTTGCGCCGGAAGGAACCGAGGTGCAGCTCGTAGATCGACCACGGTGCGCCGAGGGATTGCCGCTGTGCGCGCTGGCTAAGCCACTGCCCGTCGCTCCAGTCGTAGGCGAGATCGCAGACGACCGATGCGGTGCGCGGCGGGGTCTCGCAGCGGAAGGCGAAAGGATCGCTCTTGTCGACCGTGTAGCCCTGATGATGGGAGACTATGTGATACTTGTAGAGCGTGCCGGCGCCCAAGCCCGGCACGAATGCATCCCAGATGCCCGAGGAGTCCGGCCGCGGCGCGAGCGGATGAGCGAGCGGGTCCCACGCGTTGAAATCGCCGATGACGGTGACCGTGGCGGCATTCGGCGCCCAGACCGCGAAATACGTGCCCGCCGCCCGCCCGCCGTGTGCCGGCAGCAGGTGCGCGCCGAGCTTCTCGTAGGCCCGGCCGTGCGTCCCTTCACGAAACAGGTAAATGTCATGTTCAGTGAGCAGCACGGCCCGAGTGTAGCAACTGGGCTGCCGTCATGCCTCTGGTGATTGCACATCGCGGCGCGAGCGGCTACCTGCCGGAGCACACGCTGGCGGCGTACTACCTGGCGCTGCAGCAGGGCGCGGACGCATTTGAGCCGGACCTGGTCATGACGCGCGACGGCGTGCTGGTGGCGCGGCACGAGAACGAGCTCAGTGGTACGACGGACGTGGCGCGGCATGCTCGGTTCGCCTCCCGACGGGTCACCAAGCAGATCGACGGCGAGGCGGTCACGGGCTGGTTCAGCGAGGATTTCACCCTCGAGGAGCTGAAGAGTCTGCGCACGCGTGAGCGCATCGGGGCGCTGCGCCCGGAGAATTGCCGCTTCGACGGCCAGTTCGAGATCGCCACGTTCGAGGAGATTCTGCGGCTGCGCGCCGCGGTACAGCGCGAGCGGGAGTACGCGGCCGCCCTCGGCGGTCGGCTGCCGCCGCCACCGATCGTGCTGGTGGCGGAGCTGAAGCATCCGAGCCACTTTGCCGCCTGCGGTCTGGAGATGACCGGTGCTCTGCTGCGCGCGCTCGAGGCGCACGGCGGCACGGCGCCTGAGTCCGGCGTGCTCCTGGAGTCGTTCGAGACCGGCATCCTGCGCACCCTGAAGCGGCTGACGGGCGTGCCGTTGGTGCAGCTGCTGGAGAGCGCAGGCGCCCCGGAGGATGTGCGCCGGGCGGGCGGCACGCAGACCTTCGCGCAGATGACGCAGCCGGCCGGTCTGGCCGACATCGCCACCTACGCCGCGGGCATCGGTCCGGAAAAATCTCTTCTCATCCCGCGTGAGGCCTCGGGGCGGCTGGCGCACCCGACGCGGCTCATCGCCGACAGTCACGCGCAGGGCCTCAAGGTGATCCCGTGGACGTTCCGCGCCGAAAACGCCTTCCTGCCGGCCGAGGCGCGCAGCGGTGGAGCGGATCGGGAGCGGGGCGATCTCGCCTGGGAAATCACCCGTTTTCTGGCGATCGGCGTCGACGGATTCTTCACGGACCAACCCGACATCGGCGTGCGCGCCCGTGCGGCGTTCCTCGAACGGACGGAGCACCCAGTGGCTTGACCTGGAGCGGACCGCGGCGTCGCGGCCATGCCTGCGGGTCCTTTGCCGTATACTGGCGGCCTGTGGGAGAAGATGGCCCATGACTGAAATCGCCGATACCTTCGATTCTGCCTTCACCAAAGCCGTCGATCTGGGCAACAAGATCGCGGACAAAGACCGGGACGCCGACCTGTGGGACATCGCCGACGGATTGCTCGCCGGTGCGCTGCAGTATTGGCTCTATTCGCGCCAGCCGTGCGGCGATCCGCGCTGCCAGGACTGCATGCCGATCAGCACGGCCGAGGGCCGCATGGCGGAGCTGAAGCGGCTGATCGAGCAGCTGGCGGCCGAGAGCGAATATTTCCACACCCCGACGGATTCGAACGCCGGTCGCGCGTAGGGGCGCATCCCGTACCCAAGCTCGGTAAAATGGCCGCTTTGCACCCAGCGGGGACGAAGTGAGCCAAGTGAGCACGCAAAGCGCAGCGCCGCAGGCCGGCGCGCCGATCGATGCCGAGGTCGTGATCATCGGCGCCGGGCCCTGTGGACTGTTCCAGGTATTCGAGCTGGGTCTGCTCGGCATCGGCGCCCACCTCGTCGATTCCCTGGCGCATCCGGGCGGTCAATGCACCGAGCTGTATCCGCAGAAGCCCATCTACGACATTCCGGCGCTGCCGGTGTGCGGTGCGCAGGAGCTGATCGACCGGCTGCTCGAGCAGATCAAGCCGTTCCATCCTCAGTTTCACCTCGGCCAGGAAGTCACCGAGCTCTCGCGCCGAGCGGATGGGCGCTTCGATCTGCGCACGGCCGCCGGTACGCACTTCAACGCCGGCACGGTGGTGCTCGCCGCCGGCGTCGGTTCGTTCCAGCCGCGGCGCATCGGCCTCGAGGGTGCCGAGGCCTTCGAGGGCGACGCCATTCACTACCGGGTCCGTGAGGCCGCGGCGTTCGCCGGCAAGGACATCGTGGTTTTCGGCGGCGGCGACTCCGCGCTCGACTGGACGCTCGAGCTTCTCGAGCGGGCCAAGAGCCTCACCCTGGTGCATCGCCGGGCGGAGTTCCGTGCCGCTCCGGCGTCGGTGGCCAAGATGCGCGAGGCGGTGGCGGCCGGGCGCATGCGCTGTTACGAGGCCGTGCCGCACGCGCTCAGCAGCTCAGCGCAGCGCCTGAGCGGGGTCACCGTGAAGCGCCCCGATGGGGCGCTCGAGACGCTCGCGGCCGAGCAGGTGCTGGTGTTCTTCGGACTGCATCCGAAGCTCGGGCCGATCGCCGAGTGGGGCCTGGAACTCGAGAAGCGCGCCCTGAAGGTCGACACTGAGAAGTTTCAGACCAACGTGCCGGGGGTGTTCGCCGTCGGCGACATCAACACCTACCCCGGCAAGAAGAAGCTGATTCTCTCGGGCTTCCACGAGGCGGCACTGGCGGCCTTCGCGATCCAGCACCACCTGTATCCGCAGAAGCGGCAGTTTCTCCAGTACACGACCACGAGCCCGATCATGCATCAGCGGCTCGGCGTGCCCGATTGACCGTCTCGTCCGGCAAGGGGAGCGACCCGATGGATCCGCGACTGGCCGATTTGATCTCGCTGCTCGATCTGGAGCGGCTCGAGGTCGATCTGTTCCGCGGCGAGAGCCGCGACATTGGCAGCCCGCAGGTGTTCGGCGGCCAGGTGCTCGGCCAGGCGCTCACGGCCGCCACCGCCACGGTCGAGGGACGGACCGTGCACTCGCTGCACGCGTACTTCCTGCGCCGCGGGGATTTCAGCGCGCCGATCGTCTATCAGGTGGATCGCAGTCTCGACGGGCACTCGTTCTGCAACCGCCGCGTGGTCGCGATCCAGCACGGCGCGCCGATCTTCAACATGGCCGCCTCGTTCCAGATCCCCGAGGAAGGCTTCGAGCATCAGACCGCGATGCCCGCCGTGCCGCCGCCCGAATCGCTGCCGGACGCGAGCCGCCCGCCGCCGGATCTGCTCGAGCGGCTGCCGCAGGCCGTGCGCCGCTTCCTCGAGCGGCCGCGGCCGTTCGAGTTTCGGCTGGTGCAGCCGATGGAGTCGCTCGCCGCCGGGGTGGGCACGCCGGCGCGTCAGGTCTGGTTCCGTGCCGTCGATGCGTTGCCCGCGGACGAGGGCCTGCATCGGCGGTTGCTGGCCTATCTGTCGGATTACTTCCTGCTCGATACGGCGACGCTGCCGCACGGCAAGTCCTCATTCAGCGGCGCGCTGGTGATGGCGAGCATCGATCACGCCATGTGGTTTCACCGGCCGCTGCGGGTCGATGATTGGCTGCTCTACGCGGTGGAGAGCCCGAGTGCCTCCGGTGCGCGCGGATTCGCGCGGGCCGGTGTCTATGCGCGCGACGGCCGGCTGGTCGCGAGCACGGCGCAGGAAGGACTGGTGCGGCTGCGCCGCACGGCACCGCCGTAGCCGTTGCGGCTGCCCCGGGCGGCCGCAACGTCGGTCAATGGCAGGGAACTCAGACCGCGCGACGCTGCGCGTGAGCGGCAAGCGAACGGCCGGCGGTACGGCCCGACGTCAGTGCGCCCACCAGCACCAGGGCCGAGTACGTCGCGCCGTTCAGCACGAATACCTGGGTCAGGATGCCGGGGGTGAAGGCGCCGCTGGCGCCGCCGACCACGCGGCTGACGGCCCACAGCAGGCCCTCATAGAGGCCGAACGCGCTGAGATAGGTCGCGAGGATGCCTGCTGCACCTGGCACGCGCCGGGCTGCGGCACTCGCAGCCGCCGTCGCCACCAGCAGCGCCGCGCCGACCAGCGCACCCCAGCCGAAGGCCGCAAGGCTGACCGGGAAGCGCAGCAGCGTGAAGCCGATGACTTCCGTAGCGAGCCACAGCGCGGCGGTGAACGCCAGCGCCTGGCCGCGGCTCTGGCGCAGCGCACAGATCGCGCCGAAGGCGACCAGCGGCACGGCGCAGGTCAGTCCCACGCTGAACAGCAGCGTGGTGAGCAAAAATGCCGCGAGCCATGCGGCGCGCACGCCCCAGGATGCGGATGAGCGATGGTGGTCAATCATAAGGTACCTCTTGCAGTCATTGTACCGTGTCGCTCGCGCACCCGCAGCCCGCCGGATGCTCGCGCCGAGCACTCATTCCCCCGAACGGCCACCCGGGGAGTCCCGCGCCGAGGCCGAACGGCTGCGAATGGAGGCCCTGCAGGCGTTTGGGGTGGCGCTCGCGGAGGTGCGGGGCCGCCGGTGGCCGCGGCGCGCGGTGTTGGCAGCCGCAGAGCCCAGCGGCCGCCCTGCAGGTTCACTTTCCTGCCGCGTGTGTTGAGGCCGGGGATCCGGTGCGCCGCTGCGTTACGGGAGCGAGTCGCGCCGGCGGCGGCGCGCGATCCAGCACTCATCGGCGAGGTTCATGGTCGAGACCGTCGAGAGCAGGATGACCATCACGAGCGTGGTGTGTGAGAGCGCCTCGTGCAGCACGAAACCGGCGGCGCCGAGATTGAACACGAGCAGCAGCACTGCGATCAGTCGGAGCGAGTGCACACTGCCGCGTTGCTCATTTGCGGCCGGAAAGAAGATGCCGAAGTTCTCGGCGTGCCGGTGCAGCAGCAAATGCAGAAGCGCGCTCAGTACGCCGAGGCCCAATAGCACGGGCAGCACGAGATGGGCGAGGGCCGCACCGCCGTAGCGCAACCGGAAGCACCCCAACGGCACTGTCCAGCTGGCCAGGGCGGCCGTGGCGAGCAGTTGCGCGGTGAGCTCGTGGCGGGGCGCGAAACCGCGTGCGGTGCTCATCGCAGCACCTTGCCGGGGTTCATGATTCCGTTAGGATCGAAAGCGTGTTTCACGGCGCGCATCAGATCCAACTCCACCGCCGGGGCATAACGCTCCAGCTCTGCGACTTTCAGCCGTCCGATGCCGTGCTCGGCGCTGATGCTGCCGTCGAAGTCGCGTACCAGATCGTGAATGGCGCGCTTGACGGCATCGCCGCGGGCGAGAAACGCGTCGCGGTCGGCATCGGGGGCCTGGTTGATATTAAAGTGCAGGTTGCCATCGCCGGCGTGGCCGTAGGCAATCAGCCGTCCGTCGGGCACGTGGTGGCGCACCCAATCGCCGGCGCGCGCGATGAATTCGGCGATCGCGGCCACCGGGACCGAGATGTCGTGTTTGAGACTCGCGCCGTCGCGGCGTTGCGCCTCCGGGATCGATTCGCGCAGCGTCCACAGCGCGGCGCGCTCGCGCTCGTTGCGCGCCAGCACGGCATCCTCGAGCAGGCCGTCGCTGAGCGCTTGTTCCAGACATTCACTCAACATGGTCTCGAGTGTGTCGTGCTCGCGCGCCGAACTGAGCTCGCACAAGACGTACCACGGATGCACCGCATCAAGCGGATCGCGTACGCCGTGAATGTGGCGGACGGTAAGGTCGACGGCGAGACGTGGGATCAACTCGAAGGAGCTCACCCGATCGCCGCTCGCGGCGCGCAGTCGGGCGAGCAGTTCGATGGCGGCGCGCGGATCGCGCACGGCAGCGAACGTCGTCGCCGTCGCGCGGATGCGCGGGAAGAGCTTCAGGCTCGCGGCGGTGATGATGCCGAGCGTACCCTCGGCGCCGAGGAACAGCGATTTGATGTCATAACCGGTGTTGTCCTTGCGCAGACCGGTGAGCGAGGACAGTAGCCGGCCGTCGGGCAGGGCGACTTCCAGCCCCAGGACCAACTCGCGCATCATGCCGTAGCGCAGGACGTGCACGCCGCCGGCGTTGGTCGAGAGGTTGCCGCCGATCTGACAGCTGCCCTCGGAGCCGAGACTGAGCGGAAAGTAGCGGTCGGCCTCCTCGGCGGCACGCTGCACGTCGGCGAGCACGCAGCCGGCCTCCACGATCAGCGAGTAGTTGAGCGCATCGACTGCGCGGATGCGCTTCATCCGCGCCAGACTCACCACCAGTTGCGTGCCGCTCTCATCGGGTGTCGCGCCGCCGCAGTATCCGGTATTGCCGCCCTGTGGGACGACCCCGATGCGCGCCTGGTGGCACACGGCGAGCAGTTGCGCGACTTCGGTGGCGGTCTCGGGCTGCGCTACGGCGCAGGCACGGCCGCGGTAGAGCGCGCGGTGGTCGGTGAGAAACGGCTCGAGGTCATTCGTCGCCGTGAGCAGGCGGTGGGGCCCGAGGATGCCCGCGAGCCGCTCGAGCGTCTCCGGCGCCGGTGCGTTCATTGCCGCGATCCCGGTGGGAGCCGTCCGGTCATGCCCCGTCACTCTCACCGACCCGGTGCGGGTTCGCGACCATGCGTCTGCTCAGTGCAGTGCGGCGCCGAGGGCGCGGCCGAGCAGGTAGGTCGTGATCCCGGCCGCACCGCCGATGAGCACCATGCGCAGCGCGCCGCGCAGCGCGTGGCGGCCCGTAAACAGGCTGATCGCCAGACCGACGGCGAACAGCGTGGTGCCGGTCAGCGCGGCGGTGATCGCGATCGCGCGCACTCCGGCGCTGCCGGTGAGGAAGGGCAGCAGCGGCACCGTGGCGCCGATGGCGAAGGCGAGAAATGACGCGGCGGCGGCCGCCCAGGGCGAGCCGAGCAGCTCCGGGGTGAGGCCCAGCTCTTCGCGCGCCAGAACATCGAGCGCGTGCTCCGGGCGCGCCAGCAGAGTCTGGCTGACGTCTCGGGCCTGCGCGAGCGGCATGCCCCGCGCCGCGTAGATCAGGGCCAGCTCCTCGGCCTCTTCGTCGGGGTATTCGGCGATTTCGGCGCGCTCGAGGGCGATCTGGTATTCGTACATCTCGCGCTGTGAACGCACCGAAACGTACTCCCCGGCCGCCATGGACAGTGCGCCGGAGAGCAATCCGGCCAGTCCGGTGATCAACACCAGGCGCGGCGTGCTGCCGGCGCCGGCGATCCCCATGACCAGGCTGGCGTTGGCGAGCAGTCCGTCATTGATGCCGAACACGGTCGCCCGCAGGTTGCCGCCGAGACCGCCGCGATGACGGGCGCCGACGTCCGAGAGCGTGGTGGGCATGTCGTGGCCGGTGACGGCCGGCCCGCTGTAGACCGACAGTCCTCGCAATTTCATCGCCGCCAGAACCGAGCGCAGCGCGCGCGGCCCGAGTGCATCGACCAGGGCCGCCACGATCCGGGCGCGGGTCGAGATTCGGAAGGTGGGCGCTGCGGCGCCCTCGCGCCGCAGCGCCGCTTCCCAATGTCCCGCCTGTTCCTCGGCGGCACCGGCCAGCTGTTCAAACAGCTGACGGTGGCGGGCATCGGGCTCCGCCGCCGCGACTCGCCGGTACAGCCAGGCCGACTCCTTCTCGTGGCGCCAACTCGTGGCGGCATCGTGGCTCACGCGCTCAGCCCTCCCGCAGCGCAGGCCCGGGCGGCCCGCTCAGGGGTGCCGATCGCCGGGGCGCCGATGCAAGGGGCACGAGAACCCCTGGACGGTACGAAGGGCCGACTCAATATTCGGCGCGCTCGTCTTTTTCGTCTTCGTCCCAATCGTCCTCGTCATCCTCGTCGTCGTCGTCCTCGTCCCAATCTTCGTCGTCCTCGTCTTCGTCCTCTTCCTCTTCTTCTTCCTCTTCTTCCTCGTCCGACTCGGCCCAGCCCTCGGGCTCCTGGGTCGGCTCGAGATCCATCTCGTGCCAGGTCTCCAAATCGACCTCCTCAATCTCGCCGTCGAGATGCTCGATCTCGATCAGCTCGGCGTCCTCGTCCACTTTGAGCACGCGGAATGATTCCTCTTCTTCGAGGTCCTCGTACCATTTGCCGGGAACCGGCTCGTTATCTCTGCTCACCGATGGAATCCTCTGACTTGGCGGCCGCGCAAGTTTAGGGGTTGCGCTGGCCGGGGGCAACGCACAGCTCGGTTTGCACTCGCGCGGATCGTTCGCGCCACGTATAGTTTTCTCATGTCCGTTACAGCCGCAACCCGCTCCCCTCTGGCGACGGCGCGCCGCGTCGTGGTCAAGGTCGGTTCGGCGTTGCTGGTCGAGACGCAAACCGGGCGGATCAATCAGGCCTGGCTCGAGACGCTGGTCGAGGACCTGCTGCGTCTGCGCGAGCGCGGGCAGCAGGTCATCCTGGTCTCCTCCGGGGCCGTGGCGCTCGGCCGCCGCGAATTGTCGCTCGCCAAGGGGCCGCTGCGCCTGGAGGAAAGCCAGGCCGCCGCCGCGGTCGGGCAGATCCGCCTCGCACATGCCTACCGGGAGATGCTCGAGCGCCGGCAGGTGACGGTCGCCCAGGTTCTGCTCACGCTCGAGGACAGTGAGCGGCGCCGTCGGTATCTCAATGCTCGTGCCACGCTTGAGACGCTGCTGTCACTCGGCGCCCTGCCGGTCATCAACGAGAACGACACGGTGGCCACGGCGGAGATCCGCTACGGCGACAACGATCGTCTGGCCGCCCGCGTGGCCCAGATGACGGCGGCCGACTGCCTGGTGCTGCTCTCGGATGTCGATGGGCTCTACAGTGCCGATCCGAACCGGGATCCCGAGGCGCGTTTCATCCACGAGGTGGCGCACATGACCCCTGAGATCGAGGCCATGGGCGGGGGATCGGCCTCGGAGTTCGGTACCGGCGGCATGGCCACGAAGCTGATGGCGGCGCGAATCGCGGTCGCGGCCGGATGTCACATGTGCATCGCGGCGGGCCGACCGCTGCATCCGGTGCGGCGCCTGGAAGAAGGCGAGCGCTGTACGTGGTTCCTGCCCGCGGCGAGCCCGGCAGCCGCCCGCAAGCAGTGGATCGCCGGAACGCTGCGTCCGACGGGTGCCGTGACCGTCGATCACGGGGCGCTGCGCGCACTGCTCGCCGGCAGCAGTCTGTTGCCGGCCGGGGTCACGGCCGCGCGCGGCCGCTTCGAGCGCGGCGACACCGTGAGCGTGCTCACTCCCGAGGGCACGGAAGTGGCCCGGGGTATCATTGCGTATTCGGATGCGGATGCGCTCAGGATCATTGGCCGGCATTCGGCGCACATTCCGGCCATCCTCGGGTTCCGTGGGCGCGATGAGCTGATCCATCGCGACGATCTGGTCCTGCTGCCGTCCTTCGCCTATGAACCCGCATAACGAGCGCATTTTGGGCGAGATGATGGAGGGGCTCGGCCGCGGGGCGCTCAGCGCCGCGGCTGTCCTCGCGCGGGCGAGCACTGCGGTAAAAAATGATGCGCTGATGCGCGCTGCGGCAGCGATCCGCGCGCACCGCGCACGCATTCTCGAGGCCAATGCGCACGATGTGACGGCCGCGCGGGCCGCCGGTCTTGGCGCGGCGCTCCTCGATCGGCTCGCGCTCGATGAGGGGCGGATCGAGGCGATGGCCGACGGTGTCGCGGCGATCGCGGCGCTGCCCGATCCGGTGGGCACGGTGGCCGCCGAATGGCAGCGCCCGAATGGCCTGAGGATCCAGCGCGTGCGCGTGCCGCTGGGTGTGATCGGAATCATCTACGAGAGTCGGCCCAACGTCACCGCAGATGCCGGCGCGCTGTGCCTGAAGTCCGGCAATGCCGTGATTCTGCGCGGCGGGACGGAGAGCCAGCGCTCCAATGCCGCCGTGCATGAGTGTCTCATTGAGGGTCTGCGTGGCGCCGGGTTGCCCGCCGAATGCATTCAGCGGGTGCCCACGCAGGACCGCGCAGCCGTCGGCTATCTGCTCGCCGGCATGACCGAATACCTCGATGTGATCGTGCCGCGCGGTGGTCGCAGCCTCGTCGAGCGGGTGCAGAAGGAAGCGCGGGTGCCGGTGATCGGGCATCTCGACGGCAACTGCCACGTCTACGTCGATCGCGACGCGGACGTGCGCATGGCCGAGACCATTGCGCTCAACGCGAAGATGCGCCGCACCGGAATCTGCGGCGCGGCCGAGACACTGCTCATCGACCGAGCCTGTGTCGCTACGCACCTGGTGCCGGTGGTGCGCACGCTGCTCGAGGCCGGCTGCGAGGTTCGCGGGGACGCCACGATCCAGAGCGCCGATCCGCGCGTACGGCCCGCCAGCGAGGATGATTGGTACACCGAGTATCTCGATGCCATCATCGCGGCGCGGGTCGTGGACGGCGTGGACGGCGCGATCGAACACATCGCCCGATATGGTTCGGCACACACCGAATCGATCGTGACCGAAAACGAGGCCACGGCCGAGCGCTTCCTGCAGCACGTCGACAGCGCCATCGTGCTGCACAACGCCTCGACGCAGTTCGCCGACGGCGGGGAGTTTGGCATGGGGGCGGAGATCGGTATCTCGACCGACCGGTTTCATGCGCGCGGCCCGGTCGGCGTCGAGCAGCTCACCAGCTACAAGTACGTCGTACGCGGCGCCGGGCAGATCAGGCCGTAGCCGCCCGCTGAAGCGCCGCGAGCCCGCCGCGCAGCGAATACACCTCGGCATGGCCGCGCGCGCGCAGTTCGCGCGCGGCTGCCAGACTGCGGATACCGGCGGCACAGACCAGCAGACAGCGCGGCGGCGGTGCCCGTCCGCCATACAGTAACTCCGCGAGGGGTACGGCACCGACGGCGGGGTGCGCCAGCGGCGCGCTCGCCCGCTCGGCCGGCTCGCGGATGTCGATGAGTACGAAGCCGGCGGCATGCGCCGCCTGCAGCGAAGCGAAGGCGAGTTCGATGTCCGTGTACTCGGAGCTGCGTGCCGCGCTGCGCAGTGCATGCTGGGGGCAGTCCGCGGCGCGCCGCGCGCGCACCCGGGTGATGCTGAGGGTGGTCAGGTCCACCATCAGTACCGCGTCGGCGAGCTGGCCGGGCAGCCCGAGCAACAGCTTCAACGCCTCGAGCGCCTGCAGGGTGCCGAGGACACCGGGCACCGGTCCGAGTACGCCGGCCTCGGCGCACACGCCGACCAGGCCGTCCCGGACCGTCTCCGGCCAGATGCAGCGCAGACAGGGGCCCTCACCGGGCCGCAGCACCTGCAGTTGCCCCTCATACTGATAGACGCTCGCGAACACCGCTGCCTGGCCACTCTGTACGCAGGCGTCGTTCAACGCGAGTTTGCTGGCGATGGTGTCCGTGCAGTCGAGAATCACGTCGTAACCGTCGATCAGCGCTGCGACATTTTCCGCACCCAGGCGGGTGCGGTGGATCCGCAGGTCGAGCGTCGGGTTCAGCGCCCGCAGCCGCTCGGCGGCAAGCTCGACTTTCGGGCGACCGACGTCGGCCAGCGAATAGAGCGGCTGGCGGTGCAGGTTCGAGGCTTCGAGCAGATCGGCGTCCACCAGGCCGAGCCGGCCGATGCCGGCGGCCGCCAGATAGCTCATCGCCGGCACGCCGAGTCCGCCGCAGCCGACGATCAGCACCGCCGAGTGCGCGAGCCGCGCTTGACCGGCTGCCCCGACTTCCGGCAGCACCATCTGCCGGGAGTAATCCGGTTGCGGTGCGAGGAGTGCGTCCCGCTCCGGCGTGTGCGCGTGTTCAGCGTGTTGCGCCTGCGGCGCGCCGAGCGCGTGCACGTGCGCCTCATCGGGCGGTGCGGCACAGCGCTCGCAGTTGACCCACCCGGAGTCACCGTCGCGATAGTGTTCCTTCTTCCAGATCGGTACTCGGTGTTTCACCGCATCGATGATGGAGCGGCAGGCGAGGAATGCCTCGTGCCGGTGCCGCGCCGAGACCCCGACCCACACGGCGAGTTCGCCGATCTCGAGCGCCCCCACGCGGTGCACGCACGCGGCGCGCTCCACGCCGAAGCGTTGCAGCGCTGCGGTGACGATGCGTTCGCCCTCCTTCACGGCGAGCGCCTCGAAGGCTTCGTATTCCAGCCGATGCACCTCGCGGCCTTCGTTGTGGTTGCGGACCCACCCTTCGAAGCTGGCATAACCGCCGGCGGCGGGGGACTCCAGCATGCCGCGCAGCGCGGCGGGGTCCAACGGCTCGGTGCTGAATTGGAACAGACTCATACGAATGTCCGCGCGACGATCAGGCGGTCGGAGCCGGCCGCTAGCCGCCCGCCACCGGCGGGATGAACACGACCGTGTCGCCGTCGGTGAGCGGCGCGCTCCATTCGGCGAACTCAGTATTCACCGCCACGCGCAGCAGCTCTGGCGGCAAGGTGAAGGGGTGGCGCTGGCGGAGCTCCCCGTACAGCTCCGCGGCGGTGGTGGCCGCCGTGCGCAGCGACTCGTGCGCGCGGCCGGCCTGTTCGCGCAGCAGCGCGTAGTACTGTACGGTGACCCGCCGCTCAGGAGTCCCGAGCGCAGCGGTTGCCTGCGAGAATTGTTCCGGCGTGTTGATGTTCTCCAACGCCTGGGGCGAGGGCGGCTCGAGCAGTGCCGTGTCGGTCGACAGCAGGAACTTACGGGGACAGTTGCGTCCCGCCGCGACGGTGGCGGCCAGGGCGGCGTGACTGGCCGGCTCGTAGATCGCGCACAGCGGCTCGGGCAGCCCGTCATGGCTCGAGCGGTAGGCGGTGGCCGAGCGGGTCGGTTGGCGCGCGCCGATCAGGTGATCCAGGGTGTGCGCATCGAGAAACGGCAAATCGCAGGCGAGCACCAGCCAGGCGACGCCGGGCGCGCTCGCCTGGGCGGCGAGAATGCCGCCGGCCGGCCCGAGGTCGGCGACCTGATCGGCAATGAGCGCGTAGCGGGCGCGCAGCGGATCGTCGCGCTGCTCGGCGCGCACCGAGACGAACGCGCGTTCGACCCGACTTTCAAGCAGTGCCATGGTTCGCTCGAGCTGGCTCACGCCCTGGTAGGCGAGGGCGGCCTTGTCGCGGTGCATGCGTTGGCTGCGCCCGCCGGAGAGCACGACGCCGTACAGCGGCGCTGCGGTCACCGTGCGGCTCCCGCACGGCGGAACGGCCGTTTGCCACCGGACTTCTCGAGCAGGCGCACGCTCGTGATCTGAATGTCGTGCGAGAGCGCCTTGCACATGTCGTACACCGTCAGGGCAGCCACGGTGGCGCCGGTCAACGCTTCCATCTCTACGCCCGTGCGATGGTGCACCGCGACGCGGCAGCGGATGCGGATCTGGCCGCGCGGGCGCTGTTCGACCTCCACCGAGCAGTGCTCAAGCCCGAGAGGATGGCAGAAGGGGATCAGTTCATGGGTGCGTTTGGCGGCCATGACTCCGGCGACGATCGCCGTATCGAACACCGGGCCCTTGCGGGTGCGGTGGCCGCTGCGGCGCAGCTCGCGCGCCACCGGGGCGGGCAACTGCACCAGCGCCTCGGCGGTCGCCTCGCGCAGCGTGACGTCCTTGGCGCCCACGTCGACCATCGTCGGGCGGTTGCGCGTGTCCAGATGAGAGAGTCTCTTCGCCGTCATCAGCCACCAATGTAGAACATTTCGACCTTGTGCGCCCCGTCGTCCGCGAGCGGACCCTGGCGCTGCTCGCTGTAATTGTCGTTGCGCTCGCGCCAGACACCGCGCAGCGCATCGAGCAGTTCGTCGTCGGAAGCGCCGCTGCGCAGCCGATCGCGCAGCGGCGTGCCGTGCGTTGCGAACAGGCAGGTGTACAGCACTCCGTCGGAGGACAGCCGCGCGCGCGTACAGTCCCCGCAGAACGGCTGGGTGACCGAGGAGATGAACCCGATCTCCCCGGCGCCGTCGGTGAAGACGTAACGCTCGGCGACCTCGCCGCGGTAGGCGGGCTGGAGCGGTTCGAGCGGCCAGCGTGCGCCGATGCGCGCGAGCAGCTCGCGCGAGGGCACGACGGCCTCGCGCTGCCAGTGGTTGCGGTTGCCGACGTCCATGTATTCAATGAAGCGCACGATCACCCCCGTGCCGCGGAAGCGCTCGAGGAGCTCGAGCACGGTGTGATCGTTCACGCCGCGCTGGATCACCGCATTGATTTTAAGGGGGCCGAGGCCGGCCCGGCGCGCCTGCTCGATGCCGTTCAGCGTCTCCTCCAGTGCGCCGAAGCCGCCGCTCATGCGCAGGAAGACCTCGGGGTCGAGACTGTCGAGGCTCACCGTGACGCGCTTCAGTCCGGCGGCGCGCAGCTCGCACGCGTACTTTGCGAGCAGAGTGCCGTTGGTGGTCAGCGCGACATCCTCGATACCCGGGATCCCGGTGAGATCGCCGATCAGGTCGGTGAGGTTTGGTCGCAGCAGCGGCTCCCCGCCGGTCAGGCGCAGCTTGCGCACCCCGAGGCGCACCAGCACTCGGGCCAGGCGCACGATTTCGTCGAACGACAGCCGCTCGCGCGAGGCCAGAAACCGGTAGGTGTCGTGGAACGTCTCCCGCGGCATGCAGTACGGGCAGCGGAAATTGCAGCGGTCCATCACCGAGATGCGCAGATCGTGCAGCATCCTGCCGCGCCGGTCGCGCAGTCCGGTCGGTGAGCGCGCGCTCAGAGAATCACGGACAGTCATCGCACTCGTTTACCACTGGCGGCGGCCGAGCGCCATCCTCCAGAGGGCTACCAGCGGTAGAGCGGCGCGACGAACCCGGCCGGATAGGTGTTCGGGCCGGGCGGCAGTTCCACGAACCCGTCGGTGGCGGCGAGCGAGGTGAAATCCCCCGAGCCGTGGGTTCGCTTCGGCAGTGCCCGGCAGCAGCCGAGCGCGTCGGTGACGCGCTGGACGGGCAGAAAAAACGTGAGCGGTGCCGTGACGGTGAACGGCTCGGCGAGCGCGATCTGCTCCTGCGGCCCCGCGCGCAGCCCTTGAGCCGCCGCCAGTGCGGGGAGCACATAGCGCGAGACGCACACCGCGGTCGACACCGGATTACCCGGGAGCGCGAGCACGGCGGCACCCGAGGGCGCTATGCCGAACCAGAGCGGCTTTCCGGGCCGCTGCGCGACCTTGTGGAAGACGCAGTGCACGCCGAGGGACTCCAGCGCCTGCGGCACCAGGTCGAGTTTTCCCATCGACACCCCGCCGCTGAGCACCAGCACGTCGTGCGTCTCGAGGTGAAATTTCAGCCGAGCCTCGAGCTCAGCCGCATCATCGTGCAGATGTTCCGTCGCGATCCGGGGGTAGCCGTGTAGTTCGAGCGCCGCGGCAATGGCGTACGCGTTCGAGCGGCGCACCTGATGGTCGAGAATCGGTTCACCCGGCTCGATGAGTTCGTTGCCCGTGGAGAGCACCGCGACCATCGGTTGGCTGGCCACCCGGACTCGGGCCTTGCCGGCGGCGGCGGCGACCGCGATCTGCGGGGGGCCGAGGCGCATCCCGGCACACAGCAGCCGCTCGCCCTGGCGGGCATCCGTGCCGCGAGGGTGCAGGTGCTGACCCACGGCCACCGTGAGGCCCTCCGCCAGGGTCGCGTGGCCGTCGGCCACCCCGATCTGCTCGACAGGCACGACGCAATCGCAGCCCACCGGCAAGGGCGTGCCGGTCATGACTTCGATGCAGTGGTGCCCCGAGGCGAGCGTCAGGGCAGGCTCGCCCGCGGCCTGGGTCGCCTGGATCTCGAAGCGGCGCTGCCCGGCCTCGACCGCTGCACTCTGCAGCGCGATGCCGTCCATGGCGACTCGGTCGAAGGGCGGCTGATCGCGCTCGGCGCGAACGTCCTCCCGCAGCACCGCTCCGGCGCACTGCAGCAGGGGTAGGGAAACCGTCGGCAGGCACGTCAGGTGCCGGCCGATCAGTTCATCCGCTTGCCCCGGGCTGAGCATGGTCCGTCGCGCCCCCAGTGGACTAGTTGCTCTTCTTGGCGTGTTTCTTCTGGTAGATCCGCACCTGCGCGTTGAAGCGTTTGGCGACCTTCTGCAGCTGATCCACGGCCGCGTTGTTGCGCTGGATCTCCATGATCTCGAGCGACTTGATCTGCTTCTTGGTCAGCTTCAGCGACTGTTTCGCGATGGTTGCGTCGCTCTGCTTCTTGATGCAGGCGAGATAGGTGTTCATCGTCCCGTTGTACGCCTGCACCGATTTTTGCGCGGCGAGCATCTGAGCGAGCGTCGCGACGGTGCCGTCGGGCAGGTTCGCAGGCGCCTTCGGGTACGTGCAATCGGCATACGCCGGAGCCAGGGTGAGCGCTGCGAGCGCCGCCGCAGCGAGCAATGATTTCATTAGAGACCCTCAGAGTGACGGAGCCCCTATCTTATCAATCCGGGGCGACGGCGGGGTTACTCCCGGCAGGCTCCGGACTGCGGCGTGCGCCATGGGCCGTGGCGGATGAGCCGAGCCCCTCGGGTCCTGGATCCGGGCAGGGCGGTCCGTGCGGCGAGGGGCCGCCCCCGGGACTGCCGCTCGCGGCCGCGCCCGTCGCGGTGGCACCGGATCGTGCGCCGGGCAAAGGCCGGGGCCGCGTACGCGTTCGAGGCATTGGAAGACCGGGCAGACACCGCGTCGCCCAAGGGCGCCGCGCGGGGCACCCCTCGCGATGCCGGCCGTCGCGGCGGGGATCACCGGCGCGCCGTGACGAATCTCAACGCAACACCGAGTATTCCGCCGGGGATGTGTCCGAATGTTGCGTGGTGTCCCCGCAGCGCCAGCGCTCAGGCGAACCGCGCTGACGCTCAGGTGCCTCGCTGCACTGGGCCCGCCTCGACAATCGCGTACGCGTGCCGGCGTCTCCGGGCGACACGCCGCGTGCGCCGGGCAGTCGCTCCTGCCGTATCGGGGCGGCCCGGCCCCCTGATAGAATGCCGCCTCCCGTGGGCGCCCGTAGCTCAGTTGGATAGAGTACCTGGCTTCGAACCAGGTGGTCGGGGGTTCGAATCCCTCCGGGCGCGCCAATCATGCCATAAAATTCAATGCCTTAATCGCCATGCGGCGACGCAACGGCGCGCCAGTCGCCTTCGCGACTGTGACGCCGGCGTGGGCAAGACGCCGACCCTTCCTGCAGCGAACGACGTCTCGAACCGGACGACATTACAACGCGGCCACTGCGGCCAAGTGCCCGTGGTCCGGGCGCAAAGCGGTGTCGCCGGCCATCCGTCTCACACGGCGGCGTTTCTCGCGCAGCGCTTGGGCGAACGAGGGCTCAGGACGGTCGCCTCTGCAGGGCTGGAGCGCCAACACAAACCGGCGGACAGCATGCGTCCACTACGGGATCCTCAAGCCCGTGTGCATTTCACTGCGAGGGAAATTCAGTTGAAGTCGGACGAATGATTGATTTCAAACGACAGCGCTGCGCCGTGAATCGTGGCCTGCCCTTTCCGGGGGGCGCGTGTGCGCCGGTGAGCGACGCGAGTGACGCCGGATCAATGGCGCGGAGGGTGCGCCGTGAGCGACCGGATCACATCCGGTTTCTTCGCCGATGAGCGGCAACGGGTATCCAGGGGAAGGACTGCCTGGGGCGCAAGCTGACCGAGCGGATGTCGTCTAGAGCTCCACGGTCTATCGTATCGATGACGGATTGAACTTGCAGCGGCGCGGCGTGGCGCTTTTGAGCGCACCCTTCGGGCCACAATTATGCTGCGCTGACTCAACGTCTACCGTCGCCGATCTGTTGCCCAGACTCCGCGAGCATTGGTGCGCGGTTGCGCGCGGAGGGCGGAACCTTCCGAGTTTGCGGAAACCCACAACGGTCAGATCCCACTCCACGGTATTGGCGTTGGCGGCGCAACTTCGCCGTCAGCGCCTTGGGAGCGGCCGTTCTTGACGGCGGACCGACTTCGGGAGAGACTCTCGCCCGCGTGCTGGTTCCCCGGTCGACACCGGGGAGGCAAGAGGGAATGCGGTGAGACATGAGTCGATGCCGCAGCTACCCCCGTAACTGTAAGCGGCGAGTCCGCGCCCACGACGGCCACTGGGAAACTGGGAAGGCCGGGCGCACGATCACGACCCGCGAGCCAGGAGACCTGCCAGTACGGTCACCCAACCGGTGGGCGGGGAGCACCACACGGAGCGGTCTATCGCAGCGGTGACATTGAGACCGATGCGGAGGCCGGGGGAGAACATTCCACCACCACCGAATGCAGCCGTGTGCACGGAGTGAAAGCTCCGTATTCACGGTTTGTATGCGCGTGCTTCGCATCGGCTGTCGTTACTACGCCCCGGAAGGGGCACATGAACGGAGCACTGCGATGCAAATGATCCTCACTCTGGCCGATTTTTATCGGCGCGTACCCAACGAGCGGACCGTACAGATGACGAGCTCGAGCGAAGTGCGTGCCTGCCCTCATCCGGCGACGCACACCCGTCGGGTCCCCGGGTCCCGGTCGGCTGGGGTCCTGGCAGCCCTGGGGTGGATGGCGCTCTCGTGCGGCCTGACGATCGGGACACCCGCATTGGCTGCGATGGCGCCCACCAATGTACCGACCGTGGTCATCTCGGCGGCGACCTTTCCCCAACCCCTGGCTAAGACGTTGCCCAACGTGAGCGTCATCACCCGTGTTCAGATTGAGCAGAGCGGGGTGAAAAATCTCACGACGTTGCTCGAACGAGTGGCCGGCGTGCAAATCACCTCGAATGGCGGCCCCGGGCACACCTCGACACTCTACCTCGAGGGGTTCGGTGGAACGGATGCGGGGGTTTTGATCTTACTCGATGGTGTGCCTCTGACCGCCGAAGACGCATCCGGTGGTGGCGACTATCTTGAGAACCTCACCACCGATCAGATCGAGCGCATCGAGGTGATTCACGGCAACGTATCCGCGATCTATGGCTCGAGCGCCATTGGCGGCGTCATCCTGATTACCACGCGCGAGGGACGCTCCAAACCTCAAGTGCACCTGTCCATGGCGGCAGGGAGCCGCAACACGGTGACGGCGTCGGTGAACGCCAGTGGCCGGATTCACAACACTCGTCTGCAAATCGGGGTGAGTCGGTTCACCACAGCGGGCATTCCGTCCATCAACCCTGCGCAAAGCACACTGGTGACCACGAACCAGTCCGACGGATATCACAATCTCACCGCCAACGGCTCGATCGTGCAGGAGCTCGGCAGTCACGAGCAACTCGGTGCGCGTGTGTTTTCCAGCGACGGGCGCTACAGCTACGACAACGATTCGGCCGGAGGACGCACGAAGGAGACGCTCTTTCAGGTGTTCAGCGACAATCGAATCGCTTCCATCTGGACGTCGCACTTCAGCGTGTCTCGAGAGCGCACCGAGAACATCAATCTCGGCAGCTACCCGGCGATGTATCGATCGACACACCTTGATGTGCTCTGGCGCAATGTCGTGCGTCTTTCCAAGGACTGGATAGTCACAGGCGGTGCGACCCATCAGCACCAGTCAGTCACCAGCACCGGCCAGGGCGACATTCCGAGCACCTCGCGCAACGTCACTGCCGTCTTCGCGGGATTGAATGGTTCGTTTTCCGGAAATGAAATTCAACTGAATGTGCGGCATGACCAGTTCGGCGGCTATGCCAGCAACAAAAACACGTTCTACGCCGGCTACGGACGCCAACTGGGTCATGGATTCGAGGCGATCGCCAGCTACTCGAGTGCATTCAATGTGCCGCCGCTCGGTTATCTGTATTACAGCAACCCGTATTGGGCCGCGAATCCCCTCCTGAAGCCGGAATCGGCGCACACCGTTCAGGCGGCGCTGCAGTGGTCCGGAGCCCCGGTCAATGTGCGCATGACGTTGTTCCAAACCACCGGCAACGAAATGTGGGGCTTCGGCTCGACGCCGAACGGAATGACGCAGTTCCAAAACATCGCGCGTACGCGCACGCGTGGGGCAGAGCTCTCCGCAAGGGGCAGCTGGCGGCGATGGAGTTATGATGCCAATGTGACCTTGCAGCAGCCGATCGCGCAGAGCGAGGTCGGTAATCCGACGCTGCAACGTCTCGCCAGGAGCATGGCTAACCTCACGCTGGGCTACCAGTTCGGCCGAGTAACGACCGGGTTGGTCCTGCATTACATGGGGCCGCGCCCGGATGTGGCGTACACGCCGTCGTTTACGGCATTTCCCGTGACCCTGGGGAGCTACACCACGGTCGGCCTGACCGCCGAGGGCCCCCTTGGCCGGGATTTTCGGTGGAGTGCGCGTATAGAGAACCTGCTTGATAAGCGGTATCAGACGGCCTATAGCTACAACACCATGCCGTTCGGGGTGTTCGTCGGATTGACGTGGAGTCCGTTTGGATTCTGATGCGGCGGTCCAGAGTCCTCTGGGGTTCTGGCGACGCATACTTGTTCCGAAGTGGTGAGTCGAAGGGCCGTGTAGATGGATACGCGGCCCTTCCTTCCGCGCAGATCGAATTCAGTCGATGCGCATGAAAATCCATGGGAGATCCGGCGGAGTGTGGGCTGGACGACTCTCGAGTGAGGCCTTGACGCGTATCTTACCGGCACGCCGATCCCCCCAAAGGGCTCAGTCGGAGTGCTCGAGATTCGCGTTGAGCCGACGGTGTGCGGGTCCGAGGCCGGCATGCGCGCATCGACGGAGTTTCACGCAGCACCGCGAGAGGTATCGCAGCCGGTGCGAAAAATCCCGAGCGGGGCCATCTGGCGCGCGCGCAGCTGGGTCAGCAGAGGTTTCAGCGTGTGCCGGACGATCTGCGGATCGAACAGCAGCCCGGCCACGGTTCCCGAGTGCGAGATCTGCAGGCCCAGCGCTCCACTGGTGGCGGCCAGCATGCGCAGATCCTCAAATCCACGCAGGGGTACGATCCGCTGGTTGAGTTCGGCACTGCGAGTCGCGGCGGCGGCGACGGCAGCCGCATCGCGTGCCTGGAACGCGGCACGTGCTTGTTGCACGAGCCCAGTGTACTCATCCCGCATGGCGGCGCCGTTCGGTACAGGCAGGCCCAACGTATCGTGACCACCCGAGCGCGGCTCGGTGTCGATGCTCAGGAGCAGGAAATCAGGGAACCATCGTCCCCAGTCCTCAAGGATGTGGCCTTCGCGCTGTGCGAACAGCACCGCACCGGCGAACATGAGCGGGTCCGCGGCGGCCTCGGCCCTCACTGCGAGCCGGGCGAGCAAGGTCGCATCCGCTGGCGCGCCGCATGCGTCGAACACGGCCCGGAGTGTCGCAAGGACGTCGCTGGTGGAGGAGCCCATTCCGAGTCCGATGGGTATGGAGCTGTTTAGGTGCAGCAGGCCGCCGGAGGCGCTGGCGTCGAGCGCATCGAGTGCCAATCGGGCGGCGCGCGCGGCTTTTACCCGGTTGGTGGGGTGAACCACGATGCGTCGTCCGGGCGTCAGCCGGAAATGGGCCTCCGTGCCGGTGCCAGGTACTGGCAGAGTGACGAGACAGGGGATGGGATCGGCGCGAGCCTCCGAGGGTTGCCACCAGAGACCCTGGAGAATCTCACCGTGATGCCGTCCGGCACGGCCGACGGCGATCCCCGTTGCCGAGATCTTGGGACGCTCGGGCGCGTTCGTTACCCCGGGTGCCATGTCTCGCGGACCGCCCAGGGACGATCCCCGCCTGCCGCGGGCGTGCACAACAGGACGGTTGCGTAGTGGGATGACAGTTGCCATGCCGTCGTGACCTCAACCCCGCAATAGTGCTGCAACAGGAATAGTAATACGCCCCGATGCGTCACGATGGCGAGGGTCGTGTCCGCGGTATCCTGCAACCATTCATCGGCCGCCCTGCTGATGCGGGCGGTGAACTGCGCATACGCCTCCGCGTGAGGTGGTGTAAACGTTGCAAACCCCTGCAGCCAACGCTGCGCCTGCTCGGGGAAACGGATCTCGACTTCGTCCCACCGCAGTCCCTCCCAATCGCCAAAATGCATCTCGCGCAATGCCGGGGTGAAGGTGGCCCTAATGCCCTGCTGCTCGGCGAGCGCCTCGGCGCATCGGCGGGTACGCAACAGATCGCTGCTGAGGAGTCGATCGAGCGAGGATCGGGCGAGTTTCTGCTGCAATGCCTGCAGCTGTGCGTGCCCCGTTGCATTCAAGTCGGGGTCACTGTGCCCGCAGAATGTCCCAGCAAGATCGGTGGCCGGGTGGCGGATGAGAACCAGTTGCCTCATCGCCATGCACCGCAGAGATAGACGGCGGTGGCAGTGAGCTGAATGACGGCGCCGAAACAGTCGCCGGTCACGCCACTTATCCGCCGCCAGAAATATAGTCCGCTTGCGGCGATGATCGGCAGACAGACCGCCCAGGGGCGCCAGCTGTCTGCGTGCAGACTCGCCACGGTCACGATGATGGCGATCAATGTGCCGAACACGACCGCCGTGACCGGGATGGCACGGGCGAGCCGCGCACCCTGTCCGGCGGTCGGTCCACCCTGACGGGCGGAGGGCAAAAAATAGGCAAGTGGAAGCACGCTCCAGCGCGACAGCATTTCGGCCGACACAAAGTAGGCGAACACCTCCCGATTCGGTAGCGCCGCGATAAATGCGGTCCTCAGCAAGACGGACAGTGCGATGGCGATCGCGCCGTAACTGCCGATTCGGCTGTCGCGCATGATGCCGAGCACCCGCTCCGCGGTCGTTCCGCCCCCGAAGCCATCCGCCGTGTCGGCGAGTCCGTCCTCGTGAAGCGCGCCGGTGATCACGATCAGAAGCGCCACGGATACGGCGGCCGCGCCCGTCGCGGGGAGGTGCGCACGAAGAGCGACGTCGACACCTGCCCCGGCCAGTCCGAGTAATACCCCGACCAGGGGGAAGTACGGTGCGGCCTGCGCCAGTGCAATCTCTCCCAGCCACCGCTGCGGCAGAGGAATGCGCGTGAGGAATTGAACCGCGCCGAGGAATTCGCGGATTGGACGCCTCATGCGTTTGCGGTGCTCACCCCTGCCGATGCGAACGTGGCCATTTCCGTCAGAATGTGCATCGCGGAGGCGATGACCGGCATGGCGAGCACAGCGCCGGTCCCTTCGCCGAGGCGCATCCGCAAATCCAGGATGGGCGTGATGCCGATGTGATGCAGCAGGTGAGTGTGTCCGGGCTCCTCGGAGCGGTGGCCGGCGAGCAGATAATCGCGCACCGGGGGGGCGAGCGCAACGGCGACCGCTGCAGCGGCGGTGGCAATGAAGCCATCGACGACGATGATTTTGCGATGACGCGCAGCGCCGAGAAAAAAGCCAGTCATCGCGGCGATCTCCAGCCCACCGACGCAGCGGAGCGCCTCGAGTGGCGCTACCGTCTCGCTGCGCCACTGCGGGAGGTGTCGGTCGAGCGCCTCACCAATCACCTGCTGCTTGCTCTGACGGGCAGCGGAGCTGATTCCGGTCCCCCTGCCGGTCACCGCTTCGACCGACTGACGGGTCAGGGCCGCGGCGAGCGCGCTAGCGGCCGTCGTGTTGCCGATGCCCATTTCGCCGGCGGCAACCAGATGCATGCCCCGGCTGTGGGCGTCTTCAGCGGCCTCAAGGCCGACGTTCAGCGCATCCGTCAGCTCGAGCGATGACATCGCGGGCTCGACGCGCAGGTTCCGGCTGGAACGGCGGACCTTTCGTTGCCATAGCGCACCGTGATTGGGAAAGTCGGCATCCACGCCTACGTCGATGATCGTGAGCTGCACGCCATGGAGTCGCGCGAGCACGTTGATGGCTGCACCACCGCGCAAAAAATTCTCGACCATCTGCGCCGTTACGGCGCTGGGGTAGGCACTGACCCCTTCTTGAGTCACGCCATGATCGGCGGCGAACACATACGCCGCCTTGCGCAGCGGAGCGGACCAGCTGCCTTCGGCAATGGTATAGCACTGCGCGGCGATCGCTTCCAGCTGCCCGAGGCTTCCCGGCGGCTTGGTCAGCTGATCGAGCCGTTGATTGGCTTCGATCCGCAAGTCCCCCGTCACCGGCCGGACGTGCGCCAGTGTCTCGTGCAGCGAGACGGAATTGATATCGCTCATATTCAAGGGACCTCTCTGATCATGGGTAAGGTTCCGCTGCTTCGCATGTTGTGCACCCCTGAGTGCGGCATGTCATTGATGCTCATCCGGGCGGTGGCGCCGGTGCAC
Source organism: Pseudomonadota bacterium (assembly GCA_021805275.1). The sequence continues at coordinate 28,208 of JAJZFQ010000031.1, forward strand.
TCAGTGGCCCATCGATGGCGGGCCGTGAGCGCGATCATTGTGGTGGCCCTTTGAGCTCCAGGGGTAATCCGGCGACCGTGAGTGTGACCCGATCACAGAGTTGCGCCAACGTCTGATGAAGCTCGCCGCTGGCGTCGAGGAAGCGGCGCGACAACTCACCCAGTGGCACTACTCCGAGACCCGTTTCGTTACTGACGAGAATCAGTGCGCCGCGCAGTTGCGCTACCGCATCGCACAGACTGCGCCGCTCGTCGTCCAATCGGTCGGGTCTTACACACAGCAGGTTCGTGAGCCAGAGCGTCAGGCACTCGACCAACAGACACCGATCGCGCGAATCGTTGGCGAGCAGCACGTTGCCAAGCGCGTACGGCTCTTCGATCGTGATCCACTCCGATGGGCGACGTGCGCGGTGTTGCAGAATTCGCGTCTCCATCTCAGCATCGCCTCCATTGAGTGCGGTGGCCACATAGACCACTTGACGGGCGCTCGCGCCGGCACGCTCTTCCGCGAGCCGACTCTTCCCGGAGCGCACTCCACCGAGGATCAGCTGCTTCATCGGACGGGACCCATTTCCTGCGGACACAGAGCGTCGCACGGTAGTCATATCGCGCCCCACAACGGCTCGAAATCCGCGTCGCGTTCCGCAGGAGCCGCTACCTGGGGACGTGCGCCGATGGATCGCTCCTGAATGACTGACCGTGAGGACCGTGCGTGGGCACGACGGACCCGCCTGCGCTTGCCGGTCGTGGAGCGCGTGCCCTGGAGCAGGAGTGCGCGAGCGGTCATGATCGCAACGCCTGATACGCCCCGAGCGCCCGCTCGAGGCGTGCCCACTCGGCATCCTGCGCCGCAAGACCGAAGCGCAAGCCGCGCGGCGCCTCGAACAGGCGAGTGAGGATGCCCTCGCGCGCCAGCGCCTCGTGGATGGGCGTCGCGGCGGTGGTAGGCACCCACTGAAACAGGCTGCAGCCGCCTGCGGGGGGTAACCCACAGTCCTGCAGGAGTGCAGTGAGGCGAGCGCATTGTCCGTGCAGTCGTGCACGCATGGCGTCGTGCCAGGGCCGGTCGGCGAGCGCGTGTTGCGCGATGAAGCGGGCCGGGCCGGCGACGGTCCAGGGGCCGAGCTTTTCCTCCAGCGCGTGGAGGAGGTCCTCGGCCGCCAGCACGAACCCGACGCGCGCACCGGCGAGTCCGAAGAACTTGCCGAGCGAACGCAGCACGATGAGTCCCTCACGTTGAGTGCAGGAGGCAACGCTCTGCGACGAGTCCGCGTCGGCGAACGCTTCGTCGACAATCAGCCAGCCTCCACGGACGGCCAGGCGTGCATGCCACTCGAGCAGCCGACTGCGCGTAATGCGCTCCCCAGTAGGGTTGTTCGGATTGACGAGCACGAGGACATCGAGGACATCGGCGGCGGAGGGACACTCGGCGAGCGTGACCGGCGCGACCTGGTGTCCCGCCTCGCGCCAGCGCAAAGCATGCTCGGCGTAGCTCGGCGCGAGCACGCCTACCGTCCCGCGCGTGCGCAGTTGGGGCAGATGCATGATTGCGGCCTGAGAGCCGGCGACCGGCAGGACGTGTGGGACGCCGAAGTAGCTCTGTGCCGCGGTCAGGAGTCCGTCATCCTCCTCCGGTAGGCGGGCCCAGGCCGAGCGGGGCACCTCGATGCCGCACCAGGACACCGGGTTGATTCCGGTCGATAAGTCCAGCCACTGTTCGAGCGCGATACCATAGCGCAGTGCCGCGCGGCGAAGTCTTCCGCCATGCTCAAGCATCGAGTGCCCACCTGATCAGCCCGATGAGTGTCGCTACCCCGATCCACAGCGCCAATGCACGCAGAACGAGATATCGGGCGCGCCCAATATCCCCGCTCTCAGCGGGACGTCCCTCGCCCAGAGTGCTCCGCGACAGCCAGCGGCCGTGGTAGAAGGCGCCACCGCCCACGCGGATCTGCAACGCGCCGGCACCGGACGCCATCACCGGTCCGGCGTTCGGACTGTCCCAGGCGGGCGCCTGCAGTCTCCAGCAGCGCAGTGCGGTGGCGAGATGACCTACCGCCGCATAGCTGAGCGCGGTCAGGCGCGCCGGGAGAAAATTCATCAGATCATCGAGGCGAGCCGCGGCCCAGCCGAACTGACGATAGCGCTCGGTGCGATAACCCCACATGGCATCGAGCGTATTGATGAGTCGGTACGCCAGTGCCCCGGCGGCTCCGCTCACGAGGAACCAGAAGAGCGCACCGAAGAGCGCATCATTGCCGTTCTCGAGTACGGACTCCACCGTCGCGCCGGCGATCCGTCCGGAATCCATGTCCGCGGTATCCCGGCTCACCATTGCACCGACGCGGCGACGGGCTTCGACAAGATCTTCATCGCGCAGCGCACGTTCCACCGCGACGGCATGCTCGTGCAAACTGCGGTGACCTATCACCAGGTAGAGCAGCGCGACCGCCATGAGCGGTGCGAGCGGTCGGTAGCGAAGGAGCAGCGCTACCGCCAGAACCGGCGGACCGACCGTGAGTAGCACGGCGAGCACGCCCGCCATATAGCCCGAGGAAAGGTGGTGAGGTGCGAGTGCAGCGCGCTCGCGGGGGGGATTCAGTCTCGCTTCGAGACGGTGGGCAATGTTCCCGAAGCCCACCAGCGGATGCCACCGCCGAGGCTCACCGAGCCACCCGTCAAGCAGCACAGCCGCAATGAGCACGCCGGCCTTCATTCCGCGACCCGCAGCCTCACCGGTGGTAGGGCCAGCAGTCCTGCCGGGTACCGAAGGGCATCATCCAGCAGCGTGGCACCGCTCTGGATCCCGTCCTTGAGGGCGCGCGTCAGGGCAAGGTCCCGCGCGGCGCATCGATCACGGCCGCTCACGGCGCCCCTTCCGGCCAGTCATTCTCGAACAGCATTTCGCTGAGCGGTCGCGGCTGACGCCACTGCTCCAGCGCAAGGCGTGGAGCCGGATCGAATTGCGCGACGTTGCCAATGCACAATATGGCGACGGGACGCGCTTGCTCTGGAAACCGCAGCAGGTCGGCCAGCGCCAGTGGGTCGAACATGGAGACCCAGCCGACGCCCAGCCCCTCCGCACGCGCTGCCAGCCACAAGTTTTGTATCCCGCAGGCCACCGAGGCCAAGTCCATCTCCGGAAGCGTGCGCCGGCCGAAGATCTCGCGGGTGCCGCCCTGGACCAGTGCGACGACCAGCAGCTCGGCGCAGTCGAGAATGCCCTCGACCTTCAAGCGCAAAAATTCGTCCCGTCGGTGACCCAGCGCATCGGCCGTACGCAGGCGCTCCTGCTGAACCAGCGTATGTATCCTTTGACGCAATTCGAGTCGCGTAATGTGCAGAAAGCGCCACGGTTGCGATAGTCCTACGCTCGGTGCGGCGTGCGCGCACTGCAGGATCCGTGCAAGCGTTTCGGGGTTGACCGGCGTGCGCAAAAATGACCTGACATCGCGGCGTTCGCGAATGACGCGATAGATGGCCGCGAGAGCCGTGTCGTCATAGCGGTGTGGAGAATTGCTCATGGCAATTAGACGCCTCGTCCGAATACCCAGTGACTCACCCGTGCCCTACCGTTCGATTCCCGCTCGCGCGTCAATCTCGAACTCGAGGACGTAGGCGGTCGTCCCTTCGTCGGTTGACATGGCTGCGGCGTCAACTCCGGAATCGAGCGACACTCATGGCGTTTGCAGATGCGCGCGCGGGCAGACGGCGGGTTGCCGCTAGGTGGCCCAGCACCGCGAGTGCGACGTAGCCGGCAGTGGCGAGCATGAAGTAGCCATACCAGCTCGTGACGTTGAACCACCAACCCGAGATGCTCGCATGCACGATGCGATCGTTCAGCCAATAGAAACTCCCTTCCGTCAACAGAAAGCAGCCACTGACCGAGAGCATAAAACTGAGAGCAAGTCGCCCAAGATCGCGCGACAGCGTCTGGTAGGCACGGCTGAACCACGCGCCGCCGAGCCATAGGAGTGAGTACGCCGGCACAATGAACCAATACGCGGCCGTGGCACAGTAGTCGCTGAAGCCGTAGTAATGAACCGCAGCGAAATCGATCCCAATTGCCTGAGCGAGCAGCGCGGGAAGCGCCCAGCGCCAATCCGCCGCGAAGTAGACTCCGGCAATGAAGAACACCGCCCACGACGCATCGGGTAGCGAGGACGCACTGGCGCATTGACCGAAGCGGGTAACGGCCATCGTGGCGGCGAGCGCGAGGAAGCCGAGGCGCCGAGTCGATTGCTGCGTGAGCATGGAGTGGTTCCGGTCTAGGGGCGAGGCGGGTGTGCATTGACTCATGGGGTTTGCGGACTGCTCAGGGATCAAGGCGCGTTGCAATCGAGTGCCACTGAACGATCACGGTGCCGTCGGTGGCGAGGTGAGCCACTTGCGCTCCGATTTGCGGGCAAAGCGGGAGATCACCACCGAAGAGCAGGGAATTTCACCTGTACCGCAGTCGTCGTGGTACGGATGCACACGCCCTATCGTCGCGACGGCACGGGTGTCGAGGGCCGAGTGAGGGCCGAATCGTTGGTTCTGGGTCCGGGGCCTCGAGAGAAGGCCAAGCTCATTGGGCCGAGAATCAAATCACTATTCTCTAGGGGCGCAATCGAGGAAGCGCCCCCGGCCAGAGGATGTACCGCGGCAATCACGAATGTCATCGGTCTGCTCCTACACACGCCACGTGCGTCGAGGTCAACCCGGGGCGCGTGTGTGGAGACGACAGAAGGCTGCGATATGCAGATATCGTAACCGGTCTGACATCGCCCAACGCGAGTCGCCGAGTGCGTGTCTCCGGCCGGTCTCCGGGCTCGCGAATGGACGTGTCGTCCTTAAGACCGCACCTTCCCGTGCCGTGGGCACAGTGGTTCTTCGCAGTCTGCGCTTCGCTTACCGTTGCGTGGGCAGCGCCGGCTTGGCTCCCGCTGAGCGGATGCGCACCGACTTCCCGTTTCAGTCCAGGGAATCAAATTTCCTGGACCACCTGAGACGGGAGGCAGCGTACGCCGATGAATCGGACCGCGCAAGCGATGTGAGGACGGCCTTGCG
>JAJZFQ010000009.1 GCA_021805275.1 Pseudomonadota bacterium
GGTACAGCTGCCCATGCCGCCAGACAAAGCGGCTGTGCGCCTTCGACCAGGCGAAATTGATCGGCGGACTGACGCCCTGAAACACGTTCAGGAGCGAGCCGGGATCGATCTCATCGGGGTTCGCCGGCGCCGGTCCCTTGAAGTAGGCGATCTCGCGCGGCCGGTAGGGGTCGTGGATGTCGAAGACGCGCACGCCCGCTTGGTGGCTTGAGCAGGCGAGCAGCTTCGCATCGAGCGGGTTGTCGAACGTGCAGTCGTGCACGCTGTACCCATAACCGCCCATCGTGGCGGTGACGTCGTGTTCGGTGAGCGCACAGTTGTGCGGATCGTCGACGCCGAGCATCAATTGCGCGACGAGCTTCGGGTGAGCCAGGTTGCTGATGTCGATGAGTCGCTCCATGCCGTTCGGCGCCAGGCCGGCGCGGCAGGCGGCGATCGCGCCCTGCGGGTCGCTGCAGCCGCCGGATCCGCACTCATCCCCGACGCCGACAAATGGCGTCCCGTGGATGAAGGCCAGATCCGGCTCGATGGCGATGTCTCCGTCCGTCCAGTACAACGAGCCGAGCACGCGGATCTGCGGATGGGGCCGACGCTCCTGCACCTGACTCACGTCATAGATCACCAGACCGTTGCCGGAGGTGAAGTCCCCCGCATGCACCAGGTGCCCCACCACGCCGCAGAACAACAGCGTATCCGGCGGATGGCCGTCGACGGCGAACTGATTCAAGGAGATCCGGTGGCAGATCTGATGGGCACCGGCGCCGCCCGGCTGATGGTCCGGGAAGCTCCAGTCGATCAGTTCCCTCGGGTGGCGGGGGTTGGAGACGTCGATGGCGTACAGCCGGCGCTGGTTGAACGAGCCAATCCAATAGGTTCTGCCGTCGGCAGCGAAATTGCCCGCGTGCGCCTGCAGCTTCGCATCCGGGATCTGCACGCTCGCGAGCAGCTGCGGATGCGTGCATTGCTTGAGGCTGTAGAACGAGACGGCCGGCTGCGGACCGGCGCCCATCCAGCTCTCCGCGGAGCCGAGCAGGGCGCGGCGCGGATTGACCGAGCCGTCCTCCCAATCGTAGAGCGAGGCTGGGTCATCGAGATGGGTGACGTACCGCGGGTCGCGCTGATGAGCGACATCCAGGACTTGGATCCCGGGGTCCAGCAGCGGTGGGACGCCTTTCTGACCGGCTTCATAGCCTTCGGTGGTGACGTAGGCGCAGTGCCCGTACCACATCAGCTGATGCCCGGCGCCCTGGCCGGCGTACTCGCCGATGATCTTGAGGTTGCAGGCGTAGGGTTTCTTCGAGGCGCCACTGGCGCGTTCGGCCGCCGTGAGCTGACCGTCCACCCCGGTTTCGGTCCGATCCCCGGGCTGGCAGGTCGGGCGGGGAACGGGCCCCAGAAACGCCGCCTGGGCGGTGGCCTGCGGTGTCCGCGCGCCGAGCAGCAGGACGCCGGCGATGATCGACAGGCCGAAGGTCAGAGTGGTTCGAAACGCAGCATTCATGGCGAGCCTCGTCGGATCTTCAGATCTCTTGACGGCACACTCACAGGTCCCCCGCGCGGCCATTATCGCGCCTCGGCGCGCGGCGGTACAATCATTTGAGCGGGACACCCTCGCCGTTCGGCGCCACATCGGGCGCGTGAGAGGGCCCGCGGGAGGCGCGCGCTATACTGCCTCCGGCACCGAATGGCGGCCCGCGCCGCAGCCCTCGGTCGCGCTCGCCGGCCCCGGCCGTGCTGCGGCGCCGGGACGAAGTGCTGCGGGCGAGGCGATCCAGGCTGGCGGAGGGTACAGCATGCTTTTGAACGAGGATCTCTCGCGCCGCGCGGTCGTGCACACGGCCGGGGCGCCCTGGGTGGCCAGCCCGAGCGCGGGAATCGAGCGGCGGATGTTGTTTCGGATCGGCGCCGAGCAGGCCCGTGCGACCTCCATCGTCCGCTATGCACCGGGCAGCCGCTTCCCGCGGCACCTGCATCCGGGCGGCGAGGAGTTCCTGGTGCTGGACGGGGTGTTCCAGGACGAGCGCGGGGACTATCCGGCCGGCGCCTACGTGCGCAACCCGCCGGCGAGCGGACACGCACCCGGCAGCGACGCCGGCTGCATCATCTTCGTCAAACTGTGGCAGTTCCGCCGCGACGACGCGGCATCCGTGACCGTGCGTCCCGGCGAGGGACGCACGCGCTCCCCGGTGGAGGGTCAGAAAACCTCCCGCGTGCTCTTCGAGGACGCTTACGAACAGGTTCGGCTCGACGAGTGGCCGGCAGACGCGCCGGTGCATCTGCCCAATCCGCGGGGTCTGGAAGGGTTGGTCGTGCAGGGCAGCTTCGCGCAGGACGAGGAACGGTTCGCACGCGGGTCGTGGTTGCGGCTGCCGGCGGGTGAGGATCTGCGCGCACACTGCGGCCCCGAAGGGGCGACGCTGTGGGTGAAATCCGCACCGCTGCTGCACGCGACGGTGTGTGCGTTCTGAGCATACCGCGCGCCGCACCGATCCGCCGATCGCCTCTGCGCCTTCGCTCATTCTCGCATTTCCAACACTTCGGCCACGCGTCGACCCGCCGAGGTCCGCGTGCTACCCTCGAATCATCAGATCCTCGCAACGGTTGAGTACTTCAGCGCGGAGGTGAGTATGGGATATCGCCGGAGAATGGTGTGGGCGGCCACGATGGTGCTGGTGGTGTGCGCTGCGGCACTGACGCCGGTGCGCGCTCTGGCCGACGCCGCGACACCGGCGAGGACGCAGGTGCGGATCGCGACGATCATGCGCCGGTTGCGCGATGTGCAGCGCTTCACCGCTGTCGCGCTCGCGCCGAACGATCGGACGATTGCCTGGGTGGTGACCGAACGAGACGGCACGGACCCGCGGCAGATTCTGCAGCTCGCCGCGCCGGACGGTTCCGAAGTGCGTACCGTGCGCATCCCCGATGGGGATCGTGTCTGCCACTACGGCAGTCTGCAGTGGTCGCCCGACAGCCGTACGCTCGCCTTTCTCTCCGACTGCAACGAGCCGGCGAAGCGGGCCAATCAGTTGGATATTTATGAAGTCCGCGCGCACGGCCGCCGAGCGTGGCGCATCTCGCACCTCGATGGATTCGTGCACGAACTCGCCTGGACGCCGGACGGCCGGGCCGTGAGTTTCCTCTACGTGCAGGGCGATCTGCACCCGATCGCGGCCGTCTCGCCCACCAAGCCGCAGATCGGCGTCATCGGTCGCGACGGGGTGGAGCATCAGCGTCTGGCGATGCTGCCGGCCGACGGTGGCACCGTCCGGCTGATCACTCCGGCGTCCATTTTCGTGTATGAGTACGACTGGGCGCCCGCCGGTGCGCGCGTCGCCTACATCGGGGCGCCGCCGCCGGGGCGCGACAACTGGTGGACCGCGAAGCTCTACACGCAGCAGGTGGGCTCGCTGCCCGAGACGACGCTCGATCCGGCGACGGTGAGCGGATCGCTGCACGGCCTGCAGATCGCACTGCCGCGCTGGTCCCCGAACGGCACGAAAATCGCCTTTATCGGCGGCTTGATGAGCGACCAGGGCGCCACCGGAGGGGACGTCTACCTCGTGGCCGCCCACGGCGGAGCGCCAGTGGATGTCACGCCGGGGATCGACATCAGCCCCTCCTGGCTCCAGTGGACGGGTCATGAGTCGTTGCTGGTGTCGTCCTTTGCCGGCGGCTCGACGCGGCTGTCGAGCTTTACGCTGCACGGACGGTCTGCGGCGACCCAAGAGACGCTGTTCACGGTGCCGGCGAACGTGGGCGACGGAACATTCGCCTCGGCGGTGTCCGTTTCCGCCTCGCATCAGCGTCTGTCGTTCATCGACAGTACCTTCGATTCACCGCCGCAGATCGACGCGGTACGGCTTCGCACCAACGCGGCTCACGCGCCGACCGCGGTGATCGGTGCGCCACACGCGATCACGCACGCGAATGCCGGCGTGCAGCCGATGTGGGGCCGGGCGGTCTCGGTGCACTGGCACAACGAGGGGTTTGCGGTGCAGGGCTGGCTGCTGTTCCCGCCGCACTACGATCCGCACCGTCACTACCCCATGATCGTCTACGTGCATGGCGGACCGAGCTGGGCGACGCGTCCGAGCTGGCCCTGGGACGGCTACGGACCCGTGCCGCTCGCAGCGATGGGCTACTTCGTGTTCATGCCCAATCCGCGCGGCAGCTTCGGGGAAGGCGAGCGCTTCGAGCAGGCGGTGCGGCGCGACATGGGGTATGGGGATCTGCGCGACATCCTCGCCGGCATCGATACGGTCGAGGCGCGTTACCCAATCGACGATCACCGGCTCGGGCTCACCGGCTGGAGTTACGGGGGCTTCATGTCGATGTTTGCCCCGACCCAGACCGATCGGTTCAAGGCCGCGGTGGTGGGCGCGGGCCTCTCGGACTGGAAGAGCTACTACGGGGAGAACTCGATCGATGAGTGGATGATCCCGTTCTTCGGGGCCTCGGTCTACCGGGACCCGAAGGTCTATGCGAAGAGCTCGGCGATCAATTTCATCGAACACGACAGGACTCCCTCGTTGATCGTCGTCGGACAATACGACGGGGAATGCCCGGCACCGCAGTCGTTCGAGTACTGGCATGCGCTGCGCGCGATGGGTGTGCCGGCGAAACTGGTGGTGTACGCCGGCGAGGGCCACGCCTTTTACAAGCCGGCCGACCGCAGAGACGTGCTGCTGCGCGCGCTGCGCTGGTTTGCGAAGTACCTCAGCCCCCCATCGGCGACCTGATGCGTCCGTCCCGGTGCGCTCCCGAGGTCAGTGGAGACTTCAGATGAATGCCGAGGAACTCAAAGCACTGCAGGGCCCGATCAAACAGGCCTACCGCAGCGCACCGGAGGCGGCACGGGTGACCTCGCGGGTCGAACTGAATCTCGATCCGCAGCGTCTCGGGGTCCGGCTGCGCACGGATCTACCGCCGATCGCCGGATTGCATCCCGCGACCGGCGGCACGGGCACGATGGCCTGTTCGGCAGATCTGCTGCTTCAGTCGCTGGCCGCCTGCGCAGGCGTGACGCTGCTCGCGGTGGCCACGGCGACCGGCGTGCCGATCACCGGCGGGCGGATCATCGCCGAGGGCCTCTGGGATGCGCGCGGTACGCTCGGTGTCGACAAGACAGTGCCGGTGGGGATCCAGAACATTCGGCTGTCCTTCGAGCTCGAGGGGAGTGCGGATCTTGCCGCCTACGAGCGACTGGTGGGCACCGCGGAGCGCTACTGCGTCATTCTGGCGACGCTGCGCAGTTCCGTTCCCATCGAGATCCACGTCCGTCTCAGTGCAGCTTGACGTGCGGCTCGGTGCGGCGCGTGATCAGCCGCGCGATCGTATCGAGCGTCAATTTCGCCGGGCCGTGCAGGGCGAGTTCGTGCAGTTTGCGCAACCACGTGTACATCAGGCGCGCGAAGTAGCCCTCGAGCATCAGATGGCCACCGACCAGTGCACCCATGAGGTTGCCGACGGTGCTGTGGCGACCGAGTGACACCAGCGAGCCGAAGTCCCGATAGCGATACTCGCGCAGCGGCTTGCCCGCCAACCGCCGCTCGATCTGGCGCACCATGTGGGTGGCCTGCTGGTGTGCCGCCTGCGCGCGCGGTGGCACGATGGCGTCTCGGCCGAGCCACGGACAGGCCGCGCAGTCCCCGAGCGCAAAGACGTTCTCGTCGCGGGTGCATTGCAGGGTCGGCCGGACCACGAGCTGGTTCGAGTGGTTGGTTTCGAGCCCGTCCAGATCGCGCAGGAACTCCGGGGCCTTGACGCCGGCGGCCCACACGACGAGCTCGGCCGGGATGATCTGCCCGGAGGCGAGGCGAACGCCGTCCGGCAGGACCGCCGCGACCCGCGACCCGGTGCGGATCTGCACGCCGAGGGAGCCGAGCAGGTTCGCCGCCGCGCTCGAGAGACGCTCCGGCAGGGCGGGCAGAATCCGCTCGGAGGCCTCGATCAGGTGGATGCGGATGTCCGCATCGGGATCGATCCGATCCAGTCCATACGAGACCAGCGCACGCGTCGTGTTGTGCAGTTCCGCGGCGAGCTCCACGCCCGTGGCGCCCGCACCGATGATCGCGACCTGCAGCTGCTCGGGGCGCAGTGGCTCGCGCTGCCCATGGGCGCGGATCATCGAGTTGACCAGCCGGCGGTGGAAGCGCGCGGCGGCCGCCGGGGTCTCGAGCGCAATGGCGTATTCCTGTACGCCCGGGGTGCCGAAGTCATTGGTGAGGCTGCCGACGGCGATCACCAGCGTGTCATAGGTATAGAGACGCTCGGCGGTGATCTGAACACCGGCCTCATCGAGCACCGGTGCGACGCGCACTTCACGCCGGGTCCGGTCGAGGCCGGTCATCTCCCCGAGTCGGAATCGGAAATGATGCCAGTGCGACTGGGCCAGGTAGCTCAGTTCATGCACGCTGAGGTCCATGCTGCCGGCCGCCACCTCGTGCAAGAGAGGCTTCCACAGGTGGGTGCGAGTGCAGTCGATCAGTTCGATGCGTGCCCGGCGTGGCCGGTCCAGCCGGTCGCCGAGACGTGTGGCGAGCTCCAGTCCACCCGCACCACCCCCGACGATGAGGATCTTGTGGCGACGGGGGCGGTCCCGTTGACGCGGCCCCTGCAGGTCCGTGGCAGGCATCGGAATCGTGCTCCTCGATGAGGCACCGGACGCTCATTAGGGCATGGCCGGACGAGCGGCGCCATCCGTAGCGGTGCGGATCTTCGGGCCCACGGCGGCTGTGCCGTCCGCGGAACAGCGCCCCGGATCGGGCGCCCACGGGCGCCGGCCGGCACCGAGTCAATGATCGTGCACCGAACCGCTCACCACCGAACGTGACGTCCCGCCGGGCGATGCCGGCGGTGAAGAGCGCCGTGCAGGGCGGTGACTGCGCCCGCCGGGCACGGTGATGTTCCTGAAGACTTCGGCGAGGGCCGAAGCTTTGAAATGAGCGAGGATGGACGCCCCGGCGTCGCAGGGTGCGTCGAGGGGCGGGGTCCTCGGCAGCCTCGAAGGGATGGCGTACCGCGAGCGCGGGTCAATCGACAGGCACGAACCGATTCAAACACTCGACCTGACGAGCGTGGCACCACGGCTTGGCGCCGTCCTGTGTGCCGTATGGTTTTCATCCGGAATTCGCTCGCTTCGCTCGAGCGTACGAGCGCGCGACCGTGCCTCTCCTGCGGGGATACGGAATGCTGAGCGCGCCTTGCTGGATTGGAGTTGACCCACCTATGCAGAGATCCGCATAGGCGGGTCAACTCCACTCCGCTGGGCTGGCATCGGCTCCCCCGAGGTAAAAATCGGGCAGCTTAGCCAGCGGTGAGAGGTCCAGCGCAGACCCGGCGCGGATCATTCCGGGGGAACGTGACCGCCGATTCCGGGCACACGCCCAAAATCGGTCACCTTCCAGCGGAATGAACGGTCACGTTCGGCCGGAACGGCCGGTCACGTTCGTCCGGAATCAGCGGTCACATTGGTCCGAAAAACGCAGGCGGGGATCGCGAATCAGATCATTTTCCCAAACGGGATCACCCGAGGTGTCACCAATGTAGGGTTCGCAAAGATCCCTGGACCATGTTTTTTTACGGGGTAGGCCACCAAAAGCACCCGGCCGCTGCCCTCAACGCAGCGACTATACCTCCGGGCAAAGAGTTTCTGTACACAAGGGGGGTCGCGCGCGGCTTGGCGGAGTTTTTTATGAAATCGCGCTCCATGCGCAGCTGAGTATTCTCGGCTCGCAGCCGCGAAACTTCAGCTTCCAGATCGCTCACCGAACGGCGTTTGCCGTCCTTGACGACCCCTCCGTCACGCGCAAGACGGCTCCATTTGTCCAGCGTCTTGACCGAAATCCCCAGCTTACGAGCGGCCTTCGTCGCCCCGAGACTCTCAGCCAGTGACACGGCCTCCGCCTTGTATTCGGCCGTATATTGAGCACGAACCTGACGTTCCATAGTGACCTCCAAAGGGTAGGTTTAATCCATCCATTAGATGTCCGTCAACGGGGGACCACTTCACCCCCACCGTTGCATAGCTTGGCCGAACGGCAGAGAGAAATCCACGGGCCTCCGCCGCACGCTTAGTACGCCGGGATAAACCGGCAAGAAGGAGAGAATGAAAGAGTCTCACATCGAAGGAGTAGCGATCCACGATGACCCCGAGTCATG
>JAJZFQ010000021.1 GCA_021805275.1 Pseudomonadota bacterium
GACGCTGCGTGATACAGATCTCTCATGCGCTTCACGCCGCACCACTATGAGACCGCGCTGCACCCGCGTCGCTGGACGGGAAGGGACGGGTGGGACGCGCTTGTCCGGAACGTGAAGGGGAACTCTGGACGCTGGGCGGCGTTACTCACCGTGATGGCGGTGGCAGCGGTTACCGCGGGCGTGCAAGCCGCTTCTGTGCCATTGGTCGGCATGATCACGGCCGCCGGCATCATCGCTGTTGTGGGCATACAGCGGTTCGCGTTCGGCACTGGTGCTGCCCGGCGGCTCACGCTGCGGTGCGAACAGTGGGTGCAAGTCGTACGGCGCGCGATGCGGCGGGGCCGGATTAAGGGGTCTTTGCTGATCGCTTCTCGCATTGTGTCACTGTTCGCCGCGCTACTGCACGTGAGAGCCGAACGTCAGAATGACCGCCGTGAGGCAGCGATTCGATTGCGTCGCGGCGTCCTCGCTGTGACCCTCCTCCCTCGCTTCCATTCCCGCTCCCTGGGCTTGGCGCGCGTATAAGCGCGCCGTGACAAGGCAGCGCGGCGCGCCGCGCACCTTCCTGACTGGCCCGCTGCCGGTGGCGACACCGGTTTTTCTGCACGATGTCAGGATACGATCATGTCAGCACAAACTTCAGCGCCGATGTCGGCGCCGGTGGATCCGGTCATCCGGACCCGGGATCTGCCGTCTTTGCTCGGTATCAGTCGGGCGCAAATCCATCGGTTGGTTCGTCAAGGCAAATTCCCACAACTGCTGAAAATTGGGTCACGGGCGAGCGGTATCCGCCGCTCGACGCTCGAGCAGTGGCTCGCCGCGCGGGAGGGGCAATGAGTCTCGACGGGACCACGGCCGGGGATGGTACCCCGGAGCGCGGCGGGAGGTCTGATGCGGGTGGAGACGGCACGATCATCCCTTTCACTCGGCCAGTGATCCGGGTCGAGACGGGGCAGCGCCCAGCGGCGGTGAGTGCCGCCGAGTCCGCGTTGATCGCCGTCGGCGGTGTGTACCAACAGGGTGAACGGCTGGTCCGGATCGCCCGGATCGATGCCGACACTGACTCCGGCGGCGTGCACCGTGCGGCCGGGAGCCGCATCATCACGGCGGTCACGCAGGACTGGTTGAGCCACACGCTGGCCCGCATAGCGGATTGGGAAACGCTCGACAAACGGGGGAACTGAGGGTCATTGACCCGCCGGTTTCGGTTTCACGGGAGTTGCTGGCGCTCTCGGGGGAGTGGCGCCTGCCGGTGCTGCGGGGCATCGTCACGGCGCCAACGCTGCGCACGGATAGGTCGCTGCTCGATCGCGATGGGTACGATGCCCGAAGCGGTCTGTACGTGGACTTCGGCGGGATGGAGTATCCGGCGATCAACCCCACGCCGAGCATGCAAGAGGCGCGCGAGGCGCTGCTCACGCTCGATGATCTGTTGTCCGAGTGCGCATTCGTCGGGGGCGCACAATCGCCGTCCGCAAGTGCGATGCTCGCGACGATCATTACCGCCATCGTCCGCCGCGCGCTCGACATTGCACCCATCATGGCCGTCACCGCGAAGCAGGCATCGAGCGGCAAGACGGCCCTTGCGCACATCATCGCGCGTATCCTAACCGGTCGCGAGGCGGCGGTGATCCCGCTCGAGCAGGAAGCCGCCGAGCTCGGACGGCGCCTGCTCGGTGTGCTCCTGGCGGGCGACCCGGTGCTCTGTCTCGACAACGCGGTCGACGCGGTCGATAGCGCGGCACTCTGCGCAGCGCTGACATCGGGGAGCTATCAGGATCGCATCATCCGCAGCAGTACGATGGCCCGCGTCTCGACGGCGGTGACGATGATCGTCACCGGCAATGGTCTGCGCCTCGTCGGTGACCTGACGACACGGGCCCTGGGTTGCGCGCTCGACACTGGGCTCGATCGTCCGCAGGAGCGCAAGTACCAACGCGATATCGCGGCATTCATCGCCGAGCACCGTGCGCGACTCGTGCAAGCGGCACTGACGATCCCGCTGGCGTATCTCTCCGCCGGAGCACCGGCGCTGACGGTGCGCCCATCCCGGTTTCACCAGTGGGATCATCTGGTGCGGTATCCGCTCATATGGCTCGCGTGTGCCGATCCGATGCAGACACAGATCGCGCTGGAGGATGCCGACCCCGAGCGCGAGAAATTGCGCGTGCTGCTTGCCGTCTGGTGGGCGGCTTGTGGCGAACGCGCGGTGACGGTTGCGACGTTGGCGCGGGCTGCGGCGAAAAAGGAGGGCATGGCGTTGCGAGAAGCGCTGCTCGGTATCGGCTCGGACGGTACCGGGCGGCTCAACGCACTGCGCGTCGGTAACTATCTGGCGGAGCGAGTGGGACAGGTGGTGGACGGCCTGCAAATCAGTGATGCGGGGCGTGACAGCCACAGCAAGACACGATGCTATCGGGTCGTGGCACGAGCGGCGCCCGCATCGGGATGAAGCATCGCGCCCGGCGGCCCCTCCTGCGCCGCCGGGCGCAAGCGCGCTCATGCCGTCTCGAGTGTGCCGCCATGTTCGACCACGAATTGCCGCAGCGCCTCCAGTTTGTCTGGCGCGACTGCGCCGCACCACGTGCCGTCGAGGTAGTCCAGTCCGGCATCGCGCAGCGGCCGCGTGCCGGCGGGTCTCATCCCGAATCGCACGCTGACTCGCCGGGCTGCACCAGCGCTCGGGTCCGTCTGCTCGGGCGCGTTCTGCTGCGCGCTCTTCCGTGCAGCGCGTTCCGCCGCACGGGCCGAACGATTGTCGCGCACGGACTTGAGGGCATGAGCGAGTTCGGTGGCAGCGACCGTGATGTGTGCGCCGGCGAGCCCGGCCGAGACTTCCTCATCGCTGTAGCCCTCCGCAACGAGCTTGCGGATCGCGTAGAGCACGCGCGCCGGGGGCAGATTGCCGGGCGGTTTCGAGCGCACCGCGGCGAGGAGCGCGGTATTCAGGGGATCGATTTCACGCGGGGGATTCGATTTCCGGGTCATGGTGATTCTCCATCTCGGTCCGCACGATGCGGGCCGTTCTCCCTTATTCCCCCGCGTGGGCCCCACAGGATGCACGCCCTGGCGGTGGGTCAGCAGATCGGGACGCAGAGATCCCGCGCGAAGAGGAGACGGATCCATCCATTCCGTGGTCCGCGACTTGTCGCCCATCCTGTTTCCACGGCTTGCCGTGACGAGCACCCGGATGGGCCCGGCCGGCGGAGAAGCACCGAGGACATGCGCCGCATGTCCTTAATGCGCATTAAGGACATGGCCGGGCCATGTCCTCTTGCGGTCTTGCAGACGGCATGTCCTGCGGACGGGTGCTGCGCACCTTGGGCTGTGGGGTGTCTGGACTGGGTGCTCCACACAGTGGGTGTGCGGCCCGCAGGGCGCAATGGAGTGACAAGTCACGGAGAGGTATGTATGGCGAGAGGTGCCAGCGTCAATTTCAAGGCGGTGAAGAACCTGCGGCACGAAGATGCGCACAACCGCAGCGAGGGACGGGAGCCACGGTATCTCCTGCCGCCGGAGCATCGGCTGCGGGATTCGAGCGGACAGGTGCTCGAGTCGGTGCTGGTGCGCAATGATCCTCATCTGCATGAACGGTACATGGCGCGGCTTGCACAGTGCTCCGAGCGGGCGAAGCGGGCAAAGGCGTTCTCGCCATTCTGGAGCGGCGTGGTGGTGCTGCCACTACGCGACACGGAAAGCGGTGAGAGCGTCGATGCCTACCGTGATCGGCTGACCCACACCATGACCACGTGGTGTCATGCGTATGAGGCGCTGACCGGGCACGAAGTTCTGCAGTGTGCGGTGCCCTTCGCTGAAGGTCACCTCGACGAGCCGACCGGGGAGATGCAGCCGAATCCCCACGCGCATGTGCTCGTGGATCGCATGCACGAGCGCGCGGCGCACGTGATTGAGACCCGGACCGGTGAGCGCCGTATCCCGGCGCGAGTCAGCGTGATCAAGCTCGACCGCGAGACGATACGCAAGGTGCAAGACCTGACCTGCCGCGTCGTGACGGGCGAGAGCGCGGCGGGGCGGCGGGCGAGGCTGGCGGCGGAGCGCGAAACCGCGCGGCGCGCGGGATTGCCGCCGCGCGGTCACATCAATCACCGCGAATACCGCGCGATGATGTGGGAGGCCGCGCGCAAGCGGCGATGCGAGCACGTGACGCTACACGCCCGGATCGATGCACTCGAGGCCGAAGTTCTCAAGCGCTCACGGGACCTCGGCGAAGTCGTGGGCATGTCGCCATCGTTCGACCACACGGCTCCTGACAATCGTCGGCGGGTGTTCTGTGCGGCCCTGGACGAGGTGCGGCGAGCGCACCGAGACCGAACCAAATATGAGGCTATCAAGCATCGCGCGGCGGCGGCGGAGCAGGCGGCACGCGAGGCGCGGAGGGAAGCGCAGGACGCGAAGTCTCACAGCGCGCTTGTGACGCGGGCGCTTGAGCGCCGATGCGCAGGCGGCAGAAGCCGCGCACCCGGAGAAGATCACTCCGCAGAAGATTGGGTGTGCACGCCGGGCCCTCGAGTCGCACGCGCGAGGACGGGGACTGTCGCTTGATGAGGGGTACCGGTCGCTGCGCGCGCAGTGGACCGTCGAGAACGAACGCGAGGCGCGTAGCGGGCGCTCGAAGCCGCACGCGCAGAAGGATTATTCGGCGCTCAAGCTCGCGCACCTCGAGCTTCAGGCCGAGTGCCGCGCCGCGCTGCGTGCACGCGCGAAGCGTACCCGCGAGCGTCGAGTGCAGGCCGCGCGCGAACGCATGCGCGATGGCGTTGCGAGCGCGGGCGGGCTGATCTCAGGGTACCGCACTGCGGAGATCGCGGTGGCGCGAGCCTGCGGCCTGCACTACGAGTGGGACGCCGTGGCGCGATGCAGGCGATATCGGGACCGGGCGGGTCGCGAGGTCTTCACGGTGACGCGCACGCGTGTCGAATTGGTCCGACACGAAGAGGCGGCGGAGGGCGCGGCGCTCAAGATCGCCGCCGCGCGCTTCGGCGGGGCAGTCTCGCTCACAGGGAGTGGGGAGTTCCGGCAGCGGATGGCGCGGCACGCGACGCGCGAGGGTATCCGTGGCGTGGATTTGGATCTGGCGCGCATCGTCAAAGACGAGCAGGCCCGAATGGCAAGAGGAGCGCAGGCCGATGGCGCGCATGGGGTTCCCGAGAGTGTTCTGCGCATCGAGCGCCCCCATCCGTCCCATCGGGACCTGATGGTTTGGTGGCAGCACATGGGCGCGCACGAACGAACCACATGGCTCGAGGAGACCGAGCAGGCAGATCGCATGAGCGTGCGCCCAGGCGACGGGCTGCTGAACGCATGGCACACGATGCGCGACTGCCAGGACGCCGGTGGGCGCGTGTCTCGGTCCATCACGGAGGCGAGAAAGCAGGACCGCGCAACAGTGCAGAGGGAGGATAAGCAGGATTGCAGTCCGCAGGACGACTTCGGCAGGTAGGCGCGCGCTGCGGGGTCCGGATTGCCCGCCACCCAAGAATCACTCGAGCGCGCGATGCGCGAGGGGCGAGACATCCCGGGCGTACGTCCGGGCGGCACCGGCGAGTCCCGTAGTGGCGCGTGGTCTCGGTTGGAAGGCGCGCGCTCTGCGAATGGTCATCTTCTCGGAACTACCGTCAAGATTTGCGGCGTGACGCCGATTCTCGACGACGAGTTCTCTCAATGCAAAATCATTGACGCCGGGTGAGAGCGTTCGCTGAGCTGGATTCGGTCCAGCCGCGCGTCATGGCCGAGGACGGAGGAGCGCATCGGCGTTGTCATGCGACTGCAATGGGCCGAGCGCAAATTGTCATTCTTCACATCATCGACCGGATGTTGTGCCTTGCTGGCGCATGGTGCTACATTCGGATCGAAATCGCATGTATGCGGGTCTGACCGAAAGAAGAAGATCGGGATGGACGAAGAGCAAGGGGGACACGAGGAGCTTTTCAGACGCGAAGCGCTGCAATCGCAGCGCCGTGCCGCACTCGGCAGCATTCAGATCAATACACCGCCAGCGTTCTGGGCGGTAAGCCTGCTGGCCGTGGCGTTTGTCGTTGCGGCGGTGACCTATCTCTTTCTCGGCCATTACACGCAGCGAGCCACGGTGCAGGGTACACTCGTGCCAGCCTCGGGACTCGTGACGCTGAGTGCGACCGGCGCCGGCGATGTGCTTGCGGTCAACGTGCACCAGGGCGAGCGGGTCTCGGCGGGAGAGACGCTCGCAAGTTTCGACAACCCGCTCGAGAGCGCCGCGCTCGGCAACACGCTGGCGTTCATCACCTCGGAGCTCAACACCGAGCGCAAGGGGCTCGAGCAGGACCTCGCGACGCAATGGGCGCTCTCGACGAGCCGGCGCGCGACACTGCGCCAGAGCGTGTCGAGCTTTCGCGCGCAGCTTCAGCAGATCGACTCACAGTTGGTGTTGCAACGCAAGGAGGCGGCGAACATGGCGGCGCTGCTGAAGAGCATCGAGCCGCTTCGCAAGCAAGGCATCATTTCGCTGTACGACCTGCAGCAGCAGCAGGCCGATACCTTCAACGCGGAACTGCAGGTCAAAGCGTTACGGCGCGAGCGGCTCGGTCTCGCGCAACAGCTCGCGCAAGCGCAACAGCAACTGGCGCAAGTGCCTCTGACGCTCGCGGCACAGCAGAACGCGACCCGCAACAAGCTCGCGCAGCTCGAGCAGGCGCTCGCCCAGAACGAGGCGCAGCGCGAATGGGTGGTGAAGGCGCCCCGGGCTGGGATTGTCGCAACCCTGCTGATCAAGCCGGGCGAGACGGTGAGCGCCGGTGAGCCGTTGCTCACGGTCGTGCCCCGCCGCTCGCGGCTCGAAGCGCAACTGCTCGTGCCGAGCTCGGCGGTTGGCTTCGTGCGCGGCGGCCAGCAGGTTGTACTGCGCTATCAGGCGTTCCCATACCAGCGATTCGGGCTTCACTTTGGTGAGGTCGGTCAAGTCTCGCGCAGTGCCCTCTCCCCGCAGGAGGTGGCCGCGCTGGTCGGGCGGCAGAGCACCGTGCCGCTGTACCGGGTGATGGTGCGGCTGCGGGGTCAGACCGTGCGAGCGTACGGGCAACCGGTCGCCTTGCGCCCGGGCATGACGCTGCATGCGGACATCCTGCTCGATCGGCGGCGGCTGATCGAATGGGTCCTCGAGCCGCTCTATGGGTTCAGCCGGCGGATGCTGGCGAGCGCGCCGCCGACTTCGAGGGTGTCCGCCGATCGAAAACCTGCAGCGGCGGGAGTGCGCACGTGAGTGCGGCCGCCGAGAACGTGCTCGCGGGGCTGCGCTTCGGCGGCGGCAAGCGCCTGCCGGTGATCCTGCAGACCGAGGCGGCCGAGTGCGGCCTGGCGTGCCTCGCCATGGTGGCGAGCTACTACGGCTACGAGATCGACCTGCCGGGCATGCGCCGCAGAGCCTCGATGTCGCTGAAGGGCGCAACGCTGCGCCGGGTGATGGATATTGCCGGACAGCTGGCGCTCGATACCCGAGCGCTGCGGCTCGAGATCGAGGATCTCGCGGCGCTCAAGGCGCCCTGCCTCCTGCACTGGGATCTCGATCACTTCGTCGTGTTGAAGCGCGCCGGGGCGAAGGAGATCGTCATCCACGATCCGGCCCGTGGGGTGCAGCGGCTCACCTGGGCGAAGGTGTCGAAGCACTTTACCGGGGTGGCGCTCGAGCTGTGGCCGTCGGCGCGCTTCAAGCGGGCGCGGGTTCGGGAGGCCATCTCGCTGCGAGCCTTGAGCGGGCAGGTGCATGGGCTGAGACGCGCGCTCACCCAGATCCTGCTGCTGGCGCTCGCCCTCGAGGTGATGGTGCTCGCCGGCCCCCTCTATATGCAGTGGGTGCTCGATCAGGTCTTCCCCAGCGCCGATCACCAATTGCTCACCGTGCTCGGGATCGGCTTCTTGCTGCTCACGGTCTTCCAGGTGGGCGTGACGGCGCTGCGCGCCTGGTGCATCACCTGGATCAGCGCCACCGTGAGCGTGCAGTGGGTGAATAACCTCTTCGGGCATCTGCTGCGCCTGCCGCTCGCGTTCTTCGAGAAACGGCACATCGGGGATGTGGTCTCACGCTTTGGCTCCGTGCAGACCATCCAGAAGACCCTCACCACGCAGTTCGTCG
>JAJZFQ010000026.1 GCA_021805275.1 Pseudomonadota bacterium
ATAGACCCCCAAGCTGAACTCGGCTTGCGCAAGTCCCTGCGCGGCCGCCTTTCGAAACCAGTACAGAGCCTTGACGGGATTCGGGTGGAGTCCACCTTCACCGTTTGCGTGATAGGCCCCCAAGTTGAACTCGGCTTGCGCAAGTCCCTGCGTGGCCGCCTTCCGAAACCAGTACAGAGCCTTGACGGGATTCGGGTGCAGTCCGTCCTTGCCCTCGTAATATGCTAACCCTAATGTAAATTCCGCTGCCGGCACGCCCGCCTTGGCCTGTTGGATCAGTGTCGACAGCGCGGGCGGAACTTCCGCCGGCACCTTGGCGATCACGCCGAGGCCCAGCATGCCGGCAGTGCATAGACCCGGTACCAGACTCCGTCTCACCGCGATCCAGGCCGCCCCGCATCGCCTCCATCCCACAGACGCCGGCCGTTGCGATGCCGCGCTCATGGCCCGATCCCCGCTCCGAGCACAAAGACGCGAGCGCCCCCGAAGTCGGCGAGCAGGCCATGGGTGCGTGCGCGCTGCACCATCTGGGTGGGATTTGGTATGCCGGCGCTGAAGTTCCCGAAGCTCGAGTCCTCGATTGCATCGCTGATCAGGAACAGCACCTTCTTGGCCGCCGGATCCTGCGCGATCACCGGCGCGATCGTCTTCAGTGAGATGAGGATGTTATTCGGCTGATCGGCTCCGCCCGCCGCCGCTTGCAGGGCGTGCTCGGCGGTCGTATCTGCCATGTGCACCGCGTACATCGCCTGACCACGCATGCAGCTTGCGAAGCCCTGGAGCGAACTCACCGGCACGTTGTCGCGCTCCTCAGTACTCATCGGACTCTCGACGATGCCGGTGTACAGCACGCGCAGGTAGTGGTTTTTCGTAGTGCGGGAGAACTCCGCGATCACGAATTTCGTCGCCGGTCCGAGCGCGTGATTGATGTTGTCAATCACGGACTTCTGCAATGTTGGGCTCAACTGTCCGGCTTGATCGATGAGCACGTAGAGCAGATGTCTCGGCGGCGCGCTGGCAAAGCGGTAGTGGTTCGCCGTGTAGCAGCTCGGAATCTGGTTGACCAAGGCAGCATCTGCGGGCGCGGCCGCTGCGAGGAGCAGAAGTGCCGTGGGTGTTGCGAGCCATGAAATGCGCATGCCAGTCTCCTAGTCTTTGAACAGGTCTTGCGCCAGGGTCTGGACCCGAGCGTGCTCGTCCTTGATCTGATTGAAGAACTCAAGCAGTTTCAGCTGCTCGGCGCTGCCGAGCCCGGCGGAACGTTCGCGGAAGCGGGCCTTGCGCGCCGCCGCATCGCCGAGGGCATAGATCTCTTGCGCGGCGGCACGCAAGGCCTCATCCGTACCGCCGCTCGGCGCGCTGCCGGGGGCTGCGGCAGGCGTCGCCGGGGAACTCGACGTCGCGCGCGGCGTATCGGGCTGCTGGATGAGCCCGGAGAGATCCTCCTGGCGCAGCTTCTCTCCTTGTTTGCGACTGTAGAAATCCATGAAGGAGACTCGGGCGGAATTTTGGGCGTATTCGGGGATGTGCTCGATCAGGTACTGACGCAGTTCGGCCAGACGTGCCTCGCCGCGGTGCAGAAACGGGGAGGCGATGGCGCGCACATAGGTTTCATAGTGCGATTCCCCACGGGTCAGTTCGAATGCCTGCTCGCCATCGGCGAGAAAGGCGTGCTGGTACGAGAATAGAAAGCCGGCGCTCTGGGTCATGATGTAGATGAAGGACAGGAGCGCTGCGGCGCCGAAGCCCTGTCCGGCCTGCTCGCGCCCGATCTCCTTGGCGACCCGGTCGCGCGCCTGCTGCTGCGCCTGTTCGACGGCCGGCGGCAGGGGCGCGGAATTTCCCGAGGTCATGGCGGCGAAGGGGTTGTTGCTCGAGGAGGAGATGCCGTGGTGCTCCAGATGCACGACCTGATGGGTTTCCGTCTCCTTGATGCCTTCCCAGCGGATGTAAAAGATGAAGGCCAGGGCCGCTGCCAGCACCAGCACGGTTGCGATGGTTGGCCAGAGCGAGCCGCGATCGTTCGCACCCTTGGAGACCCGCGCGACGAAGCGGACCTCGGGCGCTTGTGCGGCGTCGGCGTCTTGCGCCATCGACAGAGAGATCGGTCGGATGTGCGTGAGCATGTCGAGGTCTTGCTTACCGACAACGCTTTGGAACAGCGCGGCTTTCTTATAGGACCGTCCGGCGGAATGGGTGAGGATCAGCATCCCGAAGGCGAAGGCAAAGGCGATGATCCAGCCGACATAGCCGATCTGGGCGGCGGACATCTCCTGCGATACCCAGGGCGCGAGCAGAAATCCCGTGCCTGCCGCCTCCGCCAGGGTCAGCGCGACCAGCAACGCGTGCTGCCAGAGAGCCATCGGGCGGATATCACTTTGGTAGGAGTGCACCAGATAGGCGTAGGCGTTCTCGAACACCGGCTTGGAGGAGATGTTCTCTCCGAAGGCGGCGTAATAATCCGTGCACAGTCGCCGCTCCGGGGCCGGCATCCCGAGCGGATCGTCGCGCCAGGTGCTTGCCGCGAGGCTGCGGGTGTCGGACTTCAGCCGCGCGAGCTTGCCGACTTGCCCGAACAGCGGCACCGGAATGCCGTAGAGGAAATCGAACCACTGCGCTTTCATCGCGATACCTCGATCTGCGCGGTTGCGCTCTGGGGCGGTATGGGGGCGGCGCTACGGCACAGCATCGCGTGGCTCACTGGCGGACCGTGAAGGCGGCTTTGGCGAGATAACCCTGACCGAACTGAGGATAGTAGATGCGCGCCTGCCCCTGGCCGGCGTGCGTCGGCACAAACAGATCCACGCACTGCATCGGCCCGCCGACGAACACCCGATACAAGGTGCCGCGCGGTCCGCGGTAGACATTGACCGGCGCCAGCCGGGAGTAGGTCGGTTGGCGTTCATGAAATCGGGCATAGTCCCGGTAGATGTCGATGCGCGGATCCGGCACCGGCAATCCGGATGAGCGCGGCACATACGCATCGAGGATCGCCACCAGATTGCCGTGCGGCTCGCTCAGCCAGGGCGCGCCGTAGAATCCCGGCAGGTCATCGCGAATCGGCAGGACCCGCCCCGAAGACAGGTTGCGCACGGCGCTCGCGAGGTGCGGGTGATCGGTGGTGCAGGCGCCGATCAGCATCGATTCGTCGCCCGCATGGGCGGCACGGATGAAACTGAACATCGAGTGGCTGCGCAGCGTGCCGAGATCGATCGGAGACTGTGCCCTCTGCAGCGGCGTTCCGCCGAAGTCGTAGGCGCCCGGCGGCAGGCCCGCGGGGTGCGGCGCGACCAGGGGCGGTGCGGCCGCAGCGACTGCGGTGGGTGGGGGCGCGCGGTGCCGCACTTTCCAGGCCAGACGCTTCGCGCGGGCCGCCATCCGATCGAGAAAGGACGCCTGAGGGGCAGCGCGGGGGGGTTGCGCTGCGGTCACGGCAGTTGCCGGCGGGACGGGATGGTAGGCGACGCCGGTGAAATCGGCCGGATTGGTCCGGCGCAGACCGAGATAGCGCCGTAGCTGGGACGTCGAGGCGACATCGACAATCTGCACGCGCCGGTTTTCCTGCCGCCCACGCGCGGTGGCATTGTTGCCGATCGGCAGCGCATCGCCCGCACCCTGAAAGTAAATGTCATCGCGGGGCACGCCGCGGGCGGCGAAGATTGCGGCAACCACCCGGGCGCGCGCTTCGGACAGGCGCTCCGCCCAGAGCGGATCTGAGCTCTGGGCGGCGTGGGCGACGATCAGCACCTTGCGGTGCTCGGTGGCGGCGAGCGCCTGTGCGGGCGGGTTCGGCCCGAGCGCAGCGACCAGCTCGCCGGGAGTGTACTGGGCGGCGATCTGCACGAGGTAGCCGCGTGCCCCCGGCACGAGGTGCGCCGAGCGCGGCTCGAAAATCACACCCTGATCCTGGATCTGCACGTCGAGTCCGA
Source organism: Pseudomonadota bacterium (assembly GCA_021805275.1). Next base: position 3,930 of record JAJZFQ010000026.1, read on the forward strand.
GCGTGTGCTTGCCGGCGATTCCGAGCTTCGCCGGCGTGATCGTGGCGCTGGCGAGCTTGAGATGATCTTGCTCGGCGATCCGGTACAACGCGCAGCGCCGCTCATCGAGGGTGTGACCAATCAATCCCCCGACCGTGGCTCCGACGGCCGCGCCGAGCAGCGTGCCCTTGCCGTTCTTGTCGACGCGATGGCCGATGAACGCCCCGACCACCGCGCCGGTTACAACCCCGATGTCGCTGGCGTTGTTCGAGCAGGGGTTCGGATTGTCGAACAGATCGGTGACTTTGTGCTGCATCGTGGCCAGGAACTGCGGTTCGTGCACGCCTGAGTTCGTCACGCAGCCGCCCGAGGCAAGCAGCGCCGCGGCGCAGAGGCCGCCCAGCACGGGCCGTATGCGCAGCTTCATCGCAGCCCCCAGCGGCGGCGGGTCGCAGTGGTGGCATCCCGTGGGCGGTGCGTTCGAGGCATCGGCATGATGAGGGCCTTATGGGGTTCGATCTGGGTGCGATGCCGGCGGCAGACCCCGCCCAGTACGCCATGCGTTCTGCGGAGGGCGGGCGCCGGGTGCGCATCGCCGCGGGTGATTGGGGTTGCCGCGCCGCGTCTGAGGGCCGCATGCGCCGGCGTTGGATAGATGGAGGGGCCTGCGAGCCGGCCGCGTCTGTCTGCGCCGGGGGTGATGGGCGGTCATCACGGCGCGCGCGGCCGCTGCGAGGTGCGAATGGCTTGGGCGTGTCAGATCTTTCGGCATTCTTGTTCTGCGGCGTCGATGTGGCGGTTATGGCAGTCCAGACGGCGGGACAGGACACACGCCAACGCACCACGATGGCGTCCCCTCCCGATTACCCGCCCAACGAGCACAGGAACATTTGCGTCGCCCCTTGCGTCGCATCAGGAGCCCCGCTCGGTGCCGGAGTGTCTTGAGGCGACCCAAGCACACGAAGACAGGCCCGCAGCGCATCGGCGAGTGGGCCTCTCTGTCATGCCAGGGACCACCTCCGAGAGTCCTCAAGGCGGTCCTACGTAGCAGTGGCGCCGACGGCCGAAACATCACGCCGCACGATGTTCGGCCTCTCGGCCGAGGGTCTTGTCGCGGGGGGGCGCGATCTCCCTACGAAAAGGAGTCTCCATCGAGCGCTCCGGCAGGCCCTCGCGCAGCGACGGGTTCACGGCTCGGCGCGGATCTGCCGGAACTGGGCCTGCCGGGTCGCACCGGCGGTCCGCGCCCCGGTCCTGCGATGGCGCTGCACGCTGTCGCGTGGCGCACGCCGCCGCCGCTCGCGCGAGGGACCCCGACGGCCCTGCGTATCAACGCCGGCCAGCAGCGCCGGCGCGGGTGGATCGCGGCAGGCGGTTCTCCGCCGGACGGGTTCAATCGGCGGGTCGCGGCATTCGAGCGGCGCCGCATCCGACCCAATCCCCGTGCCTCGCCTGCGCTGACCTGCGGCAGACCCGGCAGGATCGCCGGGCGCCTCGGGCCGCGCGTCCGGTGCGGCCGCGAAGATCGCCGCCCGGCGGTCCCCGCCCCTGAAGCGGCACTGCGTGAGGCCGTTGTTGGCTGCGACTGTTCCGCCTGCCCGCGCCGGAACACGGCGTTGCGCCACCCACGGGACGTGCGCTCAAGTCCACACCGTCATGGGCAGTCCATGGCGGCGGCTCGCGAATCGCCCCGGAACACCTTGGCGCGCGCCCGCGGCGTTCGAGCGGTCGAACGGCCGTGGGTGCGAGGAAGCGCGGCTCGGCATCCAATGCGCGGCCCGGCGGCGCCCCGTCTGACGTTGCCAGTCACCGACGAGTCGTCCACAATCGGACCTGACTCTGACGATCGTTCAAGCGCGGATCGGCGCATTACCGCAAAGCACGGCTGGGCATGGCACGGACACGTTCGCAGTTCTCGGTCGCGCAGGAGTGGATTGCCTCGAACTCGAGCGGTGAACCGGTTGGGACCGCCCCGGGTGACGCGCCCTTGATCATCGGGGTGTCGGGGCACCGGGATCTTGATCCACGGGATACCCAGCGGCTGCGTGCCGCCGTCAGTGAGTTCCTCGAGCAAATCCGCGCATCTGTGCCGGATACCGAGATCCGGGTCATGGCCGGCATGGCCAGCGGCGCCGACCTGCTCATCGCACGAACGGCGCTCGATCTGGGTGTGGGCGTCGATGCGGTGTTGCCGTTGCCGCTGCAGCGCTATGCGGTGGATTTCGAAGCCGACACCTTCCGTGAGCTCGAGGGCTTGCTGGCGCAGCCGAACGTCCGGTGTACCGAGCTGTCGCTGGCCGGTGAGTCCGAGACCGCAGGCGAGAGCGCCGACGGCGAGCGCCGCGAAGCGCATTATCTGAACCTCACCCGCACGCTGATCAGAACCTGCCATCTGCTGCTCGCCGTGTGGGATGGCGAGCCGTCGGTGGCCCCGGGCGGCACGGCCGACACGGTGCTGCGCTACCTGGGATTGCGCTCGGACGGCCGGCCGCAGGACCGTCCGATCCTCTTCAGCGATGCGCCGGCCGAGCAGGACCCAGATTCCCGGCTCGTATACTGGATCCCGGCGGCGCGCCGCGGCGGCTCTCCCGCAGCGAGCCCGGGCATGCCCTGTTATCTGTCGGGGTTGGGCGATGACGTGCTGCAGCGCTGGGCTTCAATGCCGGGGCCACTGCACGAGCAGCTTGCCGAGTTCAACACCTACAACCGAGAATATCGCCGGCTCGCCGCCCGCCGCGGGCTGCGCGCAGCGACCGACTCGCTGATGAGCTCGCTGCCGGGCGATGTGCCGCTGCCGAGCGGGGCGCGTCCGTGGCTGGAGCGGATCGATGCACAGTACGGCAAGGCCGATGCGCTCGCGCTGCACTTTCAGGCGCGCTCCGATCGTCTGTTCGTGTTCTTTACGATGACCACGTTCCTCATGGGCTTCGCCTATCTCGCGTACGACAAGTTCGTCGCGAACCGCATGCTGCTGTTTGTCTACCTGCTGGTCCTGCTGTCGGGCTTCGGGCTGTACCTGCTGCTCAACGGGCGGCATTGGTTCGGCAAACACCTGATGTATCGCGCGCTCGCGGAGACGCTGCGGGCGAAGTTCTATCTGGCCGTGGCCGGCGCGGATCCCCTCGTCGATGCCGGTGAGCTCATTTCCCTCTCGGGAATCAACCGATTCCACGGCTTCGGCTGGATCGCACAGGTGCTGACCGGGCTCGACCGCCCGGTGGACAGCGCTGGGGTTGGCGCACACGATGCGTGTCTCGATGGCATCGAGGAGGCCTGGATCGAGAGCCAGCGCGGGTATTTCGCCCGCAAGGTCGAGCGTCTGGAGCGCAGCGGGCGACGGACCCGGTGGCTGAAGCGGTTTCTGTTCGCGATCATCCTGCTGGTGATTGCCAGTCTCGTCCTGCTCGGCCACTCCGCCGATCGACTTCACCCGATTCTCGGCATTCCTCTGGAGAGGACGCTGACCTTCGTGCTGGGCCTGCCGGCACTGGTGCTTGGCGTGTGGGAACTGCACCAAAACAAGATGGCCACGCGCGAGCTGCTGTGGCAGTACCGCCATCAGCTCGATCACTTCTCGCGTGCCCGCACGAAGCTCGCCCAGACCGCGAGCGCGGCGCGCCGCCGGCAGGTTCTGGCGAGGCTGGGCAAGGATTCGTTGATGGAGAGTTACCTGTGGACCATCCATCGCTACCATCGCGAGCACGAGCCGGGTAGAGCCTAAGATCGCACCACGCCGGCGGCGTTGGCCGCGGGCTACCCGGCGCGAGCGGTTTCCCGCCCTTTTGCGCTGCTGCGCGCGGTGCGAGCGGGCAGCGCGCTCGGTGCGGCTGAACGGTCGCGGTCAGCGGTGCGGCGCGGCGGATGCCGCGCGGGCGGCAGCTCCCGGGCGGTCGGCCCCGATCCGGCGACCGAGTGCCGCAGACGGCGCACGTCGCGCAGTGCCTTCAGGGCCGGTGGCAGCTGCTCGAGCAACGCCGCGGCTCGTGCGCGCAGGTGCGCGCGCTCGAGCGGGTCGCAGAGGGACTGGGCGTAGAGTGCACCGGCGAGCTCGTAAGGCACCCAGACATCGCCGTGATTGCGTTGCAGGAGACCGTCCTCGAAGGTCACGACTGGGTCGATGACTTGCGCGGCCTGCTGGGGCTTGCCCTGGCGGGCAAGCGCCATCGCCAGCAGTGCCGAGATCCGCGCCCGGGCGCGCTCGCTCGCCAGCACCGAGGAGGAGAAGGGCGCGACGATCTTCGCCTGATCGAGGGCCAAGCGTGCCGCCGCCGCTGCGGCGGCAAAATGCCCGAGCTGATACTCGGCGTGGCCATCGACCCGCGCAAAGGCGTAGAGCAAATACGCGCGCGCGAGCGTGCCGGCGTGATGCACCTTGGCGCCCGTTAGGCGCTGGATGGCCCGCTGCGCAAGGTGGCTCGCCGCCGCGAAGTCCCCTCGCTCGTAGGCCACCTCAGCGGCCACGGCTTGCGCATCCAGGGGGAGGCCGAACCAGCCGCCGCCCACCGAGGCGCCGGAGCGGGGGTGGGCTGCGGACAGTTGTGCAATGGATTGGGCCGTGCGCACGGCACCCTGCAGATCCCCGGCGACGGCCTGCCACTCGGCGGTGCGGGCCGCGACGTAGCGCATCTGGACCACGAAGCCGCCGCTGAGACTCCTCGACACCCGCGCCCACGCATCGAGCGCCTTGTGGCACCAGCCGAGGGCGGCGCGCAGCTGCCCATGCGCCCAGAGCGGCACGCACACATCCGTGATCGCCAGCCCGAGGTTGTTGCGCATGTCCACGTTCTTCGGATCGAGCCGCAAAATAGCCTGCGCCGAGTCGAACTCCGCCAGCCCGAACTGCTCGCTCGCCTGCGGATCGAGCTCGTCGCCGGCGGCCTGCGCGAGCGTGCTCTCGGTGATCTCCTTGGCGTTCAGGGTCAGCCGGTACCACGGGCGCCGCGCGAGCACTCCATCGGTCACGGCGAGCACGGTCTTGCCGACGCGCAGCGCCTCCTGATTGCGGTCGAGGTTGACCAGCGCGTTCACCCGCCAGGCGCCCGCGAAAGCGTAATCGGCGCTGATCTGCAACTGCCTGAAGTCCTCGGCCCCCAAGGCATCGGCGATCCGCATCGCCTCGCGCGTGACCCGCTCGGCCCCCTGATAATCGACGCCGAAGTTCTGCTCCGCCCAGCCCAGGCCGGTGAGAGCCTCGAGATACGCCTGGCGGGCCGGGACTGAGGCGCCCGGGCGGGCGGCGAGCGGGCGAAGCAATGCCACGGCTTGGTGGCACGCGCTGAGGCCCCGTGTGGGATCGCGCACCGTGACGATCAGGCAGCGGGCGGTGTCGGCGCGCCCGAGCGCGATCTCGGTCGCCGCAGAGGGGTGCGCGCGCTGCAACTGCGACAACAGGCCCATGGCCTCGCGCAGATTGTGGATGCCGGTGTCGTAATCGCCGAGCTCGCGCAGCGTCTCGGCGTGCTCGATCAGCGCCAGGGCGCCGTAGCGCACCGTCTCGGGGCTGCGCAGCTCGGGGGGGAGGGAGTGAAAGTAATCGATCTGCCGCTGCGTGAACTCGGCAATGAGCTTCAGCTGTCCGAAGCTCTCCAGCTGGCGCTCGAAATCATCCGCCAGGTAGCCGAGCAGGTGCTCGGCATGATTGCGCGCCTGCTCGGCGAGTGTCCGGTTCTGCTGGGCCAGGCGCTCGGCGCGTTGCGCACGCTCGGCGTTCACGTAGGCATAGCCGGCGGCCGAGAGCGCGAGCACCGCGAGCAGGATGCAGCCGAGCGCAACGGCCCGCGCACGCCGCAGGGCGTGGCGCGCGGCGCGCTCGCGCTCGCGCTGCTCCTCGAGCACGCGCTCGGCCGTCTCGCGCGCCTCGCGTTCCTGGCGCTGGTCGCGGCTCGCCTTGACGACACCGCACAGCACATCGTGCGTGAGCTCCACGCGGCGCACATCGAGCCGCTCCTCGATGCGCAGCAGCCGGCGGTTGACCAGGCTCGAGAGCGCCCCGGGGGCGGCGCCGGCTGCCTGGAAATGCTTCAGCAGCCGCTCCTCGGCCACGTTCTCGCGAAAGCCCGAGTCCGTCAGCAGTTCATCCTCGATGACCCGCCGCACGCCCGCCGGCTGGTCGGCGAGCGAGCGCTCGTAGAAGTTGACCAGGATGCTCTGGTGCGAGCCGGCGAGCAGATCGAGCGAGATCTCCTCGCGGTCCTGCGCCAGGCGCGCATCGTTCAGTTCGCGGCAGATCAGCGACAGCAGCGAGGGCTCGACGGGCGCATCGTCGCGCTCCGAGCCGCCGGCCACGAAACGCACGATGGCCTGCGCGGTGGTCTCGGAGACCAGATGGCCGCCCGGTCGGCGCACCGCCTCGAGCGCCTGCACACTGGTCATTGGCGTCAGGCGCACGCGGTTCTGCAGCAGGCTCGGCATCACCTGGCGCAGGCTCTCGAGCGAAGCCAGATAGTCCTCGCGCAGCGCGATCAGCACCCGGTAGTCGCTGCGGGCGAAGTCGAAGCGCTCCGCGGCGCTGTCGTCCACATCGAGCCGCGCCTCGAAGGCCTGCGGCGGGCGATTCTCCACCAGGTCCGCGAGTTCTTCGATGAAGTTCCTCGCACGCGCACGGCCGAACTCATCGCTTTGCGCGAGGGTGAACAGCTCCTCGAACTGATCGAAGATGATCAGCGGCAGGAGCGGGGCGCCGGCCGCATCGCGCAGCACGTCGTCGCGGTGGTGCAGAAACTCCCAGAGCGACTCCCCATCGGCGGCGACGCCCGCCTGCGTCCACTGCCCCGAGACGCTCGCGGCGCGCCCGATCGCCGCCTTGATTTGCTCGGCGGGCTCGGGGCTGTCGGGGCCATAGGCGATGCGCACGTACACCGGGCAGTAGCCGACGCGGCGCAGTTTCGGCAGCAGGCCGGCGCGCAGGATCGAGGTCTTGCCGAGCCCCGACTTGCCGAACAACACCGTGAGCAGCTTGCGCTGCACGCGCCGGGCGAGTTCGGCCACCTCCTCGTCGCGCCCGTAGAAGTACTCGCGCGTCTCTTCCGTGAAGGACACCAGTCCGAGGTAGGGGTTGCGCGCATCGACGGGCGCCGGCGGGTCGGCGCCGGGTTGCGCGGCCGCAGGCTCGGCGCCGCTGCTCACCCGCGCGCCCGCATGAGCTCTGCCAGCCGGCGGGCGAACTCGGGGCTGACCTCGCCGCCCTCGAGCTGTGTGAAGTGCAACGCCCGGAACCGCTCCGGAACGAGTGCGCCGATGGGGTTCGTGGCGTCGATGGTCACCGGCAGGATGAACAGCGCGCCGTCGGCCATGTTGCGCGTGCGATCGAGTGCATAGCTCCACTCACGGCGAAAGTACGCCTCCAGGCGCCGCTCGGTGTTCTGCGAGATCACCGCAATGAAGTACGAGCAGCGGGCGATATTGCGCTGCACCTTGAGGTCGTAGTCATCGCCGCTTTCCAGCCGCTCAAGATCGAACCAGGTGGTGATGCCGGCCGCTTCCAGCCCGGTCTTGATCCGCTTCACCGCCGGCAGATCCTCGCGCGCGTAGCTGATGAACACGGCGTTCTCGGGCATCTCGCGCGTCGGGGGCAGGAAGCGGGTGGGATCGGCGCTGGCGAGCGCGGGCTTGCGCCGCGCCTGCCAGCGCTCATGCAGCTCTGCAACGAAGCGCTCCGCGCCCCGGTAGATGCGCGTATGCACGCTGACCTGCTGCAGAAAGCTCACCAGCCGCGGCTCCTCCCCGATCAGATCATCGGCGAGCACCTCCCCGACGTCGCGCGGGGCGGAGAGCCGCTGGCGCTTGGCCATGCGCAGAAACAGCCGCGCGACCCAGTTGCTGAGGGAGCCGCCGATCACCAGCAGATGGCTGTGCTCGAGCTCATAGAAGAGCCGCTCGGGCGCCAGATGCTCATTCTGCAGCGCGCACAGATACTCGAGCAGATCCTCGTCCGTGACGACGTAGGTCGGGGAGGCGGAGATCTTGCCGAACAGGTGATACACCATCGGGCGGGTGAGCCGCTCACGCTCGGCCGGTAGGTCCGTCACGCGATTCGGCGAGTAGGACAGTGACTCCGTCGTGTGCGCCCCGTCGAAGCGGGCCAGATTGATGGCCGTTTCGAGCAGCGAGTCGAAGGTGGTCGAGACGAACAGGTCGAAGTCGCTGATCGCCGCGAGTTGGCGCAACGCCACGGGCGGCTCGATCTCCAGGTCCTTCAGCACCGCGCGCAGTCGAACGTAGGCCTCCTCGCGCCGGCCGCGATGGCTGAAAAACAGGCAGACCACATCGTTTAGCGTGTAGCGCTCGGGAAGATCGCGCAGCTCGACGTTCAGGCGCGCCGCCAGGCGCTCGGCGAGCACATCGTAGAGCAGCCGGGGCCCATCGCCGCTCGCCACCACGAGCAGCTCCGGTCCGATAATCGGGATGACCCGGCGCTCCTCGATGAAGCTCAGCAGATCTTCCCACGCGTTCTCATCCCATGCCGCCTCGGACGGCACGGGGACTACAGCGTTCATTATTGGCGGCGTAGCCTCGTTGTTGTGCGCCGGATGCTACGCCGGGGCTCGCGTCTGAGTCCAACGCAGACGCGCCCCTCCGGAGCGCCGCGCGCAGCTCTCCTGAGTTGTCGATATTTTTGACAATTGTCATATCGCCGCCGACCGGGAATCTCGCAACGTATTGAATATGTTTATTTTAATTTAAATGGCATAAAAATTGCATTCCAGTACCTGCAGACGAGAAGAATTAAATCGCTGCTCGTTCAGGAGATCAGGAATGCCGCCACGCTTCATCAGATTTGCGTTGATCGCCGCTTCGGCCGCTGTGCTGGGCGGCGGCACGGCGTTCGCCAATCCCATTGAGATGTTCCTCTCGAGCGGGAATCAGAGCACCCCGCTGCTGATCGGCAACAACGGCACCCCATCCTCGGTTTCCTACATCGGGACACTCAATGGCTGGACCATCGAGCAGGGCACCGGTGGAATCAGCTATGCGCCGAACCAGGTCGGTCTTAACCTGGGCGATTACGTGGTGACGTGCGCCGGGGGCGGCTGCTCGAATTCCTCGCTGACCATCGCCATCAGCGCCACCGGTTACACCGTGCCCATCAACCTCAACCAGTTTCAACTCGGATTGAGTGGCGATGTGGCCGGGGGGACGATCACCACCTCGGCCTATTACGACACCGCTAACCAGTATTTCTGCAGCGGCGATGCCGATGGGCAGGATCCGGATCACGGCTCGGGCGACGACCGACACCATCACGATCATCAGGACCATCACGACCAGGGTGGTGGCGGCACCGGCAATCAGTGCGGCGCCAGCAATCTCATCGGCTCGCTCACGCTCAGCGGACCGAGCAGCGGCATCACGGTCAACGGAGGCCCGGACCCGATCCGCTCGTACTCGCTCACCGTCGCCGACACGTTCTCATTCACCGGCGCGCTGGACCCGAGCTTTCAGGTGACCTCGACGCTGACCAAGGTTCCCGAGCCCGGTTCGCTCGCGCTGTTCGGTGCGGGACTGCTCGGCGCAGTGGTGATCGCCCGCCGGCGCCGCAGGCAACAGCGCTGAGGCTGCAGAAGCATTGGCACTGTCCGGCCGTGCACCGCACACGACCGTGATGTGAAGGCGGCACAGAGCCTTCGGGCCGAGGGCCTGCGCGTGCGGGGCAGGCTCGCCCGCTACGGGCGAGAGCCCCGAAAGTGACGCCCGGAAAGTGGCCTGCGCGGCGCCAGCGACACTAGCGGCAGCGGTCGTGTCGCTTCAGCGCCGCCCCACGGTGAATCGCGAACCGGCTCAACAGCCCCTCAGGGCCAAGCCCACTCGAGCGCTGTCTGGAACAGCGCGAAAAGTGGGCAGGGCGCGAGTCTAATGGCCCACGAGGCGCTTGCCCCAGGGCGGGGAATTGCTGACCGTGGCGAGCAGCGCGAAGGAGCGGTGCCAGCCCGGATCGGGGTGTCCCAGAACGTCGAGGATGGGATCGAGGAGCGCGCTGAGCGCCGCCGCTTTGGATGGGCGCCCGGGCTCGGCGGCTCGGCGCATCTTGGCACGCCGCCGCAGTCGGACCTCGCTGAGCCGCGCACCGCGCCGCTCGATCAGCGCCTGTTTGGCGCCGCAGTGATAGTTCGCCCGGGGCCCGATCCACCGGCCATCCGCGTGATCGTGCGTACGAGGCGCTTTTCCCCGGTATCCAGCCGCTTCTCTTTGGCCGTGTGCCGTGGTCGGGTCATCGCGCCGTCCCAGATTCGTTGAGCGCGGCCATCTTGGCGCGCATGCAGCGCGAGAAGCCCGCATGGAATCGCTCAGCCTCGCGCACCGGGGCCATGCGCCGCGTCTCGATGAGCCCGGCGTGGCGTCGGCGATTTCCTCCTGCGCCTGTCGTTCGCCGCGGGCGTTCAACTGTCGCGATGAGCACATCACGGCGGCCGCGCTGCGGCCATAGAGGCGACACGCGGGCTCCCGGGCGCAACGCTGCGCCACGCGAGCCGCTCGGCCGCGGCGTTCATGAAGCGCATCGAGAGGGCAACGCTTCTGTCCCGCTCCAGACCGCGGTCCTGCCGATGAGGCGGACCGAGCCCACTCGGTGAGCCGGTGCCGGTGGATTCACGCGTGTCGTGACGCACTGACGGTTCTGGAGCAGAACCGCAGTCCTGCGCGAGCGCCTCTCAACGGCCGCAGACCGATCGGGACGGTCGGGTCAAACGCTCCGGCTGATGACGGGGGCCATGCTGATCTGCCGTGGCGTTTGCGCCAATCGCGGTGGCTGAGTTCGGCAGATGCCGGCGAATGATGCTCGCCTCATGAGCGCTTGGCACGCCGTTACGGAATGTGGATGCTGGCGTGTTGGTTGTACGAGGTCCAGAGGTTCACGGTCGCCGGCCTGCACGCCATGCCGGTCAGCGGGATCCTGAGGGTCCGGGTATAGCTTCTCTGCGCCGCATCGTTTCCCTGGTCATCAATGATGCCGAGATCGATGATTTTAGGCGCAGGGCCATGGAGCTGATCACGGAGTTTTCGGCAGGGACCCCAATGAATGGAGAAGTGATGGTTGGGGTTGGTGCCCTCATAGCGCATGGTGACGATGATCGCATCGCTCTTCGAATCGAAGCGCACAGGCCCGAAGGTGTCCGCCATCGCGGCGCGGCTGACGACGGCCAGGGCGGCAGTCGCGATCATCAGCGAGAGAGATCTCCTGGGCCGTCGGCCCTCGCTCACGCGCATACCTGCACCCATGCTTTGAGCTGAACGAATTTCCTACTGGCCACACGCGGACAAGGCATGATCCTGGATCATGTCGCGGCCGTCTGCACTGGCTGATGGCTACCCTATCTTCGACGGGTTGCGGTTGGCAAGCGTATCCTCGGGCTTGCCGCGTCGGTCGGGTCAGGGCGCTCATGGGCGCACGTGCTGGCGGCCAGGCATCGGGTGGCGTGGCGGCGATATTTTTGTCGGCCCTGCCGTCGGGCCCGCGAGTTTGGCCCTGTCAGCGAGACTCAGGGCGGAACCGGCGCGTGGACAGGCGAGTCGGGGCAGTGTCACTCTAGTCTTGCCGCAGAGGAGGACGATTCCGCCCTGCTTCTGGCCCCGCGAGGAGGATCGTATGACCCGGCCGCAGATGAATCTGACGCGCGCGGCGACAGCGCTGCTCGGCGGATGCGCGCTGCTCGCCCTGTCCGCCTACGCCCGGGCGAACGCTGGCGTGACAGCGCCTGCGCCCGGCACCGAAGCGGCAGCCGCCCGCACGGCCATGGCTGAGCACAAGGGCATCTGGAAGTGGGTGGTTCCGCCGGTCAGGATGAACGGCATGTTCGAGGACCATGATCCCATTGGGCTCGTTGCCGGCAAGTTGATTCCCGCGGACTGTGCGTTCAACTGGACCGATCCAGACACCCATCGGCTCATTTGTTTCACGACGGCCACTTCGCTCGAGTACTTCCTCAGTTCCCCGCAGACGTACCTGCTGGAGGCGGAGAAGAACTGGCGTACCCTGAAAGGCAAGCTCAGCACGGCGCGGTGAGAGCGCCTGCGTTGGGCATCCAGGCTGTCGGTTGAGGGCGCGCGCTACGGACAGGCGTGAGAAGATTCCCCGGGCCGACGAGCCGCGCGAACGGCGGTCATCCCGAACACCAGACGGGAGCTGAGCATGCGACGACGAGAGATCCTCAAGGGCCTGGCGGCCGTTCCGCTCCTGAGGCGCGTGCCGGGAGCCGCAGCTGCGCTACAGAGTGCCGGGCGAAGGGTCGTGCGACGCGTGCGGCCGGCCGATCCCGGTTGGCCGAGCCCCGAGCAGTGGGCGGGCCTGAGGGCGCGGGTGGACGGGAACCTGATTCCCGTGAGCTTTCCGATCGACCTGCTCAAGAGCGCCCCCGAGAGCGCTGCCGCGCAGGGGCTCAAACGGGACATTCACAATCCCTTCTACGTCGCCGACCAGCCCGGACTCACCGAGACACTCGGCTGGGTGGACGCCTGGTCCACCCAACCCAGCGCGTACGCGGTGGTGGCGCGCCACGCCGGTGACATCGCCGCGGCGGTGGATTTCGCCCGCGATCATCGCTTGCGGCTGGTGGTGAAGGGACGGGGGCACAGCTACATCGGCGCCTCGAACGCGCCAGATTCGCTGCTGATCTGGACGCGGTACATGACCGAGCTGCGTCTGCACGAGGCGTTCGTTCCGCAGGGGTGCACCGGGCGGATCGCGCCGCAGCCTGCCGTCACCCTGGACGCCGGCACGTACTGGGGGGAAGCCTACCGGGCAGTCACGACCCAGGGCGGGCGGTACGTCCAGGGCGGTGGGTGCACCACGGTCGGCGTCGCGGGGCTCATCCTCGGCGGTGGCTTCGGCAGCTTCTCCAAGTGTTACGGCACGGCTGCCGGCAGCCTGCTCGAAGCCGAGGTCGTCACCGCAGATGGCAAGATCCGCACGGTGAACGCCTGCACGCATCCGGATCTGTTCTGGGCGCTCAAGGGCGGCGGCGGTGGCACCTTCGCGGCGGTCACGAAGGTGACGGTCCGCACGCATGAGCTGCCGGAGTATTTCGGCGTCGTCAGCTTCAAGCTCAGGGCGCCCTCGGACGAGGCCTACCGGGTGCTGCTGCGCGAGTTCGTCGGGTTCTACGCAGCGCACCTGTTCAACGAGCATTGGGGCGAACAGGCGCACGTGCGCAGCGACAACGTGCTCCAGATCATGATGCTCTCGCAGGGACTCACTGCCGAGCAGTCCCGTCGCGTCTGGCAGCCGTTCCTCGACTGGGTGAAGCACTCCCCGCTCGGCTATGCGATGGACGGGCGGGTCGTCAACGGCACGCTGCCCGCACGGCACATGTGGGATCCCGATTGGCTGGGCGAGCACTGGCCGGAGCTGGCCTACCCGCGCAACGGCAATCCCCTCCATGCTCTGCTCGACGATGTCCTCGCGTACACCCAGCACGAGCCGCTCTTTCATCGGGACAAGCTGCCGGGCGCGGCTCCGGGGAACTTCTGGTGGGATTCGGACCGGGGCGAGGTCGGCTGGTACATCTGGGGGTATGACTCCATCTGGATGCCCGCGTCCCTGCTCGCAAGTGCCGCCCAGCAGCGCCTCGGGGATACGCTGTTTGCCGCTTCGCGGCACGCTTCGGTCCAGCTGCATTTCAACAAAGGTCTCGGCGGCGCGCGGCCGCAGGCGATTGCGGCGGCGGGCGAGACCGCGATGAACCCGGCGGTATTGACGGCCTTTGCGCTTGCGATCGTCGCGAACGGGGAGGGCCCGGCGTATCCGGGCATCCCCGGCCATGAGCCCGAGCTCGCCAAGGGGCGCGCGAGCGCGAAGGCGATCGAGCGCTGCATGGAGCAGCTGCGCGCGGCGGCGGGGCCGAGCGGTTCGTACGTGAACGAGACCAACTACTTCAAGCCAGGGTGGCAGCAGGCATTCTGGGGCGCGAATTACCCCCGACTCGAGCGAATCAAGCGCAAATACGATCCGGATGGACTGTTCTTTGCGCACCATACCGTTGGATCGGAGCAGTGGAGTCCGGACGGCTTTACGAGTCTTTGAGCCTGGGGCACGGGCCGGTGCGATCTGCGCGGTGAGCGCGTCCGGATTCCGGCGCTCCAGTGCAGTGCGTCCCGTCAGTCAGCCGCACTGCAACGATTCCTCCCTCGCCGCCCCGAAGGTCGGCTGACCCGACCTGCTGGCAGTCGCTGCCCGATACTGCGGCGTTGCGCACCGCAAGGCCTTGCGCACCCGCGGGACAATCTGTCGCGCCGTACGCCGGGAGCTTGAAGTCGCTGCGCTTCGTCGGCTTCTTCAGTTCCCTTCGTGCGTGAGCGGACGACACCGCCGGCCTGGGATGGCGCGTAACCATGTGCGAGACACGACGCCCGTGCCGCGGGCCCTGCGCTGCTGGCCAGTGGTGTGCCGGTCGTATATTCTCGCTAGGTACGAACCAGTTCGTGTGTTTTGCGGCTGCGCGGATGCGGAGGGACCATGCCGGTGCATCGTCTGGACCACATTAATCTGCGTGCTTCGGGGGTCGCGTTCGCAGCATTGCGCGATTTCTACAGCCGCATCGTCGGTCTCAGCGTTGGGGCGCGCCCGCCGCTCCAGTCCGAGGGACTGTGGCTGTACGCCGGCGACGTCGCGGTGGTGCATCTGGTGGAGGCTCAGGAAGAGAGCTGCCCGATTGGCGGGACCGGCGGATCGGGGACGGCGCTCGATCACGTTGCGTTCCGATGTTCCGCACTCGAGGAGACAATTGGCCGACTCGGCTCGATCGGCCTACCGCACAGCGTGCAGGTACAGTCTGTCACTGGACAGACGCTGGTGCGGCTGCGGGACCCATCCGGCTTGCGGGTGGAGCTGGTATTCGAGACATCCTGCCGGGAGTTTCCGATTGAGCAATATTTGGACGAATCAACTGCGGTATCGCCGTCAGCCGGGACGGGCAGGATGCTCAAGGATCCGGCCGCTCCCTGATCGGCTCATCGGACCCGCGCGGCGCAACCGCCGCTGCAGTCTCGAGCGGCCGGATGCGCAGTCCGCCTCGCGCTTCGGCCGGTTGCACGCCGGGGATGAAGCAACTCAAGCCGATGCTCCGCGCAACTCGACGGCCAGGAACTCAGGACGTGAACTCGCTGCGGTAGACTCGCAGCCGCATATGCTTGCGCGCTTCGATCGCCTCGGTCATGACTGCTCGGGGTGGAATGCAGCTCCCGCAGGCGTGCGGCGCTGCCGAGGTGCTCGATCGCCATCAGTCAGTGCGGTGTGATGAATTCCGCGTTCGACGTCAGATCACGTCCATGACGCGCGACATTGCAACGCGCAATGCGCGTCGGCGCATCGGCCTGCCTGCCGCCATCAGCAGCCGTTGCGGACCCTGCAGGGAACACCTCAATTCGCGCATCCGCGAGCCCGCCTCACTGCTCACACGCCCGGTACGACGCGCGGCTGCGGCGGACCAGCGCATCGCTCCAGCAAGGCAATCGGTCGCGGACTGCTTCAGACCATGGCAACTCCGGTCCGGCGGGTCAGCGCACGACCCGGTGAGGGCGCCCGGAGGCTGTAGATGGCGCGCATTCCCTCTGTTGCTTTCGCGCATCGATCGCTCGCGGCCGCCGGAACCGAAGTCCGCCCCATCCGGCGATGCTCGCGCGACATCACGCATTCGTGGGGCGAGGCGCCCGTTCGGCGAGATGCTCCCGCGCGCTGAGGAGACAGCGCCGTGCGAATTCACGGGGTCCAAGCTGCGCGAGCAGCTTGACGTTGGGCAGTTCGATCGAGTACGGCATGGGCGGCATGTGGGCGAGGATGCCGCGAACATCGATCGTTCCGTGGCCGGGGAACAGGCGGCCTTCCCGAGCGATCTGCCGAGCGTAATCGTCGTCTCCAGATCGATGGGCCGGCGCGTCGCAGATCTGCGCGTAGTGAAACCAGGCTGCCGGCAGCCCGTCCAGTGCCGCAACCGCGGTGCCTGCGCGATCGAAGTGCAGCGTGTCGACGCACAGTCCTGCGTTGGGAAACGGGCAGGCGCGCAGCATCTCTACTGCCTGCGCCAGGGTGGCAACGCCAGCAAAGGAAACGAATTCCAGATCGATGGTCAGACCGAGCGGTGCCGTGAGCTCGCAGAGCTCGGCCAGCCGGTCGCGCGCGAATTCCGAGTCTTCGCACCAGACGCTGGTCAGTATGTGTCGCGCGCCGAGCTCCGCAGCGCACTCGAACGCTGGCAGGTACGCTCTGAGGTCTACGTCGGGATGAATGCGTACCAATTCCACATCGAGCAGACGCAAACCCGTCGCGCGCAGCGCAGCTCTCGTTCGTTTGAACAAAGTACGGTCTGTAGCTACAGGGTGGACCGGTTCGCCCTCGAGGCCGAGCGGAATCAGCCGGTAGCTGACGTAGTCGTAGCCTGCACTGGCGGCGATCTCAGTGAGCTCGGGCGTGGAACAGTGCAACAGCGTTAGGTGGGCCAGAGAGAATTGTGGGGTGTCCGCAATCGTCCCGAGTGACCCTTGAATCGCGCGCGGAGATGGAATCCGCCAACGCGCCTCTGCGTCCGAAGCCTTGTGCATCTGGGTGGCAACTCCGCTGCTGACGGAAGCACCCTAGCACCCCAAACTGTGACGCAACATTTCCGATTTGAGCGACGCCCATAACACGACCGCATGGCGCTCACGGCGAGGCGTTACGTGTCAGCTCAATCTGCTGCACCGGGCCCAGCAGAACCAAATAACACAGCACGCCTAAAAGCGCGATGACGCTCACGAACGCAAGTCCGCCGACGAAGGAGCGCGTGCTGCCGAGAATGATCCCGATCGCAGCCGGTATCACGATCCCCGCTAGGTTGGCGAACAGATTGAACATTCCGGTGGTGAGACCGCGCAAATCCGGCGGCGCCAGATCGGTGATGAGTGTCCAGCCGAGGTTGCACATGCCCTGACCGAAGAATACGAATGAGAAGATACCGATGACCGTCCCGGTGTTGTGCACAAACCCGGCGAGCAACAGGCAACTCGCCATGGCGAGTCCGGTTACGATGGGCGCCTTGCGACCGATCGTGGCAGAGCCGGTTCGCCGGATCAGCCAATCCGACCACCAGCCCCCGCAAAGCAGCCCCACCGACGCGGCGATGTAGGGCAGCGCGGCGAGCAGCCCTGCCGTCTGCAGCTTCAGTTGCTGCGCCGAAGCGAGGTAAGTCGGATACCATGTGAGGAAGAACACCAGAGTGGAATTGCTTGCAAACTGACCGAGCCCGGCGCCGAGAAAGGCGCGGTTGGCGAGTAACAGGCGCATGTCTCGCCACGACCAGCGAGGCGGTGGCGGCGGGCGCACCAGACCACCGCCGCTCCTGATGTGATCGAGCTCCGCGCGATTCGCCGTCTGGCTGTGCTGCGGGTCGCGGTACAGGAGGAACCAGAAGACCGTAAAGATGAGCCCCGCAGCGCCAGTCAGAAAAAACAGTGGCCGCCAACCCCAACGATCCTCGACCCAGTAGAGGGGTGGGCTGAGAAAGGCGAGCCCGAAGTATTGTCCCAGTGAGAAGACTCCGTTTGCGCGGGCTCGCTCTCCCTGTGGAAACCAGGCCCCCAGCACGCGGCTATTGGACGGAAAGCAGGGGGCTTCGGCGGCACCGAGGCCCAGCAGGCAGCTGAGCAGCATCACAAAGCTTGAGGCCATCCCCTGCAGAAAGGTGCAGATCGACCAGATTGTGACCGCAAACCCGTAAACGATGCGGGTGCCGAGCCGGTCGAGCAGTATGCCGCCGGGAATCTGCGCCGCAACGTACGAGTACGAGAAGGCGGACAATAGGAAGCCGAGCTCTCGGGGTCCAAGATGCAATTGAATCTTGACCAGCGGAGCTGCGATGCCGAGCACCGCGCGATCCAGATAGTTGATTGTCGTGCCGGCGGTGACCAGCCCCAGGGCGAGGAAGCGGGCCCGGGTCGGCTTCGCAATGCGCGTCTCGTCATTGCAGGATGCACGGTCCGTTTCTTGCGTCATTGTTCAGTCTACCTGCGGCGGACGGGGGAACGGGAGTTCGGACTCGGCTGCGCGCCTTTCCGGGCGGGGCTCACCGACGATCAGACGCTATCATGCTCACCAGTTCGTACATGACTGTCAATGCTCGCCGGCGGGCTTTTCGTTGACTGTACTATCTGGTTCGCACATACTATTGGTGAGCGGTGCCGGCATCCGGAGGCGGGCCTTCGAGCCGCACGCCCAGTGAGGAGTTCGAGCAATGGCTACGGTGGTGAAAGAGGCTGCGCGCAGTGTACTCAGTGACGCTGAGCGTGTGGAGATCGACGCGTCGATTGAGCGTGCACGTGCGGCGATGCGCGCTGTGGAGCACTATACGCAACAGCAGGCTGATCGGCTGTGCCGCGCGCTCGGCTGGGCGACTGCCAACGAGAAGACTTTCGTCCGCTTGGCCCGCATGAGCGTCGAGGAAAGCCGGCTCGGTGACCCGGAGGGCCGTATTTCCAAGCGATTCAAGATCATGGGAGTTTTGCGCGACGCGTTGCGCCAGAAGAGCATCGGGATCGTCGAGGACTTGCCCGAGAAGGGAATCGTCAAGTATGGCAAGCCGGCGGGCGTCATCGCCTCGCTCGTGCCGACCACGAATCCGGAGCTGACTCCGCCGTTTACCGCCATCTATGCCGTCAAATGTCTCGACGCGGTCATCTTCTCGCCGCATCCGCGCTCAAAGAACACCACCCGGGAGGTGGTGCGCATCATGCGTGAGACATTGAAGCGACTCGGGGCACCGGAGGATCTCCTGCAGTGCATTGAGCGGCCCAGCATTCCATCGACTCAGCATCTGATGTCGCGGTGCGATTTGACGTTCGCGACCGGCGGGCAGCCGATGGTGCGCGCGGCGTACAGTTCCGGCAAGCCGGCCTACGGTGTCGGAGCGGGCAATTCGACGATGGTCATCGATGAGACTGCGGACATCGATATCGCCGCGCGCAATACGCGTATGTCAAAGACGTCGGATTTCGGCTCGGGTTGCTCGGCAGACGGCAATCTGCTCATTGACTCGCGGATCTACGACCGCCTCCTCGATGCGCTTCAGACCGAAGGCGGTTTTCTGGCAAGCCAGGAGCAAGCCAATGCGCTCGAGCGCGTGATTTGGGATGAGGAAGGCCATCGCCTGCCGGACAGCGTGGCGTGCGCGCCGCAGCGGCTTGCCGAACTCGCCGGCTTCACGATTCCGGCTGACCGCAAGTTCATCATGGTGAAGAACGATAAGATCGGCGTGCGGTACAACTGGTCACGCGAGAAGCTGACGACCGCGCTTGCGGTCTACCGCTATGAGGGCTTCGATCAAGCGCTCGATCTGGTGCGCCAGATATATGAGGTGGGCGGAAAAGGGCACTCCTGCGGCATCTACTCGCACGACGACGAGCACATTGATCGACTCGCGCGCGTCGCGCCGGTGAGTCGCATGATGGTGCGCCAGCCGCAGTCCAAGGCAAACGCCGGAGCCTTCAACAACGGAATGCCCATGACCTCCAGCCTGGGGTGTGGCATCTGGGGCGGCAATGTTACGAACGAGAACATTCACCTGAAGCACTTCATGCAGACGACGTGGGTCAGTCGGCCGATCGCGGAGGACAGGCCGTCGGAGCAGGAGCTGTTCGGGGAGTTCTACGGCACTGAGGTACTTTAGAGTGGCGGGCAAGTCGGTTGCAGAACACCTGGTTCGCTATCTGGAGCGTCGCGGCGTCCGTCATATCTTCGGACTCTGCGGACATACGAATATCGCGGTGCTTTCGGCTCTCGCCGACAGCACCATCCGATTTGTGAACGTCCGGCACGAGCAGATTGCCGCGCACGCCGCGGACGGCTACGCACGCGTGACCGGAAAGGCATCGGTCGTGCTGACACATCTCGGTCCGGGACTGACCAACGCCGCTACTGGCGTGGCCAATGCCGCCCTCGATTGCATTCCCATGGTGGTGATTGCCGGCGATGTGCCGACACACTACATGGGCAAGCATCCGCACCAGGAGGTGAACCTCCACGCCGATGGATCGCAATTCGAAATCTACCGGCCGTTCGTCAAGCGCGCCTGGCGCGTCGATCGCCCCGATCTGTTTCCGGAAATCATCGTCAAGGCCTTTCAGCTCGCCGAGAGCGGCCAGCCGGGGCCGGTTCTGGTCGATGTTCCCATGGATGTATTCTCTGCGGAGCTGGCACCGGAATTCCAAAGGCGCTTCGCGGCTCCGCTGAGCGTGGTGCATCCGCCGGCGATTGATCTGGAGACCGCCAGAGCGATCGTGAGCGCGCTGGGGGAGGCGCGCCGGCCGCTGATCTATGCGGGCGGGGGGATATTGCGCGCCCGGGCGTCCGACGAGTTGCGCGAGTTCGTCGATTACCTGGGAATACCGGTTGCCCACACACTCATGGGTAAAGGCGCCTTGCCCGACGATCATCCACTGGTGCTCGGCATGAGCGGCTTCTGGGGTACGCGGCTGGTGAACAACGCGTGTATGGCGGCCGATTGGGTGCTCGGCGTGGGAACGCGGTTCAAGGAGGCTGACTGCAGCTCCTGGTATCGCGACTATACATTCAATATTCCGCCGACACGCCTGGCGCACATTGACATCGAGCCGAGCGAAATCGGCCGAAATTTCGAGACCGAAATCGGGGTGGTGGCAGATGTGAAGGCAGCGCTCGGGACGCTGTGCCGGGTCGCCCGCGAGCTGTATCCGAAGGGCCGAGGGCAACTGCCGGCCGCGACGCAGATCGCTCAGTTCCGCAGAGAATTCGAGCAGGCAAATCGCGCCATGCAACTGAGCGGTGCGTTTCCAATGATGCCCGAGCGCATTCTGGCTGAAACACGCCAGCTGCTGCCGCGTGACGGAATTCTGACGACCGATGTCGGCTGGAACAAGAATGGCGTCGGCCAGCAGTTTCCCATCTACACGCCCGGCAGCGTGCTCACACCCGGAGGGTACGCGACGATGGGCTTCGGACCACCGGCGGCGATCGGCGCGAAGCTCGCCGCCCCGGACCGGGCGGTCATCTCGCTGGTCGGCGACGGCGGCTTCGGGCAGAATCCGGCGGCGCTCGCTACGGCAGTGGAGCAGGGTCTTGCGATCGTCTGGGTGGTGATGAACAACAACGCATTTGGAACGATCGCGGGTCTGCAGCAGGCCCATTACGGCCTCACACTGGGGACCGTCTTTCCGAGCGAAGCGGGCGGCTGGAGCGAGATGCGGCCGAAATACGCCGAGATCGCGCGCGCATACGGCTGCGAAGGTGTCCGCATCGAGTCTGCCGAGCAGTTCGCACCCGCATTGCGTCGGGCGCTTGAATCGGGTCGCCCGTATCTCCTCGACGTGCCAATGAAGAACAACCCGACGCCCACTACCGGTCACTGGAATATTCTCGACATATACTCGCCGGGTCAGCACGTGTCGCACGTCGCGACCGACTGAGTCGCCCGCATGGCAACGAAAAGTGATGTGCTCGTCAGCGAGGTCGGGCCGCGCGACGGGCTGCAGAGCATCAAGTCGATGATGCCTCTGGCCGCCAAGAAGGAGTGGATCAGCGCCGAGGCGGCGGCCGGAGTGAGCGAGATCGAGGTCGGCAGTTTCGTGTCGCCGAAGCTGCTGCCGCAGCTTGCGGATACAGCGGAAGTGGTTGCCCACGCCCTGACGTTGCCGGGACTGACGGTGGCAGTGCTGGTACCGAACCTCAAGGGCGCGCAGGCGGCGCTCGAGGCGGGCGTTCACAAGATCACCCTGCCGTTCTCTGCCTCGGACACGCACCTGATGAAGAACGTGCGGCGAACACCCGAGCAAATGCTAGAGGAGACGCGAGCGATCGCTGCGCTGCTCCGTGGCACCGCGGCGGAACGCCGGCCGAAATTCGAAGTGGGCATCTCGACTGCATTCGGCTGCAGCTACGAGGGTGTGGTTCCAGAGGACAAAGTGGTGCGGCTCGCAGAGACGGTCTTGGACGCGGGCTGCGATGAGGTCGGATTGTCGGACTCGACCGGTTACGCGAACCCGGCGCAGGTCAAGTCAATGGTACTGCGTGTGCGCGGCGCCATCGGGGAGTCGGCATTCGCGGGATTGCACCTGCACAACACGCGCGGACTGGGGCTGGCCAACGTGCTGGCCGGCCTGGAGCTCGATGTGAGGACGTTTGACAGCTCGCTGGCAGGTCTCGGCGGGTGTCCCTGGGCGCCCGGGGCGTCCGGCAATATCGTCACCGAAGATCTGGTCTTCATGCTCGAGGCGATGGGCATTCGCACCGGGATAGATCTAAGCGGTCTGCTCGCGGTACGCAAGATACTGGCCACAAGCCTGCCCGGGGAGAGTCTCTACGGATTCGTTCCGGAGGCCGGACTGCCCTTGGGGTTCTCTCCCCCGTAACGCATCACGTCAGCTGCGAGCCGTCGCACCGGGACGATGCGCTTGCGCATCAATACATTTGCCTGGGCTTTTTCCTCACGGGTGGGCGCGGCCAGGCGGCAGGATGCGCCAGCAGGAACGCGATCCCACGAGCATTGAGCTTCTGCAGCCGCAGTGGCACGCCAAGCACCGTGCGGTACGGATCGACCGGATCGAAGCGTTTGAATCTCACCGCCGCTGTATCGGGGTTGCCCGCTCTGGCGAAGTTAAGTACGACATCCTGCATTTCCTGCGACAGCTTGAAATCGGCCGGTTTCCACTCGCGCGTCAGGCGAAACAGATTGTAGGTGTTCAATGTGCCCAGCCAATAGGCGACGTCGCTGAAGTGGTAGGCGCCCGCGGCTGGCGGATCGGGAAGATCGGCGAACGTCACGCCAGGCGCGAAGGGTTCGACGTGATCGAAGAGGTACAGATATGCGGGCGCGTGGCTGAATTCCGCCTGCAAAGTGACCCAGCTGAGCGCGGCCATGCCCATGCCACTGTCGCGCGAGACGGCCAATGCCTGCCGTTGCACCTGCGCGTCGGTACGCGCCGGCCATGCCTTGAGGAACTCCGCGGAGTCGACGCCGAAGATCTGTCTTGCGGCCGCGCGATATTGCTGTGGCGTCGCGGCGGTGAGCAGTGCAAGCCCAGTGCCGAGATCGTTGTTCGTCGAGCCAACCAGGACCGGGACCGGCTGCTCCTTGCCTTCCTCGAAGATCGCCCGCGGAGGTTGCGGCAGGAAATAGCCATCGACAGTCGGTCGCGCTTGGAAATGCGCTCGCTGTGCAATCGCCATGATCCGATCGGCAGGTAGGCCGCGCATCTGGGCGAGACCGGTCACGTGCAGCGCGCGCATCAGCATCAGGCCCTGCGTCTGTGCCTGCTGGCGCGACGGTACGGCCAGGACCGGGGTGTTGGCGAGCACGGAGCCGCTCAGGCCTATCGCCCGCTCGAACAGGCCCTTGGTCAACGGACTGGCCTGCAGCAGGTTGATCGACATCGAGCCCGCCGACTGGCCGATAAGGGTGACGTTGTGCGGGTTGCCGCCGAACGCCCGGATGTTGCGCTGCACCCATTTCAGGGCCGCAATCTGATCAAGCAGGCCCCAGTTGCCACTGGCATGGTGTCGTGATTGCGCGGTCAACTGCGCAAGCGCGAGAAACCCGAACACACCGACCCGATAGTTGGCGGCGACGTAGACCACGCCATGCCGGGCGAGATGCGCGCCGCTGTAGACCGGCATGTTCCCTGAGCCGATGACGAATGCACCGCCGAAGATCCACACCACCACCGGCAGATCGGCACCGGGGCGGGCGCCGGCGGGCGCCCAGAGGTTCAGGTAAAGGCAATCCTCCGATATCGTCTGTGCGCCGAAATAGTGGTTGATATCCGGCCCGCGCATCGGTTGCATGCAGGAGGGCCGCTTCAGGTCGGCGGTATAGAGGCCATGCCATGGCTTGACCGGTTGCGGCGAGCGCCAGCGATTCTGGCGCACCGGTGGCGCGGCGAAAGGTATGCCATAGTAGGCTTTCACGCCGTGGCCGATGAGCGTACCGGCGAGGAGTCCGGAGTCGATCCTCACTGGGTCGCCCGGCACCGGGCGCATCGCGGCGGCGAACGCGGCCGGTGGCTGGCCGGCGAGCGTCACGATGAGGCCGATGGGTGCCAGAATGGAGTTGAGCCTGCGCATGATGTCTCTCGTGGCGCTCGCGCTTGGTGCGCAGGACCGTTGAGCCTCGGGGGCTGTCGTCAGAGCCAAACAGGTCGATGTAACCAACCGGTTCGTATAGTGAAAACTATAGGCGGACGCGGAGGGTGTCAAATGCCGTGGCACCATTGCAGCTGAGGTGTGCGCTGCGCCGCGACACGCGATGTTATACGCGACTCCGCGACCGCGCGCCGGCCGGCGTTGACGTTAACTATCTGGTGCGTATAATCGCTTGCGGCGCGACCTGCGTCCGTTCAGCCGTGTAATTCGCCGCCCCACATGATGACAATGGCATACAAGCGCATCGCCGGGTTCCTGACCGTGCTGCCGGTCTGCGCACTCGCAGCGGGAGCACCGTCTGTCCCGCGCGGCACGATCGACTGGGATGTGGCCGCTTCGGGCACGCATTTCTCGCCGCTCAAGCAAATCACCGTGCGCACGGTGCGGCGCCTGGGGGTGGCGTGGGTCTACGACACCGGCATGAAAGGCAGAGGGTTCGAGGATACGCCGCTGCTCGTTGGTGGCCGAATGTACGTGTTGCTGCCGAACGAGGTGGTCGTTGCGCTCGATCCGGACTCCGGGCGGCGGATCTGGAGCTACGATCCGCACGAGAAGCGCACCCGCGTCAGCCGCGGGCTGGCCTATTGGCCCGGCAGCGGGAAAATGGCTCCGCGACTGGTCGAGGCCACTGCCGACGGACACGTCATCGAGCTCGACCCGGCAACCGGCAAACCGGTGGTTGGATTCGCCGACCACGGCGTACTCGATATGCGCGCGATCCAGGCCAAGGGCTATCCGTATGCGCCGTACGGGTTCACCTCGCCACCGGCCGTCTGGCGCAATCTGCTCATTCTCGGTCCGGACTTGCAAGAGGGTCCGAGCCAGGGACCGCCCGGGATCGTCACCGCAGTTGACGCCATCACCGGCAGGATTGTCTGGACGTTCCATACAGTCCCGCAGCCCGGGCGGCCCGGCAATTCAACCTGGGGCCCTGGAGGCTGGAAGAACCGCTCCGGGCCCTCGGCCTGGGGTGATATCACGGTCGACCCGAAGCTCGGCCTGGTGTTCGTTCCAGTCGCCAACCCGGCGGACAGCTATTACGGTGCGGACCGTCCTGGCACGAATCTCTACGCCAATTCGGTCGTCGCGCTCGATGCGCGTACCGGACAGCTGCGCTGGTACTATCAGTTCGTCCACCACGATCTGTGGGACACCGATACCGTCAGCACGAGTCTGGTCGAGGCCTGGAAGAATGGCCGGGAGATTCCTGCGGTAGCCGCGCTCACCAAATCGGCGCTGCTCTTCATTCTGGATCGGCGCACCGGCAAGCCGATCTTCGGGGTGCGCAACCGCCGCGTACCGAAGAGCGACGTGCCCGGCGAGCACTCATGGCCCACCGAACCCTACCCTGTGGAGCCGCCACCGCTCGCGCGGCAGACTGTCACCGCTGCGGACGTCACGACGGTTACGCCGGGTTCGCAGACCTACTGCAAATCGCAATTCGCAAAGTTCCACCTCGAGGGCCGATACAGCCCCTTCCAGCTCCAACCGAGCCTGCACTTTCCGTCCGCAGTCGGCGGCGGCAACTGGGGTGGAACAAGCTACGATCCGCAGCTCGGCTACATCTATGTCAATACCAGCGACTTCGGCAGCATCGGGCAGATGGTGAAAGCCGGCTCGACGGTGCACAGCGGGCGCGCGCTGAAATTCAAAGGCGCCTATGCGAAGTTTCTCGCGCACTTCAAGCGCATGCCCTACTACAACCCATACGTGGGCGCCCGATTTGTCGATGCGAACGGCCTTCCGTGCCAGCAGCCTCCCTGGGGACTTCTGTCCGCGGTGAATACGCGCACCGGACACGTCGCCTGGCAGGTGCGACTCGGCGACTACCCGGAGCTGGCTGAAGCGGGAGTTCCGGCGACGGGGACCCCCAACCTGGGCGGCAGTTTGGTGACCGCGGGCGGGCTGGTGTTCATCGGAGCGACGATGGACGGGGATTTCCGCGCCTTCGACGCCCGCACGGGACGCATGGTGTGGGAGGCGGGGCTCGACGGCTATGGCGAGGCGACGCCGACGACTTACCTGGGCAGAAACGGCCGGCAATACGTCGTGATTGCCGTTGGTGGTCCGGGTCTGCTGCGCGGAGTGCATCACAGCGTTAAGAATCCGCCGGTGCGCCTGGTAGCCTTTGCGCTGGGCGGTCGGCCGGCCACCCCGACCCAGGCGTCACGCGCGCAGAGCGCGGCGCTCATGGGCGGGGCGCCGCCGCCGGCCAGCGGCAAACTGCCGCCGGGAGCTGGCCGGCGGATCGTGAAGGAGGACTGCACGCTGTGTCACGGCGTGGAGAACATCACCGGATCCCGTCTCAGTCGCGGCGGATGGCAGGCGACGGTGCGCGAGATGATGAATCGCGGCGCGCCCGTCACGACTGCGCAATACGCGACACTGATCGAGTATCTGACGGACCATTTCGGCACGGCCTCGAAGGCGAGATGAGATGAGGCAAAGTCGCATCATGAACCGACGACAGATGATCTCCCGGGCTATCGGCACGCTCGGTGCAGGCGCCGCATTGGGTCTCGATCTGTCCGCCCCGGCGCTGGCCAAACCTGCTGGCGCGCAGCATCCGGCCGCCGCGCACGCGGGCAGGGCGGAGTTCTTCGAGCGCTATATGCGCCGTCCGGGACGGAAGAATGTCCTTGCCTGGGCACCGATCAAGAACGGCTTCCAGCACAATTCCATCTCGCATGCCATGAGCGTGATCGAGCGCTTGGGCTACGTCTCGCAGACCTACGACACATACTTTCATACCGATAGTCAGCCCATCAGCCTGCATGGCCTGACGGGTAGTTACGGCCAGGGCGTCATGGGGCGGGATCTCAATAACTACGATGCGATCTTCTGTCTCGGTGTTCGGGAGGTTTACCTCACCGCGCAGCAGCGCGCCGATCTGCTCGCGTTCATCCGCAACGGCGGTGGCTTTGTCGGCGTGCACGCGGCCTCGACCATGTTTCTGCCCTGGCCGCCGTTTGGCAAGCGGCATGACGCGGCGCTTGCCTGCGGGCGCACGTTCCAGCGCTGGCCGCAGTTCAACGAGATGCTCGGCGCGGAGTTCGTCGAACATCCCTACGGCCAGATCGAGGCGTCGGTGATCGTGGACGATCCGCGATTCCCGGCGACGCGCTTTTTGCCGGCGAAGTTCAACTTGCATGACGAGATGTACGAGTTCAAGGATTTCTCTCGTCAGGACATGGACGTCGTCCTGCGTCTGGATACGTCTGGACTGAACCTGAAGCGCCGCCGCCTGACTGATCGCACCACGGACTGGCCGCTCGCGTGGGCCAAGAGTTATGGCAAGGGACGCGTGTTCTATTGCGCACTCGGCCATTCGCGTGAGACGTGGGATATCCCGGACATCCAGCGGATCTACTTCGAGGGACTGCGTTGGGCGCTGGGGCTTAAGAACGCGGACATCGCCACCCACCCGATGCGTCAGGTTTCCGCCGCTGCCGTCGATCTGCCGCCGCCGCCGCCGCCTTGTGGTCCGCAGTGGGCTCTGCAGCTGCGTGAACCGTCCGTGCGTCTCGGAGTCTGATCATGCCTGTGCGTAACGATCGTGGCCGGTGGGGCACCGTGTCCCAGACGCTGCACTGGTTGGTCGTCGTCATGATCGTCGCCCAGGTGACCTTGGCGCTGATCTTCAAGCAAATGCATCGCGGGCCCGAAGCGGCTGCGCTGATCGGCGTCCACAAGTCGCTCGGCATGACCATACTGGTGGTTGCGGCGCTGCGGCTCGCGTGGCGCTGGGCGAATCCCGTTCCGGATCTACCGGCGACACTGCGGACGTACGAGCGCATTCTGGCGCGCTCAACGCACGCTGCGCTTTACGCGCTGCTGTTCGCCATGCCCTTGACCGGCTGGCTGGGGTCGTCGGCGTTCGGTTTCACCGTGCGCTGGTTCGGTCTCTTTGCGATTCCCAACCTGATCGCTCGCGACAAGCCGCTGGGACATGTGCTGTATGCGACGCATTCCGTGCTGGCCCTGGCGCTCGGACTAGTTCTGGCGCTGCACATCGCCGCTGCCCTCCGGCACCACTGGATGCTCAAAGATGGCGTGCTGCGCAGGATGTTGCCCGGCGCGAAATGAGCGGCTGACCTCAGCGCTGCGGGCTACCGAGCGGCGCGACATCGAAGGCGATCGTCATGCGCGGTTGCGGCGACTCGAAGGGAACGGTGCCGTGCCACAGGTACGACGGAAAGAGCACGAGCCGACCCGGTTTGGGCTGCACGAATCGGCGCGCGGGGAAGCGGTCACCGAACTCGGCGGACGGCTCGCCAAATTTCAGCCAGCCCTGGCGGTGGTCGGCATCGGCGCAGACTTCCGGTATCGCAATGTAGTAAGCGGAGCTTATCCAGCCCTGCGTATGCACGTGATTCAAGTGAAAGCCTCGATCCAGCAGTCGCGATGACCATGAGCTGACGTAGGCAAATCCCGCTGCCCTGCGACTGGTGAACGGATGACCGTGCTCGCGCGGCAGATGGGCGATGTAGTGCACGACCGCCTCATCGACTCTGCGGCGCAGACGCTCGACGAGCTCGTGACCATTGCCGAACACCTCATCATGGAGTCGTGTTCCGCCACGCACTGTCTGGGTGAAGTGCTCCCGCTTGTCGTCGTGGAGTGGCTCGAGGTAGGCGCGCAGATCCCGATTGAACTCGGTCATGGTGGCATGGCCCTGCGGCGGCGGCAGATCGT
>JAJZFQ010000275.1 GCA_021805275.1 Pseudomonadota bacterium
AAGGCTCGCTTCCGGCCGGTGGCTAGCCCTTGCCGGATGGGAGTCGAACCCACTGGGCTCCAGCGATGAGTTTCAGCTACTTACATAGCATCCTCTCTTCCCAGGCTTGACCTGGCGCGACACAAAAGTCCCGAGAGAACGGTATTGGTATCAGCGACGATCCGCATCGCGGCCGTGCCGGGCGGCGCGTGCGGCATCGATCTCGGCCTGTACGTCCTCGGGGGACATCGGCGGTAGGTTCAGTGTATCGAGCTTGGCGAAGGCCTCTCCAAGGCGCTGGGCGGCCTCGTCGCGGGCGCGCTCGCGGCGGGCCTTCAAGAAGTCGACGAAATCCTCGACCTCAGCGCGCTGCTCGGGCGGGAGGGACTTCACCTTCTCGATGAGTACTTCATCACGACGTGCATTCATGGGGAACTTCCTCAACTCCAGGCCAAGGTATCGATAGCCTGCGCGATGTCCACATCCTCGAGCTCTGGATATTCCCTCCTGAGATCGCTCCGCTCTGGGTACAAAGCCGCAGCCTCGACAACGCGTCGCACTGTCAGGCGCATCCCACGAATGCAGGGCTGCCCGTTCATGATCGCCGGATCGATGGTTATGCGGTCTAGCTTTCGCGCCACGGAGTACTCCGAAGATAGTCGTCGATTCTCTCGACGCGGATTTGGCCGCCTCTAACTGGGTCGAGCCGCATTTTACGCCGATGTAATCTGCAAGCCTGATCAGGGCGGATCAAGCCGTATCAGGCCATCGGCTGGCGACCCGGGTAACGTTGAGGGTAACTCAGCCGATCGAATGGCCCAAGTACCTGAGCGGAAAGAAGTTTTTACGCCCTTACCGGTACTCTCCCGGGCACCAGAATTTCTTTAATTTCCAATAACTTAAATCCTATTTTTGATTGACTTCCGAGGCACTCGCGCTCGCTTCGGAGTGTCGCTGCGGCCGGGTCATTGCTTTAATTATTCATCGAGCCACCGCGACATCCTCGCAGGGCTTGATCGGGGCGACGTGGGGGAAATTCAAATCGGCGGCATCGGCCTTCACTCCGCCTTCGTCATCCTGAGTTCTGGCTCCGCTTTTAGGCGCGCAGGAGAGAGTTCCAAGGTAAACCAAGCTCGAGGCACTCTTTGAAGACTCATCTACATGCCGCTCTTGCAGTCCGTTAGTTTCCTGATCGAGCTGCTCATCGCTTCGAGTCTCAGTGTCTCACCCATTGGGGGTGGACCTTAGCCGCCGCGTCACGGGAGCTACACGGAGGTTGATGTCGATACCAGCGGTTATCTACGGCGCGCCGCCCGGGCAGTTAGGCTATCAGCGTCATGCCGGCGAACTTTGCCGCGCCAGTATCGAAGGTCATCGTTTTTCCGCAGCCCGTCGCGGCCGATGTACGCTCAATAAGACAGTCGGCGAAATCCGCACTGCTTGTCCGGAAGGTTCGCAGCGCCTGCGAGACCTGTTCAGCGCGCTCGAGGACGATCTCCTTTGCTCTCAGGAGCCCATCGAGCGCCTGAGAGACCTCTTCGCGAGTGAGGTCGTAGCAAGAGATGAGTACCCAGACCAGCTCAATGAGGGCAACCAGAGGCACAAAACCGGGAGTCTCCGATGTTAACGACTCGATGAGTCTCGACGCCTTCTGAGACTGCTTCGGATCGTCCTGCATCACGTACCGGACGAGAACGTTGGTATCGAGTCCGATCAATCGGATCGCTTCGAAAGACCTCAACGCGCCGCAGCGCCGCGCTTAGCAATGGCGGCGTTCATCTCGTCAATGGAAACCGTTCGCTTCGGCTTGCCGAACATGCCCTTCAGCACCGTCACCGAGCGCGTCGCGGGCACAATCTCAAAGCGACCCTGCTCCACCTCGACGAATTCCACTCGATCGCCGGCATCTAGCCGTAGCGCCTGACGCACTTCGATGGGAATGGTGATCTGACCTTTGCCAGTGAGCGTGGCCGTTGCCATAGTGATCTCCTTACTTTGAAGTAAGGATACCATACCCACCGGCCGGAGCGAATTCCATCGGGGGAAGCTGCCCTCGGGATGCGCTGGGTAGCTTTCTGGGTAATTCGCCGGGCGGCACTGCCCAAGTCTTTATTCTTAAGGGCCCTTTGCTCCACGTTCAATGCCTCTCCCGGGAACCAATAATTTGTTATTTTACAACAACTTAAATCCTATTCTTTGGTTGATTTCCGAGGCATTCGCGGACGCTTCGGCGGGTGAGTGCGGCCGGGTCGTTGTTTTTATTCTTGATCGGACCGCGACGGCATCCTAGCAGGGCTTGATCTGGGGCAGTGGGGAGGAATTCAAATCCAATGCCCTCGCCCGCCCATCCGGCGCTCTGGGCGCGACCTCGGTGCGAGGGCTTCAGAAGGCCAGCGAAATCGTCATTCTCGGCCCGGGCGCGCCATGGGTGACTCGGGATACACTTCTATCTCACTATGAGCAGCTCCATTCGCGACCTGCGCAATCGCTTCCGGATTCCCCTGGATCAGGGCCGGGATTTCGGCGACCTCTACTCATTGTTCAGTCCAATGACTTCAATGAAAGCGCGATTCGCACAGTCATCTGTGCGGTCATAAGTTCGAACCTCCGCCTCGAGCGGGCGCCCGGCAACGTTCGGGTCCGCGCTCGTGCCAGCGGCCTGAGCCGAGATTCGGTGGTCAACGTGTCGCAGCTGATCACGGTCGACAAGCAGTTGCTGACGGAGCGCATCGGTAGGCTCGCGCCGGACTTGCTGCGGGATGTGGATCTGGGCATCCGACTCGTGCTGGCCGTATAGCGGGAGCGCTCTGATCGACCCGACAATCGCAGACCGCAGTCGCTGCTGGCAACGGCTGCTTTGTGGAAGGCCAATGCAAGAGCCGAAGGTCGGGGGTATTGCCCGATTGCGGAGTCTTGCTCCTACTTCATTAAATCAGGCTATTGGGCTTCTGAAGTGCCAAGGGCTACTGCAGGTCGCACCCAGTAAAGCGGAGTTCGGGCAATTGAGACCGGTAGCTTCAGGCGTCGGGTTGGCCCCCACGTCGTCTCTTCAGCCACAGGACTCAAGTCATCCGCGGTCTCCGGATCAAAGGTCACCTCGGGAACGACTCCCGACTCATCCCAGTCGGGTGGATCGATTCGAAGGACGTCGGCGCCATATCCGGACAGAAAACGCGTGGCGCCCGGGCCGGCAAGGACTCCCGTGAGATCAAGAAACGCGAATGCCTGCTAATGTCCTGAGTCAGAAGTTCGCACGCAGAATCGCTTGATGCTCTCGAGGATCTGGTCCGCGGTCTTGGTCCATACGAAGGGCTTCGGATTCCGATTGTTGGCGGCGAGGTAGTCGCGAATGGCCCGCTCGAGCTCAACGGTGCTGCGATGAGTGCTCCGGCGCGGTACCGGAACCGCTGAGCGCAGCACAGCTCGGAGCGCCTGTTGGCGGCGGATTTCAGGCAAGCGGCCCATTTGAAGCCCTCGCCGCAGTGCGCAGTTTCCCCGCAGCAGGCTTTGTCGTAAAGTGAAGCAAACGACACACAAGGGACATCATGCGGACGTTGAACCAGCAGTCAAATCCCGTGGGACGCGTCGCCGCGTTCCTGCTTCTTGCACTCGTCATGTTGGCGGACATGCAGGCGGCACACGCTGACTTGTATACCGCGACCATCGCATTCAAGAAGAGGGATTACGCGCAAGCGTTTCCGCAGCTTCTGGCGTTGGCCCGGCTCGGCCAGCCGATAGCGCAACTCGCCGTGGCGTACCTGTACGCCGGCGGAATGGGCACCGCCCGCAGCGACATTGATGCCTATGCGTGGGCGACGCTCGCCGCGCAGAACGGTGAGGCGAAGGGCCTGACGCTCGCCCAGAAACTGCAGCCCAACCTGGCCCTGGCACCCGGATCACGAAAGATCGCCGCCCAAGTGACCGCCGCGTACACCCCGGCAGCACTCGATCGCACGCTGCTGCCGGACCTTCCGAAGCAGCGCGGCTCGGGCATCAAGGGCCCGACGCTGTGCGCACCGCAGCGGTTTGACCGCACCATCTACCCCCTGGAGGCGGAACTTCGCGGCATGCAGGGTCGGTTCGTCGTGCGGTTCACGCTGATGCCCGACGGCACCGCCCGCAACCCGCACGTCGTGTTCGGGTTGCAAGCGCGTCAGTTTGA
This sequence comes from Pseudomonadota bacterium, assembly GCA_021805275.1. The sequence goes on from JAJZFQ010000275.1 coordinate 4,142, forward strand.
CGCGGCCGCGCGCGCGGGCGTGTTGACGGCGAAATTTTCACGCCGCGCCGCGGGGACACATCCGCTCAAGTGCACCGTGGCTCTGGAATTTCTCGAGCGACAGTATTCCGCCGACGACTATCCAGGACTGCAGCAGAAGCTCTGGCTCGCGCACGAAAGCGCCGCGAAGGGAAATCCCCAGGCCGAGACGCTTTACGGGACGTTGCTCGCCGGGTTACCGCAGGTGTTTCGCGAGAAGCGAACTCGTTTCTCGGCATGGCTCGTCAAAGGCGCTCAGGGGGGTGATGCGCTCGCACAGTACGAGGTGGCCGTCTGCCTGCAATCCGGCTTCGGCGGGTGTACGCCGGATAACGCCAAGGCGTTGCGCTGGCTGCACCTGGCCGCGGCGCAGAATGAGCCGAATGCCGAAGTTGCCCTCGCGCTGCGCGCGCTGCACGACGCGCCGGACGCGGCAAATCTTGCCGCGGCCCGGCGCTGGCTCGCGCAAGCCGCCGCCCAGGGAAACACCGCGGCGCAGTCCTATCTGTCAGCGCTGCTTGCGGCATCGCCGCAGGCCGCAGAGCGGGACCCGGCGCGCGCACTGCGTCTGGAGCAGAAGGCGTATCGGCACGTTGGCATCGATCCGACCGGCGAGGAGATCCGCGCCGCAGCCTACGCGACGGAGGGGCACTTCGCCCACGCCGTAAAGGTCGAGCGCGAGGCCATCGGCAAGGCTCGCAGGCTGGGCTGGTCGCTCTCGCCGTTGCAGCAGCGCCTCGCCCGCTACAAGTCCGGTCAGCCCTGGTACGGCGACCTGCTCGACTATTCCAGTCCCGCTCGGCTCGTCCCGGCCGAACCCGCATCACAGGCCAGCGGTTCGCTCGCCAGCGGGGCCGCGCGGGGCAAGTGCCCGCCAGCGCGTGCGCATCAGAACAGCGCCAAGCCCTTCGAGAGCGCGATCCACACACCGATGAGAAACGGCACGCCGACGCCGAGCCACGCCAGCGCCGTGCCGAAGCCGGGCTTGCCGCGTGCCGCAGCAGCGGCCTGCTCGGCGTTGGCCTGCTCGCTCTGCAGGGCCCGCTCACGCGCGAGTGCCTCGTCCGACATGTAATGCCGGTCGGCCACCGGGCGGATCAGGGCATTGCAGATGAGCCCGACGAACAGTAGGGCCGCCATGATGTAGAGCGTCAGGTTGTAGACCTGCGCGCGCGGGATGCCGTGATCGAGTTCGTACTGGCGCAAACTCGCAATGAGGGCGGGACCTGCGATGCCGGCGACCGACCAGGCCGTGATCAGACGGCCATGTATCGCCCCAACCATCTGGGTGCCGAAGATGTCGGCGAGATACGCCGGCAACGTCGAGAACCCTCCGCCGTACAGGGTCAGGATGATGCAGACGCTGAGAACGAACAGTCCCGGGGCGCCGAGGCGGCCCCAGGTCGGCAGCAGGACGTAGAGCACGATCCCGACCACGAAGAACGTGTAATAGGTTCGCTTACGGCCGATGTAATCGGAGGCTGCGGCCCAGAAGAGGCGACCCAGACTGTTGAACAGGCTGATCAGCCCCACCAGGCCCGCAGCCGCGGCGACGATCGCTGCCTCCTGCGCCCCGGGCGAGAGCGCCACCCGATGGATGAGCTTCGCCCCGAAGACGTCCTGCAGCATCGGGCTCGCCATCGAGATCACCCCGATGCCGGCCGTGACGTTCATGCACAGCACGAGCCAGACCAGCCAGAACTGCGGTGTCCTCAGGGCGCGGCCGAGGTGAACGTGGCGGCGGGTGATCATCGAGCGCTCGCTCTCGGCTGCAGTCGGGGTATATCCCTCGGGGTGCCAGCCGGCCGGCGGCACCCGAAATCCAAGTGCCCCCACCGCCATCACGACGAAGTAGATCACCCCCAGAATGACGAGCGAGGCCGCCACGCCCTGCGCGCCGTGGTGGGCGAAGCGGGCCATCAGCCAGACCGCAAGCGGTGCGCCAATCATCGCGCCGCCGCCATACCCCATGATGGCAAAACCGGTGGCGAGCCCCCGCCGGTCCGGGAACCATTTGATCAGGGTCGAGACCGGCGTGATGTAGCCCAGCCCCTGGCCGACCCCGCCGAGCACGCCCGCCCCCAGGTACACGATCCAGAGTTGGTGCAGGGCGACGCCCACACCGCCCGCCACGAGGCCCCCACCCCAACACAGCGCGGCGATGAAGCCCGCCTTGCGCGGACCGGCATGCTCGAGCCAGCCACCCCAGATCGCCGCCGAAATGCCGAGGACCGCGATGAAGGTCTCAAAGATGTGCGCCTCGGCCGGGACGCTCCAGTTGCACCGTGTCGTGGTGAGCTCGGCGAGGAAGCCCTGCCCGGCGCACACCGCGGGGTTGGCGTTGGCGATCAGATGCGCCATCGGCAGCCAGAACACCGAGAAGCCATAGGCCATCCCGATGCACAGGTGGATGCACAGCGCCGCCGGCGGCACCAGCCAGCGGTTGAACTGCGGCGTGGCGACGGTTCGAGCACGATCGAGGACGGTTACCCGAGTCACGATACCCCCCTTTCTCGCTCTGGTTTGCCCCCGGCGCCCGCCGCGGAGCAGGCGCATCAATTCAGTCTACCGGGTGCCGCAGCGCACGGGCGGCGGCGGCTCGGCACGGTCGCCGGCGGTGTCGAGCGTTCGTGCCGCGACACGCCCCTGTTCCAGTTTGGAGCGCCGCCGGGTTCAGTCCGCCGGATGATCGCCTCGGCGCACCGGTTGCGGTGCCGGGGAACCTCAGCGGCCGATGAGCACCGTGGCTACGGGCTTCCACCAGGGGCTGACGTACATCCAGACCGCCGCGAACTCGAGCCCAAGACCCCACAGGGCGCCAAGGACGTAGGGCCGATAGAGCCTGCGCCGACCGATCAGGTCATAAGCCCCGAGCAGCAGCACCAGCAGGAAGTCGCCCAGATACAGCTGCGCCCAATTCCCCCAGTAGCCGTTGCCGAGCAGTCTCTCCAGGCCCGGAGCCCACCAGCGGGAAAAACCCGCATCGGCAATGAAAATGGTGGCGAGAATGATCAGGCGCTTGTGCGCCGCGGGACTCTTGCGCAGCTCGATCGCCGCGCCGCCCAGCACCCCGAATGCCCGCATGTCGGCCAGCTGGATGCTGAGAAAGGACGGATTGCTCTGCGGGGTCACAAACTGGTGATTGTCGACAATCACTGAGGTCACGACACCGAGCACCAGCATCGCGCCAAACAGTGCCGTGCCAGCCATGCCCAACTCGCGGTGAAGATTCACTCGCCGGGTGCGGATCAGCAGCACCTGCACGGTGAGCAGCGCCAGCCAGCCGACGAACAATGCACCGTGAAAGTACACCACCGGCAGGAACGGCTTGTCGGCGTGAACGCGGCCGATGATCTCCGGCACGAATCCCATCAGGATGCCGAGCCAGATCAGCCCCACCATCAGCAGAAAGAAGTTTCGATCCTGTCCGCGGTAATCGGCGGTGCGCCCAGACAAGCCACCGCTCTGCGGCGGCGCGGCCAGTTCAGTTGCTCCCATAGTGCTCCCGGATCTTCTTGTAGTAATCAAACAACCATACGCGCTCTGAGCGCTCCCTGGCAAGCCGGGCCCCAGTGCTTCCTGTCGGGACCGGACACGGGCGTCGGCGGCGCGCCCGGGGCAAGCGCTCAGGTGTTGGCGGGCACCGCTCGAGTCCCGTCCGCGGCGGCGTGACGGCCGGGCAGCAGCCGGGCGGAGTTCAGGATGAAGATCAGCTCCGAGGCGACGTGGATGAACGCCGCGAGCAGCGGATTGAGCAGCCCCAGGGCAGCGAGCGCAATGCCGAGCGCATCGACACCCAGGGTGCCGGCGAAGTTCACCCAGATGATCCGCCGCGTGCGCCGTGCCAGAGCGAGCGTATCGGCGAGTC
>JAJZFQ010000092.1 GCA_021805275.1 Pseudomonadota bacterium
GTGAGCCGAGCGCGGCCGGCCGCTTGGCCGCTGCGCGGCGAGGTCTGTGGTGTGGCGGGGATGTCCGTATGGGCAGGGGCGCGACGGCCCGTAGAGTGGTGCGATCGGAGCCTCGGGCAGGCCCGCCGCGGAGCACAACGTCATGCGTGTCCGGATCGTGGTGGCCGATCAGGCCGAGGCGCGATTTTTCGATCTCGAGCCGCCCGCGACGACCCTGCAGGTGAGCGGTCGACTGCTCGATCCGAGTGCGCGTCTGCACGAGCGCGAGCGGGTCAGCGACCGCCCGGGGCGGGTGTTCGATCGGGCACCGGCCGCCGGCGCCCGTCGCGGCGCGCGGGCCCATCATGACACCGGTGGGGAGCGCTCGGCGCGGCGTGAGTCGACGGTCGTCTTCGTCCGGCGCATCGTCGCGCAGCTCGAGCAGGCCCATCAGCAGGGGCGGTTCGAGCGGCGGGTGCTGATGGCCCAACCGCACGTCCTCGGGATGCTGCGCGCTACGCTGCCGGTGCAGCTCGAGCGTTGCGTGGTCGCGCAGGTGCACAAGGACCTGGTGCACCAGGGCGAAGAGGCCGTGCGCGCGCACATTCCGCCGCACGCACTGGGCTGAAGGCGGCTCGGTGCATCGGCCGGCTTGACCGGGGCCATCGCTCCTCCTACACTTTTGGCTCAACTCATCGAGACCGGCTGAGGGATAGGCCCTTAGACGCCGGGGCAACCGCCAGACCTAACCCGTCTGTAAAGGTGCCAACTCCTGCGATGTATCCGGACCCGACTGCGGGCGCGGAAGGCATCGACAGATGAGCGAACTGTGTAGCTCCGCGCGAACCCGTGCGGGGATGGACGCAGCCTGCCTGCCAGACCCCTGGCAGGCCGCTCCGCGAGTGCTCGGTGACACGAGAGGACAGCGGAGCCATCCATGAACGCGATTGCCGAGGTTCGCCCGATCGAGGCGCAGTCCCCCCTGCGGGGTGCCCCGAGTGAGTCCGTGCGCGAAGGGATTTTCGAGATGCCCGGCGGGCTGCATCTGCACCACGGCGGGCGGCTGCCCGATGTGCGCATCGCCTGGCGGCTCGCCGGTACGGCCACGGCGCCGGTGGTCTGCGCGCTCGGGGGGATTTCCGCCCATCGGCGCGTCTGTCTCACCGAGCCGCCTCGCCAGAGCTGGTGGGGGGAGATTGCCGGTCCGGGTCGCCCGCTCGACACCGAGCGGTGCCGGGTGCTGAGCTTCGATTATCTCGGCGGCAGCGGGGAGAGCACCGGCCCGTGTTCCGGGGCGCCGTTCCCGAGCATCTCCACCTACGATCAGGCCGAAGTGCTCGCACGCCTGCTCGATCATCTGGGCATCAAGGCGCTGCGGGCGATCGCCGGCGGCTCCTACGGTGGGATGGTCGCACTCGCCTTCGGGGAGCGCTTCCCCGAGCGCGTCGGTGCGCTGATCGTGCTGTGCGCCACGGACCGGCCGCACCCGTTGGGATCGGCCTGGCGGGCGGTGCAGCGCGACATCGTGCGATTTGGACTGCAGGCCGGCCGCCCGGGCGAGGCACTCGCGCTCGCCCGGGCGCTCGCGATGTCCACCTACCGCAGCGGCGAGGAGTTTGCCGCGCGCTTCGCCGGCCCGCCGGTGTTCGAGGAGGGGCGGGTGCGCCTGCCGGTCGAGCGCTACCTGGCCGCGCGCGGGGCGAGCTACGCCGCCGAGCACCGGCCCGAGGCGTTCCTGTGCCTCTCTGAGTCGATCGATCTGCACCGCGTCGAGGCGAGCCGCATCTGCGTGCCGACCACCGCCGTGGCGGTGCGCGAGGACATGCTCGTGCCGCTCACCGAGGTGCGTGCCCTGGTGGCGCGGCTGCACGCGGCACGGCTGTGTGAGATCTCCTCGATCTACGGCCACGATGCGTTCCTGAAGGAAACCCAACAGCTTCGCGGCGTGTTTGCGCCGCTTTTTGAGAGCACCTGCTGAATGAGCCCGAATCCCGATTCGAAATCACAAGTGACCCGCACCGTGCGCGCGGGCCTGGAGTCCGACCCCTCGAGCGGGGCGGTCGTGCCGCCGATTCATTTGAGCTCGACGTTCGCGTTCCGCGCCTTCGGCGAGAAGGGCCGCTACGACTACACCCGCTCGGGCAACCCCACCCGCGATCTGCTCGGCGCGGCGCTGGCGCAGCTCGAGGGCGGCGCCGGTGCGGTCGTCACGGCCACCGGCATGGCCGGCGTGACGCTCACCGGGTACCTCGTGCCGGCCGGCGGGCGCATCGTCGCGCCGCACGACTGTTACGGCGGAACGTACCGATTGTTCGATGCCTGGCGGCGCCGCGGTGAGCGTGAGGTGGAGTTCGTCAATTTCGCCGACGAATCGGCGCTGCGTGCGGCGCTGGCGCGCCCGGCGGCGCTGCTGTGGATCGAGACGCCGAGCAACCCGCTGCTGCGCATCACGGACATCGAGCAGGTCGCCGCGCTCGGCCATGCCGCCGGCGCCCGGGTGGCGGTCGACAACACCTTCCTGTCCCCGGCCTGGCAGCAGCCACTCGCCCTCGGCGCCGACGTGGTGGTGCACTCCACGACCAAGTACCTCAACGGCCACAGCGACGTGGTCGGCGGGGCCGTGGTGGCGCGCGAGCGCGCCGTGCACGATGAGCTCGCCTGGTGGGCCAACTGCCTCGGACTCACCGGCTCGCCGTTCGATAGTTTCCTCACGCTGCGGGGGCTGCGCACCCTGCATGCTCGGCTCGATCATCACGGGCGCAACGCCCAGAGCCTCGCCGAGTGGCTCGCCGGGGAACCGGGCGTCCAGCGCGTCTATTACCCGGGCCTCGCCAGCCATGCCGGTCACGAGGTGGCGCGGCGACAGCAGCGCGGCTTCGGTGCGATCGTCACGCTCGAGCTCACCGGCGGGCTCGCCGCGGTGCGTGCCTTCTGCGAGGGGCTGGAGTATTTCTCCCTCGCCGAGTCGCTCGGCGGGGTGGAGAGCCTGGTGGCGCATCCGGCGACCATGACCCATGCGGCCATGGACCCGGCCGCGCGTGCCAAGGCGGGACTCACCGACGGGTTGATCCGGCTGTCGGTCGGGATCGAGGCGCTGGAGGATCTGCGCGCCGATCTCGCCGCGGGATTGGCCCGGGCGCGCGCGGCAGGCTAACCGGCCGTGATGCGCTCGATCCTGCCGCGCACCGTGAATGATGTGGTGTCGCGCCCGAGGATGAGGAAAATCCGGTACGCGCTCAGATAGACCATCCGGTTGCGCGAGCGGACGAAGCCGCCGCGTTCGATCGTACAGAGGAGGGTGAGGGCCCGGCCCGGGAGCTCGGCGAGCAGCCGGCTCGCCGGCTGCTCGTGCCGCCGCGCGATGCAGGTCTCCTGGGTGCGCCGCCCGAGCCAGCGCAGCGTCATGTGGTAGTGCTGACCCGGCTGCGGGTGCGCGATGCCCGGGGTCAGGCCCGAGAGCTGCTGCAGACGCTGCGGGGCGCGCACGAAGCCGGATCGCTCGCTGAGGTGCTGGTGCTCGAGGCTGAGCAGCCCGAGATAGCTGAGGTTCAGATTGAGCGCCACCGGGAGGGTGTTGATCGAGACGCGCTCGCGGTCCTGCAGGTAGCCGTGGCCGATCGGGATGAAGGTGTCCGTGACGCGCGCGGTGGTGCTCGTGCCGCGTGCGCGGTCATGGCGTACGAACTGGCGAGTCACCACCAGGCGGTGAAAGGGCACCGAGGCGCCCCCGGCCCGGGCGAGGGCCGTGCGGACTCCCCGGGGCAACTGGGCCGGCCGGTAGTGCGCGGTCATGTACGCGCGCAGGTGGCGCGTCACCTGCGCCACCCTCAGGAACGGTGCGTGATCGGTGCGCGGCACGGTGCGCGCAGGCGGCGACGCCGCGCACGCGCTCAACCCCAGTGCGACCAGCATCCAGCCCCAGCGAGTTCGATCAGTACGCATCCCACCGCTCCTGAGGCGGCGCAGGTCGCCGCCGTGACACCGTTTCGAAGTTAGAGCCGACTGAGCACCGCCTCGCCGGCCTGCCGGGTCGTCGCCGGCCGGTCCTGTGCGGTGATGTCCGCGGTGCGCACGCCGGCGTCGATCGCGGCCGACACGGCCTGCTCGAGCGCCTCGGACTCGGCGATGAGCCCGAGCGAATGGCGCAGCAGCAGCGCGACGCTGAGCAGCGCGCCGTACGGATTGGCGATACCGCGGCCGGCGATGTCGGGCGCCGAGCCGTGGATCGGCTCGTACACGCCCCGCCGACCGTCCCCGAGGGACGCCGAGGGCAGCAGACCGAGCGAGCCGGCGAGCATCGAGGCTTCATCGGTGAGGATGTCGCCAAACATGTTCTCGGTGACGAGCACGTCGAAGTCACGCGGGCGGCGGATCAGGTGCATGGCCGCGGAGTCGACCAGCATGTGCTCGAGGGACACCTGGGGGAATTCCTCGCGCATCACCCGACTGGTCACCTGGCGCCACAGGCGCGAGGTCTCGAGCACATTCGACTTGTCGATCGAGACCAGCGTGCCGCGGCGCTGCTGCGCCAGGCGGGCCGCGACGCGCACGATGCGCTCGACTTCCCCGACCGTGTAGGTGCACACGTCGGTGGCCGAATCGGCCTCGCGGCGCTTCTCGCCGAAGTAGATCCCGCCGGTGAGCTCGCGCACGAACACCAGATCGACGTCCTTGAGGATTTCGGGCTTGAGCGTCGAGGCGCCGAGCAGCGCGGGGTGCACCTTCACCGGGCGCAGATTGGCGTAGACCCCGAGCGCGCGGCGCAGGCCGAGCAGGCCTTGCTCGGGGCGCACCGTCGCCTCCGGTGCCGACCATTTCGGGCCGCCGATCGCCCCGAGCAGCACCGCATCGGCCTGGAGGCAGGTCTCGAGGGTCTGCGCCGGGAGCGGCTCGCCGGTCAGATCGATGGCCGCGCCCCCGAAGGGCCGCTCGGTGAGGGTGAACTGATGGCCGTGGCGCTCGGCGATGCGCTGCAGGCAGCGCACCGCCTCGGCGGTGACTTCCGGCCCGATCCCATCGCCCGGCAGGACGGCGATGTGCGCCTTCATGGCAGGCTCCGCTGCGACTCGTACGCGTCGATTTGCGCGGCGCGGGCGAGCAGGAAGCCGAGCTCATCGACCCCCTGGGTGAGGCAGTAGCGCGCGAACGGCTCGAGCGGGAAGCGCACCGCCTCGCCCGTCGGCAGCGTGAGCGTGGTGTGCTCCAGATCGATCGTGACCGGCACACCCGGGTGCTCGAGCAGCCAGCGATGCGCGGGCGCCTCGAGCAGCACCGGCAGCAGGCCGTTCTTCAGCGCGTTGCTGCGGAAGATGTCGGCGAACTGAGTGCTCACCACCGCGCGGATGCCAAAGTCGCTGAGCGCCCACGGGGCATGCTCGCGCGAGGAGCCGCAGCCGAAGTTCTGGCCCGCCACGAGGATGCTGCAGCCGGCGGCCTCGGGCTGATTCAGCACGAAGTCCGGTCGCGCGCTGCCGTCGGGTGCGTAGCGCCAGTCGGCGAACAGGTGTCGGCCGAGGCCCTCGCGGGTGGTGGTGGTGAGAAAGCGCGCCGGGATGATCTGGTCGGTGTCGACATCGCTCGCCGGCAGCACCACGGTGCGCGAGCGCAGGGTGCGGATCGGTTCCATTACAACAGTTCCCTCGGATCGGTCACGCGCCCGCGCACGGCGCAGGCGGCGGCGGTGAGCGGGCTGGCGAGCAGGGTGCGCGCCCCGATCCCCTGGCGGCCCTCGAAGTTGCGGTTGCTGGTGCTGACGGCGTAGTGACCGTTCGGCACCAGGTCCCCGTTCATGCCGAGGCACATCGAGCAGCCCGACTCGCGCCACTCGGCGCCGGCGTCGAGGAAGATGCGATCGAGTCCCTCGGCTTCCGCTTCGCGTTTGACCTGCTGCGAGCCGGGCACGATGAGCATGTGCACGCCGGAGGCGATCTTGCGCCCGCGCAGCAGCGAGGCCGCAGCGCGCAGGTCCGAGAGCCGGCCGTTGGTGCAGCTGCCGATGAACACCACGTTCACCGGGTGCTCCTGGAGGCGCTCCCCGGGGGCGAAGCCCATGTAGGCGAGCGACTTGGCGAACACCGGATCGTCGCTGCGTTGCGGGATGGTCCCGCCGATCGGGATGACCATGCCGGGGTTGGTGCCGAAGGTCATCATCGGCTCGAGCGCCGCGGCGTCGATGTCCACTTCACGATCGAAGCGCGCGCCCGGATCGCCCGGCAGCTGCTGCCAGCGCTCGAGGGCCGCCGCCCAGGCCTCGCCCTGCGGCGCACGGGGCCGGCCGGCGAGGTAGCGGAACGTGGTCTCATCCGGGGCGATCATGCCGGCGCGAGCGCCGGCTTCGATCGACATGTTGCACACCGTCATGCGCCCGTCCATGTCGAGCGCGCGGATCGTCTCCCCGCGGTACTCGATGACGTGTCCGGTGCCGCCCCCGACGCCGATGCGCCCGATGATGGCGAGGATCAGATCCTTGGCCGTGACGCCCGGCTGCAGAGCGCCGTTGACGTTGATCGCGAGCGTGCGCGGCTTGCGCTGCAGCAGACACTGGGTGGCGAATACGTGTCCGACTTCGGTGGTGCCGATGCCGAAGGCGAGTGCGCCGAGCGCACCGTGGGTGCTGGTATGGCTGTCGCCGCAGACCACGGTCTTGCCCGGCTGCGTCAGACCGAGCTCCGGCCCGATGATGTGCACGATGCCGCGGCGCGCATCGCGCAGACCGAGCAGCTCGATGCCGAAGGCGGCGCAGTTGCGTTCGAGCTCACGGACCTGACGCGCCGCATCCTCGAGCGTGATGGGCGCACCGCCGAAGACCTGCTCGGTGCGCGTCGGCGTCGAGTGATCCATGGTGGCGAAGGTGCGCTCGGGCCGGCGCACCCCGAGGCCGTGCTGGCGCAGCACCGTGAAGGCCTGCGGCGAGGTGACCTCGTGGATCAGGTGCAGATCGATGTACAGCACCGCCGGGGTGTCGGCGGTTTCGCCGCTCACCTCGTGACTGCGCCAGACCTTCTCGAACAGCGTCTGCGGTGCCGCCATCAGCGCGCCGCCGCAGCGGGGGGCGCTGCCATGTCGATGTGATCGAGCCAGCCCCACTGATCGGGTGTCTCGCCGGAGAACAGGCCGAAGAACGCCTTCTGCAGCGTCTCGGTGATCGGGCCGCGCTTGCCGGCGCCGACCATGAGGCGGTCGACCGAGCGGATCGGGGTGATCTCGACCGCCGTGCCGGTGAAGAAGGCCTCGTCCGCTATATAGAGGAGTTCGCGCGGGATGGCGCACTCGCGCACCTCGATGCCCCGCTCTCGCGCCAGGCGCATCACCGAGTCGCGCGTGATGCCCCCGAGCACCGAGTGGGCGAGGGCGGGGGTGAGCAGCACGCCGTCCTTGACCACGAACAGGTTCTCCCCCGATCCCTCGCTGAGGGTGCCATCGGGCGCCAGTCCGATGCCCTCGTGGAAACCCAACCGGCGCGCCTCGGCGCCGATCAGCTGGCTGGAGAGGTAGTTGCCGCCCGCCTTGGCGAGCGCCGGCAGCGTGTTCGGCGCGACGCGATGCCAGGAGGAGATGCAGGCATCGACGCCTTGCTCCTCACTCTCGTGACCGAGGTACTTGCCCCATTCCCAGGCGGCCACGGCCACCTCGGTCGGCGGCTCATTCTTCGGCGTCACGCCGATCTCCCCGTAGCCGCGAAACGCGACCGGGCGGATATAGGCGCCCTTGGCGAGGCCGTTGGCGGCGATCACCGCGTGGCAGGCCGCATCGATCTGCCCGACGGTGAACGGCATGCTCATGCGATAGATCTTCGCCGAGTCGAACAGGCGGCGCGAGTGATCGCGCAGGCGGAAAATCGCTACGCCCTGGTGCGTCTGATAGGCGCGCACCCCCTCGAACACCGAGGAGCCGTAGTGCAGCGCGTGGCTGAGCACGTGCACCGTGGCCTTCTCCCACGGAACGAGCTTGCCGTTGAACCAAATGTACTGAGTGGCCGGAATGGGCATGAAACATCTCCCCTGGCGTTCTGCCAGTCAAAGCGTCGAAGCGGTCTGTG
>JAJZFQ010000158.1 GCA_021805275.1 Pseudomonadota bacterium
CGCGCTGGCGGCCGAAGCCCTTCACCTCCGTCACCGTCATGCCCGAAACCCCGATCTCCGAGAGTGCGGCGCGCACGTCGTCGAGCTTGAACGGTTTGATGATCGCGGTGACCAGTTTCATGTGCGGGCTCTCCGGTAGGGGCAGTCTCTAGCGTAACGTGCGGTCGCGCGGGGGATCTCCCGCGGGCCGGTCAATCTTGCCACGGCGGATTTTGCAGCTTTCGTGCCATGGGGGGAATGCCCGTAACTGCCTGAGTCTGTGAATGCGCAGAATTCAGGCGGCAAGGGGCGCGCACCATTATGGCGCGTCGCGCGCCGGGATGCGCACCATGACGGGGCGATCCGGCTCGGCCGCTGCGGGGGGTTTACCGTCGCGGTGGCGGGGCGCGCGACGGACCGGCGCCGGAGGGAGCCTGTGGGGACGTCCTCCCGGACGAGCGGCGCTGGTGAGGACGGGACCTTTACAGAGTATCTGTCTATTTGTACAGTTCCTCCATGACTTCCCCCTTGCGCGACGGCACGGTGAGACGCGGACACGGCGCGCTCTCCAATCCCGCTGGCCGATTCGAGCGTCATCGCGCCGAGGCGGTGGACGATGGCGGGTTCCAGGACACCGACACTGAAGGGCCCCCGCTCACCGTGACGCCCGAGCATGCCCGCGCGCTGATCTCCACCAACGATTCCCCCGACATCCCCTTCGAGCAGTCGATCAATCCGTACCGCGGCTGCAGTCATGCCTGCGTGTACTGCTATGCCCGGCCCAGCCATGCCTACATGGGGCTCTCGGCGGGGCTGGATTTCGAGACCAAGCTCTTCTACAAAGCGGATGCGGCGGCGCTGTTGCGGCGCGAGCTGGACCGTCCGGGGTACCTCTGCAAGCCCATCACGCTCGGCGCGAACACCGATCCGTATCAGCCCATCGAGCGTGAGCTGCGCGTCACCCGCGAGATCCTCGAGGTGCTCGCCGCCTGCCGCCACCCGGTCACCGTCATCACCAAGAGCGCGCTCGTGCTGCGCGATCTCGATCTGCTCGGCGCGCTGGCGAAGGACAACCTGGTGCAGGTCGGGGTCAGCATCACGACGCTCGATGCCGAGCTGAAGCGGTGCATGGAGCCGCAGACGGCATCACCGGCAGCGAGGCTGCGCACGGTGCGCGAGCTCACCGCCGCCGGTATTGCGGCCGGCGTGTTGGTCGCGCCGGTGATCCCGGCGCTCACCGATCACGACCTGGAAGCCATTCTCGAGGCGGCGGCTGCGGCGGGCGCACGGTGGGCCGGATACGTGCTGCTGCGATTGCCCCATGAACTGCGAGTGCTGTTCAGCGAGTGGCTTCACGCGCACTACCCGGACCGGGCCGCGCACGTGTTGTCGTTGATCCGTCAGATGCGTCACGGGCAGGAGAACGATCCGCGCTTCGGCAGCCGCATGCGCGGCGAGGGCCCGCTTGCCGATATGCTGCGGGCCCGCTTCCAGGCGGCCTGCCGCCGGAGCGGATTGAACACCGGACGGAATGCATCGCTCGACGTCGAGCGCTTCCGGCGTCCGAGTGCGAGCGCGCAGCTGACTCTGGATTTCGAGTGCTGAACGCTTCGGGCGTGCGGCCTGGCCGGCGCCACGCACGGGCGCGGCCCCGAGATCGTGCACCGGCGGGATTCCGAGGTGCGGCACGGGGGCCGCTGCACTGATCCGGGCCGGTAGTGGCGCTGTCCGTCGCCGTGCTTACAGCGGCCGGTAGCGGAAGCGCGCGACGAGCCGATGCTCGCCGCAGGGGTAGATGACCCGGACGTGGGTGATCCGCTGCGCATCGCGCCAGGTGTTGCGCTCGATCGCGAGGCAGGCCGTGTCCCGGCGAATCGCCAGCCAGCGCGCGATGTCGGCATCGGCGTTCAGGGCCCCGATCTGGTGCTCGGCCTCCGTCCACGGAATGCGCTGCAGCAGCCACCGGCCTGGTGAGATGGCCCGGAACCGTTCGGTCCGCGCTTCCGGGACGGCCCGCAGGTTGATGAGCCGCTCCTCGAGCGCATGGGGCCGGCCGGAGGCGCGATGCAGGCCGGTCAGCGCCAACACCGGTGTGCCGAGCGACACGCCCAGAGTCCCGGCGTCCCGGGCCGTGGCGCGGCGAATACGTCGTGCCAGGGACTCATACGCGTAGGGAATGCCTGCGGCGAGCAGCTCCGCCTCGATGTCGTGGATTTCGAGTACCGATTCCTGCGGGCGCGGCATGTTCACGGTGGTGCCTGCGCGCCGCCGCCGCGTGACCAGCCGCTGTTCAGCCAATGCGCCGAGCGCCTTGCCGATGGTCATGCGTGCGCAGCCGAACGCCCGCGCCAACTCGTGCTCGGACGGCAGTCGGTGACCGGCGGGCCACTCGCCGGAGACGATCTTCTGCCGCAGCGCGTCATAGATCTCGCGGGACCGGGGCACGGTGCCCGTGCGTGCCAGGGAGGATGCCGCGCCGCCTTTCATCGTCATGCCGTCTGCAGGAGGCGGCTCAACGTTCGGCGATAGGCGGCGTCGATCCGGTCGCGGTCTTGGTGTCTGCCGTTCTTTACGACGTGCTCGCCGCCGGCGATGACGTCCTTGATCAGCGAGCGGCCCGAGGCAAACACCCAGGTATCGATCGCGCAGTCCGTGGTGCGTCCGGTCAGATCGGGATGCTGGGCATCCAGTCCGATGAAGTCCGCACGGCATCCCGAGGCGATGGCGCCCACCGGCAGCGCGAGCGCCTGGGCGCCTCCGCGCAAGGCCTCTTCGAGCAGGCTCGCGCCGCTCGAGGGCTGATCGGGGCGCGCCAGCACATTGCGCGCCCGGCGCGCCAGGCGCTGTGCGTACTCCAGTTGGCGCAGTTCGCCGGCGGCATCGAGCCGGATGTGCGAGTCGGTGCCGATCCCCCACCGGCCTGCCGCCTGCGCATAGGCGAGCGAGGGGAAGATGCCATCGCCCAGATTCGCCTCGGTCACCGGGCACAGGCCGGCCACTGCACCGCTGTGCGCCAGTTCGCTCGTCTCCGCGTCCGTCAGGTGGGTGGCGTGCACGAGGCACCAGCGCTCGTCGATGCTGGCATGGCGCAGCAGCCACTCCACCGGGCGTAAGCCCGTGAACGCCACGCAATCCTCGACCTCCTGCGTCTGCTCCGCGGCGTGAATGTGCACCGGGCCCAGCGGGTGCTGTGCCAGCAGCCGCGCCAGGTGCGCGCCGGTGACCGCCCGCAGCGAGTGCGGCGCGATGCCGACATTGCGCGCGCCGCTCGTGGGAACGGCGGTGCGTATCCGCGCGGTGATGCGCTCGAACTCCTCGAGGTCGGTAATGAAGCGCCGCTGTCCGGCGGTGGGCGCGACTGCGCCGAACTGACTCGATTCATAGAAGACGGGCAGGAGGGTCAGTCCGATGCCGGTGGTATCGGCGGCGGCCACATGGCGTAGCGCCAGCTCCGCCGGGTCCTGATACAGGTTGCCGCGAGGATCGCGGTGCAGGTAGTGGAACTCCCCGACCGAGGTGAACCCGGCCTCGAGCAGATCGGCATAGGTGTAGGTGGCGATGACCTGAAGATCGTCGGGGTCGAGGCGCTCGAGAAAGCGGTACATGAGCTCGCGCCAGGACCAGAAGTCGTCCGTACCCCTCGGTCCGCGCCGCTCCGCGAGGCCCGCCATGGCGCGCTGGAAGGCATGACTGTGCAGGTTCGGCACGCCCGGCAGCGCGAGTGCCAGACGCAGGTCCTCAGGGGTGGCGGCCGCGCCGCAGGCCACCTCGCAGATCAGTCCGGCGCGTACCGTCACGCGCACGTTGCGCCGCCACCCCGCGGACAGCCGTGCGGTGTCGAAGAAGAATGTCCGGTTCATGTTGCGCTCGGTCCGGTCGCGCCCCCGGGGGGGTTCCGCAATATGTCTAGGCATATTATGATTTGGCTAGGCAAATGAGAAGGCCCTGGCAGTGCAATTCGATCGTTTGTGGCGCGGTGCGACCCTGGCAACACTCTCGCCGCGGCTGCCGGGCATCGGTCTGATCGAGCGTGGCGCGCTCGGCGTCACGGCCGGACGGATCGTGTTCGCCGGTCCGGCCAACGAACTGCCCGCAGGCGCTCATGCGCGCGAGGACGTCGATCTCGACGGGCGCCTGGTAACCCCGGGTTTGATCGACTGCCACACCCACATCGTCTTTGGCGGCGAGCGCAGCGCGGAATTCGAGATGCGTCTCGCGGGAGCCGACTACCAGAGTATCTCCCGTGCCGGCGGCGGCATTCTCTCCACCGTACGCGCCACACGCGCCGCCCCGGAGCAGACGTTGCTCAGCACGGCCGCGGAGCGGTTGCGCGTGCTGATGGGTGAGGGCGTCACCACGGTCGAGATCAAGTCCGGCTACGGTCTAGAGGCGCAGCAGGAGTTGCGCATGCTGCGCGTGGCGCGGGCGCTCGGACGCGAATTGCCGCTCGGGGTGGTCACGACGCTGCTCGCTGCGCACGCCGTGCCGCCGGAGATGGACCGCGGCGCGTACCTGCGCAGTATCCGCGAGGACATGATTCCGCGGGCGGCGGCCGAGGGCTTGGCCGACGCCGTCGACGGCTTCTGCGAGGGCATCGCCTTCAGCGCCGCGGAGCTGCGGGAAGTGTTCACGGCGGCGCGCCATCACGGTCTGCCGGTGAAGCTGCACGCAGACCAACTCTCCGACGGCGGCGGTGCATCGCTCGCGGCGGAATTTCAGGCCCTGTCGGCCGATCACCTGGAATGGACGAGCGAGGCGGGCGTCGCGGCGATGGCGCAGGCCGGCACCGTTGCGGTGCTGCTGCCGGGCGCGTTCTATTGTCTGCGCGAGCGGCAGCGTCCGCCCCTTCAGGCGCTGCGCCGACATGGCGTGCGCATCGCGCTCGCCACCGACTGCAATCCCGGGACCTCGCCGCTGCTCTCGATGCTCATGGCGATGAACCTCGGTGCGATTCAATTGGGTCTGACCGTCGAGGAGACACTGGCGGCGGTGACTCGCGAGGCGGCCTGCGCCCTCGGGCGCCAGAGCGACCTCGGGACGCTCGAGCCCGGCAAGACCGCTGACCTGGCGATCTGGAACGCCACCCGAGCGGCCGAACTCGTGTACTGGATCGGCCGCAATCCCCTGTATGCCCGCATTTGGAGGGGCCATTGACTTCCATCGTGATGACACCCGGCCGGGTTCCGCTGGCCGATTGGGCCGCCATTTACCGCGGCCGTCCCGTTGCCCTCGATGAGCGCTGCTATGCCTCGATCGCGCGCGGCGCAGAGGCCGTCACGCGCATCGTGGCGCGCGGGGAGCCCGTCTACGGGATCAACACCGGATTCGGCAAGCTCGCCAGCGTGCGCATCGAGGCGGCCGATCTGGCTCGTCTGCAGCGCAATATCGTGCTGTCACACTGTGTCGGGGTGGGCGAGACCATGCCCGCATCCGTCACGCGGCTGATGTTGGCGCTGAAGATCGCCAACGTCGCGCAGGGCGCCTCGGGGGTGCGCCCGGAAACGGTTCGACACCTCTGTGCGCTGCTCGAGCGTGACCTGCTGCCGATCGTCCCGGCCCAGGGCTCCGTGGGCGCCTCGGGCGATCTGGCGCCGCTGGCGCACCTGGCCGCCGTGCTGATCGGCGTCGGGGAAATCCGCCGACCGGACGGAACGCGCGCGCCGGCCACGCAGGCGCTGCACGAGGCGGGACTGGCGCCGCTGACGCTCGCGCCCAAAGAGGGTCTGGCGCTCCTGAACGGCACGCAGTTCTCGACGGCCAACGCGCTCGCCGCCTTGTTCGACATCGAGACGGTGTTTCAATCCGCACTGGTCACCGGCGCGCTGTCGACGGAGGCCGCCAAGGGCTCCGATACCCCCTTCGATGCGCGCATCCACGCGCTGCGCGGTCATCGCGGTCAGATCGAAACCGCCGCCGCGCTGCGCGCGCTCATGGCCGGCTCGGCGATCCGTGATTCGCATCGCACGGCCGACCCGAGAGTCCAGGACCCGTACTGCTTGCGTTGCCAGCCGCAGGTGATGGGCGCGGCGCTCGATCTGTTGCGCCACGCCGCCGGCACGCTCGCGTGCGAAGCCAATGGCGTGTCGGACAACCCGCTGATCTTCCCCGAGGCCGATGAGGCGCTCTCCGGCGGTAATTTCCACGCCGAGCCGGTGGCGTTCGCGGCCGACGTCATGGCGCTGGCGCTGTGCGAGATCGGCTCGCTCTGCGAGCGGCGCATCGCCATGCTGGTCGACCCGGCGCTCTCCGGGCTGCCGGCCTTTCTCACCCCGAGTCCGGGCCTGAACTCCGGGCTGATGATGCCGCAGGTGACCGCCGCGGCACTGGTGTCCGAGAACAAGCAGTGCGCGCATCCGGCCAGCGTCGACTCGATTCCAACCTCGGCCAACCAGGAAGACCATGTGTCGATGGCCGCGCACGCGGCGCGCCGCCTGCACCAGATGACCCGCAACGCCGCGGCGATCGTCGGCATCGAGCTGATTACCGCAGCGCAGGGCTGCGACTTTCACCGCGGTCTGCGCTCGAGCAAGGTGCTCGAAGCGGTGCGCAGCGCGGTGCGCACGCGTATCCCGCCGCTCGGCGAGGACCGCTATCTGCATACCGATCTCGAGGTCGCCGCGGAGCTGGTTCGTGAGCGGGCGCTGCCGCGGGCGGCCGCCGACGTGTCACTGCCCGCACTGGAGCCGACATGACCGAGTGGCTGGAAGTCGAGCGCGGCGACGCGCCGCTCGTGGTCACCTTTCCGCACACGGGTACGCAGCTTCCGGCGCCGATCGCCGACCGGCTCATCTCGCCCTGGCTCGCCCGCAAAGACACGGACTGGTATGTCGATCGGCTCTACGCGATGGCGCTCGCGCTCGGGGCCACCACGGTGCGCACGGCCATCAGCCGCACGGTGATCGACGTGAACCGGGACCCATCGGGCGCCTCGCTCTACCCGGGTCAGAACACCACCGAGCTGTGTCCGACCCATACCTTTGACGGGGAGCCGCTCTACCGCGAGGGCGAGGCGCCGGAGGCGGCCGACATCCTCGCACGGCGCGCGCAGTACTTCGAGCCGTATCACGCGGCACTCGCGGCTGAACTCGAACGGCTGCGCGCCGAGCACGGCCGGGTCGTGCTGTACGACGCGCACTCGATTCGCTCGCGCGTGCCGCGACTGTTCGACGGGGAGCTGGCGCACCTGAACCTCGGCACGAACCGCGGCACGAGCTGCGCACCGGCGCTGCGGCGGGCCCTCGAGCAGGCGTGCGAGAGTCCGAGCTTTACGCTCGTCACCGACGGCCGCTTCGTCGGCGGCTGGACCACGCGGCACTACGGCTGCCCGCAGCGCGACGTACACGCCGTGCAGATGGAGCTCGCCTGCCGCAGCTACCTCAGCGAGCCGGCCGTCCCCGGCACCGGCAACTGGCCGCCGCCGTTCGAACCGGCGCGCGCCGCGCCGTTGAGCCACGTGCTGCAGCGGGCCCTCAGTGCCTGTCTGGATTTCGCCCACTCTGCAACGGGAGTCGCCTGATGAGCGCAGATCGCAAGCCCCGGACCCGCCTCGACACCACCCGGGTCATTCACGCCCCTACCGGCACGACGCTCACGGCGAAGAGCTGGCTCACCGAGGCGCCGCTGCGCATGTTGATGAACAATCTCGACCCGGCGGTGGGCGAGCGGCCGCAGGAGCTCGTGGTGTACGGCGGGATCGGCCGCGCCGCCCGCGACTGGGAGAGCTACGACACCATCGTTGCGACGCTGCGCCGGCTCGAGGCGGACCAGACTTTGCTCATTCAGTCGGGCAAGCCGGTCGGCGTGTTCACGACGCACGCCGACGCACCACGGGTGCTCATCGCAAATTCCAACCTCGTGCCGCGCTGGGCGACCTGGGAGCACTTCAACGAGCTCGATCGCAAGGGCTTGATGATGTACGGGCAGATGACGGCGGGCTCGTGGA
>JAJZFQ010000242.1 GCA_021805275.1 Pseudomonadota bacterium
AGGTGATCATTCCGATTGCCACCATTGGCGTTTTGATGGCGTACTCGTTTCATCCGCACAACATGGTTTCTCACGTGCACAGCACGCCGGTCAGCGGTGTGTTCACCGCGGTTGCGACGGCCGGCATTATCTTCAGTTTCTTTGGATTCCAGCAAGCCATTGCGCTGGCCGGTGAAACGCGAAATCCCAGCCGATATGTGCCCATCGCGCTCATCTTATCTGTCGTGATCGGCATGCTGATTTACGTCGGCCTGCAGGTGTCCTTCATCACGGCGCTGCGGCCCCAGGATATGAGTGCCGGGTGGGGGCATCTGCATTTCTCGGGCATGTTTGGCCCGCTGGCGGCGATTGCAGTGACCGTGGGTGCGGTCTGGTGGGCCGTGCTGCTGTACGTTGATGCACTCATATCGCCGCTCGGGACGGCCTTCATCTACATTGCTGCCAGTCCGCGCATCATCATGGCAGCCGGCGAGATGGGCAATGCGCCTCAGCGGGTGACGCACCTGAATCGGCACGGCGTGCCGTGGGTGGGATTGGTGATCACCTACATCGTCGGGGTGATGTTCTTCTTCCCTTTCCCGTCCTGGCAGAAGCTGGTGTCGGCGGTCTCGCTGATCACCGTGCTGTCGTACAGCATAGGTCCGGTCATTCTTCTGCGACTGCGCACTTCGCTGCCGGATGCGCCGCGCCCCTTTCGCCTCAAGGCGGCCGGAGTGCTCGCGCCAATCGCTTTCATCGCATCGAACTGGATCATCTACTGGACCGGCTACACGGTCGCGAAGTGGATGTTCAGCGCGGTCTTCGCCTATATCATCGCGTACCTGGTGTGGTTCTTCATGATCCGCCGCAGGCCTGCGAGCGAGCTTGGCTGGCAACAGGCGTGGTGGACGATTCCGTATCTGGGCGGCATGTGGCTGGTGAGCGACCTGGGTCCGAGCGGAGTCATGGGAGGCCGCGGAGTGATTGGATTTTTTACCGGAATGTGGATCATTGCGGGATTCAGTCTCGTCATGCTGTGGATCGCATTGCGCTCGGGCCAGAGCCCTGTTGAAGCCCAACGTTGTGCAGATCGGGTCAAGACGCTAGGTTCGAGCGGGGTGGATTCGCGCGCGCTCGCACAGGATGTGGAGCCTGCGCCGTGAATTTGCGATAGATGGGAACCGTCGAGGCAGAGGCGCGCTCATAACCCCGCGCCATGATCGGTGGGCGTCTGCGGGTTGACGGGTGGAGTCATCCGGCATGAAATCCGGGCAATCGCCGCCGGCGCGTGTGACGCGTGGTGCTGAGGGCGAAGGAGGCCTGCCGTGAATTCGATTCTCGATGCCGCGGCGTGCGGACAGCTTGCGCTTGGTGGTGATCTCACGATCAATCGCCTTGGATTCGGGGCGATGCGCATCACCGGGGCGGGCGTATGGGGTAACCCTCCGGACATTGCCATGGCCGTCCGTGTGCTGCGTCGGGCAGTGCATCTCGGGGTCAATTTCATCGACACCGCTGATGCCTACGGGCCGGACGTCAGCGAAAATCTCCTGGCCCGCGCCTTGTATCCGTATCCAGCCGACCTCGTCATCGCCACCAAGGGAGGGCTGGTGCGGCCCGGCCCCGGGGATTGGGTCCGGGACGGCCGGCCGGTGCACCTGCGTGAGGCGTGCGAGGCCAGCCTCAAGCGGCTCAAACGCGATCGGATCGATCTGTACCAATTGCATGCGCCGGATCCGGCCGTGCCGCTCGAAGAATCGGTGGGCGAACTTGCCCGGTTGCGCGCCGAGGGGAAGGTGCGCCATATCGGTGTCTCCAACGTGAGCCTGCCGGAGTTGCGCCGCTGTGAGCGCATAGTGCCGGTGGCGGCGGTGCAAAATCGCTTCAACCTCCAGGACCGCAGCGCGGAGGACGTCCTCGAGCACTGCGCGCGCCGGGGTACGGCATTCCTGCCCTGGGCGCCCCTGGGCTCAAGCGGCCGCGGGGGCGGCAGGGAAACTGTACCGGCGTTGGCGAGTCTCGCCGAGCGGCGTGGGATATCCACCGCCCAGATCGCGATTGCCTGGCTGCTGCAACGGGCGCCCGTAGTGGTACCGATTCCGGGCACGGCCTCCATGGCACATTTGGAGGACAATATCGCCGCAGCGGCCCTCGTGCTGACGCCGGAGGAGCTGCGCAGCCTCCGCTGATCTCCGCCGCTTGGGGTCAGGCGGGGCAGGGGTGCAGCGGTTCGTGCACGCCTACGTAGTTTCTCTGATGCGCCATCCTACGGACAATAGGAAAGTGCATCAGGCATGGTGAGCGCCTTGGCGCCGGGTCGGATCGAGGGCACGTGCGCCGCGCCGATGAATCGGGCTGCGATCCATTTCGATTCCGGAGAGACTCATGGCACTGAAACCCTTCAGGCAAGCCTTGCAAAGTGCAATGCTTGCGGCGTGCGTGCTTGGCGCGATGCAGGGCGCTGCTTTGGCGCAGGTGAGCATCGGTGTGGGTGTCGCCGTGCCGGGGGTGCGGATCGGGATCAACGTTCCGGGCTATCCCGATCTGGTTCCCGTGCCCGGATATCCGGTCTATTACGCCCCGGATCTCGACGTCAACTTGTTCTTCTACGATGGCTTCTACTGGACCTTCACGGATGACGCGTGGTATTCGAGTACCTGGTACAACGGACCCTGGTACTTGGTGCCGCCGGAACGAGTGCCGGATTTCATCCTGCGCATTCCGGTCGGCTTCTACCGGCGTCCGCCGCCGTATTTCTTGTACTGGAACCGCAACGAGCCGCCGCGATGGGCGCAGCACTGGGGGCCGCGCTGGCAGCACAACCGCCCCGACTGGGATCGCTGGAACCGCCGCGCGCCGCCGGCCCGTGCGCCGCTGCCGCGCTATCAGCGCAGCTATCCGCAACAGCGCTATCCGGGCCCCCGCGAGCAGCGGGCACTGGAGCATCGCTATTACCGCTTCCCGCAGCAAAACGGCCCGCAGGGCCGTGAACGCCCCGGTCCGCAGCCGCGCTATCAACAGCCCCCGCATCCCCAGCGGCCGCAACCGCGCGAGCGCGAACGCGAGCATCAGCCCCGGCGAGGCGACCATCCGCCCGTCTGAGGGCTCGCTCCTGAATACGCAAGTCGATTGAGCTCATCTACCGACACCGTCGTGCTGCGCACGATTGGAGGCCCGCAGTTCGCGCTGCTCGGGCTGGTGCTTGCTGCACTGGCGGCCGCTGGCGCGGCCGCCGCATTCGGCGACGCCGTGCTCAGCCGGATGTTCCTCGGAGCCGTGACGGGCGTCGTCCTCGCCGTCACCGCTTATCACACGGTGCGCGGTCTGCTCCGAGGAGACATCGGGGTTGATCTGATCGCGCTACTGGCGATGCTGGGTGCGTTGCTGCTCAGGCAGTATCTGGCCGGAGCGATCATCGCGGCGATGCTGGCGAGCGGCGGGGCGCTCGAGCAGTACGCCACGACACGCGCTCGCCGGGAATTGAGCAGCCTAGTCAGCCGTGCGCCGCGGATCGCCCACCGAGGGAGCGCCGACGCCTACGCCGATGTTGCGATTCAGGATGTCGCGGTCGGGGATGTCCTGCTGGTCAAGTCAGGCGAAGTCGTTCCAGTGGACGGGATTGTCGGTCACCAAGGCGCGGTGGTCGACGACTCATCACTCACCGGCGAGTCCCGACCGGTGAAAATCGCGATCGGCGCACCGGTGCGCAGCGGTGCCAGCAATGCCGGCGGGCCGTTCGAACTGCGGGTCACGGCGGCGGCTGCCGATAGCACTTACGCCGCCATCGTGCGGTTGGTACAGGCAGCCGAGACGTCCAAGGCCCCTGTGGCGCGTCTTGCGGATCGCTACGCGCTCGCCTTTCTGGCCGCGACCCTGGCGGTAGCCGCGGCGGCCTGGTGGGTGTCGGGCGAGGCGCAGCGCGCACTCGCGGTGCTGGTGGTCGCCACGCCTTGTCCGCTGATCCTCGCCGTGCCCGCAGCCATCATGGCCGGGGTGTCCCGCGCGGCTCGCAGTGGCATCATCATGAAAGGTGGTGCACCGCTGGAGGCGTTGGCCCGCACTAAGGTTTTTCTGCTCGACAAAACCGGCACCGTGACGGCGTCGCGTCCCGCCGTGGTCGCAGTGGAAGCAACGAGGGAGCTTCCGGTCGATGTACTCCTGCGCCATGCCGCAGCGCTCGAACAAATGTCGGTCCATCCCTTCGCACCGGCGATTTTGGAGGCGGCACGAGCCCGGCAGCTGAAGTTGGAGTTTCCGCGCGAGGTCCACGAACAGATCGGGTCCGGAATCCGCGGAACCGTTGCCGGATGCCAGGTCGCCGTCGGGCAGTACGAATACGTGACGCCCGGCGTCAGCCGCACTGAGGCTGTCCGATCGATCGAGCTTCGAGCCGCGGCGGACGGATCCTCGTGCGTCTTCGTAGCGATCGACGGCGCGCTCGCCGGCGCCATGCTCCTGCAGGATCATATCCGGCCCGAGGCGCCGCGCGTACTGCGTACGCTGCGCCAGAGCGGCGTGCGGAGAATCCACCTGGTCACGGGCGATCATCCCGATGTGGCCGAACTGGTCGGCGATGCACTCGGCATCGACCGAGTGTTTGCCGAGCGTTCGCCGGAGGACAAAGTTGACGTCGTGCGTACGGCCCGCCGCGAAGGCATCACTGCCATGGTCGGAGATGGGATCAACGATGCGCCCGCCCTGGCTCTGGCCGATGTCGGCATCGCCATGGGCGCCAGAGGGGCCACCGCGGCCTCGGAAGCGGCCGACATCGTCCTCACATCAGACCGTTTTGAAGACGTTGCACGCGCGTTGAGAATTGCGCAGCGCACCCGGCGCATTGCGCTGCAAAGCGTATGGACAGGCATGGGTTTGTCCATTCTCGCGATGGGGTTCGCCGCCGCAGGCTTCCTCCCGCCGATCGCCGGAGCACTGCTGCAGGAGGCGATCGATGTCCTGGTCATCCTCAACGCGCTGCGAGCACTCGGCGGCCCGTTGCCGGGAACAGCGGTGAGCCCCGAGGCGGTCCGCCTGGCGCGGGCCATCGATAAGACCCACCAATCACTGCGCCCGCGCGTCAGTGAACTCGCCGAACTGGCCGTGCGCCTCGATACTCTGCCGCCGGCAGAGGCCCGGGCACAGCTGCAGCGGACCGCGCAGATGCTCGAAGAGGAGCTGCTGCCCCACGAGAACCACGAGCAGCAGACGGTTTACCCCATCCTTGAGAACCTGCTGGTCGGGGAAAATCCGACCGGTCCGCTGATCCACACTCACGGGGAGATCCGCCGGCTGAGCCGTTTGTTTGCGCGGCGGGTCGCGCAGCTGCCGCCGGCCGGTCCCGCGCCGGAGGATCTGCGCGACATGCACCGGCTCCTCTACGGCCTGCATGCCATTCTCACTCTGCACTTCGCGCAGGAAGACGAGCTGTATAGTCTGCTCACCGCTTAAGCGAAGCGGCTGATCCAATCGCGAAGCGGCATACGCATAAACGCGTCTTACCGCCGGCCCGTAGTGGCTCTACCGTTGCTCCGAAAGCGCGGAGAACCGATGGATACCCCCGCAGAGCCATTTGACGCAACGGCGCCGCCGAAAGCGCCGCGTGGGTGGATGCCCCGCGGGCGCAGCCGGATCTGGGTGGGGATCGCGGTCGCGGTGCTGATCGCAACGGCGATCGGCCTGTGGCGATGGTTGAGGTCCCCCGAACCTATCACCTACGTCACTGCGCAGGTGACCCGCGGCGCGGTGGAGCCCTACGTCACTGCCAGTGGTAGCGTCAATCCGGTCGTGACCATTCAGGTCGGCACCTACGTCTCTGGGGTTATCCAGGCACTGTATTGTGACTACAACACCCGAGTGAAGGCCGGGCAGCTGTGCGCCCGCATCGATCCGCGTCCCTATCAGGTCGTCGTCGACCAGGATCGCGCCGCGCTGAGCGCAGCCCGAGCCCAGCTGATCAAGGACCAAGCGAGTCTCACCTACGTCCGCGCCGCGTCCGAGCGGCAAGCGCGACTGCTCGTCGTTCACTTGACCTCTCAGGATGCCGCCGATGCGGCACGCAGCACCTACGAGCAAATGCGTGCTCAGACCGATTTGGATCGAGCGACCATTGCCGAGCATGAGGCGAACCTGCGCGCCGCCGAGGTCAATCTCGGCTACACGCGGATTACGTCGCCCGTGGACGGCATCGTCGTGACCCGAAACATCACTCAGGGCCAGACTGTCGCGGCCAGCTTCCAGACGCCGACACTCTTTCTCATCGCGACGAACCTGACGCAGATGCAGGTGGACGCCAACGTCAGCGAATCCGATATCGGCCAGATCAAGGCCGGGGATACGGCCACGTTCACCGTGGAGGCCTTCCCGTCCCATCTCTTCCGCGGTCGCGTCACTCAGGTGCGCCAGTCCCCGCAGACGATCCAGAACGTCGTGACGTACGATGTGGTGGTGAGCGCGCAGAATCAGCAGCTGCTCCTCAAGCCCGGAATGACCGCCGATGTCCGTATCGTGACGGCGGAACTGCGCGCGGCGCTGCGCGTGCCGGTGGAAGCACTGCGCTATTGGCCGGCCTCGGTGCCGAAGCCGAACCCGGATCAGTCGGCAGCTCAGACCGTGTGGACCCTGAAGGACGGGCGCCCGGTCGAGGTACGGGTGGGCGCGGGTCTCTCTGATGACCTCTATGCGCAGATCACCTCGGGTGCGCTGCGGGCCGGAGAGTGGGTGATCGTCGGGGAACGCTCGGGCGAGACCGCACAGTCGCCCGCCGCGGCCGCCCGGCGCCGCTCGCCGTTCCTCTAGCGTCGCGGTCGCCTCCGGTGAACGGTCCGGTCATCGAGACGCGGGATCTGCGGCGGGTGTACCGCTCGGGTCACCTCGAAGTCCTCGCCCTCGCGGGCGTGAGTCTCACCGTCGAGCGCGGCGAGCTGGTCGCGATCATGGGCGCCTCTGGATCGGGCAAGTCGACGCTCATGGCCGTGCTCGGCTGTCTGGACCGCCCGACCGACGGGATGTATCGACTCGAAGGCGCGAATGTCGCGTCGCTCAGCGAGAACGCCCTGGCGCGGGTGCGCAGCGAGCGGCTCGGTTTCGTGTTCCAGAGTTTCAATCTTCTGGCGCGCACCAGCGCTCTGGACAACGTCGCGCTGCCGCTCTTCTACGATCCTCGCGGCGGCGTCAGCGCCGCACAACGCTCGCTGCGGGCGCGCCAGGCGCTCGCCCAGGTCGGGCTCGCCGGCCGCGAGCGCAACACGCCGGCGCAGCTCTCGGGTGGGGAGCAGCAACGCGTCGCGATCGCGCGGGCGCTGATCAACGCTCCGGCCGTCGTGCTCGCGGACGAACCGACCGGTAATCTCGATACGCGCAGCTCCCACGAGGTCATGGGGATTCTGGTGCGCCTCAATCGGGAACAGCACGTGACCGTCGTCGTGGTGACCCACGAGCCGGATATCGCGGCGTACGCGGATCGCGTGATCACGATGCGGGATGGCCGGATCGTGTCCGATGAGCGCCGCAACCCCATGCCCGCTGCGCTGCCGCCGGCGCCGACCGGGACTGCTCCGGCGGCGCCTGTTCGCCTAAGCACGCTGCCATTTGCCCACATGATCCTCAGCAGCGCCCTGCAGGCCATCGTGCGCAACAAGATGCGCTCCGGACTCACCACGCTCGGGGTGCTGATCGGGGTTGCGGCGCTCATTGCCATGATGGCGGTCGGACTCGGGGCCAACCGGGCGGTCGGGGAGCTGATTCAAAGTCTCGGCACGAACATGCTCATCGTGCTGCCGGGGGCCACCACCGCCGGAGGCGTGCGTGCCGGCCTCGGCAGTGCCTCGACGCTCACGGTGGCCGATGCGCACGCGTTGCGCCGCGACGATCCTGC
>JAJZFQ010000272.1 GCA_021805275.1 Pseudomonadota bacterium
CCGAGCGCGGTGAGAATGGAACGGGCGTAGCCCAGACGCTTCAGCAGCGCCGCGGCGGGCAGCGAGACCAGCCCGTACGCCATGAAGAAGGCGAACTGCGTGAGCATCACCTCGGCGTAGGAGAGCTGAAAGATCGACTTCATCGCCGCGATCAGCGGATCGACCGTGACCGTGATGAAGCCCCAGGCGAAAAAGAGCGTGGTGATGGAGGCGAAGGCGCCGCGTTGGCCGCCCGGAGGGGGCGGGGTGGCCGCGGGCGGGGAGGAGAGAGTCTCAGTGCGCATGGGCATCGCTCGTCAGGGTCAAGGGATCGAGGCGCAGACGGGTCCTCCCCGGCACGCGCGCCCAGGGCGTGCCGCAGGTCAGAGGAGCGCTCAGGGCCGTGGCCCGATGGGCACGCTCGTGCCGCGGGCATTCCAGCCTTGCAGCTGCACGCGCGCGCAGCGCGCCTCTGCGCGCGGGCAGACGATGCGGATCTGCCGTCGCTCACCGGGCATCAGTGTCAGGTAGTTCGCGCTGTAATACGAGGGCAGCACGCGGTGCCCGTGCGCATCGAGCGCGGTCACCTTGAGTGCCACCGCCGGCTCCGTGCCGCGATTGGTGAGGGTGACGGTGAGGCGGCGCTCACCGCTCGCGGCCGCTGCGCCGGCGCGCTGCGCCGTGAGCGCGATCGGTTGCGCCTGCAGCGTGTTCAGGGCGCGCAGGCCCTTCGCGCGCGCACTCTGCCAGTACACGTTCTCGCTCAGCAGGCCCCCGGCGCGGTTCATCAGGCGCAGTTGCACGAAAATCAGCGGACGGTGGCGCAGCCAGCGCTGCAGAGGCAGGGCGGGCAGCGTGGTCACGGCATTGGCCGGTGCGCTCACGGGCAGTTGCTGTCGATCGAGCCGCCGTCCATGGAGGGAGACGATCCGCACCTGTACCGTGAGGTCCGGCTGCGCGAACCGGGTCGTGTTGACCACCGCCAGGGAGAAGTCCGGCAGGTTCATCTGCACGTGCAGTGGCTGGCAGGCCTCCTTGACCCCGTAGTAGGCCCCCGCGGTGGCGTAGTCCGAGGTGTAGATCTGCCAGATATTGCTCGGCCAGGCGGGCTGGGTCATCCACAGCAGCCGTCCGCTGTTGTAGTGCCACAGACCGGCGTTGAATCCCTCGAAGATCGCGCGGTAGTCGACGTAGTCCATCAGCTGCGCGCGGCGCTCGAAGCCCGCCAGCGAGCGGGGCGTGCCGAGCTGCCGATCCATCGCGCGCATGAACACGCGCACATCGCCGTTGCCGCCGAAATTCCAATCGTGATAGGCGTAGGTGTCGCTCAGCGGCCAGAGGTCCGCCTTCGGCATCATCGCCTCGAGCGAGCGCAGCGAGGCGAGGGACGGCGTGCCGACTTCGACCGAGAAGCCTCGCGCCAGGCGAGTGAAGTACTGACGCGGCGGCCGATAGTCATACGGCCCGCTGCCTTGCAGGTTGACCCGATTCGAGCTCGGCATGTACAGGCGCGTGCCGTCCAGAGTCTGCACCAGTCGATCCAGTCCGTCGTTGATGATCGGCTGCGGAACGCCCTCGTTGCGCCCGAACCAGACCGCGATGGACGGGTGGTTGCGGTAGCGCTCGATCACGTCGCGGGCATTGGCGAGGAACAGCTGCGGGTTCTCGGCCTGCAGCTGGAAGTTCTGGGTCGACTCCCAGAAGTCATTGAGCACCAGCAGGCCGTAGCGGTCCGCCAGGCGGTAGAAGGCCGGCTCGGTGTCCTGGCCCAGCCAGTTGCGGATGATGTCCAGGTTCGCCTGGCGGGTGAGGCGAAAATACGGCGCGAGGCGCTGCGGGGAGATGCGTTTCATGGCGTCATCGGTGCCCCAGCTGCCGCCGCGGGCGGCAATCCGCACACCGTTCACCCGGATGACCAGGTACGGCGAGAGCGACGTGTCACCCACCGGGCGCACCGCCGGGGAGTGCTCGCCGGCGCGCGTGAGCGAGGGCGCCCAGCCGTTGGGCGTGCGATTGATGGCGCGATGGCGCACGTCGATCAGAGGGCCGCTGCCCTTCAGGCGCGCGACGGTCGGATCGACGAGCACGCGGCGCAACCGGCCCTGGCGCCCGAAGAGCGACAGCTCGTAGGTGATCTCGCGGATGCCAAAGTGCAGCGTGCGTTCATCCGCCACGCGCCGATCACCGGCCGGCTGCGCATCATCGTAGAGGCGCAGCGTGAGTCGGTACAGGTAGGGCGCACCGTAGCCGTTCGGCCACCACAGGTGCGGGTGGCGGACATGCAGCGCTGCAAATGCCGCCGGCGTCAGGTGGATGCGAGTCGTGCCCGGCGGCAGGCGCACCGGGTCGCGCACGGTGATGCCGCCGAAGCTCGCCACCAGCGTCGCCGGCACGGTGTGATGGTGCCGGTTCTCGAGCGACACGCCGATCGACACGTCCGCGCGGGTGAGCTTCGGCAGGGGCAGGTGCGTCACGACGTGCGGGGCGTGCAGCAGCAGCTTGCCGCTCGAGTGAATCACCACGTTCTGCCACAGGCCGGTATCGCGGTCGCGCACCGGCGGCATCCAGTCCCAGCCCTCGGTGGCAATGAACGTCGGTCCGTCGAGCGCGAGGTGTCCGCCGTTGTTGCCCGGGCCGGCGGCGATCGACTTCTCGTAGGGGATGCCGGGATGCGGCGGCGGCGCGACGCGTACCGCCAGCACGTTCAACCGGCCCGGGATGATGTCGCGGCTGATGGTGAAGATGCCGCGCCGGAAGGCGCCGCGCGTCGTGCCGATCCGTTGGCCGTTCAGCCAGATCGTGCCGGCGTAGTTGATGCCGTCGCAGCGCAGCGTGAGCACGCGGCCCTCCCAGCGCTTCGGGGCGATGAAGGCGGTGCGGTACCAGTACGACTGGCGTGCGAGCCGCTCGGGGATGAGCAGGTCGTTCAATCCGTAGTACGGGTCGGGGTAGCGGCCGCGCGCGACCAATGTGGTGAGCACCGTGCCCGGGACGACCGCCGAGTACCAACTCGCCGTCGAGTAGGTGCTCTGCGAGAGCACCGCGCCGCCGACGGGCACCTTCGGTGCCGGCTCGAGCTGCCAGCGGTCGAGGACCCAGCGTCCGGGGCGGGGGTGGCGCAGGGCCGGGTGCGTGTGCGGCGGTTCAGCCTGCGGGTACGTCCGCCGGCTGATCGCCTCCGGTGGCTGGCGCCAGTGCCCGCCCGGTGCGCGGGATGTCGGCAGCGTCCAGGCGGCCTGCGGATGTTGCAGGCCGCGCCACGAGCGCTTCTGCAGCGGCCAGCCGGCGCCGACGCGATCGAACTCGATGCGCCCGAAGTGTGGCCGCATCGCGGCGAGGTGCTGCAGCTGCGCTGCGCTCAGCGCTCGCCCGTGGATGCGCCAATGCGCGAGCGAACCGCCGAAATGACGCGCCGCGCCGAGCGGCGCGAGAGTGACCTGCGCCGGTGCGGCCGCCGTGGCCGCGCGTTGATGGGCGATCGGCCGTCCGTCGACATACAGCCGGGCCACGTGGCCATCATACGTGGCGGCCAGCGCGCTCCAGGTGCCCGGGCGCAGCCGCACCGCGGTGTGCAACGAGGGCCCGCCGCTGAGGTTCAGCTGGACGCGCCCGTCGGTCAGCGCCAGGCAATCACAGTGGCCGCCGCGGGCCACGCCGAGGCCGCCGATGAGCACGGTGCCGTGCTCCTGCACCGCAGGTCGTACCCAGGCGGTGATCGTCCACGCCGCGCCGCTCGGCAGCAGCGGCGCGCTGGCCGGCAGCGGGCGCGTCAGTCCGATGCCGCCGGCAAGGAATGTGGCGTTGTAGGGACCGAGTGCGTGCAACGTCGGGCGGGGCACAGTGGCGCCGATGGCGGCGGTGGCGCCGAGTGCCCAGAGGGTGCTCGCCGCGGCGGCGCCGAGACGGGTGCGCCCGCCGAGGCGATGCGCGCCTGAAACCGCACGAGGATGGTTGGTGGTCACGACACACTCCTGTGCGGCCGACGCCCGCGTCTTGAAGAACCCCAACCGGATCGGCCACGCGGCGCCGGTGAGCGCATCGCGAGGGCTTCGGCCCTACTTCAGTACGGCCGCCGGTGTGCCCGCGTTCGGCGGCCCGGCTCCGGCCGCGCACTCGAGGGAGGTTCGAGTGGCGCGCCTCGCGAGCGTGCAGGGCCGACGGGTCACGATAATCGAACGGTCAGCGCTGTCAATAGCGCGGCCGCGCCACCGTCTTCGGCTGCACGGCTGACGCCTGCCACCGCGGCGCCGAAGTCGACCGATTAGAATGGCCGCCATGAACATCTCCGGCACTGCCTATCGCACCCTCTGGCCGCTGGCCTCCGGCGCCGTTCGGGTCATCGACCAATCCCGATTGCCGTTCGAGTTCGAGACGCTCGATTTGGCAACGCTCGAAGACGCCGCGCAGGCGATCCGCACCATGGTGGTCCGGGGCGCGCCGCTGATCGGGGCGACGGCCGCCTATGGTCTGGCGCTCGCGCTGCGCGCGAACGCCACGGACGAGCGCATCGCCGAGGCCGCGCAGGTGCTGCGCGCGACGCGCCCGACGGCGGTCAATCTCGCCTGGGCGCTGGAGAGAGTGCGCCGCATCCTCGCGCCCCTTCCGCTGGCGCAGCGCGCCGCGGCGGCCTTTGCCGAAGCGGGTCGGATTTGCGAGGAGGACGTCGAGCAGTGTCGGGCCATCGGGATGCACGGCGCGAAGCTCATCGGCGAGCGGGCGCAGCGGTTCAAGCGCCGCGTGAACGTGCTCACGCACTGCAACGCCGGTTGGCTCGCGTGCGTGGACTGGGGCACTGCGCTCGCCCCGATTTACGTCGCGCACGATGCCGGCCTCGACGTTCACGTCTGGGTCGATGAGACCCGCCCGCGCAATCAAGGGGCCTCGCTCACGGCCTTCGAACTGGGTGCGCACGGAGTGCCGCACACCGTCATCGTCGACAATCTCGGCGGACACCTGATGCAACACGGCGAGGTCGATCTGGTCATCGTCGGCAGCGATCGGACCACCGCCGGTGGGGA
Source organism: Pseudomonadota bacterium (assembly GCA_021805275.1). Next base: position 4,998 of record JAJZFQ010000272.1, read on the forward strand.
CGTATGCAACAAGGTGGGCACGTATCTGAAGGCGCTCGCCGCCCATGACAACGGCGTGCCGTTCTATGCCGCGCTGCCGGTGAGCACCATCGACTGGACCTTGGAGGAGGGGCGCACCATCGAGATCGAGGCGCGCGACCCGAGCGAAGTCACCCACGTCACCGGACTCGGCCCGAGCGGCCGCCCGGAGCGGGTGCGAGTCGTCCCGGAGGCGAGCGCTGCGCTGAATCTCGCCTTCGACGTGACGCCACGCCGTCTGGTGACGGGTCTGATCACGGAACGGGGGGTCTGTGCCGCGAGCGCCGCGGGGTTGCTGCAGTTGTACCCGGAGCGGGCCGCATGAGCGGCGCGGCACGTGATCGGCAGCTGTGCGAGGCGTTGATCGAGGCCTGCCGCGACCTGCCGCGGCTCGCGTTGACGCACGGCACCTCGGGCAACGTCAGTGTGCGTCGGGATGCGGACTCGTTCTTCGTCAGTCCGAGCGGGCTCGCCTATGCGACGCTCGAGCCCGAGGACATCCCGCTCATGCGGCTCGATGGACGCTGGTACGGCCGGTGCCGGCCGTCGAGTGAGTGGCGCTTCCATCGTGACATCTTCGCCGCGCGGCCCGAGGTGGGCGCGATCGTGCATGCCCATCCGCGGCACGCCACGGCCCTCGCCTGCACGGGGCGGGGCATTGCGGCCTTCCATTACATGGTGGCGGTGGCCGGCGGGGCCGACATCCGCTGCGCTGCGTACCATACGTTCGGTACGCAGGCGCTCTCAGAGGCCGCCGTGGCCGCCCTCGAGGATCGTCGGGCCTGCCTGCTGGCGCATCATGGGATCATTGCGCTCGGCGCCGACGTGCACGCCGCGCTCAGCCTGGCGGCGCAGGTCGAGGACCTCGCCGCGCAGTACGTCACGGCGCTGGCGATCGGCGGCGTGACGGTGCTCGATGCGGCCGAGATGGCGCAGGTGGTGGAGAAGTTCCGCACCTACGGGCGTCAGGATGCGCACGATGCGGGCCTGACCCAGGTCGCGCCGTCCGTGCCGGCCGACTGAAGGGGCGCCTCAGTGCTGGCGCGCGCGCCGATCGAGCACGACGCGCGCCAGGATGTTGATGATCAGCACGAATCCGGTCACGAGCAGCGCTGCGGCGTAGGCGAGCGCGTTGGCCGAGGCGAACGGCTCGTTGATGAACGTCCAGATCGCGTACGTCAGATAGCCGATCGGCGAGTGCGTCAGGTGCCCGTCCCACAGATAGTTCGACCAGCCCGCGGTGTACAGCAGCGGGGCGGTTTCCCCGACCGACACGGCGAGCGCGAGCAGGATGCCGGTGAGGATGCCGGGCAACGCCGCCGGCAGACACACTCCGAGGATGACGCGCCGGTCATCGGCGCCGAGGGAGTAGGCCGCATCGCGCAGATCGTTCGAGACCTGGCGCAGCGCGAGCTCCGTGGTGCGGCAGATGTAGGGCAGACTGATGATGGCGAGGGCGATCGAGCCGGCGGCCACCGAGAAGCTCCAGCCGAGCCACTCGACCATGCCGACGTAGCCGAAATACCCGACCACGATCGAGGGCACGCCGACTAGCACGTCGGCGAGAAAGCGGATCGTCACGGCCCAGCGGCTGAAGCGGTACTCGGCGGAGTAGATGCCGGCGGCGACGCCGAACGGTACGGCGAGCAGCAGCGCGCCGCCGGAGAGCACCAGCGTGCCCTCGATGGCATTGAGCAGTCCGCCGCCGTTGCCCTGCGTGATGGTGGTGAGCACCGAGAACTTCAGTGCGCTGATCCCGCGCACGAACACCACCTCCAGGATCCACACCATCAGCACCGAGAGGACGATCAGGCACGCGCCGGTGAACGTCCAGCCGCCCAGACTCGCCAGGCGGCGCGAGAGGCGGATCTGATGCGTGTTGCGGGCCGGGGCGAGTGTGTTCATCGGATCAGACCATCACCGAGCGCTGGCTGTTGTTCCACACCATCAACAGCACCCGGGCGAGTGCGTTGACCAGGATCGAGATGATCGCGAGCACGAAGGCGATCTCCGCCAGCGAGCGCACCGCGAGTCCCGTCGGGTCCTGCAGCGCGCTGTCGAGCTGCGAGACGATGAATGCGGCCATGGTCGAGACCGGGTCGTAGATGCGGTGCGGCAGGTAGTTCAGCGCGTTGCCGCTCACCATCAGCACCGCCATGGTTTCCCCGAGCGCCCGACCGAGGGCGAGGAACGTCGCGCCGATCAGCGTCTTGCGAGTGCCGGGCAGCATCACCTTCCAGAGCGCCTCGAAGCGCGTCGCGCCGAGTCCGAGCGCCGCTTCGCGCAGCGAGGCCGGCTGACTCACCAGCGCATCGCGCAGCGTCGCGGCAATGATCGGCACGATCATCAGCGACAGCACGATGCCGGCGGTGAGCAGGCCGTAGCCGCTGCCGGTGGGTGTGGCGAAGAACGGGATGACCTTGCCGACCGTGCGGCCGAGGAGCGGGTAGAAGTGCTGGCCGAGGAACGGGATCACCACGACGTAGCCCCACAGTCCAAAGACCACGCTCGGGATCGCCATCAACAGCTCGACGAAAAAGGAGATCCACGGGCGCAGCTGGGCGGGGACCGCCTCGGCGAGGAAGATGGCCGCGCCGACGCCCATCGGCAGGGCGATGAGGAGGGCGATCAGGGTCGAGAGCAGCGTGCCCACGACCAGGAAGAGGATGCCGTACGTGGCGCCCGGCTGCACCTGCACGCCGTGGCGCATGACCGGATCGGCGTAGAGGTTACCGAGGTTCCAGACGTCGCGGATCACGAAGCCCCAGCCATTGAAGTGCATGGCCG
>JAJZFQ010000161.1 GCA_021805275.1 Pseudomonadota bacterium
TTCGGTTCGAGCCGCCCTGAGAGCCTCTCTGAAGCCGGCGGGCCCCACCGAAAGCCGCCGCCCGCTGCTACGCTCGCGCGCCGTGCCCGCGGTCCGCGCATCAATACCCGACGGTGAATCGCTGCCGCACGTGGGCCGGATTTTCGATTTCGTCGACCAGGGCGACCGCAAAATCCTCCATCGAAATTCGGCTGTGGCCCTGCGGATCCACCAGCAATTCCTCGCCCCCCAGACGGAAGTGCCCGGTGCGCGCCCCGGGGGCGAATTCCGCCGACGGGGAGAGAAAGGTCCACTCGAGACCCTGCTCGCCTCGCAACACCTCGAGAAACGCCCGACCCGCGAGCGCCTCGGACCGGTAGGCCAGCGGAAAATCCGGCGCATCGACCAGCGTCTGACCGCCCGGTCCGTTGCGCAGACTGCCGGCACCGCCGACCACGAGCACGCGCATCACGCCGCTCTGGTGCGCCGCCGCAATCAGTTCCCGCGCACCAATACCGTCCACGAATCGGGTTGCGCTCACGAACGCGTCGTGCCCGCGAAGTGCTGCTGCCAACCGCTCGGTATCAGTACCGTTCAGCGCTGCAAGCGTCAATCCCGTCGTTCGAACCACCCCGGTAACCGAGCGCGCAAACCCGCTGACCAGATGTTTGCGCCGCAGCAATTCCGCGCCGATGCGTGACCCCACGCGACCCGTAATGCCCAGTACAGCAACCCGCGCCATCGTTGAATCTCCTCCGCACCGCAGTAGAGCCGGACCGTCAGCCTCGAACCGCCGCAGGATTCACCCGGCGCAGCTCCGCATCTGAGTTCGCCCCCCAATCAGGGACACTCCACGCACTCACCACGCGGTGCGGCGCCGCGACCTGAGATCATTATCGCCGTCGCGGTGTGAAGATCAACGAGATGCGATCGCGGCCGCCGGATTGTCAGGATCGGAGCGGATGACGGTGCGTCCGCCAGCGGCCGCTCCGTAGCAGCCAAAGCAGGCGATTCATGTCATCACTGGCGCAGAGGATCGGTCCTATCCCGAACCGTCTGACGTCGTCACTCGCACATCCGTTTGGCGCCGGCGATGGGAGCGGAAGATCTCCCTGCAGTCGGCCCCGATACCGTGATCAGTGCGGCAAAGATCACTTCGCCGTCCGCGCTCAGAAGACCTCGCCCGGGCGCAGCGCATCGTGCGGTGGGCTCCCATCATCGGACCTCGATGCTCAAGCCGCTCACTCTCACTTGCATAGTGTGTATATTTACTATATACAGTTGCGGTGCCGGAAGAGACCTCAACCCTGCGTCTCCCGCCCCTTTCCACGGGCGGTTCCGCCCCGCTGTATCAGCAGATCGTCGAGGCGATCCGGCGCGAAGTCGCCAGTGGACGCATGCCCCCCGGAAGTCCGATGCCTTCGTTTCGAACATTCGCGGCGCAGCTGGCGGTGAGCCTGATTACCGTCAAACGGGCGTATGAGGAACTTGAACGCGACGGGATCATCCTGCGGCACCAGGGCCTCGGGACCTTTGTCGCCCCGGACGGCGAACGCCGATCCCGCGGCGATCGGCGAATCGCCGCCGTCCACGCACTGCGCAGCGCAGTTCGGGCCGGTCGCGACGCCGGACTTAAAGATCGCGAGCTCCTGGACATCCTGGAGCGAGAGCTCGCGGGGTCCCCGCAGCCTGCGGATCAAACATCGGGAGAATGATGATGAGTACGGCGGTCGACCTGAAACACGTCTGCACCCGGTTCGGCCGGGAGTTTTCACTCGGACCGCTCAACCTCTCCGTTCCCCGGGGCTCGATCTACGCCCTGATCGGTCCCAACGGGGCCGGCAAGAGCACCACTCTGAACCTGCTGATGGGCGCAAAACGCCCAGAGATGGGCACCATCGAATTGCTCGGGCTTCCCTTCCCGGCACAGGACGCCGCCATCAAGCAGCGCATCGGCTTCGTGAGCCCCGAACTCGATTACTCCGCGTGGCGGACCGTCGGCAGAGCAATCGACTTCGTGCGCAGCTTCTATCCGGACTGGGTGCAATCGCGAACCGAGCGGCTACAGATGCTCCTCGATATCCACCGGACCCAGCGCATCGCCGAGCTGTCGTTCGGACAGCGCACCAAGCTTGCCCTCATCATGGCGCTGTCGCGCGAATGCGAACTGCTGATCCTCGATGAGCCGACGATCGGGCTCGACCCCGTCTCCAAACGCGTGATTTTCATCGAATTACTGAGATTCATGGAGAACGAATCGCGTACCGTCCTGATCTCCTCGCACCAACTCTCGGACGTCGAGCGCATCGCCGACCACGTCGCATTGCTCAATCACGGCACACTGCTCACCGCAAGTCCGATTGACGAATTGCTCGAACGCTACCGCTGGGTCGAACTCGCCGCCCGCGAGTCACAGGCGGCCGTCATTCAAGGCACCACCGTGCTCGAACGGGGCGAAGGTCGCGAGCGGCTGCTCCTCGATCTGCGTGTCACAACGCCGCAGATGCTGCTCGAGCGCGGTCTGGACATCATTTCCAGCACCCCCATGAGTCTCGAGGAACTTTTCCTGACGTTGATTCGAGCGGACGACGCCCGCCGTCCATGGCGACCACGGTGAGAGTTCTCATGGCCGGTAACGTCGCCCGCCTCCTGCGTCAACATCTGCGCGGTTCTGCAGGCGTCTGGCTCTTGGCCGCCGCGGCCGTCCAATTTCTGATCACAACCGCGACCTGGGCCGTCGGCACTTCCCGCGAATTTCTCCCCGGAGTATTGCTGCTCGCCGTTGCCGGAGCGCAGACGGCGCCGGCGCGCGAAATGGTCTGGCAGATTCTGCCGACCTCGCGACGCGAAATCACGCTTGCCCGCTGGTGCGCCGCGGTGCTCCTGCCCGGAATCGCTTTGAGCGGCGCACTGCTGCTCGCGGACCTGAGCAACCGCAGCTCCCTTTGGTCCGTGCCCGCGCCCTCATCGCTCCTCCTGCAGCTCGCCGGGATTTGGTCGGCATTCGGCTATCTCGCCTGGCTCCCTTTGCGAATGCCGCTCGATGCGAGTCCTCGGCGCGCACTGATGCTCCTATTGACCTGGGGCATTCCTGTCCTATTCGCCGGATACGGCTACCCACTGCATCCCCAGGCACGCGTTGTTTCCACCGTCATCATTTCCATCGGCTGGGCACTGCTGCTGTTTTCGCTGTTGCGAGCCCACCGCGGACACGATCTGCCCGCGGAGGCACCGAACGCCGACGGCGCCCGCGCTCGCAATACTGCGAATGCCTCTAGGGCCAATGCCCCTGACCGGGGCCCACTCATTTCATCCGTGCAAAGTCACACCGCGTGGATGCTCGGCGTCGGGTTGAGTGGAAGCGCTCTCCTGAGGCTACTGTATCCCCACGCCGCGCAGTTACTGCTCTGGCCTTATCTGATCGCCCTTTCGATCTGGTCCACCCTCGCCGCCCAGCGATGGACACGTTCACTGTGGATGTGGCGTTGCCTGCCGCTGACGGCACGCCGCGCGACGCTATTCATTCAAGGAATGCAGCTGATCCCCTTGCTCACCACCCTCAGCGCAGCCTGGGCGCTCGGCCGACTCGCGCCACGCGCGGTAATCCCGATACCCGGTTGGATACCGGCAGGAACCGTCGCGCTGGTAGGAATGGCCAATGCGCTCGCGCGCATGAACATGCGTCGCGCCCGCGAACCGGCCTGGATGGCACATTACCTTGCCCCCGTCATCGCAGTCTCCTATTTGAGCATTCTCATCGCCGTTCAACCACTCGCCCCCGAATTCATCTGGTTTCCAGCACTTGCATGGATCTCCGCCATCGTCCTGCTCGCGGTCAGCTGCCGCATGACGCTGCACGAAGTGAGAATGGCAGACGGTGTGCGCAGAATGGAGATCCACGCCATTCACTGACACCCCGACATTTGGCCTAGTGCCGAGAGGAACCGTGCGGTCAACCCGCAACCACTCCCGCTTCGCCGGAGGAACTGGCCGCTCGAGGCGACAACCGTCGGTGCGCCCTCGGTCATCCCCGAAATGATCCTGCGACTATTCGCGGCACCATAGGCTCGTCCGGGACACATCGCACCCCACAGAGCATCTCAATCCGAGCTCAAATTAAAAAAAGGGCGGCGGTGACAACCACCGCCGCCCCTTCAGGTACCCGCTTCCTCAGAAGGCGGCTCGAACGCTCAGTTCGTACCGCGAGCCGTAATTCAACAGGCTCAGGAATTGATCCGTGCGGGTATCGTACTCCTGCAACACCGACTTGGTGAGGTTGGTGCCCGAGAGAGCCACGATAATGTGACGACTGATGCGATAGCTGATCTGCCCGTCGAGCTCTCCATAGCCTTTGATGTACACCGGAGCCAGCAGATTGTAGCCGTCGCCGATCTGATAGATGTACGCGTTTCGGTGACTGTAGGCCAGGCGGATTCCGATGCCATATTTCTGATAGATCAGCGTCACGTTCTGATAGTCGCCGAGCCCGGTCAAACCGAACGCCTGCGTACCCGTGGCCGACGTGCCAGAGGAATTGATCCCGGCGTTGGTCGAGAGAATCGTTGCGTTCGCATTGACCCCAAGTCCATCAAACGGCGCTGGCAGATACGTAAACATGTGCTGCGCAGAAATCTCCACACCTCGCACGTTCGCAGTACCGACGTTCGTCGGGCCGGTGAAGGCGAATGTCGCGACATTATTGGGAAACTGCGCCAAGTGCTGCGAATTGGTGATCGGCACCTGCAGGTTCGACTGCTGGTACTCGATGAAATTCGACAGATCCTTCACGAAGCCATCGACGGCGACGTAGCCGCTGTGGCTGTAATACCACTCTGCGCCAAAGTCGTAGTTCATCGAGGTATACGGCTTCAGGTCCGGATTTCCCCCCGATGCCGCCAGATCGGTCGGCGCCAGAATGCCGCCACCGTAGTTGATCACGGGCGAGAGCATGCTCGGCTCCGGCCGCGCCAGACTCTTCGATACCGCGGCGCGCAGCACCACGTGGCGAGGCAGATTCAGCCGAACGTTCAAACTCGGCAGAACGTAGTTGTAGCTGTGATTACGGGCAACCGCGAGCGTCGCACCGCTGTTTGCATAAATCGCGTAGTCGCCCGTCGGGTCATTCGGGATCGGAGTGATGTCCTGAAGGACTTGTCCATATCCTACTGACGAGTCCTGGGTGTGCACGAAACGCACTCCAAGATTTCCACCCCATGACAATCCGAAGACGTGACCGTTGAAGTCGCCCTGGACATACGCCGCGGTCGTCTTCTCCACGACGGTTGCGAGCGACTGTAAGGACTGGCCGAGGGTTTGCGGCGTATAGCCACCGGATCCCTGCACCGCCGCCTGAGTCGTTCCGGGCGCAAGCCCCGCCGCCGCGTCCTGTTCCGCGAACGCAGCCGAACTGTCGAGGAACGCGAGGTACTGGGCCGGATTGTACGTCAGCCAGGTGGTCGGGAAGGATCCGGAATATGGACCAACGAATCCGCTCGGAATGCTGGTCGGGGTGAACAAGTAGCTCGGCAACTGCGCTCGATAGCCGCAGTAGGCACAGACGTCCCCGGCATTATAGGAGCTGAACGTGTAGAAACTGTTGCGCTGCCAGTACGCCCCGAATCGGACATCCGTCAGCGGCGCCCAGGCGTGCGGATTAATCCACGTCTCATCGGTGGTGAACTGCCGAATCTTGTTGTCGTTGAAATTCCCCTGAATGGCAATGTAGTGCGCCATGGGCAGACTGATGTTCGTCAGAGCACTCGGTGTCGCCAGGGTGGGAACGCCCAGACCGTTGTTGCTCGTATAGGTCACCGGGATCGGATAGCCGGCTACCGTAAACTGCGACGGGTTCGTATAGTCGCTCGCGCTGTTGCTCGCATCCGACGCCTCAAGGTTCCACAGCAGCTTGCCGTGCAAAGACCGGCCCTGGAGCTTGAAACGCAGCGAACGCATGTACTGCGGGCTGATCTGATCGGCCTGCGTGCTTTCAATCAAATCGGCATGAGATGCGACGGTGAAATTCTGTACCACGCCGTCCGGACGCACGACCACGCCATTGCTGATCGGATTTCCGTCGACGTACAGACCGAGATTCTGATCGAAGTTCGTCTGAGTGAACTTATTGTATAGCCCATCCAGAGTCGCCGTAATGTTCGAGGTGACGTGCCACTGCAGTGCGGCAGTCAGATTGAGCCGTTTGACGTTGTAGGAATTGTTCTGAATCTGCACCGTATCTGGCATCAGAACGCTGGTCGGAAGCCCGGTCTGACCGCTCGAATTCTGCCATACGGCGGTCGGCGCTCCCGGCACGTTGACCGGCATCTGCCACCAACCGCCAGAGTCCATTTGGTACGCAGTGGTGGCCTGTTCCTGCTCGCCGATCGAAACGAGGGCCCCGAATTTCTTGTGATCGAAGGTATTGCTCAGCAGAAGGAAGCCGGCGGGTTCCACCTTGGTGTTCTGCGAGCCCATATTCGCACTGAGCTTGGCGATCGCCTTCGGTCCGTTGAAGTCGAAGGGCAGCGCCGTGTGCAATTCGACCAGTCCACCGATGGCGCCGTCTGGCTGCCACGCCTCGCTGGTCTTGTAGACGACCGCCTTGGTGATGAAATCGGACGGCAGAGAGTCGAAATTGAATTCGCGTCCTCCGCTCTGGGTCGGCAGCTGTTGCCCGTCGACCAGCACGACGTTGAAGGCCGGTCCGAATCCGCGCACCGTGATCTTGTTGCCGGCACCGGTGCCATCGCGATCAATCGCTACGCCTGGCAGGCGCGAGAGCGATTCGGCCACATCAGAATCGGGGAACTGGCCGATGTCCTGCGCGCTGATCGCGTCGAGCACCTGATTGGCATTTTCCTTCAGCTGCATCGACTGCACGAAGCTCGCACGCAGTCCGGTGACGATCACCTCGTGCAGCGTCTGCGCGGTGGCACCGCGCGAGGCATGCGCGTCGGCAGCGCGCTGCGCCGAATTCCTGGCGAGCAGCGGATGAGCGGCTTGCGCCTCGGCTGCGCGGGCGGCACAGAACGGCGTGGAAATCGCCATCAGCCCCAGTACGAGCCCGACGTGCTGAGCGCCCCTCGTCTGGGTCGAGCGTACGGTAGTTCGTTCGATCACTTTCACAACAGTACTCCCCAATAGTTATTTGACAGACGTGCGCGGCCCGTCGTCCCGTGCCGCATTGAATCGGTATCTGCGTCTCTGACCGCGCTCACCGCGCTCATGCAGGGCTTGTTTCGCGATGATCAGCGCGCCACATTAATTGTAGTTATATGATACTCGATGAAAGTTTACAAGATTTTTGCATCAAGCCAGGGCGCATCGGGGTCCCATCGTTGTGGGCCGCATACGGATTGCAATGGCGCTGACCTGGCGAGCGCTTGGGGCGTTCCGGGGCGAGGACCTGGCGCAAGCGCACCCCGACGCAGGCCATCAACGGCTCCTCAGGTGCGCGAATTAGTGTGCTTTTTAGTGTCCGCGCCGAATTCCGAGCCTGCCCGATCGGAATATGGGCTCAACGTGAGCTCCAAGCGGTTGCGGCACCTGCCGTGGTAGCGCTGCATTTGTTGCACTCACGCTACAGCAGACTCCGAAATGTAAGTTACTTTCATTCCACGTGGGGAGCCGCGCGGAAATTCAGGGCGTCGCGAGTGGGTGTGCTCCTGCAGGTTCGCGGTGAGCCCCGCCGATCAGCAGTGAGTTCAAGGCGAGATGGTCCGGGTCGAGCAGCGCAATATCGGCGCGGGCGTTCGGCCGCAGACAACCATGCTCCGGATGAATTCCGGCAGCGCGGGCCGGAATGGAGGTGA
>JAJZFQ010000240.1 GCA_021805275.1 Pseudomonadota bacterium
CTGCCTACCCACGCACCCAGCGGTCGGTGCGGGCGAGCAGTATCGACCGGGACCCCTCGGGCAGCAAGCCCGCCTGGCGGCGGCGCTCAGCGGAACCGCGGGGCAAAAGTCACCCGAACGGCTGAACACCCGTTATAGCGTCTGCAGAGGCCGTCGCTACGGCCTGCTGCCGGGGATCGAGGATTGTCCTGATCCGGCAGCCCACGGCAGGCCACCCAAGCGCCTCGAGCGGTCCGCGGGGCTGCCTTGTGACCCGACGAGGCAACCCGCCCGTTGCAGGGCCGGACGCGACCACGGAGCGCCGTTGTCGGCTTCCGGCGTCACCGCAGGGCGAGTACGGATGGAGCGCCGCGAGGCTGCCGCCGTGTTTAGACAAAAGGCCAAAAGGACCTTATGATTTGCGATTCTTCTGGGGGCGTTCGGTCTGCACGGAGCATGGCCCTGAAATTGCGGCATCGTGATCGCCCGACCAGGGACGTCAACTCCCACGGATCGTACCGACTTCATCGCCGAAGTCCCGTGTTCCGCCCCGCTTCGCGGTTCTTGACCTAATCCGCCGGGCGCTTGGCGCTGGGCCTAGCGGCAGCCAGTCGTTATCATCGTGACTTGACCGCGGAGGATGGATTGGCATGAGAGCACGCTCGCAACCGACGCCCACCGGAGGCTGTGCATGCCGCGTCGGGGAGTTTTCCACACTGAGCGAGGCGCTGGATTACGCGGCCAGGAGTGATGCCGGCTTCAACTTCTACTCCGGCCGCGGCGAACTGCTCGAGGTGCTCCCTTACCGGGATCTGAAGGAGCAGTCGAGGTCGCTGGCACGGCGAATGCTTCGGGTCGGCCTGAGTGCGCCAGATCGCGTGGCACTCGTTGCCGAGACCGACGCCAGCTTCATGCGCGCCTTCTTCGCCTGCCAGTATGCGGGCCTCATCGCCGTGCCGCTGCCGCCACCGGCGGCTTTCGGGGGACGCGCCGGATACGTGCAGCACATCCGCTCCATGCTGGAGCGAGCCGAAGCGACCGCCGTGCTGGCTCCCGAGGCATTCCTCGACATGATCCAGCAGGCCGCCGAGCCGTTCGATCTGAAGGTCCTCGGTACACTCGCGCAGCTCGATGGACTTCCGGAGCACGGGGGCGACCTGCCCTCGACGGGACCGGATCATCTGTCCTACCTGCAGTTCTCCTCCGGTAGCACCCGCACGCCCACGGGAGTTGCCGTGACGCATCGGGCCCTGATGGCCAATGCGCGCGGTATTGCCAAAGACGCCCTGCGCGTCGGATCGGCAGATCGCTGTACGTCCTGGCTACCGTTCTATCACGACATGGGTCTCGTCGGGTGCGTGTTGGCGCCGCTCACGAGCCAGCTGTCGACCGATTATGTGGCCACGGGAGAGTTCGCCCGCCGCCCGCTCATCTGGCCGACCCTGATTGCGCAGAATGGCGGAACCATCACCTATAGCCCGTCATTCGGCTACGACCTGTGCGCCCGGCGGGCGCTGAGCGCGCCGGTGGATCACCTCGACCTGTCCCGTCTGCGTGTGGCCGGCATCGGTGGTGACATGATCCGCCCTGCGGTGTTGGAGCGCTTCGCCGATGCCTTCCGCGGCTGCGGCTTCCGTCCGCAGGCTTTCCTGCCGAGCTACGGGATGGCAGAGATCACCCTCGGCATCACCTTCGGGCCGCTCGATCAGGGCATCGAGGTCGACCGGATTGACCTGAAGCGCCTGCAAGAGGAACGACGGGCGGTGCCGGTCAAGGCGGACAGCGGCGAGCGCGACGGCGTGCGGGAATTCGTGCTCTGCGGTCACGTCCTGCCGGGTCACGACCTCGAGATCCGCGGTACCGACGGGGCGGTGCTCGCGGAGCGCGAGGTTGGCCGAATCATGATCCGCGGACCCAGCATGATGCAGGGGTACTTCGCAAATCCCGAAGAGACCGAGCGGGTCCTCTCGGCCGACGGCTGGCTCGATACGGGAGATCTGGGTTATCGGTTCGGAGCGAACCTGGTTGTCACGGGCCGCAGCAAGGATCTCATCCTCGTCAACGGGCGCAACGTGTGGCCACAGGATCTCGAGTGGGCCGTCGAGGAGCAGGTCGAAGGCGTGCGCCACGGCGACGTGGTGGCATTCTCCGTCGATGCAGCGGAGGCGGAACACGTCGTCGTGCTCGTGCAATGCCGGGAAACGGAGCTCGTCTCGCGGGAAGCGCTGCGCCGCAAGGTCGCCGAGGTGGTTCTCGGGGCGGCCGGCCTGAAGTGCATGGTCGTGCTGGTGCCGCACAATTGGCTGCCACGCACGTCCTCCGGGAAGCTGAGCCGGGTGCGCGCCCGGGAACAATACCTCGCCTCCGTGCGCAACGAATCACAATTGAACATGGTGGCGATGAGCTACACATCGGAGCGTGTTCCGAATGCGCCCTCGGCGGCGTAGCGCATGGCCCGACTGGCGGCAGTCACCGGCGCGACGGGATTCCTGGGCCGCTACATCGTCGGCGCACTCGCCACCGCCGGCTGGCGCGTGAGGATTCTGGCGCGCCGCCAGCCCGATCACCCGCAGCTTGCACACCTCGAGTTCGAAACTATCCGCGGAGATCTGTCCGACGGCCACGCCTTGCGTGAGCTCGTCGAGGGCGCAGACACGGTGATCCACGCCGCCGCGCTGATCAAGGCGCGCAGCGCTGCGGCCTTCCGGGCAGTCAATGTGGGTGGCACTGTGAACCTCGCGAAAGCGCTCAACGAGTGCCGCCACGCAAGCAGCGTCGTCCTGGTCTCCTCGATGGCGGCCCGCGAACCGCAGCTGTCGGCCTACGCGCAGACCAAGCGGACGAGCGAAGAGATGCTCGCCCGAGTGCTCCAGGTGCCTCACACGTGGACCGTGGTGCGGCCCTGCGCGATTTACGGGCCGTGGGATAGAGAAACGCTCGGGATCTTTCGCATCGTACTGCGGGGCATTGCGCCGCAGGTGCCGCTGGCAAACGCCCGGATTGCGCTGTTGCATGCCGCCGACGCGGCACGCGCGATCGCGGCGATTTGCGAGCTGGGTTCCGCGGGGGCTATCCTCGAACTCACCGACGAGCGCGCGGAAGGATATACATGGGAGGAGATCATTTGCGCCGCCGAACGGGCCCTGCGCGTCAAGGCGACCGCCATGCACGTGCCGGGCGCGGCACTTCGAACCGCCGCCGCCCTCAACCTCCTCACTGCCTGGGCGCTCGGCCGAACTCCCATGCTCACGCCGGGAAAGGCGAGGGAAATCCTGCATGCCGATTGGGGCTCGACGGCCGAGCGCCAGCCGCCGCGCGAGTGGTGGCAGCCGGAAATCAGTCTCGAGCAGGGCTTCAGGGAGACCGTCCACTGGTACCGGGAGCAGCGCTGGCTCTCCTCGGCGTCGCCCCGCCTGGGTGCTCCAGGGGCGTTGCATTAGCCTTGAGCGCAATTCCGATCGGGGAGGCCTCTGCGGCGGCGGATCCGCTCGTCCTCCAACGACCGGCGGCCTGGCAGTGCGCCGCGCCAATCCAGGGCATCTGCTCGAAGGATGAATGACTTGACGTACAATGGCACCAGTATCGAAGCGGATATCGTGCACATGCTCACCGGAAGGATTCCCGCCGGAGTCCAGGTCACGGGCGAGACCCGTATCGTCGATGGCCTCGGCCTCGATTCGGTCGCCGTCCTCGACTTCATCATGGATCTGGAGGACCGCTTCGACATTTCGATTCCGCTCGACCGCATCGCGCAGGTCCAGACGGTCGCCGAGCTCGGTCGCGCCATCGAGGCGCTGGTGAGCGCCGGCGGATGATCTCGCTCGGCTCGAAATTCGCCGAGATCCAGGCGGGACTCGACGCGCTGTCGGCGCTCGGGCGCAATCCGTTCGACATCCGCTTCGAGAAGATCCTCTCGCCCACCGAGGCGCTGCTCGAGGGTCGTCCGGTCCTCCTGTTCGGCACCAACAACTACCTCGGTCTGACCTTCGACGCGACATGCGTCGCCGAGAGCGCCCGGGCGCTGCAGGAGGCCGGAACCGGCACGACCGGCTCGCGCATCGCCAACGGCACGTATGCGGATCACGCGCGGCTCGAGCAGCGGATCGCTCAGTTTTACGGCAAGCGCGCCGCGATGATCTTCACGACCGGCTATCAGGCGAACCTCGGCCTGATCTCGACGCTCGCGGGGCGCGAGGACCATCTGCTCATCGATGCGGACTGCCATGCCTCGATCTACGATGCGAGTCGGCTCGGGGCGGCGGAGGTGATCCGCTTCCGGCACAACGACTCGGAGGACTTGGCGCGCCGCTTGCGCCGGCTCGAGGGCCGCCCCGGGGATCGGATCGTCGTCACCGAGGGCATCTACAGCATGCTGGGCGACACCGCCCCGCTGCGCGAGATTGCCGCGGTCAAGCGCGAACTGGGCGCCTGCCTGATCGTCGATGAGGCCCATTCGCTCGGCATTCTTGGCGAACGGGGGCGCGGCCTGTGCGAGGCGGCCGGCGTCGAGGCCGATGTGGATTTCGTCGTCGGCACCTTCAGCAAGAGCCTCGGCGCCATCGGGGGCTTCGCCGCCTCCGATCTGCCGGGCTTCGAGCTGCTGCGCGTGGTCTGCCGGCCCTTCATGTTCACCGCCTCGCTCCCGCCGGCTGTCGTCGCATCGGTCACCGCCTCGCTCGAGCGGATCGCGGGCGATCACACGCTCGGCCGGCGCGTGCTCGAGAACGCCCGACGGCTGTATTTCGGCCTCACCGCAGCGGGGTTCCAGGTCGGTCCGGAGCCGAACCCGATCGTCGCCGTCAAGATGCCGGAGCGCGAAACCGCGGTGCGATTCTGGAATCGGCTCATCGAGGAGGGCCTGTACGTCAATCTCGCCCTGCCGCCCGCGACACCCTCGAGCCTCTCCCTCATCCGCTCCAGCGTCAGCGCCGCCCACGGCGAGGCGCAGATCGACCGGGCCATCGCCATCATGAGCGCTGTCGGACACGAGCTCCGCGTGCTCGAGCGACGCGCCAGCGCGGCAACGCTCCCGGTAACGTAAATTTGTTCCCCGGACGGTCCCTGCCGTGCACACCTGGCGGGGCTTGGCCCACTGATCTCACCTGCCCGCGACGGAATTGCAACACATGACCATAGAAATCGTTCCCGTGACGGACAAGGCGACTCTGCGACGCTTCATCCGCGTGCCGTTCAGCGTTCACCAGGACGACCGCGCGTGGGTCCCGCCGCTGCTGATGGAGCGCGAGCAGGCTTTCTCAGCGAAGGACAACGAATTCGTGCGCCGCTCGCAGGTGCGCTTCTGGCTGGCCCGGCGCGACGGCCGCGACGTCGGTCGCATCAGCGCGCAGATCGATCCGCTCGAGCAGCGCAGCGGCGCCGAGCCCATCGGGCATTTTGGCTGTCTCAGCGCCGCTGATGACCCCGAGGTCTTCGCCGCGCTCCTCGCCACGGCGGAGCAGTTCCTCAAAGACGCGGGCATCCGGCACGTCAACGGCCCGTTCACGCTGTCCATCAACGAGGAGTCAGGCCTGCTCGTCGCGGGCTTTGACACCCCGCCGGTGATGCTCATGCCCCACGACCGGCCCTACATCGGCGGGCGACTCGAGGCGCTCGGCTACCGCCAGGAGAAGGATCTCTACGCATATCTGCTCGATCTGCAGGCCCCCGTATCCCGCGCCGAGCAGCGCATGGTCGAGCGCGCGCCGGCCAGCGGGATCAAACTGCGGCGCCTCGATTTTTCCGATTACGCCAACGAGATCCGCCGGGTCGTCGACATCTTCAACGACGCCTGGAGCGGCAATTGGGGGTTCGTGCCGCTGACCGAGGCGGAGACCGACGAGATGGCCAAGCGCATGCGCATCCTGCTCGACAAGCGCCTGGTGTGGTTTGCCGAGCTCGACGGGGAGGCCATCGCCTTCATCGTCTGCGTCCCGAATGTCAACGAGGCGGCGCGCGATCTCGGCGGCCGGCTCCTGCCGTTCGGCTGGGCGAAGCTCCTCTGGCGGCTGAAGGTGAGCGGGGTCAAGACCGCCCGCGTGCCCCTCATGGGCGTGCGGCGGCGCCTGGCCGGAACCATGCTCGGCAGCGCGATCCCGCTGCAGCTGATCGCCGCAGTCCGGCCGGGCGCTGTCGAGTTCGGCTTCCGCCACGTCGAGCTGTCGTGGATTCTGGAGGACAATCTGCCCATGCGCCACATCCTCGAGCGCATCGGGGCCAGCGCCTACAAGACATATCGCGTTTACGGCAAGACGCTCGATTGAGCGCGCCGGCGGTCCGGGCGGCCTGCCGCGCTTGCGGCGCTCCGGACAGAGACGTAGTGTATTCAATCAATTACGCATCACGGACATGAGCCCAGCATGACAAGCAAATCCGGCATCCGCATCGCGATCGCGGGAATCGGCAACTGCGCCAGTTCCCTGATCCAGGGCATTCATTACTACACCCCTGAGCGTTGCCACCAGGGCGTGGCCGGCTTGATGCATCCGCAGATCGGCGAGTACCTGCCGTGCGATATCAACGTGGTCGCAGCCTTCGACGTGGACGCCCGCAAGGTCGGCATCGATGTCAATCGGGCCATCTTCGCCAGACCGAACTGCACGAAGGTCTTCCAGAGGGACATTCGCGACAGCGGCGTGATCGTGCGCATGGGCCAGGTGCTCGATGGCATCTCCGAGCACATGGCGAGCTACGCCGAGGAGCGCACCTTCCTGCGCTCGGACGCGCCGGAGTGCTCCAAGGAGGAGATTGTGCGCGAGCTCAAGCGCAGCGGTGCCGAGATCCTCGTCAACTACATGCCGGTCGGATCCGAGCAGGCCGCCCGCCTCTACGCCGAGTGCGCGCTCGAGGCCGGCCTCGGCTTCATCAACAACATGCCCGTGTTCATCGCCAGCGACAAGGAGTTCGCCGACCGCTTCAAGGCGCGCAACCTCCCGGTGATCGGCGATGACATCAAGTCCCAGCTCGGCGCGACCATCACGCACCGGGTGCTGACGGACCTGTTCGCCAAGCGCGGCGTGAAGCTGCTGCGGACCTATCAGCTGAACACCGGCGGGAACACCGACTTTCTGAACATGAAGAACCCGAGCCGGCTCGTCTCGAAGAAGACCTCCAAGACCGAGGCGGTACAGTCGGTCACCCGCAAGCGCCTGGAGGATGAGAATATCCACGTCGGGCCCAGCGACTACGTGCCGTGGCAGAACGACAACAAGATCTGCTTCATCCGCATGGAAGGGCAGCTGTTCGGCGACGTGCCGATGGACCTGGAGCTCAGGTTGTCGGTGGAGGATTCGCCGAACTCCGCCGGGGTCGCCATCGACATGATCCGCTGCTGCAAGCTCGCGCTGCTGAACGGGATCGGCGGGGTGCTCGAGGCCCCGAGTGCCTACTTCTGCAAGCACCCGCCCCGGCAGTTCACCGACGATGAGGCGTACGAGATGCTCGAGGCGTTCATACGCACGCACACCGCGAGAGTGCGCGCCGTGCTATGAAGTGCCTGATTGTCGCCGCGGGACAGGGTACGCGGCTCAGGGAGCGGGGCCCGATCAAGCCGCTGATCCCCTTGAAGGGCGTACCCATCCTCGAGCGGGTGCTCGCCCGCTCGCGCGCCGCAGGCATCGGGGAATTCGTCGTCGTCTCCGGGTACCGGGGCGAGGACGTGCGGAGCGCGCTCGATGCGATCGCCGCACGCGAGCAGATCCGCATCACGCACGTCATCAACGAGAGCTGGGAGCGGGCCAATGGCGTGTCCGTGCTGCGCGCGCGGCCCTTCCTCAGCGAGCCGTTCCTCCTCACCATGTGCGACCACCTGGTCGATGCGGATATTCTCCGTGACCTCATGGGCGCGGCCGTCGAACCGGACACCGTGACGCTCGCGGTGGATTTCAATATCGGCGGATCGATCAACGACCTCGAGGACGTCACACGCGTCAAATGCGTCGACGGGCGGATCGAGCGGATCGGCAAGGTGCTGCGCGAGTTCAACGCCATCGACACCGGGGTGTTTCGCTGCTCGCCGGTCATTTTCGAGGCGCTCGAGGCGAGCGAGGCCGCCGGCGACGACAGCATTTCGGGCGCGATGAACGTGCTCGCCCGCTGGGGCAAGGCCCGGGTGTTCGACATCGGGGAGCGCCTGTGGCTCGACATCGACGATCCGGTCGCCTTTCGCAAGGCCGAAGACCTCGTGGACGCCGGGCGGCTGTAACGTGCGGATCGGGTTCGGCTGGCGCCCCGCTTGCCTGGGCAGGATCGTATCGACACTCATCACAAGCACCTGCGCCGCGGCTTCAACTGGCTGGGCGGCGCGCTGGTCATCGCCAAGGCCACCGACCTGGGCACGATCCTCGTCGTACTGCTGTTTCTCACCAAGGCGCAGCTCGGCATCGCCTCGCTGGTCGTGGCGATCGGCACGGTGATCGAAGCCCTCGACGGGCTGGGCACGAACGTCGCACTGGTGCAGGCCCCTGCCCTGTCCGCCCTGCAGCTCGACTCGGTGTTCTGGTGCATCGTGGCGACGGCGCTCGCGGTGGGCGGGGTGACGCTCGCCGGGGCTCACTGGCTCGGCGCGCTGTTCGGCGGCGCGGCCATTGCGCCGTATTTCCTCGCCGTGGCAATCAAGCAGCCGCTGGTCGGAGGCGCCGTCATACCGCTGGCGCTGATGAGCCGGGATCTTCAGTACGAGCGCATCGCACTCGTCAACGTCGGCGCCACGCTCGCCACCGCGCTGACGCGCGTCGGCCTCGCCGTGCTCGGGGCAGGCGCCTGGGCACTCGTCGCCGCCTATGCGGCGAGCGGACTGTTCACGCTGCTCGGCGCACTGCTCGCCAGACCCTACCGGCCGCGCATGCGTTTCGAGATGGCGGCGGCCTCGCCGCTGCTGCGCTTCGGGGCGCGCGCGGCGACATCCAACCTGTTCGAGCAGCTGCTGAACAACGTCGATTACCTGCTGGTCGGCGGGTTCTACGGTCCTGCGGCGCTCGCCGTATACCGGGTCGCCTTCGACGTGGCCATGCAGCCGGCGATCGCGGTGGGCACGCTGATCAACCGTGCCGCGCTGCCGGTTTTCGCCAGGGTTGCAGCGGTGCGCGAGCATCTGGCGCAGTCCCTCACCTGGTCGCTGCGCCGGGTGGCGATCATGGTGACGCCGCTCGCGGCCAGCCTGATTCTCGCCGCCGGGCCCCTCACGGCGTTGATCCACGACGGCCAGGGCCGCAGCTACACCGCCGCGGGCGTGCCGCTGATGATTCTCGCGGCCGCAACGGTGCCGCGCATGCTCGCGCAGTTGATCCAGCCTCTGCTGCTGGGTGCGGGTCGGGCGAAGATCGCGCTGCGCCTGTCGGGGGTGACGCTGCTGCTCCTGAGTGCGGGTTTCGTGCTGGTCGGCTCGAACTGCTCGGCGCGCACCGGGATCGTCGGCTTCGCGCTCGTCTGGCTCGCGGTGTATCCGCTGCTGCTCCTGTGGGAAACGCGCTACCTGCAGCGGCACTGGAACATCGGAGCGCGACGGCTCGCCCGGGCCCTCGTGGCGCCGCTCATCGCCACCGGCCTGCTCGTCGCGGCAGCCGAGCTCGCGCGGCGGCTGATCGGCGGCGGCCGTCCAGGGGGACAGCTCGCCCTGGTGCTCGGGGCCACGGCGCTGACCTACGGCGGGATATTCCTGCACGAGCGGCGCTCACCGCAGCGCACCGCCTGAGCGCTGCCGGCTCGCTCTGAGCACCTGTGCGCACTCGGTGCGTCGGACCGGCGCCCTCGCGGCGCAATCCGCCCCGGGGCCGAGCGGGTCCGTCGCTTGCGCGTGGTAAGATTCGCCCCGCTCAAGCCTGCGGGCGGATCGGGTCCGTCGTTCGTCCGGCTCCCGGGAGGGCAGCGGAGCGAGGAGACCCGTGCGCGAAGTCGCGATCTTCCGGCACAACCTGTTCAAGACCTCCGAGCCGTTCATTGCCCAGCAGGCCGAGTGCCTGCGGCGGTACCACCCGGTCTTCCTCGGCAGACTGCGCTTCGGTGCACCGCCGCACGGTGCGCAGTCCCTGGCGCTCGAGGATCTCGCCGGACGGTGGCGACTGCCCTATGCGCTCTGGCAGATGCTGCGCTGCGATCCACGGCCTTACGAGCGCCTGCTGCAGGGCCGTCGGCCGGCGCTGATCCACGCACATTTCGGGATCGAAGGCGTCTATGCGCTGCCGCTGGCGCAACGGCTCGGCATTCCGCTGGTGACCACGTTCCACGGCTTCGATGCGACGCTCGCAACCTACGCGCTGCTGTCCTCTGCGGCCTGGGCGCACTACCCGTTGCGGCGGCGCAGACTGGCACGCGAGGGGGATCTGTTCCTGTGCGCCTCGGCGTTCATCCGCGATCGGCTGCTCGCACAGGGTTTCCCGCCCGCGCGCACGCGCACGCACTACATCGGTGTCGATTGCGAGGCGATCCGGCCGCGAGATCCCGCCGAGGAACAGCCGACCGTTCTGCACGTCGCGCGCCTGGAGGAGGTCAAGGGGACCGGCTACCTGCTGCGCGCGTTCGCGACCGTGGCGCAACGCAGAACCGACGCGCAGCTCGTCGTCATCGGCGAGGGGCCCCTGCGCCGCTCCCTGCAGGCGCTCAGTGCAACGCTGCACATCGAGGAGCGGGTGCGGTTTCTCGGCGCACAGCAGCACGCCGAGGTGCTCGCCTGGATGCGTCGCGCCGCGGCGTTGGTGTTACCGGGCGTGCAGACCAGGACCGGGCGGGCGGAAGGATTGGGCCTGGTGCTGCTGGAAGCTGCGGCCACCGGCGTGCCGGTCATCGCCTCGCGGGTCGGCGGGATGCCGGAGGCGGTGATCGACGGCCGGACGGGGTTCCTGGTCCCCGAACGCGATGCCGGCGCGCTGGCCGAGCGACTCGGGACACTGCTCGATGATGCGCCGCTGCGCAGCGCTCTCGGCGCGCAGGGCCGCGCGCTGGTGGAGGAGCGATTCGATCTGCGCCGGCAGACCGAGGCGCTCGAGAGCCTCTATGACAGCCTGCTCTGAGGCCCCCGTTGCCGGATCGCACCCGCCGACGGCGGTGGTCGTGGCGCATCCGGATGACGAGGCGCTCTGGCTGAGCTCGGCCATCCTCCCCGCAGAGCGCATCGTGTACTGCTTCGGCGATCTTTACGAGCGCCCGCGCGACTCGCAGGCGCGGCGGCGGGCGCTCGCGGCGTTGCCGCTCGCCGGCATCGTCGAGCTGGCCGTGCCCGAGAGCGGAGCGGGATTCTGCGCCGACAGAGCCAATCCGCAGCCGACACCCTTCGGTATCGAGATTACCGAGCCCGCCGCGCGCGCGCGCTACGAGTCGAACTACGCTCGAGTCCTCGCGGGCCTGCGCGGCTGCCTCGCCGGGTGCGGCGCGGTCTACACGCACAATCCCTGGGGTGAATACGGCCACGCCGAGCACATCCAGGTCCACCGTGCCGTCGCCGCTCTGCAGGCCGAGCTCGGCTACACGCTATGGTTTTCCAACTACGTTGGCCCGCGCAGCTGGTCTCTGGCCCGACGACTCGGCGGCGAACTGCGCTGGACCGAGCGGCGCAGCGTGCGGCCCGACCATGTCATGGCACGCCGGCTGCGTGGCATTTACCGGCGTCACGGGGCGTGGACCTGGAGCTCGCTGCACTACTGGCCGGCGCGCGAAACGCTCTACGCCCTGGCACCGGCCGGCGCGGCGGATGTCGGGCACCGGTTCACGGGAGAGGAGCTGCTGGATGTTGCACGACTGCGCGGGTGGCCACCCTGGCCCTTCCCCCGGCGACGGCTGCGGGCCTGACAGAGGTCGGACGCACCCCGCCCGCATCGCACCGGGCTTGAGGGTCCTCTCGGCAGCGGACTCAGACGGCCGTTTCAGCGAGCGCTGCGACGGTCTCGGCAATGGCAAGCGCCGCGGTGAGTCCGGGCGAGTCGATACCGTAGAGATTGATCAGGTGCGCGATGCCGTGCGCCTCGGGCCCCTGAATGGCAAAGTCCGCAACCGGGCCCTGCGGGCCGGCAAGGCTGGGGCGCACGCCCGCATAGGCCGGCTGCAGGGCCGCATCGGGCAGCTGCGGCCAATAGCGCCGGATGGCCGGGTAGAAGTGCGCAGCCCGCGCCGGATCGACCGCGAAGTCCACCCGCTCCACCCACTGCACATCCGGCCCGAAGCGTGCGCGGCCGGCGAGGTCGAGCGTCAGGTGCACCCCGAGCCCGCCACGCTCGGGCAGCGGGTAGATCAGACGCGTGAACGGGCAGGGAGCCTGCAACTGGAAATAGCTGCCCTTGGCATAGCGCAGCGGGGGAATACACTCGGGCGGCGTGCCGAGCCGTCGGGCCGCTGCCTGTGCATCCAGGCCTGCGCAGTTGATCACCAACCGGGCGATGAGCGCGTCCGGTGCCGCCGCCACCCCAGCCTGCAGCAACAGAGCGCCCTCGATGGGCCGTCCCTCGAGCAGGGGCGAGCGGCACGCCACCGACCCGCCGAGCCGCTGCAGATCGCCCTGCAACGCCACCATCAGGGCACGGCTGTCGATGATGCCGCTCGAGGGCGACTCCAGGGCGGCCACACACCGCAGCGCCGGTTCCATCGCGCGCGCCTCGTCCGCCTCGATCCAACGCAGATCGGTGACGCCGTTGCCGCGCCCCGCCGATTGAAGCGCCTGCAGGCGGGGCAACTCGTCGCGCTCCGCTGCGACGAGCAGCTTGCCGCAACGGCGGTGCGCGATGCCCCGGGCGCGGCAGTACTCGTACAGGAGCCGCCGGCCTTCGACGCACAGCCGTGCCTTGGCGGATCCGGCCGGATAGTAGATCCCGGCGTGGATCACCTCGCTGCTGCGCGCACTGACGCCCGCCCCGATCGTCCCGTCGGCCTCGAGCACGAGCACCTCGCGACCCGAGCGGCCGAGGGCCCGCGCGACCGCGAGGCCGACGACGCCGGCACCGATCACCACACACTCTATGCGCTCAGCCATCGTCTCTCTGGATCCGCCGATCGGGCGCCGGGGGCAGGCGGTGCGGATGGATGATCGAAGCCTCTGCGGCGCGAGCCGACCTAGCGGTAGTGCGTCTCAATCCAGCGCTGGTAGCTGCCGTCCATGACGGACCGCCACCACCACTCGTTGGCGAGATACCAGGCGAAGGTCTCAGCCAGTCCGCGCGCGAGCGTCACCTCGGCCCGATAACCGAGTTCGCGCTCGGCCTTGCTGCAGTCGATGGCGTAGCGCCGATCGTGACCCGGGCGATCCTTCACGAAGCGGATCAGGCTCGCGCTCTTCTCAGCGCGGGCCGCCGGAGCATCGGGGAAGCGTCCGGCGAGATGCGCATCGGCGGCAAACGCCCGATCGGCGACCGCGCAGAGCGTCTCGACGAGCCGCAGGTTCTCGCTCTCGGCGCCGCCGCCGATGTTGTAGACCTCGCCGGGTCGTCCGCGCTCGAGGATGCGTTCGATGCCGCGGCAGTGATCCGCGACGTGCAGCCAGTCGCGCACGTTGCGCCCGTCGCCGTACATCGGCAGCTCTCGGCCGTGCAGCAGGTTCACGATCATCAGCGGGATCAGCTTCTCCGGGAAATGAAACGGCCCGTAATTGTTCGAGCAATTGCTGATCGTGGTCGCCAGGCCATAGGTGTGCTGATAAGCGCGCACCAGGTGATCGGAGGCCGCCTTGCTCGCCGAGTACGGGGAGTTCGGCGCATAGGCCGTGCGCTCGCTGAAGGGCGGATCGTGCGGGCCCAGCGACCCGTACACCTCGTCGGTCGAGACGTGATGGAAGCGGTGCACGGGCACGGTACGCTCCTCGAGCCACACGGTGCGCGCGGCCTTGAGCATCGAGTGTGTGCCCTGCACGTTGGTCTCGATGAACGCGTCCGGCCCGTGTATCGAGCGATCCACGTGCGACTCGGCGGCGAAGTGCACGATGGTATCGAGCCGCTCCTCGCGCAGCAGCCGCTCGATGAGCGCCGTGTCGCGGATGTCCCCGTGCACGAAGCGCAGCTCGGCGCGCTCCCTGACCGGCTCGAGGTTGGCGAGATTACCGGCGTAGGTGAGCGCATCCAGCACCACCACCGGCTCGAGCGCATGCGTGGCCAGCCAATGGTGCACGAAGTTCGCCCCGATGAACCCGGCCCCGCCGGTCACGAGCACTCTAGCCATGGGCGAGCGCCTGCAGAGTTTCACGCAGCCGCTGGCGCCAATGGGTCGGCGCGAACCCCAAGCCGGCGAGCGAGCGCTTATCGAGCACGCTGTAGGCGGGGCGGCGGGCCGGCGTGGGATACTCTTCGGTCGCAATCGCGGTGACGGTGAGGGCCGCGGGCAGCAGGCCACGCGCGGCGCCCTCCTCGGCAATCGCCACGGCGAAGTCGTACCAGCTGGCGACGCCGGCGTCGCTCCAGTGGTGGATGCCCCGGATCTGCGGCTGGGCGGCGATCTGCCAGAGGACCTCGGCCAACGGGCCGGCGGCCGTCGGCGTGCCGACCTGGTCGGCCACCACGCGCACCGCGCCGCGCTCCCCGAGCAGACGCAGCATGGTGCGCATGAAGTTCGCTCCCTCGGGCGCGTACAGCCAGGCGGTGCGCACGATCACGGAGCGCTCCGGCAGCGCCGCGAGTACCGCGCGCTCCCCATCGCGCTTGGTCAGGCCGTAGACGCTCAGCGGATGGGTCGGGGCCTCGGGTCGGTACGGCGAGGAGGACTCACCGTCGAACACGAAATCGGTCGAGACGTGGATCAGCCGCGCGCCGATGCGCCGGGCCGCGCCCGCCAGGTTCCCGGCTCCGTCGGAGTTGATGCGGCGCGCCAGTTCCGGCTGCGACTCGGCTTTATCGACCGCGGTGTAGGCCGCGGCATTGATGATGATGTCGGGCCGCTCGCGCTCGAGCCGGGCCTGCACCGCCTCGGCATCCCCGATATCCAGATCGACGCGCGTGCAGGCGAGGAGCTCGACCGATGCCGGGCACATCGCGCGCAACGATCGCCCGAGCTGGCCGGCCGCGCCGGTCAGCAGCGCCTTCACGCGTAGACCTCGGCGCTCTCGAGCCGCGGCGCGCTGAGGTCCTTGCCGGACAGCACCGGCTGCGCGCCCGCGGGCAGCGGCCAGCGCACCCCGATCGTCGGGTCGTCCCAGCGGATGGCCCGCTCGTGCTCCGGGGCCCAGAGGTCGGTGACCTTGTAGAGAAAGTCCGCCGAATCGCTGAGCACCATGTAGCCGTGCGCAAAGCCCGGTGGGACCCACAGCATGTGGTGGTTCTCCGCCGAGAGCGTCACGCCCACCCAGCGACCGAAGCTCGCCGAAGCGCGGCGGATGTCGACGGCGACGTCGAACACCGCTCCGCTCACCACCCGCACCAGCTTGCCCTGCGGCTGACGGATCTGGTAGTGCAGGCCACGCAGGATGTGCCGGCCCGAGTGGCTGTGGTTGTCCTGGACGAACTCGAGGTCGAGCCCCGCGGCGGCGAACTTGCGCCGCTCCCAGGACTCCATGAAGTACCCGCGCGCATCGCCGAAGACCTGCGGTCGGATGAGGATCACCTCGGGAATGGCGGTCGGTTCGAACTGCATTACAGC
The DNA here is from genome assembly GCA_021805275.1 of Pseudomonadota bacterium. The sequence goes on from JAJZFQ010000240.1 coordinate 15,520, forward strand.
GGTCCTTTCAGCAGATCGAGCAGGTAGGTGCCGTAGCCGCTCTTGGCGAGCGGCCGGGCGAGTCGCTCGAGCTGCGCGGCGTCGATGAAGCCGGCCCGAAAGGCGATCTCCTCGGGGCAGCCCACCTTCAGTCCCTGGCGCGACTCGAGGGCCTCGATGAACATCGAGGCCTGGATGAGCGACTCGTGCGTTCCGGTGTCGAGCCAGGCCACCCCCCGCCCGAGCAGCTCCACCGTGAGCGCGCCGCGCTCGAGGTAGAGGCCGTTGAGGTCGGTGATCTCAAGCTCCCCGCGCGCCGAGGGCCGCAAGCGGGCCGCGTAATCCACGACCGCACTGTCGTAGAAATACAGCCCGGTGACGGCGTAGTTCGACTGCGGCTGCGCGGGCTTCTCCTCGAGGCTGACGGCCCGGCCGGTGGCATCGAAGCTCACCACCCCGTAGCGCTGCGGATCGCGGACCCGGTAGGCGAAGACGGTCGCGCCGTGCGTGCGGGTCGCCGCGGCCTTCAGCTGCTCGGGCAACCCGTGGCCGTAGAAGATGTTGTCGCCAAGCACCAGCGCCACGGGCTCCCCGCCGATGAAGCGCTCGCCGATCAGGAACGCCTGCGCCAGGCCCTCGGGGCGCGGCTGCTCGGCGAAGCTGAACGTAAGGCCCCACTGGGCACCATCGCCGAGCAGCCGGCGGAACTGCGGCAGATCCTCCGGCGTCGAGATGATGAGGATGTCGCGGATCCCGGCCAGCATCAGCACCGAGATGGGGTAGTACACCATGGGCTTGTCGTACACCGGCAGCAGCTGCTTGCTGACGCTGAGGGTGACCGGATGCAGCCGCGTGCCGGCGCCCCCGGCGAGGACGATGCCTTTCAAGAGCCGACTCCTGTGCGCCAATTCATCGCGCAAGCTTGCCACGGGGCGCGGGTATGCGTCATGGGCTCGAGCGAGCCGTGCGGCCCGCCTCACCCCGGCCCAGCACGTCCCGCACGCAGGCGAGCAGATCCTCGTAAACCCCGTCGGCGGCGCCGATGGCCTCCCCGGTGAGCGCGTACCCGGTGCGCACCAGCAAGCAGCGGCCGATGCCGGCGGCCCGCCCGGCCTGCACGTCGGTGAGCCGGTCACCCACCAGGAATGAGCCCGCCGGATCCAGATCGAGCGCGCGGATGGCCTTCAGCAACATCCCGGGCGCCGGCTTGCGGCACGCGCACGCGCGCCGGTATTGCGCCAGCGGTGCGTCCGCGAGGTGCGGGCAGTACTCGATGGCGTCCAGCGTCACGCCTTCGCCGCGCAGGCGCTCGCGCACCTGATCGGTCAGGCGCTGGTAGTCCGCCTCGGTGTACAGGCCGCGGGCGATGCCCGACTGGTTGGTCACCACCACCCGGCGATAGCCGGCGCTCTCGAGCGCGCGCAGCGCCTCGATCGCCCCCGGCAGGAATACGAACTCCTCGATCCGGTGGACGAAGGCGCGCTCCTCGTTGAGCACCCCGTCGCGGTCGATGAAGGCCGCCCGCCGGCTCATGCGCCCCGGATGCGCTGCACGAGAGCGGTCGTGGAGTAGCCGGTGACGAAGGGAATCGCGAGCGAGCGGCCGCCCCAGGAGCGCATCAGGCGCGTCTCCTGCAGCGTCTCCATGTCGTAATCCCCGCCCTTGACGTAGATGTCCGGACGGCAGCGCCCGAGCAGCTCGCAGGGGGTCTTCTCCTCGAACAGAGTGACGAATGACACGCTCTGCAGGGAGGCAACGACGATGAGCCGGTCGAGTTCGGCATTGAGCGGCCGGTCCGGCCCTTTGCCCTGCAGGCGCACCGAGGCGTCGCTGTTCACTGCCACCAGCAGAGCCGCGCCGAGCTCGCGCGCGGCGGCCAGATACGTCACGTGTCCGCGATGCAGCACATCGAACAGGCCGTTGGTGAACACCAGCGGGCGCGGCCACTGCCGAGTGGCCACCTCGGCATGGGGAATGATCTTCTGGTGCAGGCTCTGCGGTAGTTCCGTCATGACCCAATGAACGTCACGTCAATGATGTGAGCGCTGCATGATCGCGCAGCAAGCCCGGTGGCGCCAGCGCGCTTCACTGCGCTCGCCGCAGTCGATCCAGACCCACTCTCCGCGGCGCAACCCCGCAGCGTCTATGCCGGACTTTGCGGGAGCAGATCGTCCAGCGCATGGAGCGCCTGTTGCGGAAAGCGCTCCAGCGGATAGTACTGCGCGATGATGCGCAGCGCCTGCTCGCATGAGCGGACGTCGAGCAGACGAAGCAGAAGCCGGACATCCTCTTCATCATGGAACTGCGCTCCGATGCGCATGGCGAGGCATTTCATCGCAAGCAGGTACTGCAGTTGTGCCGTCATCACTCGCAGGTGATCGAGCTCGAGAAAAGGGAGCGAACTCGCCTTGGGCGCTCATGAAGCCCCTCACCGCGTCATTGAGCCAGTGCGCCTGGACTCCGGCCTTGACGGCCGAGCGGGCAGCGGCCTCGCGGACCTTTTCCGGCGGCCGGAAGAAGGCATCGACATCCCTCGTCGAGGCACGCGCGCCGTACGCCAGGCACATGAGCGCGCCGCCCACGAGGAGGACCTCCCCGACGGTATCACTCTCACGCAGCTCACCGTTCAGCAGCTCGAACAGACGGCGGATATCCGCCTGGCTCAGCGCCGTCATCTGACGCCTACACCTGCTCGCCGACGCTCGAGTCGATGAAGATGCTGCGCCGGCGAAAGGGCGCTGGGCAGTGCGATAGCAGGTACAGGCGCAGCGAAGGCAGCGCCGAGCCGAATACCGGTGCCGACAGCGCCTCGATGCTTCGGGTCCACGCCGGCACCGGCAGGCCACGGGTGGTGCAGACCGTCTCGATCATGGCTGCGACAGAATTGGCGAGAAATGGCGCGAGCGTGGCTTGCGGTGCAGCTGCGACTGCCTCGCGTAGTTCCCTGGCGGTGAGGCCCGAGAGCAGGGACTTGATCTCCGCGAGCGCGAAGGAGGGCTCTGCCGCTCCGCTCAGCGCAATGAGGGCCTCCTGAAACGCAGCCGCAGGCCCCGGGAGCACGCGGCTCAACACGTAGGCCGACATGTCCATGCCCGCACGCCGGGCTGCGCGGCGGATCGCCGATTTTTCCGCCTCGGACACGCGCAGTTGCAGTTGCGAGCGCTTTGCGGACCGATTCATGCCTCGAGCATGCGGCGGACCACCCCTTCTGTCGATACAGACGTATTGACATCTTGGACTCCACCGTGGCATCGCGCCGCCGGGTCGCGATCGCGCATCCCCCCCTCAAACTGAACGCATTTTTTTACTCCGTCGCACCGGGAACGGATGTCGCGGGCCGCAACCCGGGGAGCCTCCTCGACCCCACGTAACGGCCGGAGCGATCCGATCAGTCCCGCCCCGCCAGCCACTCAGCGTAGCGGCGTATGCCGGTCTTGACATCGGCGAACTCAATGTCGCAGCCGCTCGCGCGCAGCGCGGTGAGATCCGCCTGGGTGTGACACTGGTACCTGCCGACCAGCGCCTGAGGAAAGGCCGTGTACTCGATCAAGCCCGCGTTGATCTGCTCGGCAAGCGACAGCGCCGGCTCACCGCGCCCGGCGCGCATCGCGTTGATCGTGGCATGAGCGACGTCGTTGAACGGTTCGGAGCGCCCCGAGCCGACGTTGAAGATCCCGCTGCGCTCGGGATGGCGCAGGAACCACAGATTCACCGCCACCACATCCTCGACGTAGACGAAGTCCCGCGTCTGCTCGCCCGGACCGTAACCCCCGTACTCGCCGAACAGTTTCACCTTGCCATGCTCGCGCAGCTGCTCGAAATGGTGAAACGCGACCGACGCCATGCGTCCCTTGTGCTGCTCGCGCGGCCCGTAGACGTTGAAATAGCGGAACCCGGCCACCGGGTGGCGCGCCGTGGGGAGCATGCGCCGCACGACGTTGTCGAACAGGAGCTTCGAGTAGCCGTACACGTTGAGCGGCCGCTCGCACTCGGGCGACTCGCGAAAAGCGCCGCTCGCCCCGTAGGTCGCCGCGGAGGAGGCGTACAGCAGCCGCACGCCCTGGGCCTGGCAGGCATCGAGCAGGCCCTTGGAGCAGCGGTAATTGGTCTCCAGCATGTACCGGCCGTTGTGCTCCAGGGTGTCGGAGCAGGCGCCCTGGTGAAAGACCGCATCGATCCGTCCGAGCTCACCACGCTCGAAGCGCCCGTAGAATTCGTTCCGATCGAAATAATCGGCGAGCCCCGCCCCGAGGAGATTGCGGTACTTCATCCCCTCGGTCAGGTCATCCACGGCAATCACCTGATCGATGCCGATGGCGTTGAGCCCGTGCACCAGATTGCTGCCGATCATGCCGGCGGCGCCCGTCACCACGACTCTCACGTGAACAGCTCCTCGTAGCTCGCGGTGGCCGTACCGAACTTGCCGACCACGATGCCCCCGGCGCGGTTCGCAATCGGCATCGCCTCGCGCAGACTCAGCCCCGCGGCGAGCATCGCCGCGACCGTGGCGATGACGGTGTCCCCGGCGCCGGTGACGTCGAACACTTCGCGGGCCTGCGCGCCGATGCGCACATGACCGTGCGCATCGAACAGCGACATCCCCTCCTCGCTGCGCGTCAGCAGCAGCGCATCGAGCCGGTGGGTGCGGCGCAGGTTCTCGACCCGCTCCTCGAGCTGGCGCTCCGAGGACCACGCGCCGATCACCTGTGCAAGCTCCGCGCGATTCGGGGTCACGACCGTGGCGCCGGCGTAGCGGGCGTAGTCATCGCCCTTCGGGTCGACCAGCACCGGTCTGCCGGTGGCGTGCGCGCGCTCGATCATGTTGGAGATGTGGGTCAGCCCGCCCTTGCCGTAGTCGGAGAAGATCACCGCCCCGCACTCCCCGAGGCTGTGCTCGAAGTCCGCGAGCATCCCGGCGAGGATCTCGTGATCGGGCTGGTTCTCGAAGTCCACGCGCACGAGCTGCTGCGCCCGGCCGATCACGCGCAGCTTCACGCTGGTGTAGAGCTGCGGATCGCGGCCGAGGCGAGCCTCGATGCCGCGCTCCGCAAGCAGCCGCTCGAGCCGGCGGGCCGGCTCGTCATCGCCCACGACCGTGATCAGCGTCGCCACCGGTCCGAGCGCCCTGACGTTGAGCGCGACGTTGGCCGCACCGCCCAACCGATCCTCCTCGCGCGTGACGCGCACCACGGGCACGGGGGCCTCGGGCGAGATGCGCTCGACCTCACCGAACAGGTATCGATCGAGCATCGCATCGCCGACCACCAGGACCCGCGCCCGCTGCAGTTGCTCCTTCAGCGGCATCACGGGCGCTGTGCCTCGGCCAGGCCCAGCTCGCTCTCCACCATCCCGCAGAGCGTGTGCCCGATCAGGATATGCGCCTCCTGAATCCGTGCGGTCGTGGCGCTCGGCACGATGATGGCCACATCGCACAGCGGCCCGAGGACCCCGCCGTCGCGGCCCAGGAGGCCGATGACCTGCATGCCGATGCTGCGGGCCGCCTCGACCGCCCGGATGAGGTTGCGCGAGTTGCCCGAGGTGGAGATGCCGATGAGACAGTCGCCGCGCGCCCCGAGCCCGCTCACCTGGCGGGCGAACACGTCCTCGAAGCTGTAGTCGTTGGCGATGCAGGTGAGCGCCGAGGTGTCGGTGGTGAGCGCGAGCGCCGCGAGCGGTCGGCGGTCGGCGATGAACCGGCCGGTGAGCTCAGCGGCGATGTGCTGGCTGTCGGCGGCCGAGCCGCCGTTGCCACAGAGCATGACTTTGCGGCCCGCCGCCAGCGTTCGGGCCATGAGCGTGCCGGCGGCGACGATCTCGCTCTCGAGCCGCGGCAGCAGCGCGAACAGCGCCTGATGCTCCCTGAGATTGTCCTGGAACAGCTGTGGGTTCTGCTTCAACGGCCCGCTCCGTCAAATCGCCAAGGTTACGGCGCGGCGCGCCACTCGGCCAGCCGCTCGAGCACTTTCTGCACGCCCGAGGCCGTGGCGGGCTGGCCCGCCGGATCGCGTACGCTCGCGAGCAGCTGCTCGGCGAGGCGCTTGCCGAGCTCGACACCCCACTGGTCGAAGGAGTTGATGCCCCAGATCACCCCCTGGGTGAACACCTTGTGCTCGTAGAGCGCGATCAGCCGACCGAGCGTCGCCGGATCGAGCCGCGGGAAGGCGATGAGGGTACTCGGCCGCGAGCCGGCGCTCACCTTGTGCGGCTCGAGTGCCTCGCGCTGCTCGGGCGCAAGCCCCTCGCGGTCGAACTCCTCGCGCACCGCCGCGAGCGGATAGCCGCTCACGAAGGCTTCCGCCTGCGCCAGGCAACTGGCGGTCGCGAGCGCGTGCTGCGCCTCGTTGCCGCACGAGGAGTGGGCCGGAAGCAACAGATCGAGCGCGGCGCAGGGCGTGCCCTGGTGCAGCAGCTGGTAGAACGAGTGCTGGGCATTGCTGCCCGGACCGCCCCAGATGAGCGCGGCGGTCGGCCACTGCGCGTGCCGTCCGTCGAGCGTGACGGACTTGCCGTTGCTGCCCATTTCCAGCTGCTGCAGGTACGCCGGGAAGCGCCACAAGCGCTCCTCGTAAGGCAGTACCGCGAGCGTGGGCAATGCGCGGAAATTGATGTTCCACACCCCGATGAGGGCGAGCAGCACGGGCAGGTTCTCGCTCCACGGCGCGCCCTTGAAGTGCGCATCCATCTCGCGCCCGCCCTCGAGAAACGCCCCGAAGGCCTCCCGGCCGATGGCGAGGGCAAGCGACAGCCCGATCGAGGACCACAGCGAGAAGCGCCCGCCGACCCAGTCCCACATCTTGAAGCGCTGATCGGGGTGCACCCCGAAGGTATCCATGGCCCGGTGGTTGACCGACACGGCCGCGAAATGCGCCGGCACCTGTGCCGCGCCGATCCGCTCGCTCAGCCAGCGCCGCGCGGTATGCGCGTGGCTCAGCGTCTCGAGCGTCGTGAAGGTCTTCGAGCAGACCACGAACAGCGTCGCGTGCGGATCGGCGTCGGCCAGCAGGTCCGAGAGGCGGCAGCCCTCGACGTTCGAGACGAACTCGCAGCGCGGGCCGCCCCGGGCGTGGTGCGCGAGCGCCTGAACGGCCATCGCGGGACCTAAGTCCGAGCCGCCGATGCCGAGGTTGATGACGAGCCTGAAGGGCCTGCCCGCCCCGCCGGCGATCTGCCCGCAGCGCACACCTTCGGCGAACGCGAGCATGCGCGAGCGCTCCTCGATCACCTCGCTCTCGATGGCCGCGCCGCCGAGGCGCTCGCCCGGCCTCTGGCGCAGCGCCACGTGCAGCGCGGCGCGCCCCTCGGTGGCGTTGATCTTCTCACCGTGCCACATCGCATCGCGGTAGGCGCCGAGCTCGATCGCCTCGGGCAGCTCGAGGAGCCGGCCGAGCACCATCTCATCGAGATGCTGGCGGGAGAAATCAAGCAGCAGCCCGGCGCCCTGGCGCGAGAATCGCTCGAAGCGCCCCGGGTCGCGCTCGAACAGCTCGCGGGTCGCGACGCTCTGCAGGCGCTCGGCGTGCAGGTGCAGCTCCGACCAAGGCGCGCTGCGGGGACCGGGGGCGATGCGCATGCGGGGCTCCTCCGCTCAGGTCTTCAGGCCGCGCCCCCGGCGTAGAACGCGCCGATACGCTCAACGACGTAGTGCAGCTGCGCGGGGGCGAGCTCCGGGTAGATCGGCAGCGCCAGCGTCTCGCGCGCGGCGCGCTCGGACTCGGGGAAATCCCCTGGGGCGTAGCCGAGGTAGGCGAAGCATTGCTGCAGGTGCAGCGGGATCGGATAGTAGATCTCGGTGCCCACGCCGGCCGCGGCGAGATACTCGCGCAGCGCATCGCGACGCGCCACCCGGATCACGTACTGGTTGTAGATGTGATGGAACCCGGGCAGCGTCCGCGGGGTGAGGACGTTGCCGCCGAGCCCGGCGCGCGCGAAGGCCGCCTCGTAAATGCGGGCGTTCTCGCCCCTGCGGGCGGACCATTCGTCGAGGTAATCGAGCTTGATGTTGAGCACGGCCGCCTGCAACGCATCGATGCGGAAGTTCCCGCCGATGAACGCGTGGTGGTATTTCGGCTTGCCGCCGTGCACGCGCAGGATGCGCATGTGCTCGGCGAGCCCCTCATCCTGCGTCGTGCACAGGCCCGCATCGCCGAACGCGCCGAGATTCTTGGTCGGGAAGAACGAGAAGCAGCCGATGTCCCCGCGGCTGCCCGCTGGCTGGGCGCCCGCCTCGCGTGCGCCGATCGCCTGGGCGGCATCCTCGATGACCCGCAGGCCCGCCTCGCGCGCGATCGCGAGCAGCGGCTCCATCGGACAGACCTGGCCGTACAGGTGCACCGGCATCAGCGCCTTGACCCGCGTGCCGCTCGAGCGGTGCCAGAGAGCCCCGTCGCGCCGCTCGCAGTGCTCCTCGAGGAAGCGGCGCACGGCCGGCGCCGAGAGGTTGAACGTCTCCGGTTCGATGTCGCAGAACAGCGGGCGGGCCCCGGTGCGCGCGATCGTGCCGGCGGTGGCAAAGAACGTGTAGGGCGTGGTGATCAGCGCATCGCCCGGACCGATGTCGAGCGCCATCAGCGCGAGCAGCAGCGCATCGGTTCCGGAGGACACGCCGATGCCATGGGCGCACTGGCTGTAGGCGGCCACGCGCGACTCCAGAGCGCTCACCTCGGGGCCGAGAATGAACTGCTGGCTGGCACACACCGCCTCGATGGCCGCGCGCACCCGCGGGGCGATCTGCTCGTACTGGGGTTTCAGATCGAGCAGCGGCACGCGCAAGGCAGGCGTCGGGGTCTTTTGCGTCACGGACGGTTCCCTCGTGCAAACGGGTATTTTAGCCGTCCGCGCTGCGCTGCGCGGGATGGGCCCGGCGCCGCTGCGCTCAGACCGGGGGCTCGGGCGGGACGGATGCCGGCCAGAGGCACGTGCCGCCGCTCGCCTTGCCGATCACCGCGAGCATCTGCTCGTGGGCCTGTCGCTCCGCCGGGCTCGCGGCCAGCACCTTCAGCGGAGCGGTCGGTCGCTTGGCCGGCTGCACGACGCTCGCGCCGGCGTCGCGCTCGAGCGCCGCCAGTGCGAGGGCAGCCTGCCCCCCGGTCATCGCCAGGTACACGTCGGCCAGGATACGCGCATCGAGCAGCGCGCCGTGCAGCTCCCGGCCCGTGTTGTCCACGTCGTAGCGCTTGCACAGCGCATCGAGGTTATTGCGCTGTCCGGGGTGCATCTCGCGCGCCAGCGCCAGGGTGTCGAGCACCGCCCAGCGCTCGGTGAGCTTCATCGGCCGCCCGCAGCGCCCGAGCTCGGACTCGAGGAACCCGACGTCGAAGGGCGCATTGTGCGCCACGATCTCCGCTCCCTCGAGAAACTCGAGCAATGCCTCGGCGATTTCGGCGAAGCGGGGCTGATCCACGAGCGACTCGCGCGAGATGCCGTGCACGGCGAGCGCACCGTCATCGATGTCACGCTCCGGGTTGAGGTAGCGGTGAAACGTGCGGCCGGTCACCCGGCGATTGAGGAGCTCGACGCAGCCGACCTCGATGATGCGGTGGCCGAGGGCAGGCTCGAGACCGGTGGTCTCGGTATCTAGAACGATCTGTCGCATGGGCGAGAGTGTACCCGCTAGCGCGCCGGGCCGGTCCAGCGAGTGCCCAGAGCGTCAATCGCCTCGTTGGCCAAGCGATCGACCCGCTCGTTGCCGGGCACGCCGGCGTGCCCCGGAACCCAGTGCCACTCGATGCGATGCGGCTCGGCGAGCGCCTCGAGCCGCTGCCACAGATCCTGGTTCTTCACCGGCTTGCGGTTCGCGGTCCGCCAGCCCTTGGCCTTCCAGTTCGGCAGCCATTCGCTGATACCCCGCCGCACGTACTGCGAGTCGGTGAACACGCGCGCATGCACGGGGCGCTTCAACGCCTCGAGCGCCGCAATCACCGCCATCAGCTCCATGCGGTTATTGGTGGTCAGCGGCTCGGCCCCCGAGACGGTGCGCTCCCGCTCCCCGAGGATGAGCAGCGCCCCCCAGCCGCCGGGCCCCGGATTGCCGCGGCAGGCCCCGTCGGTGTAGATCTCGACCACCGCGGGCTGCCCGGCCGCTCCCCCGGTGACGTTCATGGCGAGCGGCGCACGCCGTGGCGCACCGGCGGCACGGGATTGACCAGACCGCCGAGCACCGCCTTGCGCACGCGCGGGCGCATCGGCGTGAGCGTGTAGACCTGCTTGCGCGCCTTGAGCAGATACGCCCCGGCCGGCAGAGGAAATGTCAGCCCGCGCCGCAGCAGCCGGTCCGGCCCCTCCCCGTCGGCGAGCCCGCCCGCCCAGGGACTGCGGTACAGGTAGCGCCGCGCGGCGAACACCTCGTAGCCGAGCAGCGCCAACCACTCGCGCACGCGCCGCTCGGACAGCACGCGGCGCAGGCCCGGCGGGAAGCCGCTGCGACTGAAGCGCGCCCGGCGGCCCCAGAGGCTCCAGGGCTGAAAGCCGAGCACCACGAGGTGCCCCTCCCCGACCAGCACCCGGTCGGTCTCGCGCACGATGGCATACGGGTCGGCGGCAAACTCCAGCGTGTGCGGCATCAACACCGCGTCGATGGCATCGCTCGCCACCGGCAGTTGACTCATGCGGCCGAAAATGTCGGCATCTGGCGACAGCGACGGCCGGGCGAGAACGGCGCGATGGCGTGTGCGGCAAGCACCCAACAACTGCCGACCCTCGCCCCAGGCGCCGATTTGCAGGCATTCCCAGCCGAAAACATCCTCCAGCGCCTCGGCCACCATCATCGCTTCGGCCGCGATCAGCGCGCGTCCCGCGGGCGTGCCCCACCAACGCCGCAGCGCGTAGGCCGCCTCGGAGTGCGCCGAACTGTGAGTTTGTTCCATCGGGGACTAGCCAGCCTGTGTTATCAGCATGTACATTTCGCGATTGATCGCGCTTATTGTAATGTCCAGCTGGTCTCTCCCCGAAAGGCCAGTGCGGGCCGAAGTTAACACGCGGCAGAGAGGGTGGGGAAATTGGCGATATCAGCGAGCTGGGCACGCGGTGCCCTGGGTGTCCTGGGTATCCTGGCACTGACGGCCTGCGCCACGCGCGGACCGGTCCACCCGGTGGCCGCCACCCGAGTGGTCGCCCCACCGGTCGTGGTCCCGAAGCGTGAGTCCACCCCGCCACCGGCCGCGGCCGCGGCCGCACCCGCGCCGCTGCCGCCAGCGGCTCCGGCCCCGGTCCCGGCCACGCAGCCCCGGCTGCGGTATGCGAACCTGTTTGCCCGCATCCGCGCCGGCTTCCAGCTGCCCGACCCGGACAAGCCCGTCATCGCCGAGGAGGCCCACTGGTACGCCGATCATCCGCAGTTCCTGCAGCGCGCCTTCGGCCGCGCGGATATGTACCTCTACTACATCGTGACGCAGCTGCAGGCGCGGCACATGCCGCTCGAGCTGGCGCTGCTGCCGGTCATCGAGAGCGCCTTCCAGCCGTTCGCCTACTCCTGGGCACGGGCCGCGGGCATCTGGCAGTTCACCTCCGGTACGGGCCACGTGTTCGGCCTGAAGCAGGACTGGTGGTACGACGGGCGCCGCGACGTGGTCGCCTCCACGCAGGCCGCGCTGAATTACCTGCAGCAGCTGCACGATCAGCTCGGCGGTCACTGGCTGCTGGCCATCGCCGCTTACAACTGCGGCGTGCTCAACGTGCAGCGGGCGATCCGCTACAACCAAGCCCATGGCCGGCCGACCGATTTCTGGCACCTGCTGCTGCCGCGCCAGACCGAGCTCTACGTGCCCCAGCTGCTCGCCATGGCGCGCCTGGTGCAGGACCCGGCGCATTACGGCCTGTCGTTCAGCCCGATTCCCGATGAGCCGTACTTCACGCAGGTTCCGACCAACGGACAGATCAACCTCGAGGTCGCCGCGCGGCTGGCGGGCATCTCCTCCGATGAGATCTACCAGCTCAACCCCGCCTTCCATCGTTGGGCCACCGATCCGACCGGACCGTTCTACCTGCTGCTGCCGGTGGACTCCGCGCCGGTGTTCGCGCAGAACCTCGTCGCGCTCACGGCCGATCAGCGCATGGGCGTCGATCGCTACGTGGTCCGGCACGGCGATACGGTTTATTCCGTCGCGCGCCGCTTCCGCACCTCCACCGACCTGCTGCGCCGGCTGAACACCCTGCCGGGTGGGCGGCTGGTCGTCGGGGAACAGATCGAGGTCCCGGCGACTGCCTATCACCTGCCGCAGAACGTCCTGGTGGCCGCCCGCCAGGCCGATCACTCGCGGTGGCGCAGCCACTTCCGCTTCCGGGTGGTACGTGTGCACCCAGGCGATACGCTGTGGGCCATTGCCCAGCGTCATGGCATCAGCGTGCGACGCCTGGCGCAGATGAACGGACTGTCCCTGCACCATACCGTGCTGCAGCCGGGTGAGCGGCTGCGCCTGTATGCCGATGGCCGGGTGGGACGCTTCGCCCGCCCCTCGTTCCGCGTCGTGAGCGTCCGCCCGGGCGACAGCCTCTGGTCGATCGCGGTGCGCAACCACGTCAGCGTCCACGCACTGGCTCGGGTCAATGGGCTGCGGCCGGGCCAGGTGCTGCGGCCCGGTGAGCGGCTGCGGATCGTGCCCGCCATGGCGGCCGTGCGCTACGCGCCGAGCCGTGCCCGCCGGCTGCTCGCGGGGGTCGCCCGCAGCGTCCACCGGGTGATCTACACCGTGCGCTCGGGCGACACGCTCTGGCAGATCGCCCAGCGCTTCCAGGTGCGGGTGGCCCAGATCCTCAGCTGGAACGAGATGAATCTGCGCCAGCCCATCCTCGCCGGCCAGAAGCTGATGATCCTGGCCGATTCGGGCGGCTGATTGGTCTAAACTGCCGGCCCGGGTGTCCGGTGGACACCCGGGCCTTTTTTTTGTGCAGGGGCTCTCGCATGGGATTTCTCTCGGGTAAGCGCGCCTTCATCGTCGGCGTCGCGTCGGACCGCTCCATCGCCTGGGGCATCGCGCAGGCCATGCACCGCGAAGGGGCGGAGCTCGCCTTCTCGTACGTGAACGAGAAGATGAAGGAGCGGGTCGAGACCCTCGCCGCCTCCATCGGCTCGACGCTCACCGTGCCGCTCGACGTGACCGCCGATGCGCAGATCGAGGCGGCCTTCGCACACGTGCAGCGCACCTGGGGCCACCTCGACATCCTGGTGCACGCCGTGGCGTTCGCGCCCCGCGAGGGGGTCTCGGGCAGCTTCCTGGAGAACACCAGCCGCGAGGTCTTCCGGATCGCGCACGACGTGTCGAGCTACAGCCTCACCGCCCTGGCGCGCGGCGCGGCGCCCCTGATGGCCGGGCGCGCCGGCGCCCTGCTGACACTGTCCTACCTCGGCGCGGTGCGCTCCATTCCGAGCTACAACGTGATGGGTCTCGCCAAGGCGAGCCTCGAGGCGAATGTACGCTTCCTGGCCGCGGACCTCGGTCCGCGCGGCATTCGGGTCAATGGCATCTCCGCCGGTCCGATCAAGACCCTGGCGGCCGCTGGGATCGCGGGCTTTCGCAAAATGCTCAACCGAGTCGCCGAGGTCTCCCCGCTGCGGCGCAACGTGACGCAGGAGGACGTGGGCAATGCGGCGGCGTTTCTCTGTTCGGACCTCGCCGGCGGAATCACCGGGGAGATCCTCTACGTCGACGGGGGCTTCAGCACCGTCGGTATGAGCTTCCCGGACACCGAGCCGGCGTAACGGGGCGCCCGCGCCCCGCCGCCGCGCCCCCCGAGCCTGCTACTGGAAGGCGTGCGGGTTCTTGCGCACCTTGGCCGCGGCCCGCATCTGCGTGAGGTAGGCGCGCACTTCGGCGTCAGCATCGGTGCGCAGCTGCTGCTCGAGCCGCGTACGCACCATGAGCGGATTCGCCTGCGGGGCAGTGCGCACCGCGGTCACGGCGAGCAGCACCGCACCGGCGTTCCCGGGCAGCGCCTGCGCCTCATAGACCGGACCGGTGCTCGGCTTCGGCGCGGCGAACGCCAGCCGCAGGATCTGTGCGGGCACGGACGGGTCGTCGCGACCGATGAATTTGACCGGTGCGACCTTCATCCGCAGCGCGCTCGCCACCTTCTCGAAGCTCTCGCCGCCGAGGAGCTGCTGTCGGGCCGCCTCGGCCGCCGCGAGCGCCGCCTGCCGGGTCCGCTCGGCGCGAATCGTCGTGACGATGTCCGCCTGAACTTCGGCGAGCGGTTTGACCTGCGGCGCGTGACGCGCCACGATCTTCACCAGCACCAGCCGGTTATTGTCGAGGATGACCGGACCGCCGATGCTGCCGACGGCGATCGCCGCGCTACCGAACACCAGGTTCTGCACCGCCGGGGCGGCGCCGATGGGCGCTGCCCCGCTGCCGCGCAGGAACAGCGGAATCTCCCCGCTCGTCAGGTCGTATTGCTTGGCGATCGCACCCAGACTTGCCCCCGACTGCTCGATCGCATTCTGCAGCTTGTCTTCGATGCGGCCGAACCGCTCGGTTGCACGGCTGCGCTGCAGCTGGGTGGTCAGCTGCGCCTTTACCTCGGCAAACGACTGCGTGTGGCCCGGCTGGATCGCATCCAGGCGGATGATGTGATAGCCGTAGGGGCTCTTGACCGGTCCGACGACGTCGCCGACCTTGGGAATGGCGAACAGCGCGTCGGTGAAGGGCTTCACGAAGCCGTGGCGACCGATCCAGCCCAGATTTCCGCCGTTGCGGGCCGAGCCCGGATCCTGCGAGTACTGCTTGGCGAGCGCCGCGAAGTTCTCCCCGGAGCGGGCGAGCTTGAGAATCTTCTGCGCCTGGGCGAGCGCCGCCTTGGGGTCCTTGCCGAAGGGAATCAGGATATGGCTCGCCTCGCGCCGCTCGGGCACGACGAAGCGATTGATGTCCTTCTGGTACAGCGCCTGCAGATCCGCCTCCGGGATCTGCTCGCTCGAGCGGACCTGCGCCAGGGTGAGCTGCGCATAGCGCAGGTCGACCGACTCAGGGATGAGAAACTGCGCCTGGTGCCCCTGGTAATAGGCCTGGATCTGCGCGGGCGTCACTGGCGCCTGGCTCGCGTAGCGGCTCGAGGGGAACTCGAGGTACTGCACGTCCCGTTGCTCGTCATACAGCGCATTGGCGCGCTGGATCTCCACCGGGGTGAGGAAATCCGAGGCGCGGATGCCCTCGACCAGCTGGTTGCGGCGCAGCTCGCTCTCGAGGTCACGCTCGAACTGGGAGAGGGAAATCCCGGCCTCCGTCAGCGCATCCTGGGCCGCCTGCGGCGAATAGTGCCCGCCAACCTGGAACGCCGGCACGGCGCGGATCGCCTGGAGCAGGTCGGCCTGGGAGACCCGGTAGCCGAGCTGCGCGGTGCGCTGGGCGATGAGCGCCTCGTTGATCAGTTCCTCGAGCACCTCGTCCTGCAACCGCTTGCGCAGCGCGCTCGGCACATTGCCGCCGTAGGCTTGGTCGATCTGACCCTGGTCGCGCAGCCAGGCGTTCTGCGCCTGCTGCAGCGTGATGGTCTTGCCGTTCACCGTGGCCGCAAAATCGCTGCTGCCAAAGTTCAGGTTGACGATGCCGTAGGCGCCCCAGGCCGCGAAAACCAGCGCAAGCACGCCGAGAATCGTGTACCAGAACCACTTGTGGGTCGCGAGGCTGTCGGTGAGTTTTTGCAGCATGGGGGTAGGCACCGGCCCTGTGGGACCGGCATTGGCGGTTAAACCGTGAAGCATAGCAAATTGCGTCCCCGCTACGGGGGCGCGGCTCGCCCGGCCGCCCCCCGGGGCGCGACATGTGCGGATGGGCAGCGGCCCCGGGGTGCGGTATTTCACTGCCTGCTGGCGCGGCACCCGCCGCGCATCACGACGGGAGCAACCCGATGACCCCGGTGCAACGCCTCTGCGGCCTGGCTGGCCTGATGCTCGCGCTGGCGCTGCCGGCGGCCTGCCAGCGG
>JAJZFQ010000140.1 GCA_021805275.1 Pseudomonadota bacterium
AGCCCGCCCTTGAGCCCCACCACGAAGCCGCCGCCGGCCCGGGCGGCCAGAAATCCCGGTGGCGCCGGCGCCGTCCAACTCTCGTGCTCGGCGCGGTCCGGCCGCAGCCGATGCAGGCGCAGCCCCTTGATATCGACCATCCACAGCGCCGCATCGGAGGCGACCCACAGAGGTCCCTCACCCAGTTCGGCGCCGAGCGAAAAGGCGTGCTCGGCGTGCATCACGAGCGCCGGGTCATCTGCGACCGCAGGGCATGGAAACCCCAGCGCTCACCCCGGAGGGGCGGGGCGCAAAACCCCTGCAATGCATCACCTCTGGGCCGCTGCGGCAGTCGCTCGATCATAGATCTGATTAGTCTGATTATTCAGCCGGCGGGCGTCAAGCCGTACCCTGAGCCGCCCGGCGATCCCCGTAGTACTCGCGGAACCACTCGACGAACTGCCGCACCCCCACCTCCACCGGCGTTGCGGGCCGGTAACCGACGTCCCGAGCGAGGTCTTCGACATCGGCGCAGGTCTCAGGAACATCGCCCGGCTGCAGCGGCAGGAAGCGCTTCTCGGCCTGGCGCCCGAGACACTGCTCGAGCACCTCGATGTAGCGCATCAGCTCGACCGCCTGGTGGTTGCCGATGTTGTACAGGCGGTATGGCGCTCGGCTGCTCGCCGGATCGTGCGTCGCGCCGTCCCAGTGCGGATCGGGCGCGGCAATGTGCTCACAGACACGCACGACGCCCTCGGCGATATCGTCCACGTACGTGAAGTCGCGTTTGTGACGGCCGTTGTTGTAGACGTCGATGGGCTTGCCATCGAGGATGTTGCGAGCGAACTGGAACAGCGCCATGTCGGGCCGGCCCCACGGGCCGTAGACGGTGAAGAAGCGCAGCCCCGTGGTCGGCACGCCGAACAATGCCGAGTAGCTGTGTGCCATGGCCTCGTTGGCCTTCTTGGTCGCCGCATAGATCGACAGCGGATGATCGGCTCCGCGGTGCGGCGAGAACGGCATGTCGGTATTGGCGCCGTAGACCGAACTGGTCGAGGCGTAGACCAGATGCTCGATGCCGTTGTGACGGCATCCTTCGAGCACCGTCAGCGTCCCGGAGACATTGCTGCGCACGTAACTGTAAGGGTCCTTCATCGAATAGCGCACCCCGGCCTGCGCGGCGAGGTGGATGACCCGGGCGAAGCGCTCCGCGGCGAAGAGCCGGGCCATGGCCGGCTCATCGGCGATGTCGAGGCGAAGGAAGCGAAACCCGTGCGCTGCGCGCAGGCGCTGCAGGCGCGCCTCCTTCAGCGCGACGTCGTAGTAATCGTTGAGGTTGTCGATGCCGACCACCTCGTGGCCGCGCGCCAGGAGCTTCTGGGCGGTGTGATAGCCGATGAATCCGGCCGCACCGGTGACGAGAATTTTCATGGTTCCTCTCTGACTGCGACGGCCGCGCGCCGCGGCCCTTCGGGGGCGCAGATCACATTGTACCGACCCGCCCCGCCGGCACGCCGAGCAGTGTGTCGCGGCGGGCCGACCACACCGCTAGGAGCGCTCGACCCGAAGACCCGGCGCAGCCGACTCGGCGCCCATCGTGCGCGGGGTCTTCCCGCTGATGATGATGACGACACTGGCGATCACGAGCAGGGTGCCGAAGACGGTGCGTGCATCCAGGGACTCGCTGCCGAACAGATAGCCGATGATGACTGCGACCAGCGGATTGACATAGGCATACGTGCCGACCTTGGTGGGCGACTCATGATGGATCAGCCAGGTGTAGGCGCCAAAGGCGAGCACCGATCCGGCCACGATGAGATACGCCAACGCCACCCAGGCCTGCGTGGACACCGTCGCCGGATGAAAACCGCGCTCCTGTCCGAACACGACCGCGGCAACGCCGAGCAGCAGCCCGCCGGCGAGCATCTCGGTCCCGGCCGTCATCGTCTTCGCCGCGGGTAACGGCAGACGCCGCATCAGCACCGAGGCGATCGACCAGCTCATGGCGGCGATCACCAGCGCGAGCGCCGAGGGCCCATAGATGGGCGCGCCGGCGAGTCCGACCGCGGGGTCGACCAGCACCACGACGCCACCGAGGCCGACGATGAGCGCCGAAGCGAGCCGCAGCGTCAGCCGCTGCGTGCGCAGCCAGAGGATCTCCGCGACCGCGGTGAAGGCCGGGATCGTGGCCAGCATCACTGCCGCCATCCCGGAGTGAACCTGCCGCTCGGCCGTGAACAGCAGCCCGTAGTCGATGACGAACATCAGGACCGCGAGCAGCACGATCGATCCCCACTGGCGCAGCGTCGGCAGAGGCTGGCGGCGGGCGAGCGCCCAGGCACACATCATCGCCCCGGCGACGGTGAAGCGGATCGACGCCAGCAGCAGCGGCGCCACCTCACGCACCCCGATGCGGATCGCGATATAGGTCGAGCCCCAGACCAGATAGATGATCCCGAATGCAGTCAGGGTCTTGAGCTTACTGGGCACGCGGCGCTCCTGGCGGCGATGAGACGGTGCGAGGGGGGACGGGGAGCCGCTCCGATCATACCGCAGCGCCCCGTGCGGCCCCGCGCAGCGTGCGGTAAGTCACAGATCCGCACTCCAGTGGCGGAGTTTTACGCCGTGCTGCCGAAAACTGCATCGGTTGCGAAGCGTTCGTCCGCGCTTCGGGGGATGCTGTCACGATGGGATATTGGCTGCTCACGCCGCTGCTGCTCGCCGTCGCCGCCGCCGCACTGCGGCCGGCGCTGCGTCGTGCCTTTGGCGCGGTCGCGGGCGGTCACGGCGCCGGCGATGCGCCGGCCGTCGACTCCGCGCCCGATCCCGAGGTCGCCCCCGCCCCGCCCGCACCTCCCGAGGCACAGCGGCCCGCGGCCGCTGCCCTCCCTGCCTCCGCGCCGCTCGAGGCCGCGGAGATCTTCGCGCAGCTGCGCGCCCTGGAACTCGGTCTGACCGCCCCGCCCCGCGCCCAGGCCGAAGATGAGCGCAAGATTGCCCAAGCTCTCGGTGCGATCGGGGATGCGGCCGCCGAGCGGCGCTACTTTCCGCGGCGCCCCAACCTGCTGCCGCAGCTGATGCACGCCATCCAGGACGAGTCCGTCGCACGGCGTCAGTTGGTCGCCATCATCGCTCGGGACCCGGCGCTGGTCGACAGCCTGCTGCGCATGGCGAACAGCTCCTTCTATCGCCTCAGTCCGCAGCCGGTGGAGTCCATCGAGCGGGCGGTCGCAGTCCTCGGCAGCGAAGGCCTGCGCTCGGTGATCGCCACGGCGCTGATGCAGCCGATCTTCAACGCCGTCGCGGCCGCAGAATTCCCGAAATTTCCACAGCTGGTCTGGGAGCACGCGCTGCGCTCGGCGCAGGCCGCGGTGGTCCATGCGGCGGTGGCCGAACGCATCGAACCGTTCACGGCCGAACTGCTCAGCCTGATCAGCGGCATGGCGGAAATCGTGCTGTTCCGTGCGGTACGCGCCCGCTGTGCAGCGGCCAGCGGCAGCAGTCCGGCGGCCGCCGGACTGCTGGACACTCTGCTCAGAGTTCACGCCGCGCCGCTCGCGCAGCGGATCGGCGGGGACTGGCAGCTGTCCGAGGCGGCGTTAGCCGCGCTCACCGAACAGACCGCACCGAGCGCGCCCGGCAGCGCACTCGGCCGCTCACTGCACTTCGGCCGTCTCGCCGGTGCGCTCGCCGTGCTGTACGCCAATGGTCGGATCGACAAGGCGACGGTGCGTGCATCGCTGCCCTCGAGTGCACTGCCCGCCGCGCACAGCGATACGCTCGTCACGAAGCTCCTGCTGCCGTTCCAGGATCCGCGCACCGGATCCGTGCCCCGCACGCCGCGACGCTGAACGCCGAGCGGCGCGGAGGTGGACTCCCCGCGCGAACAGGCCGATGATATCGGCTCGGCCTGTGACCGCATCGCGGACCACCGTTCATGACCCAGGTACTACCCGTTCTCCTCTCCACACTCGCCGGCACGGTGCTCGGTGCGCTCATCGCCTGGCTGCTGACGCATCTGTATGCCCGGCTGGCGCTGCGAGAGGTTCGCAAGCAACGCGACCAGCTCGAGCGCTACAACCGGACGCTGACTGTGCTGCTGAAGGGATGGGAGGATCAGAGTCAGGTGGAACTCTCGCGCAACGCGCGCGGAGAGATCAGCGGCGGACGGGTGCTCGCCGGCACGGCCGGGGCGCTGGTGGAGTCTGCCGAGCACGGCGCCGGCGCACCGCGGCGCTTCTGAGTTCTTCCGCCGCTGCGGCCGGCCCGCTCTACGGGCACCGGCCGGCGAGCCGGTCGAGGCCCTCCCGCAGATCGTTCCGGACATCCTCGAGGTCTTCGAGCCCGACCTGAACCCGCAGACACAGTCCGGACGGGCACCAGTCGGTTGCCGTGCGGTAGGTGCGGCAGTCGAAGGGAATGATGAGACTCTCGAAACCACCCCAGGAATAGCCCATGCCGAAGATGCGCATCGCATCGAGCATGCGCGCGAGGTCATCGCGACTGAATCCCGGGTGCAGGATGAAGGAGAACACGCCCGTCGAGCCGGTGAAATCGCGCTTCCAGAACGCGTGCCCCGGGCACGAGGGCAATGCCGGGTGCAACACCGTTGCGACCTCCGGTTGCGCAGCGAGCCACTCGGCGAGCGCCAGACCGCGCCGCTCGGCCTCCTGCAGACGGATGTGCAGCGTGCGCATGCCGCGCAGCGCCAGATAGCAGTCCTCGGCCCCCGGCAGCATCGCCATGCTCTGGTAGGTCTCCCTCAACCGCGGCCAGAGCCGCTCGTTGGCGCTGACGAGTCCGAGGAGGATGTCCGAGTGGCCGCTGAGATACTTCGTGCCGGCTTCCACCACCAGATCGCAGCCGTGCTCGTGGGCTCGGAAGTACAGCGGCGTGGCCCAGGTGTTGTCGATGATCGTCGTCAGTGCGCGCTCGCGCGCCAGCGCGGTGATGGCCGGGACGTCCTGGACCTCGAAGGTCTGCGAGCCGGGCGACTCGAGGAAAATCGTCGAGGTGTTCGGCCGGATCAGCGCCGCGAGGCCCGCGCCGAGCATCGGATCGTAGTAGGTCGTCTCGATGCCGAATCGCGCGAGCAGCTTGCCGCACAGCGCCCGGGTCGGCAGGTAGACGCTGTCGGGCATGAGCAGATGATCCCCGCTCTTCAGCGCCGTGAGCAGTGCCAAGGTGACCGCTCCGAGACCCGAGGCGGCGAGCGACGTGCCGGCCGCTCCGCTGAGTGCGCTCCAGGCGCTCTCCAGACTCTCGACGGTCGGCGTGCCGGCGGTGCCGTAGCTGTACCGGGCGCGCTCGTGCTGCAGATCATCGAGCGTCTTGAACAGCACCGTGGAGCCGCGGTAGAGCGGCGTATTGACGAAGCCGTAATGTGCCTCGGACATGCGGCCGAGCTGGGCCAGCCGGGTACCGATGCCGAGAGTCGCCGCGGAATCTTTCATGGTGCGCGCCGTTGCCTGCTGATCGCGAGACTGCACTCTATACGCTTGCGCGCAGGGAGCGCCACGCCCGAGCGCCGCGGGTGTGGCGCTGCGCGACTGTGACTGCCTGTCGCAATCCACGAGGCGCAAATCTCGATCGATCCGACCGCTCCGAGGATGGGTCCTGTGAAGTTCCCCCCGCTCACATCCACGCCCCCGATCCTCGAATGACCGCCAGGACACCGAGAACGCAACCTCGAGCGTGGATGGCAGCTCTCGGCCGCCTGCTGTGGCACGCGCCGTTCCTCAGATCCCCCACTTTCGATCGCTCACGCCACCTGCCGCAACGGCAGTCTCTCGGGCGCGCGAGATGGCGGCCGAAGACCGTCAAATGAGCCGCAACGTAAGTGCCTTCAATACCGCTCGCGTACGGTCCCTCGTGTCCAACTTGGCGAGAATCTCAGAGACGTAGTTCTTAACGGTCCCCTCGGCGAGCCCGAGGCTGCGCGCGACTTCCTTATTGGAATAACCGCCGGCCAAGAGTCTGAGGATCTCAAGCTCCCGAGGCACCAGATCGATCCGCCCCGCCTCTGCGTCCACCGCTGCGCCCGTCTCCGCTAGGCGTTGACCTATCGGCCGCAGCGCCACCGGCGCCAGCCATCGCTCACCGCAGCGGGCACGATCGATCGCGGTGAGCAGATCCTCGGCTGACGCGCCCTTGAGAAGAAATCCCTGAGTGCCCGCCTCAACCGCTGCGAACAGCAGGTCGGTGTCCTCAAAGGCCGTCAGCATCACCACTGGGGTTCGGTCGCCCCGCTTGCGCAATGCCCGAACCATCGCGATACCGTCCAGGCCGGGCATCCGTATATCGCTCACGATCACATCGACCGGTGTTGCCCCTATTTGATCGAGCAGAGCAGATCCCGAAGCCACCCGCAGTACGACCTCAAGCCCCGCCCGTTCAAGCAGCGCTTGCAGGCCTTCCCGTACGAGATCCTGATCCTCAGCGAGGGCGATGCGGGTTCTCATGGCTGCCGCTCTGTCGGGAGCATCACCCGCAGCCGAAATCCGCCTTCAGGCGAGAGATCGGTCACTACTTGACCGCCGAGCAGCACGACGCGCTCGCGCATACCACGAAGCCCATATCCTGCCTCGTGTGCCCCCGGGCAGTGACCGTCGTCGCGCACCTCGAGACACAACGCACTCGCGCCCTGCTTAAGTGACAACCAAATATTCCGCGCCTTTGCGTGCCGCACAGCGTTCGTGAGTCCCTCCTGTCCCGCACGCACGATCGCTTCGGCCTTTTCCGTACCATCGACGCGTACCGGGTCCGCCAGATCAATGTGAATCCGTGGCAGCGGAAACGCCTCGGCGATCCGTCGTAACGCCTCACGCACGTCAATACCGTCGTAGCGACGCAGATTGGCCACCACACTTCCGAGGTCCGACAGCAATTCACTCACCAGCGCACGCGCGAGGAGCCATTCAGGCTGCCGCGATATTTTCGCCTCTTGGCCGAGGAGATCAAGATTGAGCGCCAAGGCCGCAAGTCGGTGCCCCGCGACATCATGTAACTCGCGCGAGACACGCAGGCGCTCGCCGTCGCGCGCACTTTCTGCGAGCAGCTCTCGAGTCGCCAGCAATTGCGCATTCACTTCGCGAAGATCTTGCGATATTCGCTGTGCGCGCATGCGATCCAGGGTGGTCAGCAGCGCGAACACTTGAAAAAGACCGTAAATGAAGAGTTGGAACCAGGGGTCGTCATGACGCCAGCGGAGCAGGAGAATCCCAAGGAACGCGAGGTTCACGAGCACCAGAGCCGTCACGGCGGATCTTGCCGGGCCAATGGCGCCAAACGCCACCGCAATGACAATCAAGAGAATCGGCGTGAAGGTCGACGGCCCGAGCGCAAGCAGTGCCAGTGCAGAGACCACCATCAAAGAGAGCGAGAGCACGTCGCGAGCATCCCTCCTCGGGTCCGCAAAGGCCCTGGCACGCAAGCCAAAGCCGACGAGGAAGGCGAGCATGAGCAGCGCGGCGAGCGCGCGAACCGCCGTGGCTTCAAAGTATGGCCAGTGGGAAGGCACCCTCCAAAGGCCGATGGCGACCGTCGCCCACGCCACATAACCGGCACACGAGAGCGCGGTGGGCGCGAATGCCGAGAGATCGCGAGCTGAACGCATGCGAGACAATAGCCGCGAACCGCAGTTCGCTTCAAGATCCGCGCCCCTCATATGACTTCCGGCACCCGCGCACATGCCTTCCGGCACTGGTATCGGGCGCTGCGGCGCGCAGCATA
>JAJZFQ010000035.1 GCA_021805275.1 Pseudomonadota bacterium
TCTACCCCGCCGAGATCCTCGTCCACATCCGGAAAGGGTTCTTCGATGGGCTCCAGGGTGGCGAGTCGGGCGAGCAGACGACCCTTGCGCACCGGCTCGATCACCAAGCGATCCCCCTCCTTGCGCACGATGGCCTCATCCGCTTCGAGTTCGAATTCTCTGGGGATACGCAAAGCCTGGTTCCGTCCATTGCGGAACAGTCTGACATGGCGTTCTGAGTCAGGCATTCGGATCACCCGCGCGGGTATGGCATATGCCAAAGCATATGCCTTTGGGTGGGCGCCGTCAATCTCTCGATTCGATGCGGGTCGGTATCGTGACACCGGTCGTGCCATTCGATCGGTCATCATTCCGAGTACTCGGCTCTAATACGCAGGAATTACGCACGAGAATCGGAAATCATCTTGATTCCATGCTGATTGTGGCGGCCACCCTCTCCGCCAGTTCTGTCCCGCCCTGTCGAGCGGGCGCGACAGAGTCGGAAAAATCAAGCAGTTGAGCTATTACCTGTCCCCCTTCGTCCTCGGTTTCTCGACCGAGTCGGGTGGCATTGCAGCCACCGGTCAATTGCCAGCAAGCAAGAAGGTCGCGATAACCTATGTCATCTCAACCTCCCGCCGTCATGGCGCACTGATGTCCGCCACCCAGAGCCGATCCGGGCCTGCGGCACAGAAGCGCCGCTCGAGCAGATCGATGGCTCTGGAAGCCTTTGGATCAGGCGTGGTGGTGATTACGAGGCGACGCAACGTCACCCCGCGCAACCCCGCCGAACGCATCAGCCGGGCGAGGCGCTTGCGCCCGATGGGAACACCGTCCAGGCAATGGAGCCTCCGCAGGCACGGATCGCAAGTCCAGGACGGTTGATATCGACCTCGGAAGAATTGTTCGACGAGCCTTCACAGGCAGACAGGCGCCTCGATCACCGGGTTTTCCATCAGCCTGTTGATGGTTCGTGCAATCCCCGGGGTAGGGCGAATTCGCCAATCAATACCTCGCTCAGGATTGTCCTAGGCCGCGGTCCCGGTCGGTGCGGCGCGCACCCGAGCGCTGGCGTGCCTTGGTGCGAGGAACGCCCCCACGCATCTGCCCGCTCGCAGCCTTCTCGATGATTCTCAGCGCTCGAGCGAGCGGGATTGCGCTCTGGCCGGTCAACCACGGATTTTCGATGCCGAACGGTCTGTCGATGGGCCGATTGTAGGTGTGTCGCGCGCGCGCGTTCATTTCGACCTTAAGGCAGATGCGTACATCAGCAGGCTCGCCTTCCGCCTCGAGGCGAATGCGACGTCTGTTTAGACAACGGGCCCGGATCGGTCTATGCGCCGCCACGCTTCCGAGACGGCACGGCCGGGGCGGATCTGGACGGTGATTGGCGCGGCGGTACCCTTGCGGCATTGCGCTTCAACCAATAGGCCATCGCAGGGGAGGGAGCAGGAGAGGACTGCAGACGGTAAGATGACCGCCTGGCCCCGCGGACCTGGGGTTCTCGCATCGATGACGACCATGCTGCAAAATGATAATCGTTCGCGATTCGACGCCATCGCCGCGCAATGGGACGAGTCGCCGATGCGTGCCAACATGGCCAAGACCATCGCCGCTGCCATCGTTGCCGCAGTGCCGCTTGCGCCGCACTGGCGCGCCCTGGAGTATGGCTGCGGGACGGGACTGGTGGGACTGCGGTTGCTGCCGCACGTGGGACATCTGCTCGAGACCGATCTGTCGCCCGGCATGCTTGCCGTGCTCGGCGAAAAGGCTGCGGCGGCGGGATTGAAGAATATTGCAACGCAGGTTCTCGACCTGACGAGCACACCGCCGCCGGCGCAGCGATTCGATCTGATCTTCAGCAGCATGGCGCTGCACCACATCCCGGATGTCGCGGCGCTGCTGCGTGCGTTTCACGCCATGCTGGTTCCGGGCGGATGGGTGGCGCTGGCGGACCTGGATGCCGAAGACGGAAGCTTCCATACGCCCGATGTCCTCGGCGTGGCACATCACGGGTTCGCGCGCCAGGTCGTGGAGGAGTGGCTGCGGGCCGCCGGATTCAGTTCCATCGGCTTTCGCACCGCGCACACCGTCGAGCGAGAGCGCGACGGGGCACAGCGCCGCTACCCCATCTTTCTCGCAACGGCCTGCCGCACATAGTCCTCGGCGATTGCGGTTCTGGCACCGCCGTGGCGGTTGAGGGTCTGCGGAAGGAGGCTTGCCGTCGTAGCCGGGAGGTGCACAGTCACAGGTGGCAGCCCCGGCGGTGACTGGCGCGCAGCGGCGATCCAGGCGGACTGATTCCGCTCAGCCGCCGATTGAGTGGCCGCTGTCTGATCTGGTCGCATTCGAGGATCTGGGGCGCTGCGGCCCCACCGCCGCACCTGTCGATAGGCATCGTTGCTTGGTGGCCCTCGAGCGGCGTGAGCCAATGGATTGACAAATCGCAGTTTTCACCGCAGTTGCCACCGACGCTGCGGACTCTGCACTGTCTCCGGCGAGTATCCTGCCGCCTCGGCGGCGCGCCGGAGCGGGCGGCTCGCTCGGCGGGGTCTTGCCTCAGCGACGAGGAGATGCAGGTGGGCGATCTGGTGCAATGCGACGTTCTGATCATCGGTGCGGGTCCTGCGGGGCTGGGCTTTGCCGCCGCGCTGCGCGGTTGCGGGCTCACGGTGACGGTGCTCGAACGGCAGCCGGAGGCGGCGCTGGCCGAGGCGCGCTACGATGGCCGCGAGATCGCGCTCACGTGGCGGTCGGTGCGTATTCTGCGAGAGCTCGGCGCCTGGCAGCGGCTGCCCGCGGAGGAACTGCATGCCATCCGCTGCGCACGGGTGCTGAATGGGCACAGTGGCCGGGGAATGGATATCTGTCCGACCGCCGATGCGTCCGAGCGGACCGTGGGGCCCCATGCCGGTGCGCTCGGGATCCTGGTGTCCAATCACCTGCTCCGTCGGGCGCTGTATCAGACGGTCCGGGCGGAGGCGTCCATCGAGTTGCGCGCCGACAGTGCGGTGAGCAGCGTGCGGACCGATGCGCGCTGCGCCACCGTGACGCTGCAGGACGGGCAGGTGCTGCGCGCCAAGCTGCTCGTTGCAGCCGACAGTCGATTCTCGGCGACGCGACGGGCCGTCGGGATTGCGGCACGGCATCTGGACTTCGGCAAGACCATGATGGTGTGCCGCATGCGCCACGCGCTGTCAAACGAACGCATCGCCTGGGAGTGGTTCGGTCACCACCAGACGCTTGCGATTTTGCCGCTCGGCGAGCATCAATCCTCGCTGGTCCTCACCCTGGCGCATGCCGAGATCGAGCGGCTGCAGGCGCTGGAGGAGAGCGCGTTCGAGCGGCAGATGCGCGAGCGCTCCGGCGGTCGCCTGGGCGAACTGACGCTCGTGAGCGACCGGTTTGCCTATCCGCTCGTCGCCGTGTACCCGGACCGTTTCGTAGCCACCCGCTTCGCCACCATTGGCGATGCGGCGGTGGGCATGCACCCGGTGACCGCGCATGGAATGAATCTGGGCCTCGTGGGGCAGGAGACGCTCGCGCGGCTGATCCGACGGCAGAGCACGCGGCGGGGGCGGGGCGACCCGGGCGCTCAAGCGGTGCTGCGCCCCTTCGATGCGGCACATCGTCATGCGACGCGACCGCTGTATCTCGCCACCAATGCCATCGTGCGGCTCTACACCGACGAGTCGCTGCCGGCACGACTGGCGAGGCGTACGCTGCTGCAGATTGCCCGCCGCATGCCACCGGTGAGCGCGCAGCTGTCGCGCGTGCTGATGCAGACTGGCTGAGCCACGCGCTCGGGTCGGGAAGCGCTCAGGGACGCCGACCGTGGTACTGGGCCAAGTGTGACCGTTGCAAGCCGTTGCGGGCACCGAGCGTCGCGCCGATGCTGCGCACGGTCTCGTCCTGCAGGAGCAGGCGCAGCGCCTCGAATTCGCGCACCGTCAGCGCGTCGAGCTCCGAACGGCCTGGTTGTTCCGTGGCACTCGCGTAGGACTCGCCTCGCCGATAGCCCTGGCGAGCGATGGCGTGGTCGTCAACGCGCAGGACGCTGATACCGGCGGTCACGTTCGCTCTCCAGGTGGTGCGTGAGCCGGAATGCGGGCCATCAGCTGAAACCCGCCTGCGGGCGGGTTACTCGCGGTCAGCTGGCTGCGTTGCGCGGTGAGTCCCTCGCGCATGCCGATGAGGCCAAGACTGCTCGCAGGTTGCGGCGGCTGCGCGCCGCTTCCGTCATCCGTGAGGTTGCATCGAGCCGGTAGCGCTCGTAGGGCGCGGTCAGGCGGCGTAGTGTTTCGGTGACGTTGAGCCGTCCGCGCAGCACCGATGCGGCGAGGGTGAGGACCCCGACGGCGATGCCCTCACGCCACTTGACCTTATGGCTGACCCGAGCGATGCACGCCGGTCGCGGAGCGCGGCGGCTCCTCGGCGCCAGGGTGCGGTGGGGGCCACCGGAGCGCCTCAGGCATCGGCAACTTGAGCGCAGGACGCGGATATCCCTGTGTCCTCGATCGGCATGGCAGCTGTCGTCGGGCCGGCTCGGTCCCGATGATCGAGCCTACCTCGGCAGGCCTGCCGGCGCGGACCGGCCGGACAGTTTGGGCGCCCGTGCACTGTTCCGTTTCCGCATCGCCATGGCCGTCCGATGGCTTGACCGGGCAATCGAGAGAAACTCCCTTGCGCCAGCAGCCCGCCACCGGTCACGATGCACGGGGGCGAGTCCAGCGGGTCGGATCGGGGGCGCGGTGAGGCGTCCTGGCGATCGACGGGCAATAAGCGGGGGTGTGGTGAGTCGTAGTCGTCGAGCGGACGGCCGAGGGGTCAGTATGGCCTTCGGCATCACGATGCTGGGTATCTTGGGGGCCGCCGGAGGCCGGGCAAGCGGCGCGCAAGCGGCGCCCCGGAAACTCCACGAGGTGCTCATCAGCGCCGCGCCGCTGCCCGGAGCGGCGGTACCGCTCGATGACATACCGGGTAACGTGCAGGTTCTCTCGGCAAGGAGCCTCGAGCAGCAGGGCACGGCGAGCCTGACGACGGCGCTCAACAACCAGCTGAGCAGCATCAACGTCAACGACGACATCGTCGATCCGTTCCAACCGGATATCCTCTACCGGGGATTCGAGGCCTCCCCGGTGCTCGGTACGCCCGAGGGCCTGGCGGTGTACGAGAACGGTGTCCGGATCAATGAGGCGTTCGGCGATACCGTCAACTGGGATCTGATTTTGCCGAGTGCAATCGATCGGGTGACGCTCACGAGCTCCAGTGCCGTATACGGCCTCAACGCCCTCGGCGGGGCGATCTCCCTCACCATGAAGAACGGCTTCAACTCTCGCGGCGGGGACGTCTCGCTCTCGGGAGGGTCATTTCATCGCCAGGAGTTGACTGCGCAGTACGGCACGCACGCCGGGATCGTGGGCTTCTACGTGGCGGCCCGCGGGCTGAACTGGCGGGGATGGCGGAACTTCTCCAGCGATCAGCTGCGCAACCTCTACACCGTGCTCAGCCTGCACGGGCACTCCGGAACGCTCGATCTGAGCTACGCGTGGGACCAGAACAGACTCCAGGGGGAGAGCGCGGTGCCGGTGCAGGAACTCGCCATCAACCGCTCAATGGTATTCACCGGGCCTCAGTCGAATCGCAACCGGCTGAAATTTCTCACACTCAACGGCATGCTGCGACTGCCGGCGCGCTGGACGCTCGCCACGGTGCTCTACGTGCGCGACTTCAGCCAGTTCGTTTCGAACGGTAATACCACCAATTATGTCCCCTGCAATACTCTGCCCGGCGTGCTCTGCCAGCCGGACGGCGTTACACCACTGACCAATGCGGCCGGACAGCAGCTGCCTGACATCTCCGGCGGAGGCGCTCGCCATATCGGGGAGAATGATTTCGAGTTTCTGCACTCCTGGGGACGGGGCGCCGCGCTGCAGCTTGCCAACGGTGCGACACTCCTCGGTCGCGTCAACCATTTCGCGCTCGGAGCGGCGGTCGACTACGCCTCGACAAGCTACTACGCGGGTGCCCAGATCGGCCTGCTGAATGCGCAGCTGACGGTGCTGCCGTCGAGCTTGTACGTCGTCACAGCCGAGAATTCCCCGGGGGCGCTGGCAAACGGCGATGCGGTGCCGGTGCACGTCGATTCTGTGAACAAGAATCTCGGCGGCTACGCGACCGATACGTTCAATGTGACCCAGCGGCTCGCCGTCACGGCAAGCGGACGTTACAATATCACTCATGTAAACCTCGTTGATCAGCTGGGCAGCGCGCTCAACGGATTCAACCGGTTCGCCCACTTCAATCCGTCGGTTGGCCTGACCTACCGAGCGCGTCCTGCCGTGACGCTCTTTGCAGGCTACTCGGTGAACAGTCGCGCGCCGACGCCGGGGGAGCTCGAGTGTGCCAATCCGCACGCGCCGTGTCTCCTGCCCTCCAGTCTCTCCGGCGACCCGCCACTGCACGCGGTCGTCTCGCATACGATCGAAGCCGGCCTGCGCGGTCGATTCGTCGGATTTGCGTGGATCGGCGGGGCGCTGCGCTGGAACGTCAGTGTCTTCCGGACAGTGCTGTACGATGACATCCAGTCCATCGCGACCTCGCATGCCTCGGGCTATTTCGCCAATGTCGGCGACACGCGTCGACAGGGTGTGGAGGTCGGCTTCCATTACCACGCGCTTCGCTGGTCGGCGTACGCCAACTACAGCCTGGTGCGGGCAACCTACCTCACGGCACTGACGGTGCCGTCCCGGTCCAACCCGTCGCGCGATGCCAACGGGAACATCCACGTGCAGCCCGGGGACCAGTTTCCGGGCATCCCGGAGAATCGCTGGAAGCTCGGCGCGGACGTGCGGATCGTGCCGAAGTGGACCGTCGGCGGGAACCTCAACATCACGAGCAGCAGCTACTTCGTGGGCGATCAGTCGAACCAGCTCGCGCCGCTGCCGGGCTATTCGGTGCTTGACATGCACATCATGTATCGACCGGCGCGGCGCCTGGAGCTGTTCGTCACGGTCGACAATCTGCTCAATGAGAAATTCGCAACCTGGGGTATTCTCAGTGATCCGACCGGGGTGGGTGCGCCGGGGATCCCGGCGAATGCAGTCACCAACGGGCCGGGTGTTAACAACCGATTTGTCAGTCCGGCGGCACCCTTGGAGATCTTTGGCGGGGTCCGTGTGCGCTTCTGAGCCGCGCGCGGTGATGTTCGCCTGGGCAAAACGTCTCCAGAAAATCGGCTGCGCCAGAGCAGGAGAAGCGGACCGGGCAGCTCGCTGCCGTCGCCAGTGTGCGCGTGCCACCGATCACGCGCCCCGGACTTCGCGCTCGGCGGAATCCATGGCCGCCGTGACCTGGCTCGAGGCGTTCTCAATGGGTGCTCGTGTGCACCGGGCGACGCCTTCAGACTGCGCGGGATTAAAGTCTTTCGATCTGCGCGCACGCGAAGCGCGCTGTCTCGGCGATCCGGCGGCGTAGTTCCGCCTCGCCGGCGCCGGTGGTGAGGCCCAGGTCGGCATAACCGACCCGATGGGTCAGGGTCACCCGGTCGACGGGGGCGCCGACGCCGGTGCGTGCGGCCACGGCCTGGGCGACGGTGCTGACCTCGACGGTGAC
>JAJZFQ010000019.1 GCA_021805275.1 Pseudomonadota bacterium
GCCGCACCATCCTCGAGGAGGCCGGGCGATTCGCCGAATCGGTGCTCGAGCCGCTGAACCGCACCGGGGACCAGGAGGGGGCGCACTGGAGTCCCGACGGGGTCCGCGCGCCCGAGGGCTTCAAGGAGGCGTACCGCCAGTTCGTCGAGGGCGGCTGGCCGCAGCTCGGCGCCGACCCGCGCTTCGGGGGCCAGCCCGTACCGCAGGCGCTCAGCAACGCCGTGCAGGAGATCCTGGCCTCGGCGAATTTGGCGTTCAAGCTCTGTCCGATGCTCACCCACGGTGCAGTGCATGCGCTGTCGTTGTCCGCCTCGCAGCAACAGCAGCAGCAGTATCTGCCGAAGATGATCCGCGGCGAGTGGACCGGCACGATGGTGCTGACCGAGCCACAGGCCGGGTCGGATTTGGCGCTGATCCGCACTCGCGCCGTCCCCGAGGGAGATCACTTCCGAGTGTTCGGCCAGAAGATCTTCATCACCTGGGGTGAGCACGATCTGACCGAAAACACGATCCACATGGTGCTCGCACGCATCGAGGGCGCCCCGGCAGGGACCAAGGGCATCTCGCTGTTCATCGTGCCGAAGGTCCTGATCGGCCCCGACGGCTCGCTCGGGGAACGCAACGAAGTACGCTGCGCGTCGATCGAGCACAAGCTCGGCATTCACGCCAGCCCGACCTGCGTGCTCGAGTACGGCCATGACCGGGGCGCGGTCGGCTACCTGGTCGGGGAGGCGAACCACGGCCTGGAATACATGTTCGTCATGATGAATACCGCGCGACTGGCCGTCGGCGTCGAGGGCTACGCCGTCGGGGAGCGTGCCTTCCAGCGCGCCGTTGAATTCGCCCGCACCCGCGTCCAGGGTCGACCGCCGGGTGCCGCCGGCCCGACACCGATCATCGAACACCCGGACGTGCGGCGCATGCTGCTGACGATGAAGTCCTGTACCGAAGCGTCGCGCGCACTCGCCCTGTACGCGGGCCTGCAGCTCGATCTGGGCGCCCATCACCCGGACGAGGGAACCCGCCGCGCGGCGCTCGAGCGCGGCGATCTGCTCATCCCGATCGTCAAAGGCTGGTGCACGGAGAGCGGCAATGAGACTGCGGCGCTCGGGGTGCAGGTGCACGGGGGCATGGGATTCGTCGAGGAGACCGGCGCGGCGCAGTACGTGCGCGACGTGCGCATCACGACGATTTACGAAGGAACCACCGGCATCCAGTCCAACGACCTCGTGGGCCGCAAGCTCGCCCGGGACCGCGGTGCGGCCATGGCGAAGCTGCTGTCGGACATGGCCGCCGAGCTGCGCGCCATCGAGACCGCCGTGCCCGCAGTGCTCCAGACCCGCGATGCGGCCCTGCAGGGCGTCGCGCTGCTCGAGCGCGCGACGCGATCGCTGCTCGTGGCCATGGCGGCGGACGCCGCGCGCGGATTGGCCGTCTCGGTACCGTACCTGAAGCTCTGTGGGGTGACGATCGGCGGCTGGCAACTCGCGAAATCCGCGGCGCTCGCCGCGGCGGGACTCAGCGGGGCGGACCGGGCGTTCTACGAGGCGAAGATCCGCACCGCACACTTTTATGCCCGGCAGGTGCTGCCGCAGGCGCTCGGGCTCGCCCAGATCGTCGAGGGAGGCGCCGAGAGCGTGCTGGAGGCGGCCGCCGAGCACATCTGAGCGCCGCGCCGCTCAGTCGGGCCGCGACACGCGCAGCCGCACGGGCGGCGGCTCGTTGAGGTCGTCGAGAAATCGCTGCCGCTGGCGTGCGGTGAGTCGCGCCCAATGCAGCTTGGACGCCGGCAGGCGTGCCAGCTGCGCATCGCTGATCTCGGCCCGGGCCCGCGCGCGGCTCGACCAGCGCGCCGGCAGGCACGTGGTGACGCCGCAGGTGAGCACCTCAACAATCGCAGCGGCCACCTGCCCGTCGCGGGTCAGGTCACTGTGCGAGGCGTGCGTGTAGTAGGTCTGCATGCCGGGCGGCGCGGCACTGACGGCAGGCACGGTGCCATCGCCGCCGCGCGTGACCATGTAGCGGAACCCGTCCGCAGTGCGTGCCACTGCGGTCACCGTCTTAGCGCCGATGCCCGCGATCACCGTGAGCCTCTCGTCGGGCGCCGGCAGCGCCTGGTGAAAGCAGCGCGCGCGCTCCAGCAACGCCGGCCGCGGCGCAGGCCCACAGTCCGGCCAGTGCCGACGGTCCGTCAGGTCAAGTCCATCGGCGGCCGGTGGCAACATCTGGTAGAGGCTTGGAAAGGCACCAAAGACACGCTCGGCCAGCGCTTCGGCGGTGCAGCTCAGATCGAGCCGCGCGATGTTGCGCACCACCGCGTAGGTACCGCGCAGCGCCTGCAGCGGGGCAAACGCGCCGCAGTTGGGTGTCCCGAGCAGCACGGCGCGCGCGACATGCGCCGTGCCCTCCTGTGCGAGCGCGATGCGGCTGACGAGTCCGCCCATGCTGTGCGCGACGATCGCCATCGCTCGCGGCGCATGCTCGCGCAGCCGCGCGGCGAGCGATTCCCCGAGAGTCAGGATGTCCTCGCGCCAATCGTAGGCGTACAGCGTGACGGGAAACCCCGCGGCCCGCAGCCGGAGTTTGAGTTTCAGGTGCGAGTACAGCACCGCGCCGAGCGGCTCGATCGGCGCACCGGCGTGCGGATCGAGGAGCGCGAGCCGCCCGGCCTGGATATCCAGCGGATCGAGCCACAACACGTCATCCGGCAGCGGCGCGCGCCGGCGCAAGCCCAGCAGCGAGCCGAGAATGCCGGGCACGATGAACACGTGCGGGAGCGACGCGTCGCTCGGGCGCAGCGCCGCGACGGTCGCGAGCTGCGCAAGCGCTTGGTATTCGCCGAGCCCGAAATACGCCTCGAGCGCCGCGCGCTGCTCGCCGGTGCGCAGCAGCTGCTCGACGGCCGCATCGCTCAGGCCGAGGCGGTCATACGGCGTAACGTGGTCTGTGACGGTGGCAACTCGGCTCACGATGTATCGATTATGCCATCCGGATGCGCCGCTCAGCGCACATCGAGACCGCCGGAGCGCTGCATGCGCTCGGCGATGAAGCCGCACACCGCATCGATCGCCGTGTGGCGCGCACTGGTCTTGCGCCACACCGCACCCACACGGCGGCTGGGTACCGGCTTTGCGAACGGCAGCACGCGCGTACCGCGTGCATTGCCGTACGCGCCCTCGGTCGCCAACTGCGGCAGCAGCGTGATGCCGGCCCCGGTGGCCACCATCTGGCGCAGCGTCTCGAGACTGGTGGCGCTGAAGTCCTGACGTTCCCCGAGACCGGCTCGGCTGCACAGGGCGAGCGCCTGATCGCGCAGGCAGTGTCCTTCCTCGAGCAGCAGCAACGACTGGCCCTCCAGATCGCCCATCGTCACGCGCGAGCGTTGCGCGAGCGCGTGGCGGTCGGGGATGAGCACCTTGAACGGCTCGCTGTAGAGTTCGCGCGCCTCGAGACCGTCGAGCTCCACGGGCAGCGCCAGAATGCCCACGTCCAAATCGCCGGCCTTCAGCCGCTTCAGCATCGGGATCGTCTGATACTCGTGCAGATGCAACTGCAGGCGCGGCAGCGCCCGCTGCAGGGGCCGCGCGATGTGCGGCAGCAGGTACGGCCCGATGGTCGGCAGCAGCGCCACGCGCAGCACGCCGGCGAGCGGGTCGCGGTGCGAGCGGGCGAGAGTCGTGACCTCCTCGCACGCCTCGAGAATCCTGCGCGCACGCGCGACGATCTGCTCGCCGGGGTCGGTCAATGCCACGTTGTTCGGCTGGCGCTCGATGAGCTGCACGCCGAGGGATTGCTCGAGCTTCTTCAGCTGCGCCGAGAGCGTCGGCTGGCTGACAAAGCAGCGCTCGGCGGCCCGGCCGAAGTGGCGGGTATCGGCCACCGCCACCAGGTAGCGCAGATCTTTCAGCTTGATGTCCGGCACGGTGGATCTCCCGACGCCGGGTCGATTTACAGCGTCTATCGCGATTATACAATCAATCGATTGGCTCAATGAAGAGCCGCCCCGCATGATGGCGCCCATCCCCACCGGGGAATCCCTAGCACCCCGCATCCAGGAGCGAGCGACATGTTATCGATTGGCCAGCGTTTTCCGGACTTCTCCCTCACCGGCGTCGTCTCCAACGACGTCACCAGCGCCTTCCAGACCTTCAACGGCCAGAGCTTCCCCGGCAAGTGGCTGG
Organism: Pseudomonadota bacterium; assembly: GCA_021805275.1. Next base: position 4,182 of record JAJZFQ010000019.1, read on the forward strand.
TGGTCTTTTTCTGGCCGAAGGATTTCACCTTCGTCTGTCCGACCGAGATCGCCGCTTTCGGTCGGCTCGAGAAAGCGTTCCAGGAGCGTGACGCCCAGGTGCTCGGCGCGAGCATCGACAGCGAGTTCGTGCACCTGGCCTGGCGCACCGAGAAGGAGGAGCTGCGCACTCTGCCGTTCCCCATGCTCTCGGACATCAAGCGTCAGCTGTCGATGCGGCTCGGCATCCTGGACGCCGATGCAGGCGTCGCCCAGCGCGCGACGTTCATCGTCGACCCGCAGGGCGTCATCCGCTTCGTCTACGTGACCGACCTGAACGTCGGGCGCAGTCCCGAAGAGGTGCTGCGCGTCCTCGATGCGCTGCAAACCGACGAGCTGTGCCCGTGCAACTGGAAGCAGGGCGAAGCCACGATCAAAGTCGCCTGAGCGGCGCGAAGGAGACGACGATGACGACCCTCGAAGCCATTCGCGATGCGCTGCCGGAGTACGCGCGGGACCTGAAGCTGAACCTCTCGAGCGTGCTCAGCGCGGCGGGCGCGCCCGGGCTGAGCGAGACACAGATCTGGGCGATCGCCCTGGCCTCGGCCGCCGCCTCGCGCAACCGGCGGATGCTCGCCGCGTTCGACGCGCTGGCGGCAGCGCACCTCGATGCCGCGCAGCGTCAGGCCGCGCACGCGGCGGCGGCGATCATGGGCATGAACAACGTGTATTACCGGTTCACCCACCTGGTCGAGGACCACGAGTACGCCACGCTGCCGGCGCGGTTGCGGATGAACGTGATCGGCAACCCGGGGATCGCCAAGGTGGATTTCGAGCTGCTCTCGCTCGCCGTGTCGGCCATCAATGGGTGCGGTGCCTGCATCGTCGCCCACGAACGGCAGGTTCGTCAGCACGGTCTGGGCCGTGAGGCGGTGCAGAGCGCCGTGCGGATCGCAGCCACGGTGCATGCCGTGGCGCGAGTGCTCGAGAACGTCCAGGATGCCGATGGCGCACGGGAGGCGCGCGCCGCCTGAGGCACACGCGCCCTCCTGCCCAGCGCAGGAGGGCGCGGTACGGCTCAGAACACCCATGGGATGAGCATGCGCGTGCGCGCCTTGTAGGCCGCGTACGCCTCGGGAAACTGCTCGGCCATCATGCGCTCCTCGGTGCGAGCGCTATAGAGGAAGTAGGCAAAAAACAGCACCAGCGCCCACCCCCACATCGGATCGAGCGCGACCGTCGAGCCGAGCAGCGCCAGGAGGATGCCGGTGTAGATCGGATGACGGACGTACGCGTAGGGGCCGCGGGTCACGAGCTCGTGGTCGGCGCGCAGAGACATCGGCATGCCCCAGTTGCGCCCCAGGTACATGCGCGCCCAGACGGCAAACCCCAACCCCAGTGCAACCAGCGCCGCACCGCTCCACTGGCGCACCGGACCCGCTGCGCTGCCGAGCCGCCCATCGCCGCTGTGCAGACGCACACCGACCAACAGCGCGAGGATGGCGAGTCGTGCGATCCAGGTTTTCCACGGCGCATGCGCACTGGCGCGTTTGTTGAACTGCGCCGCGACCAGCCAGATCACGACGAACGCGAGCCACAGGCCGTCGATCAGGTGCGAAACGGGCGTCATCGGCGGCTCAGTCGCGGAAATTGTTGAATTGTAGCGGCACCGGCACCTTCGCCCCGCGCAGCAGCGCCATGGCCGCCTGCAGATCGTCGCGTTGTTTGCCCGTGACGCGCACCTTCTCGCCCTGGAGGCTCCCCTGCACCTTCAGCTTCGAGTCCTTCAACAACCGCGTGACCTGCCGGCCCGTCTCGGCGTCGATCCCCTGCTTCAGGTGCACCTCCTGGCGGGCCGAGGACAGCGTGGTCACCGGATCCTTCGCCTCGAGGCAGGCCAGGTCGACGCCGCGTTTGGCCAGACGCAGCTTGAGGATCTCGAGCATCTGTTTGAGCTGAAATTCCACCTGCGCCTGCAGCGTCACGACGAACGCCTCGAGTTCGAAGCATGCGCCGGTGTCTTTGAAGTCGAACCGCTGGGTGAGCTCCCGGTTGGCCTGGTCGACCGCGTTGGCCACCTCGTGACCATCGAGCTCGGAGACCACATCGAATGAGGGCATGGCGCGCCACCGCAGGCTGACGGAAAGGGCGGGTATTGTATCGCGCGCAGCGGTGGTGATAGGCTCCGGGCCATGCTTCAGCTGCACCCGACCAACCGGCACTGGTGGTGGCGCACTCTCCCTCCGGAGTGGGCCGCGGGCTGCTGATTTTCTTCCGCACAAGACAGCCGCAAGAACAGATAAAACCCATTCCGGACCCGCTCCGGAGTGGGTTTTTTTACGCCCGAGTGTTTTGGAGAACGCGTTGAAGCCACCATTTGACATCCCAGGGGATCTCGACACGCCGGTCTCGGCGTTCATGAAGCTCAGCGCCTTCGCCCCGCACTTTCTGCTCGAGAGCGTCGAGGGCGGGGAGCGCCTCGGGCGGTTTTCCTTCATTGGCTTCGGCGAGGCGCTCACGGTGCGTCTGACGCACGCAGGCCTGCAGATCGGCGCCGAGCGCCGGCCGGTCCCGCGCAGCGCCGCGGAATTGCTCGAGGGCCTGCGCAGCGCCCTCGGGCGCACCGCCATACCCGGGCCACCGCTGCCGGGCGTGCCGCTCGCCGGCGGACTGGTCGGCTACGCCGCCTATGACGTGGTGCGCTTCTTCGAGCGCCTGGCGGTGCCGGCCGGGAAGCCCTCGGAGGTACCGGCGCTGCACTACGTCGCGCCGAGCTCGCTGCTCGTGTTCGATCATCTGACGCGGGGCATCGCGCTGCTGCACGCCGGCAGCGAAGCGGACCGGCAGCGACTGCGGCAGGAGATCATCCAGGCCCTGCGCGGTGCGCTGCCGGCGCGCGCACGCGGCGGGCGCTGCAGCCCCGCGGAGGCCTCGAGCAGCCGAGCGCAGTACCTCTCGGGCGTCGAGCGGATCAAGGAATACATTGCCGCGGGCGACGTCTACCAGCTGGTGCTCTCCAGCCGCTTCTCCGGCCGGCACGAACTAGACCCCTTCCAGGCCTACCGGGCGCTGCGGATGATCAACCCCTCGCCCTACATGTACTACTGCGCGCTCGGGGATGTCACGGTGGTCGGCTCCTCGCCCGAGGCGCTGGTGCGGCTGCACGACGGCGTCGCGCGACTGCGGCCGATCGCCGGTACCCGGCCGCGCTCGGACGACCCGGCGACCGATCAGGCGCGCGAGGCGGAGCTGCGCGCCGACCCGAAGGAGAACGCCGAGCACGTCATGCTCGTCGACCTGGCGCGCAACGACCTCGGCCGGGTCGCGCAGGCCGGCAGTGTCACGGTCGAGCCGTACCGCTCGATCGAGCGCTACAGCCACGTGATGCACATGGTCAGCGGCGTCA
>JAJZFQ010000281.1 GCA_021805275.1 Pseudomonadota bacterium
TACCGCGCCAAAGGTGATGCGAAGCCGATCCCGGATCCCTTCGATCCGAACAAGCATCACGTGCCGACGATGCTGGTGACCGATGTTGCGCTGCGCGTCGATCCGGCCTACGAGAAGATCTCGCGGCACTTTCTCGAGCATCCGGAAGCCTTCGCTGATGCATTTGCACGTGCGTGGTTCAAGCTGACGCACCGCGACCTGGGGCCGCGTTCGCGCTACCTGGGACCGGAGGTGCCGCAGGAGGAGCTGATCTGGCAGGATCCGATCCCGCCGATCAAACACGCGCTGGTGGATGCAAAGGACATTGCCGATCTGAAGGCGAAGATCCTCGCCGCGGGACATTCGCCCGCGGAGCTCGTGCGCATCGCCTGGGCCTCGGCCGGCACGTTCCGCGGTTCGGACAAGCGCGGCGGCGCCAATGGGGCGCGCATCCGGCTCGCACCGCAGAAGGACTGGCCGGTCAACGAGCCACCGCGGCTCGCCAAAGTGCTCGCGTCGCTCGAGTCGATTCAGGCGGCCTTCAACGCCGCACAGTCGAACGGCAAGCGGGTCTCGCTCGCCGATCTGATCGTGCTCGGCGGCTCTGCGGCGATCGAGCAGGCCGCGAAGAAAGCCGGACGGGCGGTCAGCGTGCCGTTTGCAGCCGGCCGCGCCGATGCCACCGCCGAGCACACCGATGTGGAGTCGTTCGCCTATCTGGAGCCGATGGCGGACGGATTTCGCAACTATCTCAAGGGGCGTTACACCGTCCCGGCCGAGGAATTGCTCATCGACAAGGCGCAGTTGCTCGGACTGACGGTACCTGAGATGACCGTACTGGTCGGCGGATTGCGCGTGCTCGGGGCGAACCACGGCAGCACACCGCATGGTGTGTTCACGGCGCGGCCGGGAACCCTCAGCAACGATTTCTTCGTCAATCTGCTCGACATGCGCACCGAGTGGAAAGCCACCCCTGATGAGAACCTCTTCGAGGGGTTCGAGCGCACGAGCGGCAAGCGCAAGTGGAGCGCCACGCGGGTCGATCTGGTCTTCGGGGCGCATTCGGAGTTGCGCGCGGTGGCCGAGGTGTACGGTTCGGTTGATGCGCACGACAAGTTCATTGCAGATTTCGTGGCCGCGTGGACCAAGGTCATGAACCTGGATCGCTTCGACCTGCGCTAGCGGCGGCAGCACATGGGCGGCGTGGCGCCGCTCATGCGCGGTGGCAGTGGTGTTCGCCGGGATCGGGACAGGCGCCGCCTTCGAGTTGTACGGTGGCGTGCGTGATGGCGTGCCGGTCGCGCAAGCGTTCGAGGATGAGTTTCAGCACCGATTGGGGGTCGTCGGTCGGCTCGAGCAGAGCATGCAGCGTCACGACCGGCGCATCCCCGGTCATCGACCAGACGTGCAGGTGATGGATGTTGCGCACGCCCGGGAGGTGTTCCAAGTCGTGCGCGATGTCCTCTGGATCGATCTCGTGCGGTGCGCCCTGCAGCAGCACGTGACCGGCCTCGCGCGTCAGCTGCCAGCCCGAGCGCAGGATCAGCCCCGAGACCAGCAGTGAGAACAGCGGATCGGCGAGACGCCAGCCGAATTCGAAGATCAGCAGCGCAGCACCCGCGGCCGCCGCCGATCCCAGCAGGTCACTGAGCACATGGGCGCGGGCGCTGCGCTCATTGAGGGATCGGGCGCCAGAGAGTGCGAGGAAGGCACCGAAGTTGGCCGCACCGCCGAGCAGAGCGACGAGCAGCATCAGTCCGCCATCGACCGGCGGCGGCGCGATGAGGCGGCGAATCGCCTCGGCGGTCACGGCGACGGTGAGTCCGAGCAGGATCAGGCCGTTCGTATACGCCGCGAGAGTCTGGTAGCGGCTGGAGCCGTAGGTGTGGCGCGCATCGGGCGGCCTTCGGCTCGCGCGCACCGCGAGCACCGCGAGCAGGAGCGAGCCGCAATCGGCGAGCATGTGGGCGGCTTCGGCCAGCAGGGCAATGGAATTGGCGATCCCGCCGCCGAGCGCCTCGATGACGGTGAAGGTGAGCAGAATGCCGAGGGCCGTCCGCAGCCCTCGGGCGCTCGCGCCGTGTCCGGCGTCATGCCCGGGGCCAGAACGAGGGCCATGATCATGATCAGCGGGGGGTGCGTGCGCGTGGGTCACCGGACATCTCGGCGTGGGGGGCCTCGGTTGAAGCGAACGTCATCGGCTCGTATCTTAAAACCTGCAGTCACTGGAGCTTCAAGCATGTCCGAGCCGTCCCTGCCGATCGGTGCTCTCGCCCGCAGCGTCGGGTGCAACGTGCAGACCATCCGGTATTACGAGCAGGTCGGCCTGTTGCCCCCGGCCACCCGCACGGCGGGTGCGCAGCGTCGCTATGCGCAGGTCCACCGCCAGAAGCTGAGCTTCATCCGACATGCGCGCGAGCTGGGATTTTCGTTACCGGCGATCCGGGAACTGCTGGCGTTGGCCGAGCACAGTGATTCGGTGTGCAGTCGGGCGGACTCTATTGCCCGCCACCAGCTCGAGGCGGTGCGCCGGCGCATTGCTCTGCTGGAGAGTCGGCGTGCGGAGCTCGAGCGAATGCTTGAGCATCGGCACGGTCGCCGGGTTCGCGATTGCCGGGTGATCGCGACGCTCGCCGACCACGGGCTGTGTGCCGAGGAACGTCACGAGACCGACGCGCGGCGCTGAGGACGCAGACGGACGGTCGGGGGCCGTAGAGCAGGTCTCATTGCGGCGCACAGAGGGACCCCGCACGGGATGCGCCGTGTGCTCTAGACCCTGCTGCGATACAATACCCCCCTAGAGTATTACGATCCTCCATGACACACACGGCACGCGAGAAGACGAAGCTCCTGGCTCGGGTCCGCCGCATTCGCGGGCAGGTCGAGGCGCTGGAGCGCGCCCTGGAAGCCGAGCAGGGCTGTACGGCCGTCCTGCAACAGATCGCCGCGGTACGCGGCGCGATCAGCGGCCTGATGGCAGAAGTTCTGGAAGATCACATCAAGACACACTGGGCGGCGTCCGCGGCGGGCCCCCCTGGCGAGCACCGCGAAGGGGCCGAGGAACTCATCGATGTCGTCCGGACGTATTTCAAGTAGAAGCGACGCCGCGAACGAGATGCCGCAAGAACCGATCTCCGCCGCATCGGACGGCAGCGCCTGCGCCGCGGTAAACCCGCGGTCGCATCACCACCACGACCACGACCACGAGCATGACCATGAGCATGGCTTCTCGTGGACCGAGGGCGCACGGATTGCCATCGTCGCCCTGGCGGCGATCGCCGTGTGGTTGCACGTCTGGGAGCCGCTGTCCTCGATCAGCGTGCTCGGCGCGGCAGGACTGCTGATCGGCGGCTGGCCGATCTATCGCGAGGCGTTCGAAAATCTCCTGGCGCGGCGCATGACCATGGAACTGTCGATGTCCATCGCCATTCTCGCCGCCGCTGCGATCGCGCAATTCTTCACCGCGCTCGTCATTACGCTGTTCGTGCTCATCGCCGAAGTGCTTGAGGGCTTGACCGTCTCGCGCGGGCGCCGTGCCATCCACGATCTGCTCGAGTTTCTGCCGAGGGCGATCGCGGTCCGCCGCGCAGGCACTGTGACCGAGGTGGATGCCGATGCTCTTCAGCCCGGCGAGGCGGTGCTGGTCAATCCGGGCGGGCGGATTCCGGTCGACGGCACGGTGATCGCCGGCCATTCGTTCGTCGATGAGTCGCGCATCACGGGAGAGTCGCTGCCCGTGGAAAAGCTCTCCGGCGCGGCGGTCTTTGCCGGCTCCATCAACCAATCCGGCGCGCTCGAGATCCGGGCCGAGCGAATCGGCCGCGACACCAGCTACGGGAAGATCATCGAAGCGGTCGAGCAGGCCGAGCGCTCACGCGCCCCGGTGCAGCGCCTGGCCGACCGGCTCGCCGGCTATCTGGTCTACTTCGCTCTGGCGGCCGCGGCATTCACCTATCTGCTGACGCGTGACCTGCGCTCGACGATCTCAGTGATCATCGTCGCCGGTGCCTGCGGCATCGCGGCCGGGACGCCGCTCGCGATTCTCGGGGCCATTGGCCGGGCGGCCCGCGGCGGCGCGATCATCAAGGGCGGCCTCTATCTCGAGCAGCTCGGCCGCGTCGACACCGTCGTACTCGACAAGACCGGCACGCTCACCTTCGGTCAGCCCGAGGTGCGGGCCGTGCATCCGGCCGACGGCATCGATGCGCAGGAGCTGATCGACGTCGCGGCGGCCGCCGAGATGCGCTCTGAACATCCCTTGGGCAAAACCATCGTCGCCTACGCTCAGGCGATGGGCCGCACGATCGGCGAACCCGAGCGCTTCGCCTACCAGCCCGGACGCGGGATCGATGCCGCGCTCGGCGCCGAGCGCGTGCTGGTCGGAAACCTCGCCTGGCTCTCGGCACAGGATGTCGCGGTCGCACCGCAGGCCGTGGCGCGCGCATCACGCGGCGCCGCGCAGGTCTATGTCGCGCGCAACGGGCAGTTTCTCGGCGCCATCGAGATCGCCGATCGAGTCCGTCCCGAGGCGCGCCGAGCCGTCGATCAAATCCGCGCCCTCGGCGCGCGCATCGTGCTGTTGACCGGGGACGCCCAGGCCGTGGCCGATGCGCTCGCCGATCAGTTGGGTATCGGTGAGGTCGCCGCCGAACTGATGCCCGAGGACAAGCGCCGCTATATCCAGGCACTCACCGGCGAGGGCCGCATCGTCGCGATGATCGGTGATGGCGTCAACGACGCGCCGGCGCTCGTGGCGGCGCAGGTCGGGGTTGCGATGGGCTCGGGCACCGACGTGGCGCGCGAGAGCGCGGACGTCGTGCTCCTTGGCAACGATCTGGTGAAGTTCGCCGAGACCCTGGCCATCGCGCGGCGCACCCGGCGAATCATCTGGGCGAACTTCATCGGCACCCTCGGCGTCGATATCGTTGGCATCGCGCTCGCGGGCTTCGGTCTGCTGAACCCGCTGCTCGCGGCATTCATTCACGTCGCCTCCGAGCTGACCTTCATCGGCAACTCCGCTCGGTTGGTACCGCCCCGCCAGTCCGCGGCGCGCTCGCTCGAATCGACCGTCGCAGTGCAGGGTCGGTGACAATGCATGCGGTGACGGTCGTACACACCCCGTCACGGTTGAGTGGACCCATCGGTAGGGGGATCGCCTATGAGATTGGCTGAGATCACATCGCCTCTGGACGTCGAGTTCGCCCGGGCGCAATTTCCGGCATTCCGTGAGCCGACGTTGCACGGCCAGGCGTTTTTTGAAAACGCCGGCGGTTCCTACGCCTGCGGCCCGGTCATCGAGCATCTGCATGAGTACTATCGGCGCCTGAAGGTGCAGCCGTATTACCCGTTCGCAGCCTCGGCCGAAGCCGGCGAGTGGATGGACGGCGCGCGCGCGCGGTTGGCCGAATACCTGGGCGTCACGGCCGCGGAGGTCCATTTCGGGCCCTCGACGTCACAGAATACCTACGTCCTGGCGCAGGCCTTTCGCACCGTGGTGCGCGCCGGCGAGGAAGTCATTGTCACCAACCAGGACCACGAGGCCAACAGCGGCGTATGGCGCCGGATGGCCGAGCGCGGCGTGGTGATCCGTGAATGGGCGGTGGATCCGGTGAGCGGACGTCTGGACCTGCGCGCTCTTGAGGCATTACTCTCGCGGCGCACGCGTCTGGTCGTCTTCCCGCACGCCTCCAACATCATCGGTGACATCAATCCCGTCGCCGAGATCGTCGCACGAGCCCATCACGCCGGCGCGTACGTCGTCGTCGACGGGGTGTCCTGGGCGCCCCATGGCCTGCCCGACGTGCGCATGCTCGGGGCGGATATTTACCTGCTCTCCTTGTACAAGACCTATGGCCCGCATCAGGGGGTGATGGTCGTGGGTGCGCAACTGCTCGAGGCGCTGGCCAACGAGGGGCACGTCTTTAACGCCGAGCATCCGTCCAAGCGCCTGACGCCGGCAGGCCCGGATCACGCGCAGGTGGCCGCCGCGCGGGGAGTCGCCGAATATTTCGATGTGCTCGACCAACACCAGCATCCCGGCGCATCGAGTGCACAGCGGGCGCAGCGCGTGCGCGAGGCGCTGCGAGCTGCCGAGCTGCCGCTGCTGGAGAGATTGCTCGGCTTTTTGCGCGAGCGCAGCGATCTGCGGCTGCTCGGCCCGACTCGGGCCGAGCAGCGGGTCGCGACCGTTTCATTCGTGCCACACCGGGTCGAGCCGACGGTGGTGGCGGAGCGGCTCGCCGCCCAGGGCTACATGATCGGCTGCGGCGGGTTTTACGCCGTGCGGTTGCTCCAAGCGCTCAAGATTGATCCCGATCGCGGCGTGGTGCGCCTGTCGTTCGTGCACTACACCACCGCGAGGGAACTCGAGGGCCTCCTCGAGGCGCTCGAGGCGGCGCTGCGCCCCTGAGCGGCGCAGGGACTCGCATCCGCCGCCGCGTGCGCACCTCGTTGCGCTGCGGGCGAGGCGACTGACCTCACGGCGGTCATCTTGCAATTGCAGCAGGGCCCCCGTAGTCTCGATAGCACATCATTTTTCATTGGGTCGTGCGCCTGCGGCGCCGCCGTCGAGGTCAGAGACTTGGATACGCTGCACGCGCTGCTGTTCGCCATTCTTCAGGGCGCCACCGAGCTGTTCCCCGTGAGCTCCCTTGGCCATGCGGTCATCGTGCCCGCACTGCTGCATTGGCCGATCAATTTGGCGGCGCCTGGCTTCCTGCCATTTCTGGTCATGCTGCACGTCGGGACCGCAACGGCGTTGCTCATCTACTTTCGCGCCGACTGGCTGGCCATGCTCGCGGGGTTCTTCGGGCGCGGCGGCGCCGCTGAGAACGCCGTGCAACGGGGCTTGATCGCGCGTCTGATCGTGGCCACGATCCCGGCGGTCATCGTCGGTTTCACGCTGAAGAAGCCGTTGGCGCATCTGTTCGCCAACCCGCTCGCAGCCTCGTTGTTCCTGGCGGCGAACGCCGGCTTGCTGTGGCTGGGTGAGGCGCTGCGGCGCGCGGCCACACGACGCGCCGAGCAGCTGTCGTATCTCGATGCGCTCGTGATCGGACTGTATCAATGCATGGCCTTTCTGCCGGGCATCTCGCGCTCCGGAGCGACGATCGTCGGCGGCCTGAGCCGCGGCATCAGTCATGAGTCGGCCGCGCGCTTCACCTTTCTCATGGGTACGCCGGTGATCTTCGCCGCGGCCGTCCTCGAGGTGCCGAAGCTCGTGCACGGTCATTTGCTGCACGCGTTGTTCGGTCCGGCGTTGCTGGCGGCAGTGGCCGCCGGCGTCGTGGCCTACGCGAGCACTGCCTTCCTCATGCGCTATTTTCGCAAGCACGATGTCTGGGCGCTCTCGCCGTTCGCGTGGTATTGCCTGGTCGCGGGCGGTTTGTCCGCGATCGCCTTCGGGTTCGGCTGGTGAGGGCCGCACACTAGGGTCAGCGCCGCAGGACCGAAGTTCACTTCGAACGCGAGCATCGCACCGGGGACAGAGGCAGAGAGTCAGCCGCAAGCCGCCAGGAGGTGCCGATGAACACGCCCGCTGCCGATGACGCCCCGCCGC
>JAJZFQ010000059.1 GCA_021805275.1 Pseudomonadota bacterium
CGGTGAGCAGCAGCGCCACGATGGCCGGACCGATGATCGAGCCGATGCCAAAGAAGCCCTCCAGCAGGTTCATCAGGCCGGTATGCTGCGCCGTCGAGCGCGAGACGTCCCCGACCAATGCGAGCGCACCGGTCTTGAAGATGCTCACCCCGAGTCCCTCGAGCGCCAGCAGCGCGACGAACTGCCCGAAGCTGCTGCCGAGGGCGAACAGCGCCGAGGCCGCCGCGTACAGCGCCAGCCCGATGATGATGGTCGGCTTGCGCCCCAGGCGGTCGGCGAGAAACCCGAGCAGCACCGCCCCGGCGGCCATGGCCGCCATGGGCGCATATTGGAACGCAGACGCGGCCTTCATGCTCAGGTGAAACTCGGCGATGATCTTCGGGATGACGCTGCCGACGGCATCCGAGGTCATTGCGAACATCAGAAACATCAGGCAGGTGAGTGCGCGAATGACGGTGAGATTGCGTGCGGCGATGGGCGATTGCGCAGTCATGGGTCCCCCTTTACTTTGCGCTACAATCGATTGCATCATAGCCCCGACCGGCTCCGCCGTAAACTGACCACGCCGCTGCCATGAAGAACCAGGTTCAGCTCATCACCTACGTGGATCGACTCGGCGGCGGCACGCTGCGCGAGCTCGAGGCGCTGCTCACCGGTCCGCTCGAGGGACTGTTCGGCACCGTGCACCTGCTGCCGTTCTTCGACCCGATCGACGGTGCCGATGCGGGCTTCGATCCGATCGATCATTCCCAGGTCGATGCACGCCTGGGGACTTGGCAGGACATTGCGCGCCTCGGGCAGCGCGTCGACCTCATGGCCGACGTGATCGTGAATCACATGTCGAGCCTCTCGCCGCAGTTCAAGGATTTTTCCCGCCACGGGCGCGCCTCGACCTACAACGGATTGTTCCTGACTCTCCAGGCCGTGTTCCCCCGCGGGGCGCACGAGCACGACCTGACGGAGATCTACCGGCCGCGGCCCGGCCTGCCGTTGAGGCCGGTGACCCTCGAGAATGGCGAGAAGCGCATTCTGTGGACGACCTTCACCCCGCAGCAACTGGACATCGATGTGCGCCATCGCCAGGGGCGGGCCTATCTCGAGAGTATTCTCAGGACTTTCAGCGAGTACGGCATCCATGCCATCCGGCTCGATGCGGTCGGGTACGCGATCAAGCGCGCCGGGACCAACTGCTTCATGCTCCCGGAGACGTTCGAGTTCATTGGTGAGCTGACTGAGCTCGCGCGTTCGCTCGGCATGGAAGTTCTGGTCGAGGTGCATTCGCACTACTTGCGTCAGATCGACATCGCGGCGCGGGTCGACTGGGTGTACGACTTCGCACTGCCGCCCTTGATGCTGCACGCGCTGTTCACGGGCACCGCGCGTTACCTCAAGCACTGGCTGCAGATCCGGCCGCACAACGCCTTGACGGTCCTCGACACTCACGATGGGATCGGGGTCATCGACGTCGGTGCGGAAGCCGGCACGGGCCGTGACGGCTTGCTGCCCGCCGCGGACATCGACCGCCTGGTCGAGACCATTCACGAGCGCAGCGGCGGACAGAGCCGGCGCGCCACCGGAGCGGCGGCCTCGAATCTCGACCTGTATCAGGTCAACTGCACTTTTTACGATGCGCTCGGCCGCGACGACCGACGCTACTTGCTGGCGCGCGCCGTGCAATTCTTCATGCCCGGGATTCCGCAGGTCTATTACGTCGGTCTGCTCGGTGGCGGTAACGACATGGCCTTGCTCGAACAGACCGGGGTGGGGCGCGACATCAATCGCCGTCGCTACAGCACGCAAGAGGTGCTGAGTGAACTGCAGCGCCCGTTGTGTGCCGATCTGATGCGCCTGATCCGGTTGCGCAATACTCACTCCGCCTTCAGCGGCGTGCTGCTGGTCGGCCGCTCGCCACACAACGTTCTTGCGTTGCGCTGGCAGGCGGACTCGTCCTATGCCGAACTGATTGCCGATTGTGCCACGGGGGACTGGACGGTTCGCCACGGCGGGGATGGAACGTGCGAGTCGCTTCATTTCGCCAGCGGTGGGTCGCCCTGGGCCGAGGCGCCGCGCGACATCGAGTGGTGTGGCTGAAGCTCAAACACGGCCGCGCTATGCTGTGGCCGCGCACCGTTCAGGCGGGGCACGGTCAACCTCTGGGGGGTGTGAAGTGAACACGCGAACACTGTACGGGGCCATAGAGGCCGGCGGTACCAAATTCGTCTGCGCGGCCGGTTACGGGCCGCGTGAGATTGCGCCCGAGATGCGCCAGGTCATCCCCACGACCCACCCGGCCGAGACGCTGGCGGCAGTGGTCGCATTCTTCGAGCGCGTGAGTGCGAGCGCCGGTGCGTTCCGCGCCTTGGGTGTCGGGGCCTTCGGGCCCGTGGATGTCGAGCCGACTTCCGGCACCTGGGGGTCGATTCTGAACACGCCGAAGCCGGGCTGGTCGGGCACGTCCTTGGTCGCGCCGCTGCAGCGATTTGGCTGCCCGGTCGCCCTCGATACCGACGTGAGCGCCGCGGCGCTCGCCGAGGCACGGCTCGGCGCCGGACAGGATGCGCACTCGTTGACCTACGTCACGGTCGGAACCGGGATCGGCGGCGGCGTGATCGACCAGGGTCGTTCGATCCGTGGCATGTTGCATCCAGAAATGGGACATATCCGCGTGCGCCGCGATCCGCGCGATGCGCAATTTCCGGGCGTGTGTCCGTTCCACGGCGACTGCCTGGAGGGCCTGGCGAGCGGCCCGGCGATCGTGGCGCGCTGGGGCGTGCCGATGAGCGCACTGCCTGGCGGACACGCTGGACCTGACATCATCGGCGGGTATCTCGGTCAGCTCGCCGCCACGATCGCGTTGATGTACGCGAGCGAGCGGATGGTATTCGGCGGCGGCGTCATGAGCGGCGCCGATCTGCTGCCGCGCATCCGCGCGGTTGCCGCCGAGCAGCTCGGCGGCTATCTGCCGATCGAGGCGCGCGCGGGCGGATTCGAACGCCTGATCGTCGCCCCGGCGCTCGCCGATCAGGCCGGGATCACCGGGGCCATGCTGCTCGCCATGGGCTGAATCGGCATTTCAGACTGGCAATTGCAATCGTCTGCGCACCGTATTGCAAACGTTTGTAGCTTGTGATTTACTTTTATGGCGCCCGCGCGTCACGCCGCGGAGCAGCAGGCGTCAGAGCGTCAATAGGGGGGGTCTTACGTGAAATATCCGAAGTCGCAACAGCCATTCCATCTCGGCCGCGCACCGGCCGCCACGCCGCGCTCGGTGCGGTTCATGAGCGTCGCAGCCGCGGTCTCGTTGGCGCTCGGCACCGCCCCGCTCGCCGCGGCCGCGCCAGCGCCAGTCGATGCATCCTCCACTCAGGCCGCACACGCTGCGCCGGGCTCTGCTGCCACGCTGATCGCGCCGCCGAGCAACATGCTGCAGCAGATCGTCGTGACTGCCTCGGCCCAGGCGCGCAACAACCTGGAAACCTCCGAACAGGTCACCACCATTCCGAGCAAGCTGATCGTGGCGATGGCGCCGCGGTCCATCGCGGAGATGCTGCGGCTGATCCCCGGGGTGTCCGTCCAGGACCAGGCCGGCAGCGGCGGCAACGCGAATTTCACCGTACGCGGTCTGCCGGTGACCACCGGCGGTGCGCCGTTCGTGCAGATCCAGGAAGACGGACTGCCGCAGGTCCTCTTCGGCGACATGAATTTCGGCAACAACGACTACTGGACGCGTTTTGACGTCTCGGAGCAGATGCAGGCCACCGTAGGCGGCAGCGCCGCGACGCTCGCCGCCGGGGCCCCAGGGGCGGTCATCAACTTCATCAGCGCCACGGGCCGGCACCCGAGCGGCGAGTTCACCCTGTCGCAGGGTCTGGGGTTCGGGGAGACCCGGGCGACCTTCGCCGTGGGGGGGCCGATCAACAGCACCTGGCGCTACCACATCGACGGGTTCTACGTGCACGGCACCGGACTGCGCGACCAGGGCTTCATCGGCGAGAACGGCTATCAGCTGAAGGGCAATATCACCCACGATTTGCCCGGGCACAAAGGCTTCATCCGCCTGTATGCGAAGCTGCTCAATGACCGTGAGGAGTACAACGCCGGCGGACCCGTGGGTGCAGTGGGCAGCGGTAATACGCTCTCGAGCATCTCGGTCTATCCGGGCTACGACGTGCGTACCGGCACCACGGTCGGCATCTACAACCAGACGATCACGTATCTGAGCAATGTCTCTGGGCAGTTCGCCCAGACCCGTAATGACGGCATTCATCCGCACGTCGATTCTCTGGGCGCAGAGCTGTATTACGTGCCCGCCGGAAATCTCTCCGTGGACGACAAGTTCCGCGTCAGTTGGATCAACGGCACGTTTGCCGCACAGTTCTTCGGTCTCGGCAACACCGCCTCGATACTCGGCAGTGCCGTCAACGGCCAGACCGTAGGCCAGGTCATCTACGCCGGCGGACCGAATGCCGGTCAGGCGTACAACGGCCTGGTGAACAACAGTACGCAGATCTACACCAACATGCACAACATGGGCAATGTGGTCAATGATCTGTCGCTGCAAGACCACTGGCGTACCCCGTACGGCAAGCTCGCCGCCGGCGGTGGCTTGTTCTACATGTCGCAGACGATCGATCAGAGCTGGCATCCGAACGCCCAACTGCAGGCCGTGAGCGGCACCAATCCCCAGAGCCTCGATCTGATCAGCACAACCGGGCAGTTGCTCAGCAGCAACGGCGTGACCGGATACAATACGGCCTGGGGCGCGAGCGTCGACCGCCTCTACAACATGAACGTCACCGATACCGCGCCGTACCTCGATCTGACCTGGAGCGTCGATCGGCTGCAGCTGCAGGGCAGTGTCCGTCAGGACGATTACCGGGTGACCGGTTGGGCCGAGAGCGCGAGCGCCGCGACGACCCAGATGGGCTACCTGAGCGGCGGGATGCTGAGCGCCACGGGCGGCCTGGGGACTCCGCTGGTGTCCTACTCGACGATCGACCCGAGCACCTACGAGCCGCTCGATTACGGTATCAGCTACCGCTCGTGGTCGATCGGTGCGCTGTACATGCTCAACCACAGCACCAGTCTGTACGTTCGCGCCAGCCGCGGCGGCAAGCCGAACACCGACCGCAACATTCTCTCCGGGTACACCAATCCGAACGGTTCGCTGAACGCCTCAGGCGCCGGTAAGGCGCTCGACATCGTGCTGCAGCAGGAGGCGGGCATCAAGCACGAGGGCGAGTTCCTCGGCGGCAGCTACGGCGTCACGCTCTCGTACTTCCACACCAGTTTCAGCGAATCGAGCTTCGATCTGACTCAGCCGGTGGCGACGCGCTACTTCAACGAGAAGTACTCGGCGAACGGTGGGGAATTCGAGGCCACCTGGGCGGTCGGCGGGTTCTCGCTGTACGCGCAGGCGACCTATCAGAACCCGAAGGTGGACTCCAACGAGGTCGGTCCGAGCCCGAGTCAGCTGACCAGTCTCGGTTCGGGCTTCCTGCCGCCGGGCATGTCCAAGTTGATGTGGGTGCTCGCGCCCACGTATCGGTGGCGGGCAGTCACCGGCGGGCTGGTCTGGCAGGGCCAAAGCCAGCAGAACATCGGCGGCCCGGTGCCGTTCTACTCCCCGGAGCAGGACTTCCTCGATGGATTCGTGTCGTACGATCTGAACCAGAGCATCTCCGTCGCACTGCACGTGAACAACATGTTCAACAGTCTCGGAGTCGGCGGTGGCGGCGCGGTCACCACCGGTCCGGGAATCATCGGCGTCAGTGCCGAGCCCGGTCGCACCGTGCTCGCCAGCGTGACGATGAAGTTCTAAGCTCTCGATTCCCGGCGCGGGCGCACGCAGCCCGCGCCGGGAAGTCCCGGGACCGCTCTCAGCGCGAGGCCGAACATGTCAGGCTCGAGCCGCAGGATTGAGCAGATCGTGATCGTCGGGGGTGGCGCGGCGGGCTGGATGAGCGCCGCGGCGCTCGCGCGCACGATCGAGCGCGACTGCCGCATCACGCTCATCGAGTCCGAGGAGATCGGTATCCTTGGGGTGGGCGAGGCGACGATCCCGCCGATCAAGCTGTTCAATGACATGCTCGGTGTGCCGGAGGAGCAGTTCCTGCGGCGTACCCAGGGAACGTTCAAGCTCGGCATCGAGTTCGTCGACTGGGCGCGGCTCGGGCAGCGGTACTTTCACCCGTTTGGCAGTTACGGGCGGCCGTTCGATCTGGTGCAGATGCAGCATCATTGGCTGCGGGCGCATGCGGCCGGGCGGGCCGGGGGACTCGAGGAGTACTGCATGGCCTGGGCGGCGGCGCGCGAGGGCCGCTTCGATCATCCGGCCGCCGATCCGCGCAGCGTGCTCTCGACCTATCTCTACGCGTATCACTTCGATGCGCACCTGTACGCGAAATTCCTGCGCGAGTACGCCGAGTCCCGTGGCGTGCGGCGTATCGAGGGCAAGGTGGTGGCGGTCGAGCAGCACCCCGAGAGCGGCTTTGTGCAGGCGGTGCGTCTGGAGGATGGCCGCCAAGAGCGCGCGGAGCTGTTCATCGACTGCTCCGGCATGCGCGCGCTGCTCATCGAGGGGGCGCTCGCGAGTGGCTTCGATGACTGGTCGCACTGGTTGCCGTGCGACCGGGCGCTGACCGTGCCGAGCGCGCGCACCGTGCTGACCCCCTACACTCGCTCGCAGGCGCATACGGCCGGCTGGCAGTGGCGCATCCCGCTGCAGCATCGCACCGGCAACGGGCACGTATACGCCTCGTCGTGGATGAGCGATGCGCAGGCCGCCGAGGTGCTGCTCGCTCACCTGGATGCGCCGACTCTGGCCGAGCCGCGCCTGATCCGCTTCACGCCCGGGCGGCGCCGGGTGCACTGGAATAAGAATGTCATCGCCATCGGCCTCTCGAGCGGCTTCCTCGAGCCGCTGGAGTCGACCGCGCTGCACCTGATCCAGGCGGGCATCTCCAAGCTCATCGCCTACTTCCCCGACCGGGATTTCGATCCTCTGGTGATTCGCGAATACAATCGGGTCGCGAGCGCCGAGGTCGAGCGCATCCGGGATTTCATCATCCTGCACTATCATCTGAACACGCGCACCGACGGGGCGCTGTGGCGACATTGTGCGCAGATGAAGGTGCCGGAGACTCTGCAGGAGAAGATCGAGCACTTCCGCCGCTTCGGACGGATCCTGCCGAGCGAGATGGACATCTTCGGCCCGACCAGCTGGCTCGCGGTGCACATCGGCCAGCTGAACTGGCCCGAGCGAGAGGATCCGCTGCTCGAGTACCGCAGCTTCGAGGGTGCCCCGTATCTCGAGCAGCTGCGCCGTACCCTGAGGTCGGCGGCCCTCGGCCTGCCGACCCATGAAGACTACATCGCGCGGCACTGCCGCAGTTAACGACTGACTGGGGGGACTCCATGGCGAAATTTCTGCCTCTGACGGCTCTGTGGCTGGTCGCATGGGTGCTCAGTGCGCCGCTCGGACTGGCGAGTGAGCCGATGCATTTCTACCCGCGGCCGCCGAACGGCCTGGCGT
>JAJZFQ010000211.1 GCA_021805275.1 Pseudomonadota bacterium
AGGACATAGCCCTCTCAAGGCTGTAACACGGGTTCGAATCCCGTAGGGAGCGCCAATAAATCAAGAAGTTGCGAATGCTACCGACGATGCCTGAGGTCGTCGGAGAATTTTTCGCCTGGGCCGCTTCCCCCGGGGTCACGATCGCCGCATCCACACGGAATCCGATCGATTGACTTCCTTCATGTAATCGACGAAGGCCCGCACAGCCGGAGCCAGTTCGCGCCGCGAGGGGAAGACCAAATTCACCTCGACGGAGGCGACCGACCATTGCGGAAAAAGGTGCACCAACCGCCCCGCGGCAATTTCAGGCCCACAGAGGTACCCCGTCAGGATGCCCAGGCCCGCACCATTCATGACGAGCCGATGAATCGTCAGCGCCTCGTTGACCGAGACGCGCGGTGTCTTCTCGAGGCGGGTCGTCTCCTGCCCACGGGAGAAGACCCACGGCCTGATGCGACCCTCCGGTGACGGCATGTCGATGGTGTCGTGGCGCGAGAGCTCCTCGAAGGACTGCGGTGTTCCGCGCCGTTCCAGATACCCGGGCGTGGCACAGAGATAGCGGTGCATCTCGCCGAGCTTCACGGCGATCAAGCCGGAATCCGGCAGCGGGCCGAGGCGAACCGCGACGTCGATGGCCTCACCGACGAGGTCCGCCGTGCGACTTTCCAGATCGAGCGCGATGTCGATGTCAGGATAGCGCAGCAGGAAGTCGGGCAGTTGCGCGGCCAGGACGTTGACGCCAAACCCTATCCCCGCGCTGACCCTGAGCACCCCCCGGGGTTGTCCCGAGAGTCCCCCCACATAGGCCAAAGTCTCGTTGAGCGCGCGAGTGATCTGCGCGCTTCGTTCGAGCAGGGCTTGACCGGTGTGCGTCAGGACCACCTCGCGGGTGGTGCGCTGAAACAAGCGAGTGCCGAGTTCAGCCTCGAGTCTCGCGATCGAGCGGCTCACGTTGGACTTCGGCATTCCCAGGGCCCGCCCCGCGGCCGTAAAGCTCTTGAGGGCGGCGACTCGTTCGAACACGCGAAAGCGATTGAGATCGAGCACGACTCAATTGTTGCAGTTCATGGCACAGTCTGTCCAGCGATCGAGACCCAGGAGGGGCGAGCTGATGCACTATATTGATTTCACGGCCTGCGATCGCGCCGACCGAAAGGAAATTGAACCAATGGACGAGACAATTCTGGCCGTGGGAGCCCACGGCAAGTTCGCCGGCAGGGTCTTCCGGAGCTCGCCCGACGCGGCGCAACGGTGCGCGGACGGGTCCGCAGTCCTGCGCATGCCCCCGCGGTGCGCGCCGAGAACACTGCGCGCCTTCTTCGAGGAGCAGGCGGCTCGCAACCCCGGAAGCGCATCATGAAAGCCGACCCAGCCGTCGCCCTGAACACCCGCAGATCCGAGGGCCGCTGCCCGTCGCGCCGACGGCCATGGGCCGAGCGTCGCGCATGTGTTCCAGGCCCACGCGGCGCCACTTCACGCGCGGCGTGAAGCTCTGGAGCACATCGGGGAGTCCTTGCCGCCGCCCCCTCGCCCGCCCAGCCCCCGCCCATCGTGTCATTGCAACTCACGGAGACCCCCCATGACCCGCATTCTCTTTGTCGGCCAGAAGCCCGAAACCGTCGATTTCACAGACCCGTCCCTGCCGCCCGGCTTCAACGCCCCGATGATCCACGCGGGCATCGCCATCGCGCTCGAGCAGATCAAGGCTCGCGGCTGGGAGGGCGACACCTGCATGATCACGCCGGACGAGGCCGGCCGCGCCATGCTTCAGAAGGCGCTTAAGGCCACGGCCTACGATTGCGTGGTGATTGGTGGTGGTCTCAGACTTCCACCGAAAAGCCTCCCGCTGTTCGAGATGGTGGTGAACGTGGTTCACAGGGCGGCGCCAGCGGCGGCCATTGCATTCAACACCAAACCGGAAAATACCGCGGAGGCGGCTGCCCGCCAACTCCAGGCCGTTTGAGGGCATTGCGCCGGAGCGCTTCCACACCGCACCGTGATCGCGAGGAAAGGCGCGAGCATCGGCCGGCGTGTCGGCCGTCGCGCCATCGCAAACTCGATGCCGAGCCCGACCGAACGGCACTGCGGGCGGCCGGCCGCACCGGCGTGCGAGAGCACTGCGCTCGCACGCCGGCAGCACCTGAGGGGCGCACCCGTGCGGCCACGAAACTCCTGGCGGCCGGCGCGGTCGAATCTGCGAGCCGGACTCCCTCCGGAGCCGGCCGCTTCAAGCTTCAAGGAGGTGTCTATGCGTAAGAAAGTGCTTGCCGTAGCCCTTGCGGGCATCGCCCTGCCGGTGCTCGCATTGGCAGCGCAACCGATGTTCATCCGCGTCGGCTCCCGCACGGTCCCCCTGCGGGAGGTCGTGCAAGTGGTACGCACTGCCGCCGGGCCGATCCGTGTGCACACCTGGCGGTGGCGCGGGCCGAACGGCGCAGCCATGGTTCAGGTCTCCGAGACCCGCAGCGCAGGTGCGCCGATGCCCCCCTGGGTCCTGGCGCAGTTCGAGGCGCTGCAGGCGCAGATGCAGCAGATGCGACTCATCGAAACCGCGCTCAGCGGGCCGATGGTGCCGCTGTGGCCGGGGCCGGTGATGTTCGGCCGGCTGCTGCCGCTGCCCGGACGGGGCGTACCGCTCGAGGTCCGCTTCCTGCAGCCGGTGATCCCGCTACAGGCCATCCGCGCGCCGACGCGGGTCATCGTCCTGCTGCCCAGAGTGGCCGTGCCGCGTGCCGCTGCGCCCCCGGTCCATCATCGCGGGCATCTGGTCTGATCCATCCCGGATCCCGCAGGCGCGGCAGGGGCATCTGCGGCCCCTCCCGCGCCTGCGGCAGTGACGGACCGCCGCGCCCTGGGCGAGGAGCGCCGCGAAGCCCCAGCGCGAGCTTACGTCCCCGCGCGACACCGGTGCGCAACCGCCGCCGCTTCGCTAGCATGTCCGTCCATCGCATTTCTGACTGAGACCGAGCCGATGAAGATCGTCTCACTGCTGAAAAATGTCGCCCTCGGCGCATCCGCCGGCGTTGCGGTACTTACCGCGCTGCCGCTGTTCGGCGCCGTAGGTACGCTCACCACCGCGGGCGCAGTGGTCGGTTCGCTGGTCGGTGGAATGGCAGGCGCACTCGACAGCATGCGCACTCAGCGCCGCTGACCCCCACTCGCCGCGTTAGGCGCCAGCGGCGCCCTGCAGCCTGTGCAACCGGTGATGCTGCGCGGCGAGGCTCAGGAAGGCGACGCCGGAGCGCAGACGCGCACCGCTCTGCGGCTGCGGCACACGGCGCAGCACATCGGCGACCCGCTGCGGTGTGCCAAGATCACTCCAACCGCACTTCGGCACCGCGATGACGCGAAACGCACTCTCCTGTCCGGCGACAATGTCGCGGGAAAAGTCCACCGTGGGCAGCTGCTCGTACACTGCGGCGACCGCGTGCGCCTGCGGGTGTTCGCAATCGGCGGCCACGGCCGCCTCCATCGCCGCCACGACGGAGCCGATCCGGGCTCGGAACAGCTCAAGCAGCGCCTGAGCGCCGGCGACCACGATGAATGCATTCCAGAGCGCACCGCCGCCGATCAGCTCGCGCGCCTCAGCGAACGGCGGCTTCTCGACGAAGCGCAGAACGCGCAATGCCCCGCGCGCATCGCGCTCACCGGGCACAATGTAGCCGAGCTCAGGATCGACCTCCTCCGGCTCGATGCCCAGCAGCAGCGCCTGCTGTGTGCGTCTCGGCAGCTGCGCGAGCGCCGCCACCAGCGATTCGGCGAGGACCGACTCGTGCTGCACCAGATGATCGGAGGGCAGCAGCACCACTCGGGCTTCTGGATCGCGCCGCAAAATGTACAGCAGTGGCAACAGGATGCCGACCGCGGTGCCGCAGTTGCGCGGCTGCACGATGATGTTCCCTGGCGGCAACGGCGCAAGCGCATCTTGCCACCAGCGGCGATGGTGCACCGCGACCACCGCGCACGTGAATGCCTCGTCCGTGAGCGTTTGCGCTCGCCGCAGGGCCTCATGCAACAGTGGCGGCCCATCGAATAGCGAGCAGAACTGCTTCGGAACGGCGGTTCCTGACGGTGCGGTGGTGAGGGATTTCAGACGGCTGCCTTCGCCCGCCGCCAATACCAGTGCCCACACATTGCCTTCTGCCGCCATGACACCCGCTCCTGGTGATTTGACTGTCGGGGTCTATGCCGCAGCACACGACCCGAGCAGTGCACGATCGTCCTCTATGTTGAGTCACCCGGGCATCGTGGGTTCCCGTAGCGCCGCAAAAAAAAATTCCCAGGCGACATCTGTCCCGAAGAAGAGCGCATGATCGCGCGGCGGGATGTCAATTTGATTTCAATCGCTTGGCGCCTTCTCGGCGCCGATCGTGCAGCGCGCATCAGGAGCGGTGCGATTCATCGGGAGCGGTCGGCGGCGCAACGGCCCCGCCTTCCTGTCGGTGCGCGGCGACGCTCGCCAGCGCCGGATGTGCGTGCTCCATTCGGACCGTTACCTTGATCGCGGCCAAGCGCCGATACAGGCGCCGCTGTCGATATAAGGGGATCCAACCGTACACGAGCGTTTCCACCGGCCGCCACAAGGCCAGCCAGGCCAGAATGATGAGCCCCTCATCGAGCAGCCGCGACAGTCCGTGCGCGGCAACGCGTGAGAGGATACCGCGTGCGCTCATGCTGAGCAGAAAAATCGCCAGCCCGCCGAGCAACGCAAATTCACCGAGACGCAGCTGTTCGCGCAGACGCAGGGCCGTCGAGTGCGCCATGCGCGTGTAGTAATGCTCCAAGGCCGGCTGCAGATCGGCCGCCAGGTCCGCGCCTTCGCTCGCGTGCACGTGCAGGTGCCACTGCGCGACGGCCCGGTTCTCGCGAAACTCCTCCTCGATGAAGGCCGCGGCATCCACATCCAGATCGCGATCCCAGAACGGTGAAGCATCGAGGGAATTGAACATCTGCGCCAGATCGCGCACGCGCACGTTCACCGTGGCCGCACTCACGGCGTGCGCTGCAGGATGGGACTTGTTGAATGCGGACACTGCGCAGACCTTCGGCTGCGGACACCTCTGCGGCCCGCGGCGCTTCCGCAACCGTCGCGCACCGCGCCGATCCCCGGAATGCGCACTAGTACGGATGGTCGCGCGCCGACCGCGTGCCTAGGCTCGATGCGGCGCAGATGCGCGGCAGGTGCGCTTTCGGAGTGTGACCGATGACGGCCAAGCAAGTGTTATTCCGCTCCGCGGCACGCGAGAAGATCCTGCGTGGCACCACGCAACTGGCCGATGCCGTGCGCATCACGCTCGGACCGAAATCCAAATCGGTGCTGATTCAGAAGAAATGGGGCGCACCGATCGTATGCAACGACGGGGTGACCATCGCGAAGGAGATGGAGCTCGAGGATCCTGAGGAGAACCTCGGCGCACAGATGCTGCGCCAGGCGGCGGAGAAGACCGGCGAGCGGGTCGGAGACGGAACCAGCACCGCAACGCTGCTCGCGCAGACGATCTACGCCGAAGGGGTGCGCAACCTGGCCGCCGGCGCGAGCGCGATCGACCTGAAGCGCGGCCTGGATCGGGCGCTCGCCGCGGCCGTCGATGCGCTGCAGCACATGGCCAAGCCCCTGGAGCATCGCCAGGAGCGCGTGCAGGTGGCAACGATCTCGGCGCACAACGATGCGACCATCGGCGAATTGGTCGCCGATGCGATGGAAAGGGTCGGCGGCGACGGCGTCATCACCGTGGAGGAGTCCAAGACCATCGAGACGTCGCTCGAGGTGCTCGAAGGAATGCAGTTCGATCGAGGTTATCTCTCGCCCTACTTCGTCACCGATCCGTCGAGCATGCAAGCCGTGCTCGAGGATGCGTACATCCTGATGTGCGACCGCAAGCTCACGGTGCTGAAGGACCTGCTCACGCTGCTCGAGCAGGTTGCCAAGACCGCGCGCCCCATCCTGGTGCTGGCGGAAGACATTGAAGGCGAGGCGCTCGCCACCCTGATCGTCAACCAGGTCAGAGCGGTACTGAAGAGCTGTGCGGTCAAGGCGCCCGGGTTCGGCGATCGACGCAAGGCGCTGCTCGCCGACATCGCAACGCTGACCGGCGGTGAGGTGGTGTCCGAGGAACTCGGACTCAAACTGCAAGACACGAAACTCACGCAGCTCGGCCGGGCACGGCGGATCGTGATCGACAAGGACACCACCACGCTCATCGGCGGGGCCGGCGAGAAAGTGCGCATCGAGGCACGCATCGCCATGCTGCGCAAGGAAATCGAGGATGCGTCCAGCGATTATGACCGCGAGAAGCTCAAGGAGCGGCTCGCCAAGCTCGCCGGCGGCGTGGCGGTGATCAAGGTCGGGGCACCTTCGGAATCCGAAATGAAGGCCCGCAAGGAAGCGCTCGATGATGCGATCAGTTCCACCAAGGCCGCGGTGGCCGAGGGCATCGTGCCCGGCGGCGGACTGGCGCTGCTGCGCTGCACCAGCGCGGTGCTCGCGGCTGAATCGGCGTGCACCGGAGATGAACGCACCGGCGTGCAGATCCTGCGCCGCGCGCTGGAGGCGCCGGCGCGCCAGATCGCCGAGAACTCGGCGGCCGATGGCGGCGTGGTGGTCGACCGGATGCTCCAAGGCAATGCGAACATCGGCTTCGACGCCGCCGGCAACCGCTTCGTCGACCTGTATCAAGCCGGCATCGTCGATCCGGTGAAAGTGGTACGCACTGCACTGGAGAATGCCGTGTCGGTCGCAAGCGTGCTGCTGCTGACCGAAGCGACCCTGACCGAGCGTGCGGACAAGGCGGCCGAAGCGGCGCCGGCGAGCGAGCCGTTCTGATCACCCTGCGCGCCATTGCCGTTGCCGCCGGTCCGGCGGCTCGCGGATAATACCGATGCACCCCGACCTGGAGGATCCCCTTGCACCGCCGCGAAGTGAGTTTCCTGTTCGACCTCGACGGCACGCTCGTCGACAGCGTGTACCAGCATGTCCTGGCGTGGCAGCAGGCACTGCATGCCGCCGGGATCGAGCTGTCTGTGTGGCGCATCCACCGCCGGATCGGCATGAGCGGCGGACTGTTCACCGAGATGCTCTTGCGCGAGGTGTCCGTGCAGATCACCCCCGATCTGCTCGAGACGCTGCAGCGCCATCACGCCGAGGCCTACGCCCGCCTCGTACCCTGGGTGCGCCCGTTGCCGGGCGCGACCGAATTGCTGGCGTATCTGACCCAAGCGAAGCACCCCTGGGCGATCGCCACCAGCGGGCGCATGATTTCCGCGCAGCACAATCTGCGCGCACTCGGCATCGACCCGGCGGTGGCGACGGTCGTCACCCGCGATGACGTCGTACACGCCAAGCCCGACCCGGACTTATTCATTGCCGCCGCCGAGCGCCTCGGCACCGACATCCACTCCGCGGTGATCATCGGCGACAGCATCTGGGACATGCTCGCCGCCCGCCGCGCGCACGGCCTCGGCGTCGGGCTGCTCTCCGGCGGCTATGGCCAGGATGAACTCGAGCGCAGCGGCGC
>JAJZFQ010000073.1 GCA_021805275.1 Pseudomonadota bacterium
CGGAGAGGACACACATGCTGCAGCGACTGGGTCGGGGCCTGACGTTCATCGCCGGATCCGTGGTGGGCGGACTGGCGCTCGCGTTCGTGATCGTGGCGCTGCACCCGAGCCTGATCCGCACCGAGCGGCCCGCGCCGAGTGCCCCGGCGGCGCCCGCCACGCCCGGCGGGGAGACGGTGCGACGCGAACCCCCGGTGCTGAGCTATGCCAGCGCGGTCGAGCGCGCCGCCCCGGCGGTGGTGAACATTTACACCGCCCGCCTGGTCACCGAACAGGTCAATCCGTTCCCGTTCGGCAATTTCGGCGAGCTGTTCGGCAACGTGCTGCCGCTCTACCGCCAGCGCATCGAGCGCACCCTGGGCTCGGGCGTGATCGTCGACCGCCAGGGCCACATCGTCACGAACTACCACGTCATTGCCAATGCCGCCTCGATCCGCGTGCAGCTCGCCGACGGCCGCGTCGCCGTGCCGCACATCGTCGGGGTGGACCCGGACACCGACCTCGCGGTGCTGCAGATCAGCCTGCCGCACCTGCCGGTCATCGCCTTCGGACAATCGAGCCAGGTGCGCGTCGGGGATATCGTGCTCGCGATCGGCAATCCCCTCGGACTGTCCCAGACGGTCACCCACGGGATCGTCAGCGCCACGGGGCGGGAGGATCTGGGCATCTCGGCATTCGATGACTTCATCCAGACGGATGCGCCGATCAATTTCGGCAACTCCGGCGGTGCGCTGGTCAACTCCAATGGCCAGCTGATCGGCATCAACACGGCCATCGTGGCGAAGAGCCTCGGCGTCGAGGGGATCGGCTTCGCGATCCCGGTCGACATGGTGCGCGGCGTGCTGCACGACATCATCAAGTACGGCAAGGTGATCCGCGGCTGGATCGGCATCGTGCCGGAGGACATCTCCAACACCCAGGCCCATCAAGTCGGACTGCCACGCGGCGGCGTGGTGATCGCGTACGTCTACGAGGGCAGCCCCGCGCAGAAGGTCGGCCTGAAGCCGGGGGACCTGCTGCTGAAACTCGGCGGTCGGGCGGTGCGCTCGGCCGAGCAGGCGCGCGTGGAAATTGCGCGGCGCAAGCCCGGCTCGACGCTGAAGATCCAGGTGCTGCGCGGGCAGCAGACGCTGAACCTGACACTGGCGGTCAAGCAGGGGCCCACCTGAGCGCGGCGCGGCTTGCGGTACCATCGCCGCACCCCCCAAGCGCACAGGATGACCCATGCAGAACGTTCAGATCCGCAGATTCCCGACCCGCTCCGAGCTCGATGCGGCGCTCGCCGCACGGCTTCAGAGCGTCATCACGGCCGCCGCGGCGGCGGGCGGCGCGGCCATCATGCTCTCCGGGGGACACACGCCGCTGCCGGCGTACCGGCTGCTCGGCGCGCGCCTGGCGCACCGCGGCGAGGCGCTGCGCGGCAAGCTGCACCTGCTGTTCTCCGATGACCGGTACGTGCCGGCGGACTCCGAGCAGAGCAACTATCACGCCTCCCGAGCGCTGATCGATGCGCTCGCCCTCCCGGCCGAGCAGGTGCTGCGCGTGCGCACCGAGCTGCCCCTCGAGCAGGCCGCGCTCGACTACGAGCAGCGCCTGCGCGCGTTGATGGATCAGGGTGTGAGCGTGACGCTCGGCATGCTCGGTCTCGGTGCCGATGGCCACACCGCGTCGCTGTTTCGCAGCTCCGACCTCGAGCGAGCGCGCGGCCGGCTGGCCCTGGCGGTGAGCCGCCCCGACGGCCTCTCGGGCATCAGCGTGACGCCGCAGTTCATCGCAGGCATCGCGCAGCCGCTGTTCGTCGTGGCCGGCACCGGCAAGGAGCACGCCATCGCCGGGCTCGAGCGGCGCGACGCGCAGGTCGTGGCGGTACAGGCCGTCGCGGCCTGCCCGCAGATCGAACTCTGGGTGGAGCAGGCCGCCGAACAGGGCGCCTGAGGCCGCCCTGCGGCACCGGGGCGCATGCGCCATGCGCCCCGGTGCCTGGCGAACGGCGCGCTAGCGGGTCGGCGCCGGGCCCTTCACCGCCATCACGAAGTCGTTCAGCCGGATCGCCCGGCGGAACGCCTGCTGCACCTGCGCGGCGGTGAGCGCGCGGTAGCGCCGCGCCGCAATCACGCTCTCATCGAGCGGCTCGCCGCGCGAGGCATAGCCGAGCAGCTGCTCGCCGATCGCATCGAAGCTCGACTCGCTGAGCGGCAGGCCGCGCAGCAGTATCCCCTTGGCCCGATCGAGGTCGGTGCGCGCAATCACGCCGTGCTGCATGCGCTTGAGGTCCTTCAGGATCAGCGTGCGTGCGGCGAACACGTGATCGGGATCGCAGCCATAGCTCACCGTGTACTGCCCCCGGTGCCGATCGAGCGAGAAGCCCGTGCTGACGTAGTACACCAGGCCCGACTGCTCGCGCAGGTCGTGGTAGAGCCACGAGGCGTAGAAGCCGCCGCCGAGGATCTGGTTGCCGAGCCTGAGCGCGTAGCGCTCAGGACTCTGGCGCGTCACCGGGACCATCTCGGCGAGCTGCACGCTGTCCTGCACCGCGCTGCGGTCGGGGGTCTGCAGGCGACCGGGCGCATTCAGCGGCACCGGCGGGTAGTGGATCGCAGGCTTCGGCCCGTGGGCGAGCCAGCCGCCGAAGGTCTTGCCCACCACCCAGAGCGCCTCGGCCGGGGTGACCTTGCCGACCACGACGATCGTGGTCATGTCCGGCCGGTAGACGCGCTCGTAGTACGCCTTCACCTTCGCGAGCGTGAGTGAGAGCACGCTGCGCGGCGTCGGGTAGCGCAGCGACGGATCGCTCGCCGGCACCAGCAGACGCTGCAGACCGATATCGTTGAGGAATCCGGGCGAGTGGATCTCCCCGTGCCATTCACCGGCCTGCTCGCGCTGCATGTAGAGGAACGCCTGCGGGCTGAGCGCCGGGTGCAGCTCGTTGTCGGCGAGCAGCGCCATGCCGCGCGCGAAGTATTTCGCGGGCACATCGAGCGAGAACCCCGGCCCCCCGCTCTCGTGCGCGGTAATGGCATCGAGCGCCGCCTGGAACTGCAGCCGGTTCAGACGCGCCGAGCCGAACTGGAACATCGCGTCGAGCACATCGCTCACGCCCTGCTGCCCGCGCGGGGACTGCAGATCGGAATTGGTGCGCACCAGACCCACGACCTGCACGGTGTTGCTCACCGATTCCGGCTGCACCACGAGCTTCAGTCCGTTCGGCAGCGTGTCGCTCCAGGGATGCAGCTGCGTGCGTGGCACGGGCAGGTGCGCGAACGCCCGCGCCGCCCACACCGGCAGCTTCACCGGCTTGCTGGGATTGGCGGCGAAGCTCTCCGGTCCGCCGAAGCCCTTGCCGGTCACCGGTTTGCCCGAGCTTTGCGGAGTGAGGACGGCCGTGAACGCGTGCGCGGGATTGAAGATGCGTCGCGCCAGCGCGTTGACCTCGGCGGGCGTGACCGCCTCGAGCGAGGCTCTGATCGCCTCGGGCGAGGACAGCCCGTCGACCGCGAGCGCTTCGGACCAGGCGCTCGCCAGTCCGTTGACGGAATTCTTGGCGAACTCCAGATCGGCGATGGCCTTGCGCTTGGCGGCCTGCACCAGCGCCGGGTTCACCCCGGCTTTCGCGGCACGGGCCAGGATCGACTCGACCCGCGCCAGCACCGGGGCCGACTTCCCGCCCCGGGGAAAGATGCCGACGGCCGCGCCGAAGCCAGCTCGCGGCAGACCCTGGTCGAAGAACGTCCCATACAGCGCGGTACCGTCCATGCCCATACCGAACAGCGCGGCGCGCTTGGAGGCGAGCGCGGTGGAGAGCACCAGGGACGCGGCATACTCCTTGCTGCGGATGCCCGGCATGCGATAGACGACGTACACCGAGCCGTAGGGACTGTCGGTCGGCAGGCGCAGCGTCTGGGCGCTCACCGGACGAAAGTGGTAGGTGGGACGGGGCGGCAGGGTGCGACGCGCAATGCCTCCGAACAGGCGCTTCACCTCGGTGAGCGTCGCCGCCGGATCGACGTCCCCGGCGATCACCAGGATGGCGTTGTTCGGCGCATACCAGCGGTCGTGGAAGCGCTTGAGCATTGCGGCCGTGGTGGCATTGAACGACGGCCGAGTGCCGAGCGGGGTGTGCGCATACGGCGTGCCGGCGAACAGGTGCGCGACCATCTCGGTGTAGAACTTGAAGCTCGGGCTGGACAGATCCCGCGCGACTTCCTGTTCGATCGCCCCGCGCTCGAGCGCCCACTGCTTCGGGGCCATGTCCACCGCCCGCATGCGGATCGAGGCGATGTGCAGCGCAACGTCGAGGTCCTCGGCGGGCACCACGAAGAAGTACTTGGTGACGCTGTTGGTCGTTTCGGCGTCAAACGCCCCGCCCATGTTGGCCGTCACCGCCGCGAGCTGATTGGCGGTGAGTCCCGGGCTGCCGCGAAACATCATGTGCTCGGTCGCGTGCGCCATGCCCGGGAAGCCCGGCGGCGCCTCGTCGGAACCGACCAGGTAGTTCGTCTGCACCGAGACCACCGGGGCGAGCGGATCGCGCACGATCACCACTCGCAATCCGTTATCGAGCGTGGCGCGGGTCACCGCAGCGCCTCCGGCCGCCAGTGCCGGTCCGGCGGCGAGCAGGGCTGCAAGCCACATCCAGCGCATTTTCGATCCAACCTTCATGCGACTCACCTCTCTCATCTCAAGTGTTCACTCACCGCGACCGGCGCCACCCACGGGCGCCGGTGGATCCGTCAGGTCTCAGTGCCTCGATTCCGCTGCGCACTGCCGAGGACCCATGATACCTGCAATGGATCCGGGAGCTCTGCCGGCGCGCCATACCTGTCTTCAATCCAAAGCGAGATAAGGGTGCGGCTGGCGCTGCAACGCGCGCCGGCCACGCGCCGCGAGTC
Source organism: Pseudomonadota bacterium (assembly GCA_021805275.1). Next base: position 4,890 of record JAJZFQ010000073.1, read on the forward strand.
CGATGGACACGGCATATCCGAGCGCGCAGCCAACCAGCACCATTGCGGGCAGTGGTCCGGAGAGGATCATGCGCCCGGCGAGGATGGCCACATCCATGGCGGTCAGCACCAGCGCGAAGCCCAGCACGGCCAGGACCCAGATGACCCCAGCGGGTACCGGACGACGACCGAGTATGCTGTACACCACTGCCACCTCCGCGGCCGGCGCCAGACCGAGGACCATCAAGAGCAATGCGCCCCGAGCAAGGCTGTGCGTCCCGATTACGGTGACCAGGAACGCAACCCCGATCAACGGCAGCCCCCAAACACACATCTGCGCGAACAGCATGCGCAGCAGCCGCGCCGTCTGTTGCGCGCCATCGCCGAACCCCGGCAGCAACGGCAGCACCGTCAGCACTCCGCCCGGGCGACGCCAATGGGAAACCAGCTGCTTCGATCGCTTCACCATCAAGGCCATGACCAACATCCCCCCACCCGCGCTCGCGACATTCATCACCAACGGGCGCAATCGCGTCCAGCGCCACCCATCATGCGCCAACGCGGGCGCCTGCAGGAGCACCATAGCCAACAATATCGCCCCCGGGAGCGCCAGCTGCCGCACCACGGAGCGCAGAGTGACAGGCAGATACACTCCGCCCAGTAAAATCCGCAGCGCCCGAGGCAGATCCGCCGGTCCGCCCGCACCGAGCTGCGCGCGCGGCTGCAACCATGCAGGGGTCCGACGTGCAAGATAGTTATGAGGATCGCCCACGACAGGATCGGTGGCCGCGCATTGGGCGCCGAGACGAAGATCCAATATGATGGGGCGACGCCGCCAGCCGATCGACTGCGTGCCCTGACGCAGCACGCGCTGCCAGCTCCACACACTGCTCAGAACAGCGAGGAGAACGATCGCGGCGGTGATCCAGAGGAAGTGCGGATCCTGCGGACCCATCGGCTGCCAGTGCCACTGCTGACCGAGAGACAGCAAAAGCGGCAGACCGAGCAGCAGCGGCAAGATCCAGATCGCCGGCACCAACGCGTACGTGAAGCCCGCAGCCAGGCCGATGAGCAGGATCTGCCCGACCGGGCGCGGGTGGCCACTCATCAGGGCCATCGGCAGCACCACGTTCACGAGCAACAGCAGCAGGTTCAGAAGCAGGCTGTACGCGGCGGCCCGTTCGAGGTGCGGCAGACACAGTACCCGCGCCTCGAGCGCGAGCAGCAACACAGAGGACAAGAGCAGGCTCATCGAGACCAGCCAGAACGCCATGAGCCCCGTAGCGAGCTGCCAGCTGTGATCCACCATCGCGGGTCCTGCAAAGATGAGCACGGCGGCCCCTCCCCAACAGGCGAGTGTGAACAGCGCCCACGCCCCACGCAGCCCGCTGCGCAGGCCAGTCCACGGCATGGTGAGCAGGACCCACGCGTTCACGCGGCGATCTCCACGAACAGATCCTCCAGTCCGAGCGCATCGAGCCGCGCGCCGGCCAGTTGCACCGCGGCAGGCCACCGACCGCCCTCGTCCCGCTCGATCACCAGTGTCAGGCTGCCATCGGCTTGCGGCCGACGGCTGAGCGCCCCGGGCGGTGCGGCCGCGGCGAAACGCCCGGGCAGCCACAGCCGCGCGTAGCGCTCCTTGGTGTCATCAAGCGCGCAATGCAGCAGCATCCGACCCTCGTGCAGCAAAGCGATCTGAGACGCCACCCGTTCCAAGTCAGAAACGATGTGCGTCGAGAACAGGACCGTGCAGCCGTCCTCGGTGGCCCGCAGTGCCACTTCGCGCAGCAGCTCCCTGCGCGCCACCGGATCGAGCGCGGCCGCCGGCTCATCGAGCACCAACACCTGCGGACGGCACGCGAGTGCGCGGATCAACTCCACGCGTTGACGCTCCCCGGGTGAGAGCTTTGCCAGCGGCTGGCTCGAGGGAATCGACCAGCGGGCCAGAGTCTCCGTGGCAAAAGACGCATCCCAACGCGGAAAGAACTGACCGACGAAGCGCAGCATCTGGTCGGCGGTGAGCCACGGAAAGGTCTGCGGCTGCTGCGGTACGTAGGCGAGGCGCTCCTTGACCTGATCGGGCAGACGCATCGCCGGCTCACCGAGGACCAAGGCCATGCCTTTGCGCGGCGCCAACAGTCCGAGCAGCGCACGGATCAAGGTTGATTTGCCCGCGCCGTTGCGACCAATCAAGCCGAGGACACTGCCCTGGGACACCTGCAAATCGACCCCGCGCAGCACGTCATGCGTCTCGTAGCTGTGCCACAAACCGCGCGCGAGGATCGATGGGTAAGCCGAGCTCGATTCCGACATGCACTAGTCTCCCAACAGCTTGGCCAGCCGCCGCAATACTAACTCGGCGGGCAATTCCAGTTCCTGCACCTGGCGCGAGAGCGCCAGCAGCAGCGGCTCGAGCAGCGCGAGCCGTTCGCTCTGCGAGCGCGTGCGCCCGCTCTGTGCAGCCACGACCATACCCTTGCCGCGCAGCCGCTTCAGCAGCCCCTCGGCCTCTGCCAGGCCGTAGGCTCGCGACACGGTCATGGGATTCACCGCGTGCATCACGGCCACCTCGCGCACCGAGGGCAGCG